>NZ_JAKEVD010000018.1 GCF_022398325.1 Shewanella sp. Isolate13
ACCAAATATTTTAAGTAATTGGTCTATTTTGACGTGCATTACACCGCCCGCTGAATCAAATATGTTCAGCATAAAGCGCAATACCAAGCTCAAATATCGAAACCCCGACTACGATATACATCGCAATAAGGACTATAAATGTCATACATTTTTTTACGGTGCGCATCAAGGCAACAGCGTTACTGATCCGTTTATCTACCAAAGCCATACTCCTTAAATGTATAACGTCAATTTAGTCGTGAGCGCCGCTCACTACCTAACCTAAACCATTGTGCTATAAACACAAGGCTCATTACTTCAAATAATAATCCAAAGCGCTGAGGAATGATCTTAAATGCTGTGCTAAATGAACACGCTTCCGCGCCTTAATCCTTTATTGTTATATGCCATTGCCTCGCTCAACTTTTGCAATACGAACCTTGAACGCCTCATACCATAACTTACCACCCGTTTTTTGAGCTTCTCAATGCTCAGTATTCTTTTGGCAGTTTCACCATAATCATTATCAGCAATCGTCCGAAACGCAGTGAAAACAGTCGCATAATATAGTGGCTTGGGGTATTGACTGAAAGAGACTTAAAACACCTTGCTAATGAGTAAGGGCATGTGCTGCAACAATAGGCATGAAAGCCAAAGAAAGTGGCGGTAATTGCCTGTGTCAGAAAGGTGGTTGTAACGTTAAATTCGATGCTAAGAGATGGTGTAATGTGGGAAGCGCCAAAAGCTCAAAGTTAGCTATTGGCGCCATAGTCTCTTGTTATAGCTCTTTTACAAGGCAGTATGTCGTATGACCTTTTGGATAATCGGGCAACTCACCAAAAACTTTGTACCCACGTTTTTCATAAAAGGGTCTAGCCTGAAAGCTAAGAGTTTCCGTGCGTATGTATTGAAAGCCTTTTACTTTAGCAAAATTTTCTGCGGCGTCCATGAGCCTTTGCCCTACACCTTTACCTCGAGTTTCCACTGAGAGCCAAAGTAGCTCAAGGATGCAATAATTCCAGAATCCTGTTGCTCTAATACCACCTAGCACTTTGCCATTTTCATCTTTCGCAAATGCCGCAAATTTTGTATCAGGCTCGAACACAACTTCATCAGGAATATGTTGTTGATTAAACGACTGAATACCTTTACTTATTACTTCAAGGTCATTTTTATTTGGATTATCTGTTACTTCAATATTCATTTTTCATCCGAACTGCAGAGCGTTATAACGCCCCAATAAGGGGCTGGTAAATGCTTGGCTAAAATTTGCGAGGCACGAGCGCGAGCCAAGCTTTACGCGTCCGTTTTTTTTAATTGCCTTGTTAGAGGTATCTTATTACCAACCTTCTAAGTGTGAGCCTACTTCTTTCCCTTTTTCAGTATCACTTTTTTGCAAATACCCAAACCTGTTATTTTCGTCTCTAAGGCTTAACCTGTGAAATATTATGCAGAACAATAAATATACTAACCAGAAAAACATTAAAAAGGCTAAACACAAAAGAAACTTTTCTAATAAATCTAGCTCGCCACGAAAGAATATAATCGGAGCCCCAATTAATGAAATTAGCCAAGAAATATGAAGAAACGCTGTCTTAGCAGCGCTTTTTAATATTGAAAAGTTGTAATACGACACTATCAGTTCCCTCTGATACCTCTAACATTTTAATATAACGCTTGCGCGCTTTGTCGATCGTGACCGGAAAAACGCGCATAAGAACACAGACTAAATTACAAACAATAATAATACGTTAAGTGTTCTAGAGCAAAATTGTATGCAATACCACTTTTGCAAAAGCGCGCGAGCGCACTTTATTCGTTTTACATCCCAGCGAAGAAAACGCGCCCTACTCTATGCTTTTGAATTTACAATACATTTAACAAATTAGCAACAGCCGAGTCTCTGTCATTCCTGACAAAGTGCGCTTGCATTCTTACAAACACAGATAACACTGTATAAAAACACAGTTAGAAGCGAGAGACTAAAATGACACATTCCAGTCCTTTTTTAAAATCGATTAGACAAGAGATTCGATTACGAGGCTATAGTCTTCGCACAGAAAAAGCTTATCTTTACTGGATCAAGCGCTACATTTTATTTCATCATAAAGCTCACCCTGTTACGCTCTCTTCTGTTGACGTAAAACTTTTTTAAGTTGGTTAGCTAACAAACAGAATGTCGCGGTTAATACGCAAAAAGTCGCACTTAATGCATTAGCTTTTTTATACCAGCAACACTTAAAAATTGAATTAGGCGATCTAGGTTTTACGTTAGCAACAAAGCAGCGCACATTGCCTACGGTCTTATCTTATCAAGAGATTGCTCTGATATTGTCACACATGAGTGGACTAGCAAAATTTGTGGTGGAGATGCTTTATGGGAGTGGATTACGAGTCAACGAGTGCCTGCAATTGAGATTACAAGATATTAATGTCGAAAACCTCTCACTCGCCATTCGAAATGCAAAAGGCAATAAAGACAGACAAACATTATTAAGCCAATCATGCACTAATCAGCTTGATGGATATATTCAACGCGCGATAAAAATTCAACAGCAAGATAATCAGCATAGAGTCGGCCCATCATTGCCACACTCATTAGCTAAAAAATATCCTAATGCTTACTCGACCACTTTTTCTTTATTGCTTCACCCTATACGATTAACCGCGACAAAAAAAACCGAATAGCGGACTATTCGGTTTTGATTTGCGCCTTAAAACTTTAATTCAGGCAATCACTTACAAAGCGGCTCTCTAAAGCTCACACCTGTATCCCAAGGCTGCTCGATCCAAGTGTCTTGTGGGATATCAACGATGTAATCATCAACTAATGGCTTACCAGCTGGTTTAGCACACACGGTAACAAACTTAGCCTTAGGGTAGATTTCGCGGACGATTTTAGCAGTAGAGCCACTATCAACCAGATCATCGACAACGATAAAGCCTTCACCGTCTCCTGGCGCCTGCTTAATGATTTTAGTCTCACGCTGATGATCGTGATCGTAGCTAGAGATACAGATAGTATCTACATTACGAATACCTAACTCTCGAGCTAGAATAGCTGCAGGTACTAATCCACCGCGGCTAACTGCAATAATGCCTTTCCATTGTTCTGCAGGTAGCTGGCGCTCTGCCAACTGGCGGGTGTAACTTTGCATTTGATCCCAAGTGATCAGAAATTTCTTGCTCATGTGCAACCTTTTATGCGTATACGCTATTTTTAGGGGAAAGAGATTGCGCGGCATTTTGGCTTTTTATTCAGAACCATACAAATATATGTTCGTGATGTATTTCACAGATTTTGATTAACTCACCATTGATGATGAACCACACTGGCACTCTTAGGCAAAGCGTTACACGATCGGTAATGACTCTATAGGTAATTGTTAGGGATTTTGTAGAAAATGAGCTAAAAGTGGCTTAGCAATAGCCCGTGAAACTTGATAACAACAAAACAACGTCAAACTGAGGAGCAGTTAAGAATGGCTGCCAAATTTAACCCTATCATTTTTTAGCTGCTGATATTTATCTAACACACCATTACGGTCCAAGCCTCGCTTTACATTGGTACACAACTTACCAAAGCGACGGATCTCATCAAATTGTGGTGTTTGTCCGTTCGATATCGCGGCCTCCCAATAGCTCAATTCGCTATCTACTAACTCTAACAGCTTTTTAGGGCAACCTAGGCAACTCCCCTCTGGCCCACAAACAAAAGTTTCAGACTCATACAACGGCAGCTCCTGCTTAACCTGCTCGATGATTTGTTGCATTGCGGTGGTTCTATCTGGCTTTGAAGTTGCTGTGCTTGGTCTCTTTTCTGCAGTCATAAGATACTTTACCAGGTTAAATTTCACTCATTATATAACCTTGTAAAGAGTTTTATTAGTGAATAATAATTTAATGTACTTATTAAGAAGAGCTGTCGATAACATGAATACAGAAGTTAAACGAATATAAGCGCACTGAGCTCGGCTAGTTGAGCTTAATGCGCTTCATCTTTAGGTTATAGATCTGACCAGATCATCACCTGAGCGGGTTCATTTTGTTTTCGAGTTGCACGGTACATGCCTTCGGTATTAAATGGCGTAGCGATGTTACCTCGCTGATCGATAGCAATCACACCGCCTGTGCCACCAGCGGTGATCAGACGTTGATTAATCACCTCATCGGCCGCTTGAATAATTGATTTCTTCTGATATTTCACCTTGGCGCAGATATCACCCGCCACATGATAACGAATAAAGTACTCACCATGGCCTGTCGCAGAGACGGCACAGACGCCGTTCTCGGCATACGTTCCCGCGCCAATAACGGGCGAGTCACCGATACGGCCAAATCGCTTAGCCGTCATCCCGCCTGTTGAGGTGCCAGCCGCTAGATTGCCATCTTGATCTAGCGCAACAGCCCCCACTGTACCAAATTTATAGTCAAACTCGCTGTAATCTAGGGCGCTTTGCTGATAATTATGGTGTGTGTTAGAGCCTGTGCTAGCTTGGTAATCGGCGTTAGATTCCGCTTTCTGGATTTTTTCTTTGGCACTTTTCAGTTGCTGATAGCGGCTCTCGCTATCGAATGTGTTTACTGGAACTAACTGATAACCCTGAGTGAGCGCGAACTCTTCTGCACCTTGACCAGATAACATCACATGGGGTGACTTTTCCATCACAGTGATGGCTAAATCAATGGGATTTTTAATATGTTTTACCCCGGCAACCGCACCAGCATTCATGGTTTTACCGTCCATGATCGATGCGTCCAGTTCGTGCCCCCCATCATAGGTATACACAGCGCCAAGGCCCGCATTAAAAAGCGGGCTGTTTTCTAGAATATTAATCGATGCCCGAACGGCCGATAAGCTAGTTCCCCCTTTAGCAAGAATATCGTAGCCCGCGTCAACCGCTTGCTGTAATTTCTCGCGATAAGCCTTTTGCTGCTCTGGGGTTAAATTTGCCTTAGAGATAGTACCAGCGCCGCCATGAATCGCGATTGAAAAAGGCCTATCACTGGCCATGCCACTTGCCGAGATAACTGTCGATAATATAAGCAAGGCTGTACGAGTTAGCATCTTGTAGTTCACAAACTGTATCCTATTGTATTTATTTGCTCTCTTTGTAACCATTTTCGGTCATAATTACAATCAGCAACTTGCTTGAGTTAACGATTCTAGTGACAATAGCTTGGTCTAAATTAAACTATTAATAAGAGTCTAATTTTTGTTGAAAAGTTTGCTTCGTGTGCTAACCACTTCCTTACTGCTTATCGGTGTTACATCTGTAACATTTTCAGTGCGGGCGAATGATTGGTTAACACTCAAGATTAACGGTGTCGAGGGTAGCTTGGCACGTAACGTCAAGGCTCACTTAGGCAGCTTGCCTGATTCGAGCGTGCAACGCCGTGCTTTTATCTTTAATGCCGAGGATAATATTGAAGCCGCGATGCACTCTATGGGCTACTACCATAGTAAGGTGTCGCAAAGCGTCACTAGTCATGACAAGCGCCCTTGGGTACTAACGCTAGATATTGATGCTGGAAAGCCCACCTTAATTAGCTGGATTGATATTCAGGTTAAAGGTGAGATGCGTAATGACCCCGTTTTCGAAAAATGGCTTAGCCAGTTAAACGTGCGACCCGGTGACCGACTCAACCATGGGGTTTATGAGGATATCAAGGCGCAGCTACTGACACTCGCCCTCGCTCGCGGTTATTTTGATGGCAAATTCGATTTATCACAAATAGCCGTAGACCGTGACTTTAATACTGCAAAAATCTCTCTATATTATGATTCTGGCAAGCGTTACCACATCGGCAAAGTCAGTTTTACTGGTTCGACCTTAGAACCTAGACTCCTTGAACAGCTTATTCCGTTTGAGCTTGATGCTCCCTATAGCACCGGGAACCTAGGCCAGTTAAATCGTCAGTTATTAGATACAGGATACTTTTCAAACATCAAGGTACTGCCATTAGTCGATCAGGTCGAAGGACTACAAGTTCCAGTACGTGTCGAGCTAAGTTCGCGCCCCGATCACTCAATTGAGTTAGGTCTGGGTGCTGATATCGGTAATACGGTTGATAATAACCTAGAGCCTCGTGTTCGAGTGACTTGGCGGACTCCACAAATCAATCGATACGGTCATTCTCAGGAGACAACTGCCGAGTGGTCGCCTGATAAGCCTAAGTTTTTGACAACTTACACCATCCCCTTAACTCACCCTCTCGATGACCAATTAAAAATACGAATGGGCATGCTCAGAGATAAATACGGAGTTACGCAGGTTTACGATCCTGAAGAACGTGACTTTAATAATACGGGTCAGCTCGAAGCATCAAAAATGATGTTCGCACTCATTCGCCAGCAACGGCTGCAAAGCAAATGGCTATTTAATTACTCGGCAGAAGTCATGCGTGAAGACTATACCCAGTCAGGTGTGGATTATGATCCAAGATTTGTGTTATTTGGCACAAGCCTGTCTAAAACTACCCGTGGGGATAACTCGCTGGATCCCAAGTCGGGCTTTTTCCAATTTTATAGCCTCGAGTATGCCGACCCCAGCCTTGGATCCGAGGTCAGACTGGCCCGTTTACAAACCAAATTTAAATGGATCAACACCTTTTTTGATAAACACAGAATCGTCTCGCGTTTAGATATGGCGGCCAACCTCACAAGTGATGGCTCGCTCGAGAGTATTCCGCCCTCTTTACGTTATTTCGCCGGTGGTGATCAGAGTATTCGTGGTTATAGTTATAACGAACTCGGTCCCTCGATCGACTCGGTTAATGACGAAGGTGAAATCGTTCGAGAAGTTGTCGGTGGACGCTACTTGATGGTTGGCAGTATCGAATATCAATATTATGTCACGCCAACTTGGCGAGTCGCGACCTTTATCGATGCGGGTAATGCTTTTGATGTGAACCAGATTGAGCTCATTACTTCCGTTGGTGCCGGTATCCATTGGATCTCGCCAATTGGCCCAGTAAAGCTCGATGTGGGTATTGGATTAAAAGAGACTGATACCATAAGTCGTCCTTGGCGTATTCACATTACCATGGGAGCCGAGCTATGACCGCTTCCAGTCAAGGTCCCAATGAGGCCAACACTAACACGACCGCTAAAAGTAGACCCTGGTATATGCGCATATGGGCCTGGTTTAAGCTAATAAGCCGCTTCGCCATCTACACACCTTTACTCGTGCTAGTTTGCTTTGCAATCTTGTTCGGTACCCAGTTTGGTAGCCATATCGCCATCAAGCTTGCCGACATTTTTGTTCCTGACTTAGAGCTCGATTATAAGTCTGGCCAACTCAACCGCCAGATTGAGTTAGATTATGCCGCTTGGCAGATGTCGGGGGTAAAAGTTGAAATCACCGATCTGGTCTTGGCTTGGAACCCTGTGTGTTTAATGCAAAAACAGCTGTGTGTAGAGCAGCTTGCAAGCTCAAAGGTGAATGTTGAAATCGATACCGCACTTATCGGGGAAGAGGTCGCCTCTATTGGCGGCCAAGCATCAGGGACTGACCTTGACTCAAATTTAACCTCGGCGACGGATGATACCTCTGCTGACGAAGAGGAAAATCAAGAGATCACCCTTCCCTTTGGGATCACCCTCGTCAGTGGCGCGCTCAAAAATGTCACTGTTCGAGTCAACGATATGGACTTTAATGCCAATCAACTGGATTTAAGTGCTGAATGGCTGGCAACCGGGATCCGCGCAAGCTCTATCTATTCTGAAGGTCTATTGGTATCCATCCCCTTCTCCGAGTCCGCTGATGATAGCAATAACCCCGCAGTCGAGCCGAGCAAGAAAAAAGTCGCAGCCAGCAATACGCAGGTCAAAGAAGAACAACAAAGCAAGAAACAAGAGCCGAAAGAGAGTGAGTGGGTTATGGCCAACCTGCCCCAAGTCTTTATGCCTATTCCAGTCTTTGTAGACGCCTTGGATATCGAAAACGGTGACTTGATCCTCGGCCCCAGAAAAGATCATTTCTCCAAACTCCATTTAGCGGGCAGCTACCAGCAATTTCTAATCAATATCGATGACTTTAACGCTAGCCATAGCTACGGCGACATTGAGCTGAGCGGACAGATCTCACTGATAAACGATTATCCGATGGATATTCAGTCCTCGATAAACCTCACCCATATAAAGGAGGTCCCAGGCCTCGAAAACCAACAGCTAGTGGTGACTGTTAAGCATGGCTTTAAGGGGCTTAACAGCCATATTATAGGTAGCGGTCAGTTTAACTTCGATATTGAATCGACAGTCGAGCTCGCTAAGCCACAGATCCCATACCAGCTGACATTAAAGGCTGAGCAACTACAATGGCCACTAAAGAAGGCTAAATTTAGCGCAAGCAATGTAAGCCTTAGTAGCCAAGGCAACCTAGACGCGCAGCAGGTTGAGCTAAAAACTCAGTTCTGGTCACAATATCAACCAACACTCGATATCGACACGGTATTTAGTCACGCCAATAATCAGTTAGTATTTGATAAGCTCTACGGCAATAATCCAGATTTGGGCGATATCGCTGTTCAAGGCTCATTTGAATATGGAGAGGTGTTAGCATGGCAGGCCAAAGTCGCAGCGCAGCAGTTCGATATCGGTCAATTAGACCTAGGCTTATCTGAGCCTTTACCAAATAGTGAAATCACTGGACCTTTTAATAGCGCAGGCCGATTCAATCTCGCCGATAATTCGTGGGCAATCGACGTTGAAGATGCAAATCTTAGCGGCCACATCATGCATTACCCGCTACAGATCGATGGTGCAGTGTCCATCGACAGTAAATGGCACTTAAGCTCACAAGGCTTAAACGTCAGTGCATTACAGAGTCGATTGTTTGTTCAGGGTGAGGTTGACAAACAGTGGTCACTTAGCGGCGAATTAACCGTGCCAGACTTAAGCTTATGGCAGGCAGACGCCCAAGGAAATATTAAGGCCGATATCGATGTTTCAGGAGCGAGTGACCATCCCAATATTGGCGTGTCATTAAAGGCGAGCGATTTACAGATTTTTGAAGTGGAACTCGCCGACCTTGGTTTAACGGGTCAATATAAACCACTCGATAATCAAAGCTTTATTGCATCGTTCAATCTGCATGATTTTAAGTATCAGGATCTTGAACTTTCCAATATCTCCCTTAACGCACAGGGTGACTTAACTAAACAGTCGCTCATAATGACAACACTGGGAGACTTGGTCTTAAACACCGATTTAACGAGTGAGTATCACGAAGAAAAGCAGCAGATTATTGCTCAAGTCAAACGGCTATCATTAGCCTCTAAATTAGGTGATATCAATCTAGAGTCTCCCTTTAATGCCGAATATCACTTCGATTCACTGACGGGAAATGTTGCGCCATTCTGTTTATCCCATGTTGGCGGTAAATTATGCGCCAAAGAGCCGATACAATTAGGCTTAGATGGCCATGCCGCCCTCGAGTTTGTGGGCGATCTTGGCGTCCTTGCTGAGCCTTGGCTGCCGGAAAGCCTCGACTGGACGGGACCAGCAACACTCAGCTCCAAGCTACAATGGTTTGAAAATGCCAAGCCTATTGGCAGCGTTGAACTTGAGCTTCAACCAGGTAATATCGACTTCCAAGCAACCAATAATAGCGAAGTTGCCATCGGCTATAAATCCGTACAGTTACGCAGCCGCTTAGATGAAAAGCAGCTGATGACCTCACTGTCATTAGAGTCTTATGATATTGCAAGTATGGAAGCCAATCTGGGAATTAACGTCACTCCAGATAGAAATATGCACGGCCAGCTCTCATTAGACCAAATTAACTTACAAGCCCTAGCTGAGTTGCTACCTGAGCTTGAGGTCTTAGAAGGTAAGATCTCCAGTGAGTTACAAATAGGCGGTAGCCTAAGTGAGCCACAAGTTTCTGGCGAGATCTCACTCAATGACGGCTCAATTATGGCAACAGCCAACCCAACGTTGTTGGAAGATGTCGATCTCGACTTTATCTTTTCCGGCAAGAAAGCCAAAATCGATGGCGAGCTAAAAATGGGAAAAGGCCAAGCCTATGTCGATGGCGAGTTAGATTGGGCCCAACAACAGCTCAATGGTGCCTTTGCCATAAAGGGGAAAGATCTAGCAGTGATCCAACCACCACTGGCTATATTAAACGTCGGAACCGATCTACAAGTTAAGTTCACCAACGAGTCTTTCGATATCCAAGGTGATATCAACGTCCCATCAGGACGCATTACCATAGTGCAGCTACCGGAAGGCGGCGTAGCTGTTTCTAAAGATGTCGTATTTGAAGATAGTCTAGCGACCACAGAGCAGCAGGTTTCGCCGCTTGCGGTGTCAGCCCAAGTTAACCTCAATGTCGGCGACCGGCTACGTGTCGATGGTATGGGGCTTAAGGGGAGGCTAAAAGGTAAGCTGGAGCTTAAACAAAGCCCATTTAGGCCACCGCTACTCTTTGGTGAGATAAAAGTCATCGATGGTAATTACAAGTTTATGGGGCAAACCTTAGATATACGCGCGGGAGAAATGCAGTTTATCGGCCCTATCGATGTCCCGAACCTTAATATTGAAGCCGTTCGTGAGATCAAAGATGAAGATGTTATCGCTGGTGTACGTATAACCGGTACGCCGATGAAGCCGGTCGTCAACCTCTTCTCATCACCCGCAAAAGAGCAAGCTGAGATCTTAAATTATATCGTACGTGGTACTGGCCTCAATAACACCAGCGTCGATCAAAACAGTGGCTTAATGATGGGGGCGGCTCTGTCGTTAAGCAACCAGATTGGTGGCGGCGCCATCGGCAATATTGGTAATACCGCCGCTGGCATCATCGAGAAAATCGGCTTTTCAAATGTACAACTCGATGCAAACGATGATGGCCGCTTTGCCATCAGTGGCTTTATCGGTGACAAACTCATGGTCAAATATGGCGTGGGTGTCTTTAACCCTGGTTATGAGATGACGGTGAGATATTACCTTCTATCTCAGCTATATCTTGAAACCGTCTCAGGCACCATAGAACAATCTCTCGATCTCTACTATCGCTTCGACTTATAGCTAACAGTCGATGTTAATGCTCCTCTATTAGCTGGTTTAGGAAATAAAAACTCCACCTTCTGAAGGTGGTTTAGGGCTCAAAATAAAAAAAGCCATCTTTACGATGGCTTTTTTTAACACAGACAGGCTTGTTTAGGTATCTGAATGCCCCAAGTCCACAGGCATATCGTCGCGAAGGCTTTGCCACATCACGCCACTATTAATGCCATAGGTTCGCATTAATGCTGGGACATCTGAATAATTTTTATCGATTGCGAGCTGCTGTAACTGCTTATAGAAGTCCATTGCCAATGCGCGCGCTTCGGCACTAGAGAAATAGTAGCGCCCCACTCGGCTATATAGGCCTTTAAATCCATTTAAGATCAAAACATAAAGTGGATTACCCGAAGAGAAGGCCAAGGTATGTTGTAATTGATAGTCAAATTCAGCATAAGCTTGAGCGGTATCTTCTAGCTCATCGAGATGAGATAGAGCTTCTATCGCTTCATCAGGGTTATTACGAATAGCTCCTCTGAAATAAATAGCACTGACACTGCTTCTTGCCGATAACAACTGATCGACCAACTCTGGGAAGCCCTCAGGGTTCAACTCGGCAATCGTCTCTAAGATATTTAAACCAGAAGTTTCCCAAAAGTTATTCACTCTTGTGGGTTTACCATGTTGAATCGTCAACCAGCCATCACGCGCGAGACGCTGCAGCACTTCTCGCAATGTCGTGCGGGTAACGCCTATCAGTTCTGAAAGCTCGCGTTCTGCGGGCAGAATAGAGCCTGGAGGAAACTTATTTTCCCAAATGGATCGTACAATATACTTCTCTGCGAAACTTGCAGGACCTTTGGCATTGATGATCATTAACCTACTCTATCCAATTATTAGTGTTGTTCTCCGACAGATCATACCAGAGCGGCAAAAAATGAAAACCAAAACAGACCGATTCGGCGCTCTCTATTCAAATAAATTGCTAAAAGCGAGTATTTTTTACGCTAACAGCGCGTTTTAAGTGATATTTTTTTGATATAGATAGCTGTTTCGTCATAATGGGCGGCTTAAGTCATCAAAAAAGCTTTTACCTTTTCATCATCACGAGTAGCATACGGTGCAAATTTGCTACTCGTAACCATAGAAAAACAAATAGAGAGGACTCCATGCCTGTGACAATGAGTCGGGCGTTTCTTGACAACTTCTTGGGTAATTCACCGAAGTGGTTCAAACTCGCGATCATATCATTTTTGGTGATCAACCCAATCGTATTTTACTTTAATCCGTTTATTGCAGGCTGGCTATTAGTTGTCGAGTTTATCTTCACCTTAGCTATGGCTCTAAAATGTTATCCACTGCAACCTGGCGGTTTATTAGCGATTGAAGCCGTGGCCATCGGCATGACTTCGCCAAGTCAGGTGTTACATGAAATTGAGGCTAACTTAGAAGTAGTACTACTGCTGGTCTTTATGGTCGCCGGTATCTACTTTATGAAGCAACTGTTGCTGTTCGTCTTTACCAAGATGATCACTAAGGTCCGTTCAAAAGTTGCTGTATCACTTCTTTTCTGTATGGCATCAGCATTCTTGTCGGCTTTCTTAGATGCACTGACTGTTATCGCGGTTATTATTACGGTTGCGGTCGGTTTCTACTCGATTTACCACAAAGTTGCATCGGGTAAGACCTTTGGTGACACTCATGATCACACTTCTGACGGTCATCCTCAGTTATGTGAAGAGGAGCTTGAGTCGTTCCGAGGCTTCTTACGTAACCTACTTATGCATGCTGGTGTAGGTACTGCGTTAGGTGGTGTTTGCACCATGGTGGGTGAACCACAGAACCTAATTATTGCAGCCCAGGCTAACTGGCAATTCGCAGAGTTCGCGATTCGCATGTCCCCTGTGACGGTTCCGGTATTTTTTGCGGGTATTACTACTTGTTTCTTAGTAGAGAAGTTTAAAGTCTTCGGCTACGGTCAACAGTTACCAGAAGCGGTTCACAAGATCCTATCTGACTACGATGCACATGAAGATGCAAACCGAACTAAACACGATAAAGTTAAGCTTCTGATCCAAGCGGTTATCGGCGTATGGTTAATCGCAGGTCTTGCACTGCACTTAGCCTCTGTTGGTCTAATTGGTCTATCGGTGATTATTCTAGCCACTGCATTTAACGGTATCACTAACGAGCACGCACTAGGTAAAGCCTTCGAAGAAGCCTTACCGTTTACCGCGCTATTAGCTGTATTCTTTGCCGTTGTAGCCGTAATTATCGATCAGCAGTTATTCGCACCAGTTATTCAGTGGGCATTGAGCTATGAAGGTAACACTCAGTTAGTAATCTTCTATATCGCAAACGGCCTACTTTCAATGGTGAGTGATAACGTATTCGTAGGTACCGTTTATATTAACGAAGTGAAAGCGGCGCTACTTAACGGCCAGATCACCCGCGATCAGTTTGATCTACTTGCCGTTGCCATTAACACAGGTACTAACCTACCTTCTGTTGCAACACCAAACGGTCAGGCAGCGTTCCTATTCCTACTAACATCGGCAATTGCTCCACTTATTCGTCTTTCATACGGAAGAATGGTGTGGATGGCACTGCCATACACTATCGTATTGTCTATCGTAGGTATCCTCGCTATCGAGCTAGGTGCCCTAGAACAGATGACTCAGTATTTTTATGATACACAAATGTTGATTCATCACTCTGCTCAAGCAGCAACAGATAGTGTAGTATCAGGACATTGATAAGCATTTTCTGAACTATTGAACAAATAGTTAGTCATATAAAACGCCCTATTCAATAGGGCGTTTTTTTATCTGCAATGGAGACCCTGTCGTTGAATGCACTAATTCGTTTTTCCCACTCAAAAGCCGCTTGGCTAATCCTGATGATGTCTGCAATAGCCCTAGAACTGGCTGCACTATTTTTCCAACATGTCATGAAGCTTGATCCTTGCGTTATGTGTATCTATCAACGCGTAGCGGTTTTTGGTTTACTCTTTGCCGGGATCATTGGTGTTGTAGGTTACCGCTCTCGTATTGCTCGCGCTATTGGCGTTGTTGTTTGGGGTGTGAGTGCTATTTGGGGGTTAAAGCTCGCATTGGAGCTTGTCGATATGCAGATGAACCCGTCTCCGTTTGCAACCTGCTCATATCTTCCTGAGTTCCCAAGTTGGCTCCAACTCCATGAATGGTTGCCCTCTCTATTTATGCCTACAGGCATGTGTACAGATATTCCTTGGGAGTTTATGGGGGTGACTATGGGGCAATGGATGATTGTCGCCTTTAGCGGCTATCTGCTGGCACTAGCTATCTTCTTTATTCCAGCGTTGAAGAAGTCTGTTTAACCACTGGCGTAGATATTTGCCATAGAGACATTTGTCATCGATAAAAGATTGATACAAAAACGCCCTATTGAATAGGGCGTTTTTTTACTTCGGATCTTGACTATTCAACGTCTTTCATTGGCCAAAGAACAATGTGATCTTCGATATCTCGGATCTTAGTTTCGCAGGTCACCTTACCCGCAACCGACATGCCAGCCAAGATCATCGCCTCTTTTGATCCCGTTCTCAGCGGATGCCAGCTCGGCAACTCTCTCCCCATAAATAAGCGTCGATAAGCGCAGCTATCGGGTAACCAAGTCAATGATTCAATATTATCTACGGTAACCTTAGTGCAGCTCGGAACAAACTTAAAACGCTGCTCATAGCTTTTACAGTGGCCTGCTTTATTATCGAGTAACTGACAAGCGGCATTTGTGTAATAAAGATCTTCGGTTTCATCGTCGATTAATTTATTCAAACAACACTTACCACAACCATCACATAATGACTCCCACTCTTGGGTGCTCATCTGTGCTAAGGTTTTTTCATTCCAAAACGCCATGCTTAAAATCATCTACTCATATAAACCGATTAGCCGCGCATTATACAACGCACACGCCACTCGGTGCACTAGTGGCAAGACGGTCGATATGAATCGAATTAAAATTTGTGACCTTGATGGTCAAAATTAAATCAACAGCGACTTATCTATACAAAAATAGCGGCCAAGGCCGCTATTTATTTGTACTCACTCATCGCAGGTGAAAAATTAGATGATCGGAGGATATTTAATTCTTTCTGAAAGATAAGTTACTGAAATGGCAAAATAGTCCGACGCGTTCCACTGCAGTAGTCCCCGGTAATTATCATAAACTAGGTATTTACGACCATTTATGCCATCGGGCATCACCATGGAGATCTGCATATCTTCCCGTTTAGGTAAGTCACTGCCATCGAAACGCCTCACTCCCAGCGCTTGCCACTCATTGAACGTTTTCTTGACGCTTAGGCTGGCAACTGACGGCACAAACTGCTTAGGAACCCAGACTTGCCGGCCCCAAGTTTCTGACTCTTTCCAGCCAGTCTGCTGTAGATAATAAGCCACAGACGCTAAAGCATCACTGCTATTACCCCATATGTCCTTCTTACCATCTCCATCGCCGTCTTGGGCATAGGAGAGGTAAACACTAGGTAAAAAGAACGCCTTGCCCATAGAGCCAGTCGCGTTACTTTTCAGATCAGCAAAACTGAAACCACCTTGGTCAATAATCTTTAACGCCGCAAAAAACTCCGAACGAAAATATGTTTCACGTTGGCCTTCATAGGCAAGAGATGCGGTGACGGATAACACTGGGTAGTTTGCAGGGGACTGACCCAGATTAGACTCTATGCCTAATAACGCCACGATAAAACGTGGCTGCACTCCATAGCGTTTACCAATTTTCTCGAGTTCAGCGTAATGCTGTTTATAAAATGCTCGAGCCAAATCGACCTTAGATTGAGGCACTACCTGCGGTAGGTAGGTTTCGAGGGTAACGGGTGTTTCGGCCTGGTTATTTTTGGTGGCCTTGGCCTTTTTAAACATCTTAATTTTAGGGAAAACCGCATCTATGGTTTGCTGACTGAAACCTTTATCTGCAGCTTCTTGCTTTAACACCGCAACATAATCAGAAAAACTGCCCTGAGTTTCACTTTGTGCCATAGTTGTGACGGGCAATAAACTCAAACAACAGGTTAAAGCCAGAATCTGTTTCCCTAAAACCATAAATCCCCTTTATGAGAGCTTTTAATAGACTTAATCGCAGACTTACTCAGGATTAAAACCTATCTCTTTCTTATGTTGTTCTAATAAATTAACCACAGGCGGTGGCAACTGTAAATAGAATCCTTTTTCTTTCAGTTCAGATCTCACTTTTTTAATATCGGCAAAGCCCAAGTGTTCTCTTTTATCTATCGGCAACATCATCACTAATTGTGGCTCGCCAAACATCGCCATTAATGCTTCTGGAACACGCTCAAAATCGTTGCGTTTTTCAACGAAAAGGTAACTTTCAGCCTTTCGTAGGCTTTTATATACTGCACAGATCATATACGACTCAATTTCCAAACTATTCAACTTGCCAGCTAAGGGAGCACACTATACCATGGTCCGTTAGGAATATAATGGATATCGGCCCTGCGCTGACTTTTTCTAGAGAGCAATACAGGAATGCAAACACCTAGCCTCGAATTAAAAGGCTCTTCTTTTACTCTTTCTGTACTGCATATCAACAGTGATGATATGGCAGTTATCGCGGCGGAGTTAGATGCTAAGCTCGCTATTGCACCGCAATTTTTTCTAGGTGCACCTTTAGTGGTCAACCTGAGCGCCATTCAAACGAGTAATTTTGACATACTTGGATTAAAAGAGATATTAACCAGTCGTCAATTGATCATCGTTGGGATCACAAGTGCGTCAACTGAACTCACTAAACAAGCTAAAGCGATTGGTCTGGCCACGGTTAAATCGGGGAAAGAATCCAATTCACAACCTCAACTGCCTAAGACCACCAAAATCGTTAAACAAAACGTCCGCTCAGGACAACAGATCTATGCAAAAAATGCCGATCTGATTATTGTTGGCGCGGTTGGAAATGGTGCAGAAGTGATCGCTGATGGCAGTATCCATATATACGGAACTTTACGTGGTAAAGCCATGGCTGGCGCGTCGGGCGACAGACATGCCGTTATCATGGCAAAAAAACTTGAAGCAGAACTGGTATCGATTGCAGGTCAATACTGGTTAACTGAGAACCTTCAGCAAAACGGAGCCGCACCAAGCGGTTGCATTCGTCTAGAGGGCGAGTCGCTTACGGTTGAATCATTGCCTCTATAAAGAGCGCAAATATAGAAAGGATTATAATAAATGGCACAGATTATTGTTGTCACATCGGGTAAAGGTGGCGTGGGTAAAACCACCTCAAGTGCTGCAATTGCCACTGGTCTTGCAATGAAAGGCCATAAAACGGTTGTTATCGATTTTGATATAGGACTGCGTAACCTAGACTTAATCATGGGCTGTGAACGCCGCGTAGTCTACGACTTTGTCAACGTCATCAATGGCGAAGCCAATCTTAATCAAGCACTCATTAAAGATAAGCGATGTGGGGATCTTTTTGTTCTGCCCGCCTCTCAAACTCGTGATAAAGATGCCTTGACTAAAGAAGGCGTAGGTAAGGTTCTTGAAGATCTAGCCAAAGATTTTGAATACATCATCTGTGACTCTCCTGCAGGTATCGAAACCGGCGCTATGATGGCACTTTACTTTGCCGATATCGCTATCGTTACCACTAACCCTGAAGTTAGCTCTGTGCGCGACTCAGACCGAATTTTAGGTATGTTACAGAGTAAATCTAAGCGTGCAGAAGAAGGTTTAGAGCCAGTCAAAGAGTATCTATTGCTGACTCGTTACTCACCTGCTCGCGTGACAACCGGCGAAATGCTAAGTGTACAAGATGTCGAAGAGATCTTAGCGATTCCACTACTGGGCGTGATCCCGGAATCACAAGCCGTATTAAAAGCCTCTAACTCTGGTGTACCTGTCATTATCGATCAAGAAAGCGATGCGGGTATGGCCTACAGCGATGCTGTAGAAAGGTTATTAGGTGAAGAACTGCCTTTCCGATTTCTTACGGAAGAGAAGAAAGGTTTCTTAAAACGAATTTTTGGTAGCTAATTTATGTCTCTTCTTGATTATTTTAAAACGAAAAAGGAACCAAGCACTGCGGTGACAGCAAAAGAACGACTGCAGATCATCGTTGCACATCAACGTGGAGAGCGTGACGCCCCTGATTACTTTCCTCAAATGAAGCAGGAAATCATCGAGGTGATCCGTAAGTATGTTCAAGTCGGGCCCGATCAAGTCTCAGTTCAGCTCGAGCAGACCGATGACCACTTCTCAGTGCTTGAACTAAATGTCACTTTGCCAGAGCAGAATTAATCCTCCCTCGGTATTGACGCTTACATCTAACAAAAAAGCCCGCTTTCGCGGGCTTTCTTTTGATATTAATACTAACGATATTACAGCTTAAGCTCAGATAACGGCTGAGCGACAATCGCTTCTCTCCAGCCCTTTAAAATTAGAGGTTTATCGCCTTTTTTGCCATCCCAAACCCACTGCAAATATTCATGAATATACTTCTTAGAGCCTAATAACTCCAACGGAATTCCCTTCGACTCCGCTTGCTCTGCAATACAGGTCTTGATGCTCTTAAACGCATTTTTATATCCAGTTTTAAGGGCGATAACGTCAAGAGGCTTAGGCGGATTATCATAGCTGACGTTACTGATGATCTTAATAATCTCTTTACCGTGAATACGCTTTTCCTGTTCGGTAAGCTCCGTCATCTTATAGAGATCATTCGTTGACTTAGGCTGTTTCTTAGCCAAACCAATCAGGGCGTGATCTTTAACGACAAAGCCTAACGCCAGATCTTTTTGTAGAGCACGCTTAAGGCGCCATTGGGACAAATCTCTTAATACAGCAAGCTGATTTGAGCTAAGCTGGAAAGCATTCTTGACCTTAAGATAAGCGGTTTCAGGGGCTGGCGTCTCTAAACGCCCCTGCGTCATACGTACGCCTTCTTCATAAACCCAATCAAGCCTGCCCTGCTCTTCTAACAACTTAACCAGCTGCGGGTAAAGCTTATAAAGATAATAAACGTCATTTGCGGCGTAATTAAGCTGTGCCTCCGTTAATGGGCGTTTTAACCAATCGGTACGTGACTCGCCTTTATCAATGCTAACTTCCAGCATCTGCTCGACAAGTTTTGCATAGCCTAAGCCATGACCCATTCCAGCAAGGCTTGCTGCAATTTGACTATCGAATAGATTCGTAGGCTGTCGCTGGCCGTAACGTGCAAAGACCTCTAGGTCTTCACTGCATGAATGCAACAGTTTTACGCAGCCCTCTTTGGTCAATAACTGCCAAAATAGGTCCAAATTATTGACCGCTAAAGGATCGATAAGTGCTAGCGTCTTTCCATCATAGGCTTGGATTAAGCCCAATCGCGCATAGTAGGTACGAGTACGAACAAATTCAGTGTCTAGCACCAATAAATCAGCTTCTTGGTATTGCTCCACAAGCGCCGCTAAACTGGCATCATCTTCAATATATTGAAACACTAACAAAGTTGTCTACTCCATAAATATGCAAAAGCCGGCGATTGCCGGCTTTAGTATAACCAAAAGTGGCAATCGCCACTTAATGACTGATGAGGGGATTCTTACTTAACCTCATCTCTCAATTCCCTACGCAGGATCTTACCTACGTTGGTTTTAGGCAGTTCATCTCTAAATTCTACCAGCTTAGGGATCTTATATCCCGTCAAATGCACTCGACAATGCTTGATTACGTCCTCTTTGGTCAAAGATTTATCGTTTGCGACCACAAATACCTTAACCAACTCGCCAGACACTTCATGGGGTACACCTACTGCGGCGACTTCAATCACTTTAGGGTGCAATGCAACCACTTCTTCAACTTCATTCGGGAACACGTTGAAGCCAGATACTAAAATCATGTCCTTCTTACGGTCAACGATGTAGAAGTAACCTTTATCATCCATATAGCCGATATCACCGGTAGCTAAATAGCCATCTTTATCGATAACTTTACTCGTTTCTTCTGGACGCTGCCAATAGCCAACCATGACCTGCGGCCCTTTTGCAAATAATTCACCCGTTTCGCCTTGAGGCAGTACATTTCCTGCGTCATCACGGACCTGCATATCGGTATTAGCAACAGGGAAACCAATTGATCCGTTGTAGCCGTCTAGGTTATAGGGACAACAAGTCACCAATGGTGCAGCCTCTGTCAGACCATAACCTTCAAGAAGGCGCGTCTTTGTTAACCCTTGCCATTTATCGGCAACAGCACGCTGCACAGCCATTCCGCCACCAATCGATAGCTTGAGTTCTGAAAAATTAAGCTTGCCAAAATCTTCGTTATTAACCAGCGCGTTAAACAAGGTATTTACACCTGTTAAAACAGTAAACTGATGCTTGTCTAGCTCACTAATGAATGCAGGCAGATCTCTAGGATTGGTGATCAACAGGTTATTCGCACCCTTATGGATAAACAACAAACAGTTAACCGTCAATGCAAAAATATGGTATAGCGGCAGTGCCGTCACCACGAATTCTTTACCATTATCAAGCATAGGACCGTACGCGGCGTCAGCCTGTAAAAGGTTGCTCACCACGTTACTATGGCTAAGCATGGCGCCTTTAGAAACACCAGTTGTACCACCTGTGTATTGTAAAAAGGCAAGATCATCTCTTTTCACGTTAGGCTTAACATACTGTAAGCGGCGACCTTTATAGAGTGCCTTGCGCATAGAGATTGCATGTGGCAAATGGTACTTAGGCACCATTTTCTTGATGTACTTAACAACGAAGTTAACCACGGTACGCTTAGGCGCGCTTAAGAGATCACCAAGTCCTGTCAGGATAACGCTTTCAACTGGCGTATCGGCAACCACTTTCTCTAGGGTGTGCGCAAAGTTAGACACAACAACAATCGCTTTAGCCCCAGAATCTGTTAGCTGGTGCTTGAGTTCGCGTGGGGTATACAGAGGATTGACGTTCACTACAACCATACCGGCACGTAAGATACCGAATAGAGCGATAGGATATTGCAACAGGTTCGGCATCATAATAGCGACACGGTCGCCTTTATTTAGCTTTAACTCGTTTTGGAGATAGGCAGCAAAAGCTCGGCTACGCTCTTCCAGCTTACGGTAGGTCAGTGTTGCACCCATATTCACGAACGCTGGTTGATCTGCATACTTTGCCACTGAAGTTTCAAATAGATCCACAAGTGATGCATATTGTTCTACATCAATTTCAGAAGGCACATCATCTGGTAGATTATTAATCCAAAGTTGGTCCACAAAAATCTCCTAATATCTCCACCTGCGGTGGAAACAATACCGCAATGGTCGTTAGCAGCTTGCCAATAAGCAAGCTAAAACACTGTCAATTCATTATATTTATTGCAAACGCCAATAAATCATACGAGCGTTTAAATTTTGATTATCATCACATAAATGAAACAAAAAACCTAGCTTCTTTTTTGTTTACGTTTTTAAGAAATCCCGAATGAGATTAGACACCTCCTCGGCACCTCCCATATGAAGATGGTGATCTCCCTCGACTTTTACACTTTTTAGCCGCTCAAACCAACGATTAGCCATAGGGATCGCCTCTCGCAACTGAGAAAAACCTCCGCTACCAGAAATTAATAGAGTGTTGACTTTATGGGCTTGCATTAAGGCATCGACTTGCGAAAAAGTCAGTCTTAAAGGGGAGTCTAATTTTAAACGAGGATCACTGCGCCAGCATACCCCAGAATCAAGGGTTTGCATATTGCGCTGTGTCAATAATTCGCACCATTGTAGCTCTAGTGCGGTTAATTTGTGCCGTGCTTGCACGGCAACCGCCATATCACGATATACACTGACTGGTTTTGCCATTGAGGCAAGAAAACGTCGATGACCGCGAAAGCTATTATCTAACCTTTTTTTGGCTTTAACTTCATCCTCATAGAGGGGGGCCAAAGCCTCGATCAAGATTAAATTTTCTACTTTATTAGGAAACGCTGCCGAGTAGGCTGACGCGATTATGCCGCCGAGGGAATGGCCTAAAAGGGCCACGGGGCGCTGGTTGATAGAGAGTACATCTAGCAAGGCATCGAGATCGTACAAGTAATCTATCCAATGCAATGGATAAGCACCGGGACGATGCTCCGAGGCTCCATGTCCCGGCCAGTCGATGGCGAGAATTTGATAATCGGTTAAATAGTCACTCAAAGGTTGAAAACTATTGGCGTTATCTAACCAGCCATGCAGCGCCAATATCAGTGGCTTGTCTGCCGCCCCCCACAAACGTCCAGCCAATTTAATATGAGGCAACTGAATACTGACTTCGTCACCAAACTCACGCGCTAAGCTCATCTACACTCTTATTTTTTTACAAATTTCAGCGTCATTCTATCGCTTTCACCGATTGCGAGATACTTTTCTTTGTCTTGATCTTCAAGGGCTAGCCTTGGAGGCAGTGTCCACACGCCTTTTGGATAATCTTTACTATCCTTAGGGTTGGCGTTCACCTCAGAGCTGGCGACAAAGGTAAAACCCGCATTCTCGGCAAGTTTAATCACTTCAGCCTGATCCATATAACCAGTTTTAGCATCCACACCTGGCTCGCCTCTATGCTCAACAATGCCAAATGTCCCGCCACTCTTCAGCACCTTATAAGCCGATTCAAATACAGGCTCTAAATAGCCTTTCATTGCCCAGTTATGCAAGTTTCGGAAGGTCAGTACCACATCGGCACTGTTATCGGGACCCATAGTGTAATAGTTTGGAGGATCAAAGGTCACCGTGGTTGCGTTACCTAAACTAGCCTGATGTTCTTTTAGCCACTTTTCAAACTTCTTACCTACTTTTGCTCGGTATCCATTGCGGGCCTTTTCATCACTGGGATTAGTGTCGAAATTACCCGCAATATAATGGCCATCTTTAGCTAAATACGGAGCGAGAATTTCGGCGTACCAGCCACCACCAGGCCAAAGTTCGATAAGGGTATCGCTAGGCTTGATATCAAAGAAACTAAGAGTTTGTTCTGGATGGCGGTATTGATCACGAGCACTATTTTTAGCTTGTCTGAAGTCACTACTGACTGCGGCTTCTAAAGCATGATTCTCATGTGCATTTACTGCGGTAGATAACGATAGGCTACAAGTGCTTACAAGCAGTACGCTTGCCGCTAACATTGTCTTTTTCATTGTAATTCCCCTTTTGATGACAGGCATCAACCTAACAGCAGGTTAACAAAAAACCAACCACTATAAACAGAGAGTTACATTTTAATCTTATTACTACGCCTTTGTGCCGCGCCATCCACTCTGCGCCAACATAGATAGAGCATCAAGGCACTAGTGACTAACCAGACACCGACCCAAACCCAAGCAGGTACCCAACTCTGCTGAGCCAGCATGTTAGCATCCCCCAGACCTTCAAGTCCGAGTAGCACAACAGGGCTTGCAAGTGCATTTAGAATTATCATCAAGGCGATCACCCGTAGACCGCTAGCAAGAAACTGATTTTGCTTAAGCTTTAGCGGCAATAAAAATAACACTGCCAGCGTAACAAGAATGGAAATAGTGAGCAGATCTCGAGCCCAGAGTAGAATCGTCAGTACAACGGCGCCGCCCAGTATCGCAAAACTTACTCGTATGCCCCGGGGCCAAGTTGCAAACATAAAGATAAGGTAGCCCCACAGCGCGGCACCAAAGTAACCCGCAAAGCCTATCAGCAATGGCCAGCCTCCCTGACTAAAACATAAACCAGCACCGTTGGGAAACAGCTCAATATGACTAACCACACCTCCGCTTATAATCGTTGCTAGCCCATGTGAAAGCTCATGGAAATAACTTTCTAACCATTTAAAGGGGATACTCACAAAAGGCAAGCGAGTGACTATGAAGGCGATAAAGAGTTCAAGCAAAAAGCGCGTACGACCGGGAGCACCTGAAGCCGTTGCTAACGGAGCCGAGTGACTCAAGCTACTGTCGTGACTCGAGCTCGGCTGATGCTTAGGCATAAGTATCTATGCCAACCATTTGTTGGATCTCTTCTCGCTTTGCGGCGTGTTGATTAATCAGATATTGGGCAACGGCTCCACGTTGGCCACCAGTATGGCGTTCATATTCAACATGGGCACCAAGACGCGACTGAAGTGCGGCTGTATCTTCGTGATAGTCATTTATAACGAGCGCTTGGTGGGCCTTAGTCGGCAATACAGACTCAACACTGTCGCTAGTAACAGCCTGGGTCTGCACCGAGGCTGTTGCCTTGTTGCTCTCAAGCTTGTTGGTAACAACTGGATTGGTGTTGATCTGCATTTAATCGTCCTTAATTAACTCGATATAGGCTTAGGAGCTAGCAAGCAACACTACTCTCTGCCAGGCAGTTTTTGCCATGTTACCGTATCACGTAAATAAACCGGAGCTAAGTCATCAACCAATGTACTTAGACCTTTATTCACGCCATCTTGAGCCAATGCCAGCATATATTTCGCTTCTGGAAATTTAGCCTCTTCACAGAGTCCCATTACAGGCACTAACTCAAGTAACTTTGGATAAGCATCAAATCCGGTTCCACAAGCCGTGATGGGTAACGCCTCGTCTAAGCTTAGTACGATAGCCTCAGGTGCACTAACCACTTCTTCATTGACTAAAGTGGCTAATCCGTCAACTGCGATATATTGCCCCCAATACACCTCCCCCATACGCGCGTCGATAGCGGCTAAAACTTGCTTTGCCCCTTTATCGATAGCCGATTGCGCCATCGCGGCTAGGGTTGAAATGCCAATGACGGGGAGCTCTTGGCCTAAAGCTAGACCTTGGGTAATACTGGTACAAATGCGGATCCCAGTAAAGCTACCAGGGCCTCGACCGTAAGCAATCACATCGACATCTTGCAACTTCAACTGAGCTTGAGCCAAAACCGACTTAACCATTGGCAATAAGCGCTGGCTATGTTCGCGGGGGGCATCGGCTTGCTCACTATAAACAACACCTAGATGGCTAACTGCTGCAGAACACGACTCAGTGCAGGTATCGAGTGCTAAAATACTCAGCTGTGTCGTATCGTTAGATTGTTTTGTCATGAATTACTTACCAAACCTATTATTTATCTGATTTACCATCGCAACGATCTGTAAAGTTCTCGCATTAAAAAAGGCGATGATAAAAAGCCAAGTCAATGCACAACTTGGTTAATGTCAATTTTGCCAATTATACCCCAACTTAAACCAAAGCATTAAGTCCTAAGGCCAAATTACTTACCTCATACTTTAATCCCGGCATTATTCCCCCCTATGACAGCTCACCTCAACGCCCAAAACAGTAATTCGTTGCTTTTAATTCGTGCTAAAAAAGCGCTAAAGCAGAAAAATTGCTCTAAATTTAATAACAGACAACCTCCATGCTCACCGCATGGTCAAAGCCTAGGGAGGAAGAATGCGACAGATCACCATAGATTGGTTTCGTCTATTTCGTTACTCACTACTGTTTGTCATTTTTTCTATGCTAATGACCATTTTTATACTGATCTGGTTTTCTAATAGCCTAGAGGAAGCTTGGCAGAAAGGCTTGATGTTAACGTTTGCTGAGTATGAAATGACCGTCGAACTGACGCTAACACTGCTCATATACATTAGCTTTCCGGTGCTGCTGTTTCGATTCCTCTACTACTTTTCTAAAATGCTCTATCGCGGTCGTAATCCTGGGGTTGCCATCATTAGTCATAAAACCTTATTTAACCCGCTAAATTTTTTATTGTTTCCAAGCTTACTCAATCCACAGGGGCTCAATTATCGTCGGCGCTGCTTGTTGGCCCTCATCTTACTGACCGCCATCTACTTGGTCATATTACTGATCACTTAATCTGTTCTAAAAATGCAGTCGCCTTATCAAGGTCACGGGTTCTGGCCATGGGCGGTAAGGAGTTTAAAAAAGCCTGCCCGTAAGGTTTATTGACGATTCTGTTATCACACAAAATCAGGACTCCCCTGTCTTTTTCATCGCGGATCAATCGACCCACTCCCTGATTCAAGGTGATCACCGCCTGAGGCAAGGATATTTCACTGAAGGGATCTTTACCTTCACGCTCAATGCTCTCACTGCGAGCACGGAACAAATTATCATCCGGTGAGATAAAGGGCAGCTTGTCGATGATCACACAGCTAAGTAACCGCCCACGCACGTCTACGCCTTCCCAAAAAGCGCCAGTGCCAAGCAGCACTGCATTGCCAAGTTGGCGATACTTTTTCAACAAGCTCTGTTTACCCGCCTGACCTTGTACCAAGATAGGGTAAGCTATACGTCTCTGTAGTGCTGGCGCGACAAGGTTGAGCATCCTGTGACTTGTAAACAAGATAAAGGTGCGCCCTTTCGCAGCATTAATCGCCTTAACGCAGACATCGACAAATTGTGTCAACGCAGCATGATGGTTATTCACACTAGATAAGTGCCGAGGCACGCAAAAAAGCGCATTTTTGGCATAATCGAAAGGGCTTTCCAGTAACATCTCTTGGCTCTGGGTTAAGCCAAGCTGGCGCGTAAATAAACTCAAATCACGGTTAATTTGCAGTGTCGCCGAGGTAAAAATCCACGAAACATTAGACTCAAACAGTTTTCGACACTCTTTGGCCACATCAATTGGCGCAATACGCAACACTAAATAACGGTGTCCATAATCGATACTATAGGCCGCCTGATTGTTCTCACATAAGAAAAATAGCTCTAGTTTGTTGGTAAGCACTTCGAGTTTTTCGATGACATCGTCGAGGTTATCGCTGCGTCCTGCATGACCAATCAACAGGCTCTGTAGCACTTTAATTTCTTTGATTAATGACCAAGAGAGCACCGACAACGCTTTATTCGCTAGCAAACGCCGCCAATCGTTATCGCCTAGCTCAAATAGCACTTGATGCCACTCGTTTAAAAGCGCTGAGCAGCGGGCACTGAGCAACTCTATCTGCTTGGCATCTCTCAATTCTTGACGGTATATATCAATCAACTTCTCAAATAGCTCAGACAATTGCCTCGTCGAGCACTGTTGACCAAAGTAAGTTACGGCGATATCGGGTAACAGGTGCGCCTCATCGAAGATCACCACATCTGAATCTGGTAATAACTCGGCAAAGCCTGTTTCTTTGATGATCCTATCGGCTAAAAAGAGGTGGTGATTAACCACAATAACCTTGGCGTCCATGGCACGATTGCGAGCCTTACGGGTAAAGCACTCATCGTAATAGTCGCAGCGCTGACCGATGCAGTTCTCTTTGCTACTGACAATTAACGGCAACGCGGGAGAGTTTTCGGACACCGCCATTAAACCGCCAATATCCCCATCCGTCGTCTGACCCGCCCATTGATTGATCCGCAAAAGATCGTCTAATACTTGGGTCTCCATCGAACTTGCGCCCGACAGTTCCTTCTCCATTAGATGTTGACACAAATAGTTATTGCGCCCTTTCAATAACGCCACCTTAGGTGTTAGCCCAAGCATGGCCAATAAGGCTGGTAAGTCTTTGTAAAACAATTGCTCTTGAAGGTTTTTACTGCCTGTGCTGACTATCACTTGCTTGCCACTTAATAGCGCAGGGATGAGATAAGCAAATGTCTTGCCTACGCCTGTTCCAGCTTCAACCACTAAGTTATTGCGGCTATGAATTGACTCCGCCACGGCCTTAGCCATCTTGGCCTGTACCTCGCGGCGACTATAGCCTTTTATCGACTGAGCCAATACACCTTGGCTTGAAAATGCCGCAGCAACTTGTTGTGTTAATCGAACATTCAAGAGGTAACGAACCTTTAATTTAGCTAAGCAGGCTTGCTTTTAGAAATTGCGGTGCAGTTTATCTCAATTAGCTCGGCAAGATTAGCTTTTGTTTTGTTTTATTTGATCCAGAGTTGCGAAACTTCTAACCTCACTAACCATTGTCCTGTTTTTAGAACAAGGCACTTAAAAGCACCATGTTTATTATCGATTTTCAGTTAAAAATGACATTTAGATGAAGTTTACTCATCTGCCGAAATAAGAGGTTGCAATCATTTTTAAAACTGATTAGTTTAAATACCAAGACAAGCAAGTCGCTTAGGCTAATAAGCAAGCCTTGAGCATTCTGAGCCATTAAAGCTCACAGATTTCAATTGAGAGAAACGAACATGACACAGCTTTTGAACACTATCCATCATCATCACCATATGCGGTAGCCTTCGGAAGCTTACTGCCGAAGGACTATTTCCTTCCGGCGGTTGATTTAAAAATATCAAAAACCCTTGGAAGGAATTCCAAGGGTTTTTTGGTTTTATCTTAACAGATTGTTTTATAAGAATTTTTGAATCAACCAATAGGACGTTATCCATGTCAGAGTCAAATAGATTACGCATCGCCATCCAAAAGTCAGGCCGTTTATCGAAAGAATCACAGAAGCTATTAAAGAGCTGTGGGGTTAAATTTAACGTTAATGAGCAGCGCCTTATCGCTCACTCTGACAACATGCCAATCGATCTTCTTCGAGTGCGTGATGACGATATTCCAGGGCTTGTTATGGACGGTGTTGTTGACCTTGGGATCATCGGTGAGAATGTTCTGGAAGAGGAACAGATTGAACGTCAAACCTTAGGTAAGCCAGCGGACTGCATTAAGCTTCGTGAATTAGATTTTGGCGCTTGCCGCCTCTCTTTAGCTGTGCCTAATGAATTCGACTACCAAGGTGTGGGGTCATTGGAAGGGCTGAGGATCGCCACCTCTTACCCTAACCTGCTACGCCGCTACATGGAGCAGAAAGGCATCAATTATCGTGACTGTATGCTTAAAGGGTCAGTCGAAGTCGCGCCCAGAGCCGGACTTTCAGACGGGATCTGCGACTTAGTATCAACTGGTGCTACCTTAGAGGCAAACGGCCTCTACGAAACCGACGTGATCTACCGCTCTATGGCCTGCATCATCCAATCGAATCAATCACAGCCCGATGATAAACAAGCGCTCATCAATAAAATCTTATCTAGGATCAATGGCGTGGTACGCGCAAAAGAGAGCAAGTACATCTTGCTACACGCACCAAACGAGACCCTAGAGCAGATTGTCGCTCTGCTACCAGGTGCAGAGAACCCAACAGTGTTGCCACTAAATGACGATACCAACCGCGTTGCTATCCATGCCGTCAGCACCGAAGATCTGTTCTGGGACACCATGGAGCAACTGACGCAATTGGGCGCTAGCTCTATTCTAGTTATGCCAATTGAAAAGATGATGGGGTAAAAGCCATGCAGATCCTCAACTGGCAATCACTCAGCCCACAAGCGCAGTCAGCGGCACTGAAGCGCTCGCCATTAATTGGCGATAACAGCCTTGAGCAAAGTGTGGCTAGGATCATCGAAGCCGTCGTAGCCAATGGCGACGATGCCCTTAGGGATTTTAACCGAGAGTTCGACAGCATAAGCCTAGAGACACTAAAGCTAACTACAGCTGAAATAGCTCAAAGCTGCAAACAGGTACCCGATGAACTGAAACAGGCCATCGCCCAAGCTAAGGCCAATATCGAACGCTTTCACCAAGCGCAGCAACAGCCAAAGGTGGATATCAAGACTCAAACGGGGATCCGCTGTGAGCTTCGCTCCGAGCCTATTGAACGCGTAGGCCTCTATATTCCTGGCGGCACGGCGCCACTTATCTCTACCGTGCTCATGTTAGCACTGCCAGCCAAGATAGCTGGTTGCGCTAAACGAGTATTAGTGAGCCCGCCTCCTATCAATGATGCCATCGTCTATGCCGCTAATGCTTGTGGAATCGATGAGATCTACCAGATCGGCGGCGCTCAAGCCATCGCCGCATTAGCGTTCGGCACCGAGTCAATTCCACAGGTCGATAAAATTTTTGGGCCAGGTAACCGCTTTGTCACCGAGGCAAAGCGCGCCGTGAGTCAAGATAATCGCTGTACGGTCAGTATTGATATGCCAGCGGGTCCATCTGAAGTGCTTATCATCGCAGATACTCAAGCGAATGCTGACTTTGTTGCCGCCGATCTTTTATCTCAGGCCGAGCACGGCGCCGACTCACAGGTAATGCTTGTTACTGACTCCAGCGAGCTAGCAGAAGCGGTCGACTCTGCACTTGCTGAACAGCTTAAGCTACTACCGCGCGCAGAGATAGCGACGATTGCACTTGAGAGTAGCCGCACACTAATCGTTGAAGATCTGCAGATGGCGGCTAAGGTCTCAAACCTCTATGGGCCTGAGCACCTGCTCATTCAGACCCAAAACCCCAGAGCCATTCTTAATGATATTCGCGCCGCCGGCTCGGTGTTTTTAGGGGCATACACCCCCGAATCGGTGGGAGACTATGCCAGTGGAACCAACCACGTATTACCCACCTACGGCTACAGTAAAACCGTTTCGAGCCTGTCTCTGGCTGACTTTAGCCGTCGATTCACGGTGCAAGAGCTCACACCTCGAGGGCTGCAAACTATCGCTGATAGCGTGATGACACTAGCAGCAGCCGAGCAATTAGATGCCCATAAGAATGCCGTTGCAGTCCGTCTAGCAAGCCTTAACAAAAGGGATACAAGCACAGATGACACCAATGAGGAGTGGTTATGAACACAGCACTCAATAACCCAACGAGCGAGTTAAATCTTGCTCAGCGCCTTGCCAGATCAGAGTTACTCGATCTGCAGGTCTATCAATCGGCTAGGCGTATAGGGGGTCAGGGCGATATCTGGATCAACGCAAATGAGTCGCCCTTTAATAATAGTGAGCTTGAAGGCTTAAACCGTTATCCAGAATGTCAGCCACCTGAGCTTATTGCAGCCTATAGTCGTTATAGCCAAGTCGCTACTGACAGCATTATCACCAGTCGCGGCGCAGACGAAGCCATAGAGTTACTCATTCGCGCCTTTTGTGTACCCGGTAAAGACTGCATAGCCACCTTTGGCCCTACTTATGGCATGTACGCTATCAGCGCAAAGACCTTTAATGTCGAAGTAAAAGCGTTATCGCTGACAGCTGATTTTCAGCTCCCCACTGATTACCAGACTCAAGTCAGTGGCGCCAAGTTAGTGTTTATCTGTAATCCCAATAATCCAACGGGCAGCGTGATCCCGCGAGATAAAATCATCGATGTTATCGAGAACTGCCAAGACGCTATCGTGGTTGTGGATGAGGCGTATATCGAGTTTAGCCCTGAGTACAGCGTTGCCGATTTAGTTGCTAGCTCTACTAATCTCGTTGTTTTACGCACGTTATCAAAAGCCTTTGCACTCGCAGGCGCTCGCTGCGGCTTCTTGCTGGCTAATCCAAACATTATCGACATTTGCATGCGAGTGATTGCCCCGTATCCGGTGCCCCTTCCCGTCAGCGACGTCGCCACCAAGGCACTGAGCACAGCAGGACTCGAGACCATGGTTAAGCAAGTCAGTGAAATGAAGCGCCAAGGCCTTAGGTTAGCAGCCGCATTACAGCGATATGGAGCCAAGGTGGTAAAGGCCCACGGTAACTATGTGCTTGCCGAATTTGATGACAAACAAGCTGTGCAGCAAAAGCTCAAGGCCGCAGGCGTTATTGCTCGAGCTTATAGCGATCCGCGTCTTAGCCAAGCTATCCGCTTTAGCTTTACTAACCAGAGACAAACGGATTACCTCATCGACCTATTCCAGAATGAATAAGAGCCAAGGATAAGTACGCATTTAATTAGCTGATATAAATAAAAAATTACAAAAGCTTGTTGATTTTAGTTAGCCAAGCTGAACACTGAAAGGTAGCCACACAATGAAGCAGAAAATATTATTTATCGACCGCGATGGCACTATCATCGAAGAGCCCGTCACTGATAAACAGGTCGATAGTTTAGCCAAGCTAGTGTTTGAACCCAATGTGATCCCTGCGTTACTCAGACTACAAAACGCTGGTTTCCGTTTGGTGATGGTCAGTAACCAAGACGGCTTAGGTACCCCCTCTTTTCCGAAGAACGACTTTGACGCCCCACAAAATATGATGATGCAGATCTTAAATAGCCAAGGGGTGTTATTTGATGATGTGTTGATCTGTCCTCACTTTGACGATGAAAACTGTAGCTGCCGCAAGCCCAAGCTCGGGTTAGTCAAAGAGTACCTGACATCGGGCAAAATTGACTTTACTCAATCAGCTGTCATCGGCGACCGTCATACCGATCTTGGGCTTGCCGATGCAATGGGTATTTTAGGCTTGCAATATAATCCACAAACTCTGAACTGGAACGCCATTACCGACCAGCTACTGAGTAAAAACCGTAGTGCAACCGTCACCCGTACAACCAAAGAGACGGATATTCGTGTCACGGTGGATTTAGACTCAAGCGGCAAAGGTGCCATTAATACCGGCATCGGCTTTTTTGACCATATGCTTGAGCAGATATCCACTCACGGTAATTTTAAGATGGATGTACAGGTCGATGGTGACCTAGAAATTGACGATCACCACAGTGTAGAAGATACGGCACTCGCTATCGGTGATGCACTGCGCCAAGCCCTAGGCGATAAGCGCGGTATCGCCCGCTTTGGCAATGCGTTCGAGCAAGCGATCCCAATGGATGAAGCCAGTGCAAGCTGCCTATTAGACCTATCTGGCCGCCCGTTTATTAAGTTCGATGGCGACTTTGAGCGTGAACTCGTTGGCCAAATGGCCACCGAAATGGTACCGCACTTCTTCCGTTCTTTTGCCGATGGCCTACGTTGCACCTTACACATTAGCACTCAGGGTGATAACAATCACCACAAGGTTGAGAGCTTGTTTAAAGTCCTCGGCCGTACCCTACGACAAGCCGTTGCGATAGAAGGCGACGCGCTGCCCTCAAGTAAAGGTGTGCTATGAGCCAACAAGATAAAACAGCCTTGAGCGAAAATTTAGCCCTGGGCAATGAGTCAGCCGTGGGCAATAAAAAAGCGATCGTCGGCAACACCGTCATCATCGACACAGGTTGCGCCAACTTAAGCTCTGTGCGTTACGCCTTTGAGCGTCTAATGACCGAGCTTGAGCGCGAACGTCTTTTTGTTACCGATGACATTGAGACGATCAAGGCCGCCGAGCGCGTCGTCTTACCCGGCGTCGGTACTGCCGCAGCTGCGATGACGTCACTGCAAAACAAAGGCTTAGATAAGCTTATCCCCACTTTGACACAACCCGTGTTAGGTGTCTGCTTAGGCATGCAGATGTTGACACGAGTATCTAAAGAGCGCGGCAACCAAAGCGATGATAGCCCCTGTCTTAATATCATTACAACCGATATTGACTTGCTCGACACTCAAGGGCTCCCCCTGCCCCATATGGGCTGGAATCAGATAGTCCCAAGCGCACACCCTATTTTTAATGGGATCACAGCTGGCAGCTATGTCTATTTTGTGCACAGTTACCGCGCGCCAATCAGTAAGTACACGATTGCGACGGCTGAGCACGGCGAAACATTTAGCGCCGCAATCGCTGAAAATAACTTTATCGGCCTGCAGTTTCACCCGGAAAAGAGTGCCAAAGTGGGCGCAACAATGCTTGAAAACTTCCTCATGATGGACAGGGCAACCTTCACTCAAACAGATGATAAGCTGGCTAATAGCCAGCAAGGGGCGCAGTTATGATTATTCCAGCAATCGATCTTATCGACGGCCAAGTCGTTCGCCTCTATCAAGGCGACTATGCTCAGCAAACCACCTTTAACTTAAGCCCGTTAGACCAACTTAAGTCTTATCAGCAACAAGGCGCCAATCTACTGCATATCGTCGACTTGACCGGGGCGAAAGATCCCGCGAAACGCCAGACAAAGCTTATCTGCGAACTGGTCAATAACCTTGAGACGCCAATCCAAGTTGGTGGCGGCATTCGCACCGAAGCCCAGTTAAGCGAGCTTCTGGAGATAGGTGTCAGTCGCGCAGTGATTGGCTCCCTAGCGGTTAAGGAGCCTGAACTGGTGAAAAGCTGGTTTGTTAAATATGGTAGTGATGCTATCTGCCTCGCATTAGATGTGAATATTAATGAGCAAGGCGACAAGATTGTCGCCGTATCGGGTTGGCAGTCTGGCGGCGGAAAGAGCTTAGAGTCACTGGTAGAAGAGTTTAAATCCGTAGGCTTAAAACATGCGTTAGTCACAGATATTAGTCGTGATGGCACGCTCAAGGGCGCCAATACCCAGCTTTATAAAGAGATCGCCGAACGTTACCCAGATATTCAGTGGCAGGCCTCCGGCGGTATAGCCACCTTAGATGATGTCAGTGCAGTTAGAGATAGCGGCGCCTCGGGCATTATCATAGGTAAGGCGCTGCTCATTAATCAGTTTAGTGTTGAGGAGGCTATCACATGTTGGCCAAACGCATAGTTCCCTGCCTCGATGTTAAAGCGGGCAAAGTGGTAAAAGGAGTGCAATTTAGAAACCATGAGATCGTCGGTGATATCGTGCCTCTCGCCCAACGCTACGCCGATGAAGGTGCGGATGAGCTGGTCTTTTACGATATTACCGCCAGTGCTTACGATAGAGTGGTCGATAAGTCTTGGGTCAGTCGAGTAGCCGAGCGCATCGATATTCCTTTTTGCGTGGCTGGCGGCATTAGAACCATCGAGCAGGCGCGAGAAAAGCTTGCCTTTGGCGCCGATAAGATCTCAATCAACTCTCCCGCGCTGACCGACCCAAGCCTTATCAGCAGGCTGCAAGATGAATTTGGTCGCCAGTGTATCGTAATAGGTATCGACTCTTACTACGACGCCAATAGCGATAGCTATAGGGTCAAACAATTTACAGGAGATGAAGCGGCAACCAAGGATACCCAATGGTTTACCCAAGATTGGGTTGAAGAGGTGCAGAAACAGGGCTGCGGCGAAATCGTCTTAAATGTGATGAATCAGGATGGCGTACGCCAGGGCTATGATATTAAGCAGCTGTCGATGATCCGAGCCATCAGTGATGTACCGTTAATCGCATCGGGCGGTGCGGGTACCATGGCGCACTTTAAGGATGTATTTAGTCAAGCCAATGTCGATGCTGCGCTGGCAGCAAGCGTATTTCATAAAGGGATCATCGATATCCAAGAGTTAAAACTGTATCTTAAAAATAACCGGATTGCAGTACGCGTTTAAGGGAGTTCGAATAGATTCAATTAAACGAGTTAATCAAATTAGGGACTTAATATGACTAAGATTGGCCAATCAAAGCCGATAGACAACAAGCTTGTTAGTCTATTGGACTGGGAAAAAACTAACGGGTTAATCCCGGCGGTAGTGCAAAACTTCCTCACGGGGAAAGTACTGATGCTCGGCTACATGGATAAAGCCGCACTAGATAAGACGCTATCGACGAAACAGGTGACCTTTTTCAGTCGAAGCAAGCAAAGGCTCTGGACCAAGGGGGAAACCTCAGGTAACACCCTTGAGTTAATCGCAATCGATATGGACTGCGACAATGATAGCTTGCTAGTACAAGTGATCCCTAATGGGCCGACTTGCCATAAAGGCACTGAAAGTTGCTGGAAAGACGGTAACGCCCACAGTTTTATCGATAACCTTGCTACTCTCATTGCGTCACGCAAAGGGCAAGACCCAGAGTCAAGCTATACCGCCCACCTGTTTGAGCGAGGTACTAAGCGCATCGCCCAGAAAGTCGGTGAGGAAGGGTTAGAAACGGCATTAGCCGCGGCGACTCATGATAAAGCGGAGCTGATAGATGAGGCCTCGGATCTTATCTACCACTTGTTAGTGCTACTAGAAGATCAGCAGTTGAGTATGCAAGATATCAACTTAAATCTGATGAAGAGACACAATAAGGCCAAGTAGCCGAGTGATAGGGGCGTAAGTTAAATTTACGCCCTCTGTCTTTATACAATCATTCATCCGTGAGAATCACTTTTAACAGCATAATATTTCAATTTCTCCCCTATTTAGTGCTCTATTTTACACTATAGAAAACACTGTTTTTACAACGAGTAAAACTCAGGTTGCCCTAGTGTTGCGACCCCCAACTTCTGATACAATCTGCGCCACTAAAATTAAGCTTCTCAATAATAAAAGTGTGCCCTATGAATCTTGCAGATAAAGTTTTAGTCGTAAATGACAACCTCCCTATTCGAACCAATAAGCCTATTCACTCAGGTAAGGTTCGCAGTGTTTACTGGTTAACCGAAGAAGATAGCGCGCGGTTAATCAAGGACAAAGGTTATGATGTACCAGCCGATGCTCCACTTGCGATTATGGTTATTAGTGACCGTATCTCAGCATTTGATTGTGTTTGGCAAGGTGAAAATGGTCTAAACGGTGTACCAGGTAAAGGTACTGCGCTTAATGCCATCTCAAACCACTGGTTTAAACTTTTCAAAGATAAAGGGCTTGCCGATAGTCACATCCTAGACATCCCCCACCCACTGGTGTGGATTGTACAGAAAGCCCGTCCTGTGATGATTGAAGCGATTGCACGTCAATATATTACTGGCTCAATGTGGCGTTCATACACTAAAGGTGAGCGTGAATTCTGTGGCATTACTATCCCAGAAGGATTAGAGAAAGATCAAAAGCTGCCAGAGCTACTGATCACACCATCGACTAAGGGTGTATTAACCGGCCTTGAAGGCGTACCAGAAGCCGATGACGTAAACGTCTCACGTAGCGACATTGAGCGCCACGTAGCAGGCTTTAATTTCAGCAGCCTATCCGATATCGATCTTTACGAAAAGCTACTTAGAGAAGGTTTTGACGTGATTAGCGATGCTTTAGCAGAGCATGATCAAATCTTTGTCGATACCAAGTTTGAATTTGGCTACGTCAACGATGCCGCTGGTAATGAAAAGCTTATCTACATGGATGAGGTGGGTACCCCTGATAGCTCACGTATTTGGGATGGTTCATCGCACCGTGATGGTAAGATCATCGAGCAATCTAAAGAAGGCTTTAGGCAGTGGCTGCTTAACCACTTCCCTGATCCAGATATCCTGTTAAACAAGAATCGTATGGAAGAGCGCTTTGCCCTTGCAAGGGACAACAAGCTGCCAGAATCTGTGATGATGGATATCTCTAACACTTATGTGGGCATTGCCGAGAAGATCATTGGTGAGAAGCTACATATCAGTGATAATCCTAAGCAGGAAATCATCGATACCTTACGTGACGAGTACCAACTTATCGTCTAATCGAGCGAGTGGCTATAGTTATCGGTTTGATTGATGACCTCAGCTAAACAATAAAAAAGCCGCAATCTCTATTGCGGCTTTTTTGTGAATCAATCTTTCATCCTGAGATAAAATACAGACAATCTCTAAATGAATAACCCAGACAGACTATTTATAAATGGATGCTTCACCTTCTGGGCGAGTCTTAAGCACTTTCAAAAACCACATATATTGTTCTGGGTAAGCTAAGATCACCTGCTCTACCGCCTTATTTAAGGCGATGGCTTCATTTTCTTTACCCTGCATGGTTTCTGGATCAATTGCAGGCATAACGGTTAAATCAAAATGGCGTTTAGCTTGATCGTAACCAATCTTGACTGGCATCACTTGCGCGTTACCCGCCTGAGCTAAGCGGCCCACCACAGGCAATGTCGCCTTAGTGGTGCCAAGAAACGGCGCAAATACACTCTTATCACGTCCAAGATCTTCATCGGGTAGATAAAAGAAGCTGTTATCTTGCTTAAGTTCAGCTAACAAGGCTCTAATACCGGCTTCACGCATATAGATATTGCCCCCTTGAGAGCTTCTCATACGGTTATTGAACCAGTTAAACAGATCATTCTTATGGGCCTTTGCCATCGAAACCATGGGTAAATCGAGGTTAAGCCTTAGACCTGCATACTCAATACCCCACACGTGTGGCATGATAAAAATCACCGGCTGACCTGCAGCTCTTGCTTTTTCAACATGTTCAAAGCCATGTAGCTGTACCCTGCGTCTCATATGAGCACGAGACTTTAGCATCAACTCAGACTGAGCCAGCAAGATCATGACGAAGTTTTCGACGTTATCTAACACTAGCGCGTCGATCTCATCGGCAGACTTTTCAGGAAAACAGGTGGTCAAATTTGCTCTAGCAACCTTAATTGGCTTCTTTGCTATCTTCATGACCAATTTAGCTAGCACACGAGCAATGGGATCCCTTAACCATGCAGGCATAAGACCAAATACCACCAGCACTAGAATAGCGCCCCAAGTTAACCAATATCTTGGGTGCAATAGACTCAGGTTAAAACGTCGGTCAAAATACTTCGGCTTTCTAGACAAGAATAAAACCTCTACAGCAAATGGAAACAGAAAAAGCCACTCAATTGAGTGGCCTCTTCATTACAGTGCTAAAGCAATTACTTCTTTGCGTTAGCCTCTTCGACGCGGCTTTTGAGTTTCTGTCCCGGACGGAACGTCACTACGCGGCGTGCCGAAATTGGGATATCTTCTCCCGTCTTTGGGTTCCTTCCCGGTCTTTGATTCTTGTCCCTCAGGTCAAAGTTGCCAAAGCCAGATAGCTTGACCTGCTCACCACTTTCAAGAGCTTGACGAATTTCTTCGAAAAACGTCTCTACCATCTCTTTCGCTACTCTCTTGTTGATACCTAGCGTTTCAAAAAGATGTTCTGCCATTTCGGCTTTGGTAAGTGCCATACTTTTAGTCCCTCAACGATGCGTTGAACTCGTCTTTCAGAGCAGAAACCACGACGTCTACCATCTCTGCGATCTCTTTCTCTTCCAATGTACGAGCGTTGTCTTGTAATAAGAGTGCTATTGCAAGGCTCTTTTTGCCTTCCTCTACACCTTTACCTCGGTATACATCGAACAAGTTTATGCCAACCAACTGATTTTCGCCAACTTTTCTTATCAATTTTACAACATCATTTGCAGCAACAGCGTCATCAACGACGATGGCGATATCACGGCGGTTAGCTGGAAACTTAGACACAGTCTGGGCTAGCGGCAAATTAGCGTGCAATAAAGCATCTAATTCTAGCTCGAAAATAATTGTTTTTCCGTTTAGGCCAAATGGCTTCTCTAGGCTCGGATGAACCGTTCCTATGATACCAATTACGCGATCATCTCTTAAGATTTCAGCACATTGCCCCGGATGAAGTGCTGGATGAGTCGCCGCTCTGAAACTAAATTCAGCATCAGCAACAGTCAAACCGATGACCGCTTCTAGGTCACCTTTAAGGTCGAAGAAATCAACCGTCTTTGACTCCATTGTCCAATGTTCGTCATTCTGATTACCGGCAATTACCGCAGCAAGCATAGGTTGCTGTGACACGCCCGATTCAGCAGACTCGTTTGGTACGAAACGTAGGCCCGTTTCGAACAGTCTTACACGGTTTTGCTGACGGCTCTGGTTATAACCCACAGCTGTCAACAGACCGGTAAACATAGAAAGACGCATAGCCGACATTTCAACCGAAATTGGGTTCGGTAGGATCATAGCTTCAGCACCTGGGTGAACCAGCTCCTGCTGCTTAGGATCGACAAAGCTATAGGTCACAGCTTCTTGGAAGCCACGTGCCACTAACATGCTGCGAACACGCTTGATGTTAATGTTCGACTCTTTGTGATCAGACATGCTTAACTGCGCGATAGGCGCAATATTTGGAATATTGTTGTAGCCGTAAATGCGGGCAACTTCTTCAATCAAGTCTTCTTCAATTGCCATATCGAAACGGTAAGTGGCGGTAGTGACATTCCACTGCCCTTCACTCACTTCAACAGCAAAACCTAAACGCTCTAGAATTTCTTTAACTTCGCCATCTTCGATATGATGACCCAAAGTCTTATCTAGCTTGCTGCGACGCAATAGGATCTGTACAGGCTTAGGAAGATTCTCTTCAGACTTAGCTTCTACAACTGGGCCAGCTTCACCGCCACAGATCTCAAGTACTAGACGACTTGCACGATCCATAACCTTTTGTTGAAGTTCAGGATCGACACCACGCTCGAAACGGTGTGATGCATCGGTATGTAGACCAATACGGCGTGCCTTACCCAAAATCGCTAACGGTGCAAAATAAGCACACTCAAGAACGATATCAGTTGTATCAGTAGTCACACCGCTATGTTCGCCACCAAATACACCCGCAAGGGCCAATGGCTTAACTTGGTCAGCAATGATCAGCATATCTTCTGGGATAGTGATTTCGTTGCCATCAAGCAGAGTCAGTTTCTCTTCACCGTTAGGCTTACGAACTTGAATACCGCCATCTAACTTAGCTAAGTCAAATGCGTGCATAGGCTGACCGAATTCAATCAACACATAGTTAGTAATATCGACAATCGGATCGATTGAACGGATACCGCTACGACGCAACTTCTCTTGCATCCATAATGGCGTTTCAGCTTTGACATTTACGTTCTTAATCACGCGGCCCAAGTAACGGCCACACTCTTGCTCAGCTTGGATATCCACAGTCACAGCATCATCGATGCTGGCTTCTACCGCTTCCCAAGTAGGCTCTATAACCGCTTGACGGTTTAATACGCCCACTTCACGAGCAAGACCTGCCATACCTAGACAATCTGCACGGTTCGCGGTTAAATCAACATCGATAACCGCATCGTTTAGATCTAGGTAATCACGAACGTCTTGACCAATTGGTGCGTCAAGTGGCAATTCAATGATGCCGTCGCTTTCGATATCAACACCTAGTTCACCAAATGAGCACAGCATACCGAATGATGGCTGGCCACGTAATTTGGCTTTCTTAATTTTGAAATCGCCTGGCAGTACCGCGCCGACCATAGCCACAGCGACTTTAAGACCTAGGCGGCAGTTTGCAGCACCACAGACGATGTCGATTAGCTCTTCGCCACCGACATTAATCTTAGTAACACGCAGTTTATCTGCATCTGGATGCTGACCGCACTCAACGACTTCACCAACGATAACGCCGCTAAAATCGGCTGCAACAGGCTCAATACCGTCAACTTCTAGACCAGCCATTGTAATTTGGTGTGCTAACTCTTCACGATTTACGCTCGGGTTAACCCACTCACGAAGCCAAGATTCACTAAATTTCATGCTATTATAGCTCCGTTTATTTAAACTGCTTCAGGAAGCGTAGATCGTTTTCGAAGAATGAACGTAGATCGTTAACGCCATAACGCAACATTGAAAGACGCTCAACACCCATGCCAAATGCGAAGCCAGAGTACTTCTCTGGATCGATGCCAACACTGCGAAGTACATTCGGATGCACCATACCGCAACCTAGCACCTCTAACCACTTACCGTTCTTACCCATCACATCCACTTCGGCAGAAGGCTCTGTGAATGGGAAGTATGAAGGACGGAAACGCACTTCTAAATCTTCTTCGAAGAAATTACGTAGGAAGTCGTGCAAAATGCCTTTAAGCTCGGCAAAGTTAACGTTTTCAGCAACTAACAAACCTTCAACTTGATGGAACATCGGTGTGTGAGTTTGGTCGTAGTCATTGCGGTATACACGGCCTGGAGAGATGATGCGTAAAGGTGGCTTCTCGTGCTCCATAGTGCGGATCTGCACACCAGAAGTTTGCGTACGTAACATGACTTTCGGATTAAAGTAGAAGGTATCATGGTCAGCACGTGCTGGATGATGCTCAGAGATGTTTAACGCATCAAAGTTATGAAAATCATCTTCGATCTCTGGGCCATCTTTAACGGTAAAACCAAGCTCGCCAAAGAAAGCTTCGATGCGCTCAATGGTACGAGTAACTGGGTGTAAACCACCGTTTTCAATACGACGACCAGGAAGACTCACATCGATGCTTTCAGCCTTCAACTGAGCTTCAAGCTCAGCAGCTTTCAGGCCATCGATGCGAATAGATAATTGCTTTTGAACCGCTTGCTTAGCTTGGTTCACAGCTTGACCAAAAGCTGGTTTCTCTTCTGGAGGAAGTTTCCCCATCATTTTCATCATGTCGGTGATTTGACCTTTCTTACCAAGGTAATCGACACGGAGGTCATCGAGAGCTTTTAAATCTGTAGCTCCTTCGATGGCGGCTAAAGCCTGTTCTACGATCTCTGTTAACTGTGACATCATCTCTTCCAGTGCAAGTAAGTCCTAGACCTACGACTTTTGGGCTAACGTATTTTCTTTGTGAAAATAGAAAAAGACTAAAATTTTACGTTAGACAGGGACATTTGACTAGGGCTAATTCACTTTTTTCGATGCTAACTGTTTATTTTGCTTAGTCCTTATACAGCAGATACTAAATCACCGAACAATTAACCTTAAGTTTCTCTTATAGGTGGCCAGCCACTGAAGCTTGCGAACCTTCGAGTAACAGACTCGGTAGCGCTTGCTAGATTGTTTTTCTAACAAATGCCCATCATTTAGATATGACGTTATTCAATAACTTAAGTAATCCTTGGAATAAAAAGTCACCAAATACACCCCGTATCGTAAAAAAATAGTTAAGGAACGCCCTGACCTTCCGATAAATAACTAAGTCGCCGCTAAATATAAAAAGAGAATACGATGAAAGAAGTGAAGTTCCGTTGGGTCGATAAATACCTTATCCATATGACCCTTAAATCAAAGTTTGCCTTATTAGCGATAATTCCCATCATTACCCTTCTCGGCCTGTCGGCTCTGCTCAATAGCGAGTACAGGCAAAACTTAGTCGATAGCCAAGTCGCGCAAACTCAAGAGTTCAACCAAACACTGAGTCATACCCTCGACACGGCCTATCAATATATACCTGCAGAAAATAGAGATGCATTTCTTAACGCGTTAAACGGCCAAGTCGCTGTTCATCAGCAGAGCAATGCTAGCCACCAAATCTCATCCTTAGCTGCAAAAGGTGGCGAAGCCGCCATTGAAGGTGACAAGATCCGAAGTGTGAGTCCACAAAGTCCGCTCGGGCTAATTACAGTTTTAACCACCAAGCAGAACACTGAAAGCCATAACGAATATCTTGCCTATCTTGCGACCGCCATATTGATCTGCATTATCTTAATCGTCAGCTACTATATTTCGAGTTTCGTTGGCGGTGCGCTCTATACCAACGTCATGGCGCTAAAAAGAGCAGCTGAAGGCGATCTCACGGGGCGGCTGAATTTTTTCGAGGTTAAAGATGAGTTTAGTATTCTAGCGATAAGTATCGACACCCTCGTCGAGCGTCAGCATAAATTGGTTACTGAAATGACCAATGCTAGCCTACAGATCCGCAATGTCGTTCAAGCATTTAGAAACACTGCGCAGGAAGGACAATCTTTAGCGATGAATCAGCGCCAACATATTGACTCATTAGCGACCGCCATGGAGCAGATGACCGCAGCGGTATCGGAAGTCGCCCGCAATGCTGAGATGTCATCTACAGAAACCCAAGAAGCCAATGTTCAGGTCGATGCTGGTTCTCGTGATATCGCTATCACAGTTGAAGCGATCGGTAGCCTGTCAGTAGAGATCGGTGATGCTTCAGAAGCGGTGAACAATCTCAATGACAATGCAGCCAAAATTGATGAGGTTGTCACCACCATTAACGCAATCTCAGAGCAAACAAACCTACTCGCGTTAAATGCAGCGATTGAGGCGGCCCGCGCCGGAGAGCAGGGTCGTGGATTTGCGGTAGTTGCCGATGAGGTCAGAACTCTTGCAGGCCGCACGCAAGCCGCAACCGTTGAGATTAAAACCATGATTGAGGCACTACAATCAGGTGCGCGTAACTTAAAGTTAGTAATGAGCCGCACCGTAGAGAAGGCCGAAGAAGGTAAGAAACACGTGCTAGATACAGGCAAAGATCTACAAGGGATAGCCCATCACAGTGCCAAAGTCTATGAAATGAGTGTTCTGATCGCCACCTCGGCAGAGGAACAATCCTCCGTCGCTAACGAGATTGCCACCAACCTGATGGACATTCGAAATCAATCTCACGATGTCGAACAATCGGCAAACCAATCGGTATCTGGCTGTGATGAATTACATGCAACGGCAGAGCAACTGGATAAATTGCTTATTGGCCTAAAGATATAATTTAAAAACTGCGGTAAAAAAGCAGCCTTTTGGCTGCTTTTTTTTGATTTAAAAGAAATTTACGCCCCCAGTCGACTGCATTTGTTTTACAAAAAAACAACAAGGCTTATATAATTAGCTCAGAATAAAAACCATACCTTTTTTAGTACGGATACCAATTGAGGGGCGTGTTCATTATTTAAGCAGACAACTATCATGGTAAAGCCTAACAAACAGAGTTCAAAATTAACCGACTGGCGCACAAACTTACCGATGCTGTTTATGTTGGTTCAGCTGTTCGTGGCAGCGGTCATCATTATCGCCAGCGTTGGGTTTCTCAAATCCATTGAAACTGACCGTTTAATCGATAATCAAGAGTTTTTAAGCATAAACCTCGGAAAGACTATCGTTGCGAAGCTACAGCAAAAAACCAATAAAATTGAAAATCTCGCCGTTTCTATTGGCGCTTTAGGTGAGCTGTACCAACATGATCCTAAGCAATTAAACGCAGCGATACCTGCACTTTTAGAGCAACCAGGGCAACAAGAGGTAATACTCGGTGGAGGCGTTTGGCCTGAACCCTTTTCATTTGACCCAAGCAAACGAAAAGACAGTTATTTTTGGGCGCGAGACTTTGCCGCTGAGCTGATTAAAGTCAATGACTATAACGCCGATAGCATCTCCCCCTACTACAATGAACCCTGGTACGTACCCGCCAAGTACTATCCGACAGATACCACATACTGGTCTAAGTCCTATATCGACCCCTATACTCAGAATGCGATGCTAACGGCATCGGTTCCTATGTGGCAGGAGCATCGTTTCATCGGCGTATCCACGGTAGACATCGCCCTATCGAGCCTAGACAACTTCTTTAACAGTGCCATATCGAGCCATGGCGGCTATGTCTTCGCACTCGATCAACAAAACCGTTTGCTATCTTATCCAGACACAGATTTAGACACGAGTGAACCACTCAATAATCGAACCCTGTTTCAGCCTTTTAGCGCATTTTCCACAGAACACCCCTCTTTCGCACCGCTGCAACAGACTATCAAAAAAATAGATACCGATTTTATTCGTCAGGCTAATCTGAATAAGGCCTATGAAGATTCACAGCTCACAGATGTGATTAAAAATACCCCCGAACATGAGCGCGCTAAACTTGTGGCGCTGATTAACCAAAATGCTAATAACAAGCTCCAGCAAGTCGAGCTTGTTGCAACTAAGCGCTTAACTAGCGACCCTAGGCTTAAAGAACCCGTCATAGTCACAGTCTTCTTAATGCCGGGAACCTACTGGAAAATCATCTTAGTGACGCCCATGTCGAGTATTACCTATAACGCGCAGTCATTGGCAAGCTCCATCGGTATTTACCTAGTGAGTATACAAATATTTGCCCTAATACTACTTTTCATTGTGCAAAATAAGCTCTTTATCGCGCCTATTAGCCGCATGGTTCGTGCTTTGAATGACTCAAACCCTGCCAAAATCGAGCTAGAAGCTACCAACCGTAAAGATGAAATAGGCATGCTTGCCAAGGCCTTTAGCTCTCGGACACGCCAGTTAGAAGTTGCCCTCGCGAGTCTAGACGCCACCAACCTCGCCCTAGAACAACAGCTGGATGTCCAGCAGCAATCGAAAGCGGAGTTACAAGAGAAAAAAGAGCAGCTTAACTCAGTATTAAACTCAGCCCATAACTTAATTTTTATCATGAATTTAAACGGGGAGTTCACCTTAGTAAACGACCAATTCTGCCAGACCCTGTCGCGCAAAAGAGAGAATATCTTAGGAACAAAAGATCACCTCGTGATGCCAAAAGAGATAGCCAGTCTTAATCAACAGAAAGATCGGCTCGTGATCAAGGATAAAGTTGAACTAAGTTATGAGCAGAGCTTCCCTGTTGAGGGAAAACAGCATATCTACCTTGTGACTAAGTTCCCGATTTTCGATGACAACATGCAACTGACTTCTGTAGGAACCATTGCTTTCGATATCAGTGCAACAAAAGAAGCAGAACTTAAGAAACGAGCTCAATTTGAAATACTTAGGCAGGAAACTTCCGATAACATCCGCTTTATTGAAAAACTTGAACAGACGAATAGACGTTTACAAAGCGAGAGTCAGCAAGCCAAATTAGAGAGCTATCGCCAAAACAGCTTTGAGAAAGTGAAACACGAAAATCAAACGATTTATCCCTCTTTAGTCGCGGCAATTGTAAAACCGATATTTAGAAAGCAAGATGATTTAGCAGCCAGCGCATATCGTCTGGCCAGTGGCGAGCTGAGTATCGCCGACTTTAACAATAAATTAGCTAATCAAACCGAACGCCTCAGACATCTCGAATATCTGTTCTCAGCCCAAGACTATATCGCTAAACCTATCGACCTAGTCTCCTTGCTTGAGCATGTTGTTGCCCTATTACAACCCAAGTTAACGGCTAAGAATATCGAACTCAAAATTGAGAGTGATAGTCGGCTTATTGTTGAGGGGATCCACTGGCACTACTTACTGATCTTTTACCGTGCCATTAGCAACACCATTACCGATGCGTTTTACCAACAAGCTAATGCACAGAAGATGAAAGTCAGCTTAAATAAAGAGGCTCAACAAGTCGTCATGAAAATATGTGATAACGGTAAAGGCTTTAATGAAGAGCAATTAGCCGTGCTGCAGAACACACTCGATAGTGACAAAGTTGCAGGCACCCTATCGGCGCTTTCTGTCTGGCTAAAGAGTGAGTTTCAGGGCCAGCTCACCGTAACAGCCTTACCAATAGAGTCAGGGTTTAAGACCTTGGTAAGCTACCAGTTACTCAATTGATAAAACAAAAGGCGCCTACACGATACTCGTTCGTGTAGGCGCCTTTATGATCCGTGTAAAAGCTTAGCTGTGGCGCTGAGGCCTATTTCGATACATCGACAATATAGTGCCCTTGTAACCAGTTTCGACCAATCAAGAGTTTATAAGACATCTTACTTCTGTCTCTCAGGTTAACCTTAACTTTATACTCGTGACCAGGCTCGCCAATTTTGAGTTCGACCATATAGCGGATCTCGCTTCCTTGAGCATTTCGGATCAATGATGTTTCCACGATACGAGACTTCACCACATGAGACTCTCCCTTCTCATTTTCAGTGGTAAAATGTATCACCTTGCCGACATTTTTTTCCATGTCAGGATCTTCATTGTCAATCTTCATATCATAGGCATGCAACGAGTTTTCAACCGCGCCGGTATCGATACGGGTTTTAAAAATTAACCCTGACTCAACAACGCTAATCGGCGCCGTTGGCCCAATGAGCTTTTTCTCTGAGACATCGACGACATAACGCCCCTTAAGCCAGTTTCGGCCTATCAAGAGCTTGTAATCCATATGGCTGCGATCTCGCAAGTTAACGCGAACCTTTCGCTCTTTGCCCTTAAAGCCGACATCTAGATCGACCATATAGCGGGTTTCGGTGCCTTGGGAGTTACTCACCGTAGAGGTCTTAACTATCTTGGCTTTTAGGCGCTTTTTTTCACCAGCGTTATTCTCTGTTGTAAAAGAGACCATCTTGCCAATGTTGTCTTTCATATTCTCAGCACTTCCGCCCTCAACCTCGATGTCATAGGCATGCAGTGAAGTATTAACCGCTCCAGTGTCGATACGCGCCACATAAGAAAGGTCGGCATGGGCCACCGACATCTTGGCGGTAGAACCTATTACCGCTTTCTCACTCGCGGCTACAGAGAAAGAAGATGTGAGAATCAATAAGCACAATCCTGCTTTTTTAAGCATGGTGTTTCCTTAATATAAGAGTCATAAACCTAGACTTGTTTAGCTTTATGATAGCAAGAAATAAAGGTGAATAAAGACTGCGGTACTATGACATAAGAAAGCTGTATGAATACTGGCGTTAAAGAAAAAATCACCGCAAAGATTCATTAACACCAATTAAGATAATCACTGCCTCCAACTCATCCAATTTAGTAAATAAACTGAAAAACAAATAAACTAAACAGTACTGATGTACAGGTACAATGACATGCGTGTAACTTTCGATTAAAGTGGCTGTTAAATAGTCTTAGGTGCCGATAAAACTGCACAGCCAACCAGACTAAGATAAAGGGCACAAATGGCAAAGACACGACTAACGGAAAAAAGCCCCAGCCAAAACCGAAAGCATTATCACTAAAGAGCCTAAGGAAAAACCAAAACAGCAGTAGACAGGCATACACTAACATATGCTGTCTATTTATAGATTTTCTCAGCTCATTTAGCATTAGATCCCCTCGTATCGATACTGCAACATTAGGCTTTTAAGCCAAAGCTAACAAGCTGATAGCATGAGAGAACTGTAACTAAATATAAAGTTGCTGACATTAAGCTGCGGTTAATCTCGCGACTTCTTGATCAAACAGATTCTTAATCAAACCCGAAAATTCGCTAATAAATCGAGTTTGCTCTACGGTAGCCTTATGATCGGCGACTCGGGCTAAGATCTCCTCAAGATCATACACGATGGCATCGACTTCTCGAATGACCAAATTTCTCTGGGAAAATGTCAGAGAAGGGTTTTGACCACAAACCATGATAATTTGTGCGGCAAGTTGCTCTTCAAATAGCTCCATGACTGTCTCATCACTGGGGCTATGTTGCTGTGAGTTTTCAAATATTCCTAAATGCTCAGTCAAGTACTGAATCAAATGTATATATCCGTCTTTATCGGTAACCATAGTCAACCTAAAATACACAAACCTATGCGCACAGCAATCTATACCGTTTACGCAAAGGGCGTAGTCAATTTATTGTTTATCTTCTTGCAAGGATAGTATCTGAGTTTGTTTCTAATTGAAATCATCCCAGTTTAATCGACACCACTTTTCCCGCAAAGCGCCACACTTTACAAAATAACTTAAGCGCCCCCAACTAAAACGTTCAAAGCCACTCTAATTCACTCAAAGTCAGCGCTAATCCTACAACTTTGTCTACCGTTTAAGATTCAGCATAAATGACACAGGCACCGCTTTACTAATTGCAGACAACCCAGCGATTTCACGTAATTTATCAACTCCGGAAGACAGACCAAAACTGTCTGCATTAACAATAACTGGGGCAACGCTCGCAACGAGGATGTGAGAATCTGAGAGCTTTGCGATACTCACCGTAAACGCCATCTTCTGCTTTTTACCATGTAACGAAACTTCAGCGTCAATTGTCGCCACTTTCACAGAGCCTACTGCAAGATCTGCGAGTATCTTTGGATCGACATTAGCTTTTAGCATCAGTTTTGGATATTTATCAACCTCAAACAATAAGGAGTCCATACGCTCATCACGAATATCGATGTTGGTTGCCACACTAGCTAAGGCAATTGAAAAATTGAATTGGCCCTTATCAGTCAAGTTACCAGCGATGGATTTAAAATGATGAACCTCTGCAATATCGCCCTTTTTAATGGATATAAAGTTAACTGCAGAGCTGTCGTTTTCAACAGTCCAATTGCCAGCCGATGCCATCAGCGAAAAAGGCAGCAATAATATACCTATAATTAAACTTTTCATCTCCATTCCCTCTCGTGATCTCGTTATTCACCTTAACAGTTAAGCTTAACCTAATTTAAAAATTTACTATCCACAAGCGCCTATTTTTTACACCAAAGCCCTATATTGATTCTTTATACCTATATACATTCTTTATCTTAGGACGGATTGCCAAAAACACAAAAGCCGCAAACAATGCGGCTTTTGGAATACGGGTTGGTATTATGGGGCTAAGCGGCTGTGCTGCCAGCCGTCCTCAACCTTGGTATAGATAAATCGGTCATGCAGACGGTGCTCGCCTCCCTGCCAAAACTCAATACTCTTTGGCCTAACAAGATACCCCCCCCAAAATTTAGGCAGCGGCACTTCACCTTTAGAAAACTTTGCTTTCATCTCGGCAAACTTACTCTCGAGTGCTTTTCTTGCGCTTATAGGGCTAGATTGTTTAGACACCCATGCTGCAATTTGGCTCTCCTTAGGTCTGCTCATAAAATACTTAAGCACCTCAGTTTTTGATAACGGCTCTGCGATACCAGTAACCGCAACCTGCTTATCTAAGCTGTGCCAAGGGAATAAAATGCTAACCTGTGCATTATTGGCAATATGCTGAGCCTTACGGCTTTCAAGGTTCGTAAAAAACACAAAGCCATCATTATCAAACCGCTTAAGCAATACAATTCGTTGAAAAGGTTGACCATTTTCATCGACTGTCGCTACGGACATCGCCGTTGGATCTTTGATGTCAGAGTCACGAATGACTTCCAACCACGCATTAAATAGGTCCATAGGATCACTAGGCACCTCTTCATTATGCAATTCACCTAATGTGTATTCGCGTCTGATATCACTGATCTCTGACATGTAAAAATCCTTTCAAAGCACATAAAAAAAGAAGCGCTCATTGAGCGCTTCTTTAATCATAACAATCTTAGCCGTTAGGCGGGAACCTTTTAACACGTTCCCGAGCTAGATATTTTCATCTAACATGTTAGCGTTAGCTAGGATGGCTTATTTGATCTTACCGTTAGACTCAGCCCAAACATGCAGCATCTCTAGACCTAAGGTAGCACCAGCTAAAGCAGTGATCTCTGCGCTGTCATAGGCTGGTGCGACTTCAACCACATCCATACCCACAATCTTCATGCCTTTAAGACCACGAATGATTTTCATCGCCTTATCGCTAGTTAAACCACCACATACAGGCGTACCGGTACCTGGTGCAAAAGCAGGGTCTAAACAGTCAATATCGAAAGTCACGTAAAGTGGCATGTCACCAACACGCTCACGAATTTGTGCAACGATTTCATCTGCTGTCATTTCATTGGCAGCTGCCGCATCAATCACTTTGAAAAGGTGATTTGCTGTATCGTACTCAGTACGAATACCAACTTGAATTGAGTTTTCTGCAGCGATGATGCCTTCATTTGGCGCATGGTAGAACATGGTACCATGATCATACTTGCTACCTTGGCTATATGTGTCGGTATGCGCATCAAAGTGCAATAACGCCATCTTACCGTGCTTCTTATAGTGAGCACGTAGCAGAGGTAGTGTCACGAAGTGGTCGCCACCAAAGCTTAGCATCGCCTTGTCTGCTTCTAGGATCTTAGTCGCGAAGTCCTCAACACGCTGAGTGAAGTCTGCAGAGTCACCACAGTTATAAACTAAATCACCAGCATCGACGATTTTTACGTGCTCGCTTAATTTAAACTGATAAGGCCAGCGAGTCTCTTCCCAAGCCAAGTTAACTGAAGCGTTACGGATAGCGCCAGGCCCCATACGTCCACCAGAACGCCCCGTTGTCGCCATATCAAACGGTAAGCCTAATACAACAACATCCGCATCACCTTCTAATGGTTTAAAGTCCAGCGGCTGTCTTAAGTAACCAAATGCATTTGAATAAAGCGAATAATCAGGCTTATCTGCAATAGTGGTCATAAATACTCCATAAAGTGTCTAGAGTCACAATACTTCGGCAAACAGAGTTTCGCTGCCGCCCTGTGTATAGTGATTGTAATTAAATTCATTGAGCGGATTTAACTGTAGATCACAATTGGCAATCCTTCGATGAGAAGGAAAGTCCTTATTGGCGACCTGCATATTCATCCCAATGATGTCCCAACTGCTGGGGTTCAATATTTTCAACAACTCTGCAAAAATATTGAACGGATACTGCGAAAAATTCAAGTTTGTTTCAATACTCACATAAGAGCTGTGCTCTTGAGGAGTGATATGTATAGTCAGAAACTTATCTTCAAATATGCCATTAACCGAATAACCACAGGGCTTAAACAGATAATCATCGAACTCAAACATGGGCAATAATCGCTCAAGTTGTAATCGCTTACGGATCTCATCACTCGATTGATTGTTACAACGTAAATACTCAGCCAGCTCACCTTTTATGTGATACATCAACAAGCAAGCACTCGCATCACTCTGTACTACTTGCTCGCTACAAAAAAGATAATGATGATGATTATCTAAATGGCCGACTCGATAGGCGGTACCCGGAAGTTGAGCCCTTAGCCTTTGAACATCTTCTTCAAAACGACTTGCCTGTAAATAGGATAGAAACTCACTCTTACGCTGATAAGTTAAGCTTGATATGACGTCTATCCCGATTTGCTCGATCACATAGTTAACCGCATCGATTAAACGAGTGTTACCACAGGTAATTAATAAAAGTTTGCGCTCCCAAACCAACAGAGTCGACTCGCTGAGTACATAGGCATCACAAGCTTGATTAGAAAGCTGTGATAAGATCTCGGCTCCGGCCAGCGATAGTGTTTGCTGCCAAAAATCCAATGGCAAAGATCGCAATGAAACAGCACTGCAGTTGACCTGTAGCTCTATTTTCTTCTCCGACCCTTCAAAAAACATCCTATCGCGATTCCTTCAAATAGCAGCTAAGTAATGAGAGCGATTAACTTATGCAAACGAGTGTAAGTTGTTTGAGCAGCTAGACTGAATTAAGTTCCTAGCGTCTTACTAAACCAAAATCTAGCCAGCGGTTTTTGATAACTCATACAGGCTTCTAAAGGCTTAAAAACAAAACCAGCTTCAAGCGAACTTAAAGCTGGTTATACATATCTAGCTCGGTCGTTAGCCCCAGTTAAAACGCTTCGGCTTCAACAAACACTGGGCCGACTCCCCAGCTAACAATCTGCTTATGAGAAGTCTTCTAGGTAAGTGTAACCCTTTAGACCTAACTGTAACTCTTCTAGAATGTTAGCACGCTCGTCTTCAGCAATATGCTTGTTTACTAACTCTTCATAGGTTCTCATAAATGAAACCGCGTCCAAGTTCACATATCTAAGTACGTCAGCGACCGTGTCACCAGCTAATACTGACTCAACGTTAGTGCGCGCATCTTCGTCCAAACGGACGACCGCTGAGTTAGTGTCGCCAAACAGGTTATGCATATCACCCAAAATCTCTTGATATGCACCAACCAAGAAGAAGCCGATTAAATATGGGCTCTCTTGCGTCCAAGCCGGCACAGGTAGCGTAGTCTCAATACCTTGACCTTCTACGTACTGATCGACAGTACCGTCAGAGTCACAAGTAATATCTAGCATTACCGCTCTGCTCTCTGGCGCCTTATCAAGACCTGATAATGGCATCACTGGAAACACCTGATCGATACCCCATGCATCTGGTAGCGACTGGAACAATGAGAAGTTAACAAAGAACTTATCTGCTAACTTTTCGTTCAACTCATCAATAATCGGTCTATGGAAGCGATACTTAGAACTCATACTGCCCTGAAGTTCGTAGCAAACTCGTAGGTTTACCTGCTCAGCCCATGCGCGTTCGGCCAAACCTAACTGACCAACAGCAAACAGAGAGTGAGCTTCTGACAGATCGCTTTGACAATCATGGAAAATCTCAATCAAGGCGCGCTGATCGGCTTTGCCGCTCACTTCAACCCATGACTGCCACATGTTGTGCAGTAACTGAGGTGCATCTTCAGCTGGCGGTTGAATGTCCTCAGGTTTATAGGCCTCAGTACCAATTACGTCAGTTAGTAGTACCGCGTGATGTGCAGTCAAGTAACGGCCAGATTCTGAGATGATTCTCGGCATTGGCTGCTCATACTCTTTACACATATCGGTCAATACACTGACGATATTGTTAGCGTACTCAGTCAGGCCATAGTTCATTGAGTGACTGCTTTGGCTGCGAGTACCATCGTAATCAACCGCTAGACCACCACCTACGTCAAAACACTTAACGTTTGCACCAAGCTTCATCAATTCACAATAGAAACGACCCGCTTCGCTTACACCTTGGCGAATATCACGAATGTTGGCGATTTGCGAACCTAAGTGGAAGTGAAGTAGCTCTAATGAATCAAGCATATTTTCTTGCTTGAGTGAGTTAATCACCTGCAATACCTGCGCAGCACTCAAGCCAAACTTAGACTTTTCGCCACCACTTGCCTGCCACTTACCTTTGCCTTGGAACGCCAAACGAACACGTAAACCAAGACGTGGCGTCACGCCTAGCTCTTTAGCTTGTTCAAGGACGACTTTAAGCTCAGACATCTTCTCAAGGACGATATACACCTTGTGGCCTAGCTTCTCGCCGATTAGGGCAAGTCGAATATATTCTTTATCTTTATAACCGTTACAGATAATGACCGAACTGGCTTTTTGTGCCATCGCTAACACAGCCATTAGCTCAGGCTTACTGCCCGCCTCTAAACCTAACTGTGGTACTTCTTTCGCGACCTGACTGGCTAGGATCTCTTCAACAACCGTTTGCTGTTGGTTTACTTTAATCGGGTATACCAGCAAGTAATCATTTTCATATTGATACTTTTGAATCGCCTGATTAAATGCCTGACACAGGCTATTTACTCTATGATGTAAAATTTGTGGGAAACGCACCAAAACGGGTAAAGCCACACCTGACTTAACCATATCTTTTGCCATTTCATTCAAACCAATTTTACAATCTGGGCGGCTAGGATCCGGTGACACTGTCACCTCGCCTTCATCGCTAATGCCGTATAGTCCTTGGCTCCAGTGATTTACGTTATAACTTGCGCGTGCATCATCAATAGACCAATTGCTCATATTTGTCCTAACCTGTCTATTTAACTCAAATAAGCTGATCGAATCTTTGTTATTTCAATCAACTTGCGATTATTTAAATCAGTAACATCCCGATTCGTCTACAAAGTACAAATTGTCTGGATCAACACTCGGTAACATCGCAAGCGTTACCCTCAATAAGTATTAACTATACCCAGTAAAACCGCCTACTTAAATCGCTGCGATTCACTACTTTTATGGTTACTAATGAATGTATGCTGTAAAAGCTAACATGTAAAACCGAATCCATAAAAAACTATTTGTGACTTTAAATATTACCTAACCGCAGTTCGGTATTTTTTATTCAAAAAATGAGAGCACGAACGACGCACTTTTCTCACTGAATTTTTGCGGCGCAATTAAACCTTGAGACTGTTGAGAATGCAAGACTCAGATGCGCATTTAGTGCTAATTTATTATCACCTTATAATAGCGCGGTAACATAACGTACCATTTATGACTCTAATCGTGATAAATCCCCCATTTTAATTACAGTGACCTCGCCACTTTGAGCCATTAGTTTCAACGGGCTAAAGCATATTGGAATGTTTTCCACTATAATCGCAGCTGAATTTAATCGTTACTGTTTTTAAAGTAGAGAACATCATGATCCAGATAGGCAAAACCTGTAAGCTAGAAGTCGTCAAACAAGTTGATTTTGGTGTCTATTTAGACGCTAAAGAGATGGGCCAGGTACTTCTTCCTCGCAAAGCTGTACCAAAGGATTGCCAAGTCGGAGATCTGATCAATGTGTTTCTCTATTTAGACTCAGAGGATATGATCATTGCCACGACTCGTCGCCCTTATGCGCAAGTCGGACAGTTCGCCTATCTTGAAGCAACAGCTAACGGCCCATACGGTGCCTTCCTAGACTGGGGATTAGATAAAGATCTACTCTTGCCATTTGGTGAGCAGCACCGAGAAATTGAGGTAGGTAAGTCATACCTAGTTTATATCTATACCAGCCATGTTGATGACCGCATCGTCGCCTCTTCTAAAATCGAGAAGTTCCTCGATCTGACTGAGCCAAAGTTCAGAGAAGGTGAAGAAGTTAACCTTATCATTGGTGGCAGCACCGATCTGGGCTATAAGGCGATTATCAATAACACCCATTGGGGCGTACTCTATAAGAACGAGGTTTACACTCGTTTAAGCTTTGGTCAAAAACTGAAAGGCTTCATCAAACGCATGAGAAGCGATGGTAAAATCGACCTGATTTTACAAAAAGGCGCCAAAGAGGAACTCGATAAGCACTCTGTGACAATTATGATCAAGCTTAAACAAGCTGGCGGTTTCCTGCCCCTAAATGATAAGACCGATGCAGAGGTGATCTACTCTCAACTATCTATGAGTAAAAAAGCCTTTAAAAAGAGTATCGGCGGCCTTTATAAGAGCAAGCAGATCACCATCTCACCAGATGGGATCCGTCTAGCAGACTAATCTAAACTCTGATATTGCTTATAAACTCAGCAACTGCATAGTTAGGACTTCTAAACCACCTTTGCATTAAAGCATGGCTCTGTTATAACAAAGCCATGCTTTTTTATTAAGAGGTTAATATGGAACTGACTCCACATGAAGCGCGCGTAATCGGGGTTTTACTCGAAAAAGAGATCACCACCCCAGAACAATATCCTCTATCCCTCAACAGTTTAACCTCTGGCTGCAACCAAAAAACCAGTAGAGAGCCCGTCCTTAACCTTAGCGAATCTGAGGTACAAAACACCTTAGATGCATTGAGCAAAAAACGCTTAATCTCAGAGCAGTCTGGTTTTGGTAGCCGAGTGGTGAAATACAAGCACCGTTTCTGCAATACCGAATTTAGTGATCTCCAGCTTAAACCGTCAGAGCTTGCCGTTATCTGTCTTTTACTACTAAGAGGTCCGCAAACGCCCGGTGAGCTAAGAACTCGTAGCAACCGTCTGCATGAGTTTCACGATGTTAGCGAAGTCGAAGCCACATTAAACGATCTGCACAGACGAGAGAAACCACTGGTTGTCCAATTAGCTAAAGAACCTGGTAAGCGTGAGGCTCGCTATCGTCAACTCTTTAGTGAAGTCGATGCCAGTCAAATACCAGCAGTGTCTGCTCCAACGTCAGAAACATTTGGCGCACAGGATAGCAGCGATCTGCACGCGAGAGTCAGTACCCTTGAGCAAGAAGTGGCGGAACTGAAGGCCCAATTGCAAAGCTTACTCAATAATTAAGTCGCAATAACATCCTTTTACAAGGTTAAGATTAACGCCTACCGACAATAGGTGTTAATCTGGAACTCACGACAATACCTAACGATTAAGGGATTAGTTTGCAAAACAGCTCCCCAAAAAATAGCATGCTTAAAAATACGCTATTACTCGCTCAGTTTGAGCTAAAAAAAATGCTTTTTAACCCTAGAGGGTTAATCGCACTCGTGGCCTTTTCGCTCGTTTGGCTACTTATTTTACTTTACCCCATAAGTGGTGCATCAAGCTTCTTGCTTAATCCTGACTTTAGAGGACTTATCGAAGGGATCTTCGGCCAGCAAGCCGTGAGTGAACTGTTTAAGTGGCCTGTTGCTGAAATGGCCGTTTATTGGATTGCAGCGCTTTATATCTTCCCACTGTTCAGTATCTTTGTATCCGCCGATCAGTTTGCTACCGATAAGTCACGGGGCACCTTTCGCTTCTTGACCCTTAGAGTCGGTCGAGACAGCCTATTCTTTGGTCGCTACCTCGGCCATATGGCACTACAGAGCCTGCTACTTGCAATGACGGTTATCGCTACCATAGTGCTTGCAGTAAGCCGAGATGCTACCCTGTTAATGCCTGCTCTGTTCTCAGGACTCATTGTCACACTTAATCTCATCATAGTATTACTGCCCTACACCGCCTTGATGGCGCTGTTATCCCTTTATGCCAATTCGGCTCGCCAAGCGACTATCTACGCCATCTTAGTGTGGGCCTTGATGTCGATCAGCATCGCGATTATCAACAACTATTTACCTATTATTAGTGAACTGAAGTGGCTCCTTCCGGGCTCTCAGATCTCCTTAATGATAAATACCCAAGGCCTAGGCAGCTTTGTCTATGCTCCAGTGCCGTTATGCCAAGCCTTTGTGTTGCTGGTATTAGGCAGAATGTATATCAATAGGAGCGCACTATGAGTTTAGTTAGTTGCAAAGGCTTATCTAAAACCTACGGCAGTAAACAAGCCTTAAGACAAGTCAGCATCACACTTGAAGCCGGCAGCCCTATTGCGTTAGTCGGCCCAAATGGCGCAGGTAAAACGACGCTATTTAGTCTTCTATGTGGGTACATTAAGCCATCGGCAGGTGAAGTCTCCTTGTTGGGAGCCAAGCCTGGTAGTGCAGAATTATTGGGAAGAGTCTCATCTTTGCCACAAGATGCGGCGCTAGATCCAAACCTTGATATCATCACTCAGTTAACCCTATTTGCCACTTTGCAAGGGTTTTCGACTAAATCGGCTAAGGCCGAGGCGCTGCGTGTGCTGAGTCTGGTCGATTTGGCCGATAGTGCCCAACAGAAGCCAAAATCTTTGAGCCACGGTATGTCGAAACGTGTCTCTATTGCTCAGGCACTTATTGGCTCGCCAGAGTTAGTGTTACTCGATGAACCAACCGCAGGCCTAGATCCCGCTAATGCCAAGAAGATCCGTGAGTTGGTAAAGACACTTTCAGGTGAAACAACCTTTATCATCAGCTCACATAATTTAGATGAACTGGAAAAGCTTTGCGATCAAGTGCTCTATCTAGAGCAAGGTCAGTTAAGCCAATCGGTATCGGTGAAGCAATCCCAGCATGAAGATTACCTAACACTGACCATGCAGCAATGTGATACAAGCGAATTAGTCTCTGCGGTGATGCAACTTGCTGATATTTCCGCCATCGAAGAACGTCAACCCAACGAGTTCTTAATTAAGCACAATAGTGGCGAAAACTATGCCATTGAGCTCGCTCTACTCAACTTATTTAAGCAGCAAAACTGGCAGTATAAGGCGCTCTTAAAAGGGAGAACATTAGAAGAGAAGCTATTCTCAAAAGCTTAAGCCTCGCTTGTACTATTAAGCTTATATCTTCAGGTTATTACCTTGAGCTTTAAACCAAAACAGAATGGCGCCAACAGGCGCCATTCTTATTATACGCTCACTCCTCTTTCGCTTCGCCCTATCTCCTAACCCCATTGAATCCTATATTAATACTTTTCAGCGGTAGCACACTGCGCTTTTCCGCAGCGGCCTGTGATTCAACACTCTAGGGCTCTGGCTTTAAATATTAGGTAACGGAGAACCGTAGCTACATCATGATGACAAACCACAAGTAAGATGGATTCAAGAGCGAACAGGGAATGTTTAGCGAGAGGTGAAACTTGAACTTATGGATACGCTACGAGATGAGCTTTGAGTTTTAGCTCTGGAAGTGTTGAGCGTTGCTTTAAAACGATTATTTCTGGCTTTAAACGAAAAAAGAGCCGTGGTAAAACCACGGCTCTTCGAAATTCTGTGTGATTAGCGAGTGCTAATCAAGCTGGTAACTTAGATAACAGTTACGTTCTCAGCTTGTGGGCCTTTTTGACCTTGAGTAACAGTAAACTGAACTTTTTGACCTTCGTCAAGAGTCTTGAAACCGTCAGAGTTGATAGCGCGGAAGTGTACGAATACGTCTGGACCAGACTCTTGCTCGATAAATCCGAAACCTTTATCAGAGTTGAACCACTTAACAACGCCAGTAACTTGAGACATAATATTGAATCCTGTAAATATAAATTAAAGCCTTAACGGCAGTAGAGCTGGAAAATGCCGGTTTACTTAATGTTAACAGGACGAACGTTGTCGTATTGAACACATAAAAATAAGCCTAACCTTCAAGCTGCAAACACTATAAACCATTCTCACCATAAGTCAACACACATTAGTATCGATATTTTGAGTCTTTTTACTTATATTTCTGCGGCTTGCTAATTAGATCAAAAAATTAAACTATATCAGTTCAAACTTAAGTCACAACAACTGCTTAAAAAACAACCACCAAGCTACAACCTTTGATTTATAAGGCTCGGAAGACTTCTACTTTAAAATCTAGCTCACAACTCAAACCTGAATTAGCCAAAGCTAATTTTTGTTCTTCTGTTAATTTCCAGTTATAGGGTGTCATTTTTAAGAAGTGACCAATGTCATCAGAATCACTCAGTGTTAACACTTGCTCAATCCGCTCCTGATGGACCAGCTCAAAGCCCTCAATTTGCGATGCCTCTTGGGTGTGCTCTTTCGGATTATCATAAATAAGCTCTTTAAGCGCGAAATGATGTCTCGGGCCAGCACATACGGTTATCAAGATCCCGCCCGACTTAATCACCCGCTTAAGTTCTACATCTAAAGACGGCGCATAGATGCGTAACATAAAGTCGAAGCTATCATCAGGAAACGGCATATCAAACGCACTGGCGACACTAAAGGCAATCTTAGGATAACGCTTGGCTGCATACTTAAGCGCGGACTTACTGATGTCGACACCATAAAGCGAAAATGTTTCAGGTAAACTCTCAACCAAGCGATTTGAGTAGTACCCTTCCCCACAGCCAATATCCAATCCATAACGGGCATCTTCAAGATACTCATTGGCTAGCAGGTTAACCTTATCGCTAAGTACTTGGTAATACCCCTTATTAAGAAACTCACGTCTAGCAAACATCATCTCTTTATTGTCACCAGGATCGTTCGACTTCTTCTTTTGTACTGGTAACAGGTTTACGTAACCTTCTTTAGCACAATCAAATCTGTGATTTGCAGGGCAGCACCAGGTTTTATCTTGTTTTGATAAAGTCTGTTCACATAATGGGCAGCGGTAAATCATTTTTCAATCTCCAAAAAGTACCATGCTTTGAAAAAACAAGCTCAGGATTACACTTTAATTAGCATCCTAATAAGAGTGATACTATTTAATTGGGCTATCAACAAACTCAACATAGCGTCGACTCCTCCAAGAACGGGAGCTGATAACACGAGAACAATAGATAGAGGGCTCATAAGCGCCAACTCTTTTATAGGACAGACAAGCAAAGCTAAGAAGCAAGGTAACCTAGACAATCAACTACAACGGTCACCACCACATTGTTCGGTTTGGTAGAAATTGATTGAGAGACATAACTTGATAAATGCTCGGCTAGACAGTTTGCATTATGCCTCACTAATCCGTAGCAGCTATAAACGCGCTTCAAACTTAACCTTTATCCTAAAAAGGGCGGCTATTCTACTGCGCTTAGCTTTTTCGATCCAGTCAGTAAACTGCATGAACTCAGGCAAATAGGACGATTGTGTTCAAGGAAACTAAGACATTCAAATCACTCAAGTGCTATGATAAGCACAATTATTATTTGTGATAGCCAATCAATATATGTCTACCAATAACCAACCCACCCTCTTCTGGCACGATTATGAAACCTTTGGTGCCAACCCAGCGAAAGACAGGCCTTCTCAGTTTGCTGGCGTGCGTACGGATATGGACCTTAATATCATCGGTGAGCCTGAAACCTTTTACTGTAAGGTCGCTAATGATTACCTGCCGTCACCAGAGGCTATCTTGATCACAGGTATTACTCCGCAACTCGCTAACCTTAAAGGTATGCCGGAAGCCGAGTTTATGGACAGGATTAACGGCCTGTTTAGTCAACCTAAGACCTGTGTCGTGGGTTACAACTCATTGCGCTTTGACGATGAAGTGTCACGCTATGGCTTCTATCGCAACTTTATCGACCCCTATGCCCGTGAATGGCAAAACGGCAACACCCGCTGGGATATTATCGATCTCGTTCGTGCTTGCTACGCCTTTAGACCCGAAGGCATTAACTGGCCAGAGAAAGAAGATGGCTCGCCTAGTTTTAAGCTTGAGCAACTTACCGTTGCCAATGGCTTAAGCCATGAGAAAGCCCATGATGCCATGTCTGATGTGTATGCCACCATCGACATGGCAAAACTGATCAAAACGGTGCAGCCTAAGCTATTTGATTATTACTTTAGCCTGAGACAGAAGCAGCAGGTATCTAAGCTGATTGATGTGCTTGATATGAAGCCTCTTGTCCATGTTAGCTCAAAAATTAGCGCGCTAAACGGTTGCACCACCATTATCGCGCCTGTTGCTTATCACTCCACCAATAAGAACGCGGTTATTTGCGTTAATCTGGCCATGGATATCTCGCCGCTTATTGAGCTTAGCGTTGAAGAGATCCGTGAGCGCATGTATACCCGCCGCAGCGATTTAGCACCCGATGAGTTGCCTATCGGCATTAAGCAGATCCATATCAACAAGAGTCCTTTTATTGCTGCTGCTAATACTTTAACCGATGAAAACGCTGCCAGACTCGACATTAATAAGGCATTTGCCAGAGAGCAATACAGAAGGCTTAAACAACATCCGGAGCTGCGTGATAAGTTGGTTGCAGTGTTTGATGTTGAGCACGAAAACAGAAGCGTTGATCCCGATCAAGCTCTCTATAGCGGCGGTTTCTTCAGTTCGGCCGATAAAGCTAAAATCGAGATCATCCGCAACACTCAGCCAAATAATCTAGCGGCCCTTGAACTGGATTTCGATGACTCAAGACTCTCAGAGATGCTGTTTAGATACCGCGCCCGTAACTATCCTGAAACCCTCGATGATACTGAGCAATATCGCTGGCGTGAGTTCTGCCAATCGAGATTAAACGATCCCGACTATATCATTCGCTTAGAAAACTTACTTGAAGAAACCGAGCAAGATGAATCTAAGCAAAAATTATTACAGGCTTTATGTCATTATCTTAGAAGCCTATAAGCTTTATCGGCGACAACTGAGATCTTCGTCTCATTCTAATTGTAACAAGATTACTAGAATGATACTTCTTTAGTGTTAATAAAAGGAAATAGCATATGCAGGACAGGTTCTTAAAAAGCGTAGCTAAGTTACCAGAGCCACTAGCAACCGCTATCGTACCAATACTGAATAAAGACTTTGCGGGCCATATCGATGCTCAGCAACTAGAAGAGCTTCAAACGGCAACCAAGATGGAGCTAAACGAACTACTTTTAGCCCTACTTCCCATTGCAGCGGCTTTAGCTAGACCGCCTATCAGTGATTTTCACGTGGGGGCAATCGCTAGAGGTAAAAGCGGCGATATTTATATGGGCGCGAATATTGAACTTCCAGGTGAAGCACTATTTCATTCGGTTCACGCAGAACAGAGCGCCATTAGCCACGCATGGCTAAGCGGCGAAAGCATTATTGAAGATATCATAGTCAACGCGTCCCCTTGCGGACATTGCCGTCAATTTATCAATGAGCTTGTTGAGGGTGGAAAAGTGAACATCCACCTACCGCTGCAGAAAGTTGAGCCCCTGTCTCATTACCTGCCTTATGCATTCGGCCCAAGCGATCTCAACATCACCGAGCCTTTACTTTCTAAGCAGCAGCATACGCTGACATTAGATTCTAACGATCCGATGATCATCGAAGGGCTCGATCATGCAGGGCTAAGTTATGCGCCTTATACCAAGACCTACGCAGCTGTCGTGTTAGAGACAAAAGATGGCGCGACCTATTGCGGTCGTTATGCTGAAAACGCTGCATTTAACCCATCGATGCAACCTATGCAGATGGCGTTATCTACCATGGCGCGTCATAACCGCGATTTCAGCGAAATTAACCGCGCTGTATTGATAGAGTCTTCTAAAGGGGTTATTTCACTCGTAGGCGCCGCTATGGACGCCCTACACAGCGTAGCTGCGGTCGAGCTTGAACATATTGTGGTTGAGCCTGAATAGTCGTAGTCGCCACTCTGTTCAACAAAGAAAAGGACCACAACTGTGGTCCTTTTTTAGTATGGCTATCTATCACCTTAAACTAAGCTTGCTTAGCTACGGTTTTTCTCGAGCTTTGCAAATAAACTCGACGTATCCCAACGCTTACCACCGATGGCCTGCACTTCTGAGTAAAACTGATCAACTAAAGCCGTTAACGGCAAGTGAGAACCATTGCGGCGCGCCTCATCTAGCGCAATACCTAAGTCTTTACGCATCCAGTCAACGGCAAAACCAAAATCATATTCGCCTTTCCACATAGTTTGATAACGATTTTCCATCTGCCAAGATTGCGCCGCGCCCTTGCTGATCACCTCAACAACTTTCTCACCATCTAAACCCGCACTTCGCGCAAAATGCAGTCCTTCAGCCAGCCCCTGAACCACACCTGCAATACAAATTTGATTGACCATCTTGGTAAGCTGCCCAGCGCCGACCTCGCCTAATAGTTCTGCGCAGCGGGCATAAGAGTCAATAACAGGCTTAGCGCGCTCAAACGTTGTTTGCTCACCACCGGCCATCACTGTCAATACGCCATTTTCGGCGCCCGCCTGTCCGCCCGATACCGGAGCATCGATAAAACCGATATCCAATAGCTTAGCCTCATCAGCTATCTCTCGAGCCACATCGGCGGATGCGGTGGTATGGTCAACCAAAATGGCCCCCGCACTCATTCCCGCTAATACACCGTTATCACCCAGTGTCACTTGGCGAAGGTCGTCATCATTGCCGACGCATACAAACACCATATCTTGGCCGCTTGCCGCTTCTCTTGGAGTCGTGCGGTGCTCACCATTAAATTCTTTTACCCAAGCTTGGGCTTTTGCTTCAGTACGGTTATAAACCGTAACCTGATGACCATGCTTAACTAAGTGACCCGCCATGGGATAACCCATCACACCTAAACCTATGAATGCAACCTTAGCCATTTTATGTCCTATTGTAGGGAATGTTGTTGGGAATATTTATAGTAATCTGTCCATTCTAAGGGCAAGGAGTACTAGAAACCAACTTTATTGAGGCAATAAAAAAGCTAGCCTAGGGCTAGCTTTAATGAACATAAACTTTAATGAGCTAACTCACTAAACTTGTGGCTGCAGATCCAGATGGGCCTGCATCTCTGCACCAATCTTCTTACGCATCTCCATCAATCGAATCGCTGACTCACGTAATTCAATATCCGCAGCTGATGTCGGCTTCCAATCAGGCACTTCCGTCGGTTGGCCTTCATCATCAACCGCTACCATGACTAGCACACAGTGAGTCGTTAATGCGCGCTCTGAACACTTAGGATCGCCAGCTCTTACATCGATGGCAAGGTGCATAGAGGTTCTACCCGTGTAGATAACCTTGGCCGTCACCTCAACAATATTCCCCACGTGAATCGGCTTTACGAAACGAATGCCGCCAGCATAAGCGGTAATACAGTACTTTCCGCTCCAACCTGCCGCACAGCCATAACCAGCGAGGTCAATCCACTTCATTACGGCGCCGCCATGTACTTTGCCGCCAAAGTTTACATCTGCAGGCTCTGCTAAAAACCTCAGTGTCAATTGTCTTTCTGTACCTGCCATATCTGGCCTCAATAATTTTGCTGACTATTGAGTATTTTACGCCAAATTCTTTACATCAGCACCTTTTAGCCAAACTGACTGACGAAAAAGCTACCAACTAACACTGTCGGTAGCGCTAAACGATAAAGCCAAAGCTGTGACTTCTCTCCTAACAATCTGCCACCATTAAACAGAGTGTAAGCACCAATGCCAGCAAGGAACAATGCCATCACTTGAATGCCGGCAAGAACGCTGTTGGCGTTACTCACATCGATCGCGGCAATCAGTAGCGCGAACCAAACCACAGTAAATGCGGCGACGGCTAAGTTGAAAGTTTTAACTCCCAATTGCAACTTGGGAAAGCGTGCTAATGACTCGCCCCGAATAAGCTCATTTATATTGGCAGTAATAATGCCTAGGATTGGCATGATAGGAATAACAATTGGATTAAGCACTTTTCGTGTTCCTCAGGTATGATCTGCGTTGAGCTCATCTGCGTGAGCTAAGAGCTGCAGTATCTGCCTAATAAGATCCGAATTCTAGCGACTTATCTTTACATTAAACAAGGTTAATCTAGCCGATATACTGTTTTAATATTTGGCTTAAATTGTGTGAATCACTTCAAATATCAAACTGCAAACGACATAAAAAAAGCGCCCTTAGGCGCTTTTTTTATGTTCGGAAAATCACCGACTACATTTTTTTAAACAGTAATGAGCCGTTAGTGCCACCGAAACCGAATGAGTTACATAGTCCGTATTCGAACTTATAATCACGGGCAGTGTGAGGCACAAAGTCAAGATCACAACCCTCATCTGGGTTATCTAAGTTTAGCGTAGGTGGAACCACCTGATCTTTCAGTGCAAGAATCGTTACGATCGCCTCAACTGAACCTGCGGCGCCTAATAGGTGACCAGTCATAGATTTAGTTGAGCTCACTAACAAGTCGTAAGCATGATCGCCAAATACAGACTTAACCGCGGCAGCCTCGGCCTTGTCACCAGCCGGTGTTGAAGTACCATGAGCGTTAATGTAACCGATCTCTTCACGGGCAACTTTTGCATCATTAATCGCATTAACCATTGCTGCAGCAGCGCCAGCACCATCACTTGGTGGTGATGTCATATGGAATGCGTCACCGCTCATACCGAAACCCACTAACTCGGCGTAGATTGTGGCACCACGAGCTTTAGCATGCTCATACTCTTCCATCACCATGACGCCAGCGCCATCGCCAATAACGAAACCGTCACGATCTTTATCCCAAGGACGACTCGCCGCTTCTGGATCGTCATTACGAGTTGATAGTGCTTTAGCAGAACCAAATCCGCCAACAGCTAGCGGACAAGTTACATCTTCTGCACCGCCAGCAACCATCACGTCCGCATCACCGTACGCAATGGTACGCGCAGCAAAGCCAATATTATGCACGCCTGTTGTACAAGCCGTGGTCACAGCAAAGTTAGGACCAGTCATGCCATATTTAATCGACAGATGACCCGCAATCATGTTGATAATCGTGCTTGGCACAAAAAACGGAGAGATTTTACGTGGGCCGCTTTTTAGTAAAGCAGCATGGTTTTGCTCAATCAGTGGCATACCGCCCATACCGGCACCAATTGCGGTACCTACACGAGCAGGATTAAGTTTATCCATCTCAAGGCCTGAGTCTTCAACGGCTTGAATGCCTGCAGCCATACCGTATTGAATAAACAGATCCATCTTACGCGCGTCTTTGCGAGACATGTACTGCTCGACATCAAAGTCTTTAACAGAACCGCTAATGCGAGTAGAAAACTCACTAGCATCAAATTTAGTTATCGGCGCGATACCACTCTTACCAGAAACTAGGGCCTTCCAAGAAGACTCCACTGTATTTCCCACAGGGCTGACTAAGCCTAAGCCCGTTACGACTACTCGACGTTTAGACACGCGGTCACCTTTTTACTTTAAAAATGAATAATGATGATAGCTGCAAAGAGATTGAACTACCAATACCTATACCCAGCATTTGAAAATATGGTTTCAACGGGTATGTGCCAGTTCTGGTTGGAATAATACTTAATCTCGATCGACAAGTATTTAGGGTAAATCGAAAAATTTAACTGCTAAAAAATGAACATCAACCAGCGGCTTTTACAAACAAAAACAGGCGGCAAAAATGCCGCCTGTTTTCAAGAATTCTAGATTACTGATTCTTAGAAACGTAATCGATCGCTGCTTGAACAGTAGTGATCTTTTCAGCTTCTTCATCAGGGATCTCGGTGTCAAACTCTTCTTCTAGAGCCATAACCAACTCAACAGTGTCTAGAGAATCTGCACCCAAATCGTCAACGAAAGATGCTGCTGATTTAACGTCTTCTTCTTTAACACCTAGTTGCTCGATGATGATTTTCTTTACACGTTCTTCGATGTTGCTCATTAGTTTTCTTTCCTATTCAAATTACGCACTTGCGCAAGATTGCGAGTAGTTTATTGAATTTGGCAGACATTGCAAGCTTAACTTTCGTGGTCTAACCACAATCGAGCCTACAGTTGATACAGATCACCCTAGAGTGATCACAGCCTGCCGATCCCTTTAAACCATGTACATGCCACCATTCACATGGAGAGTTTCCCCTGTGATATAAGCAGCAGAGTCAGACGCTAAAAAGAGGACTGCGTGAGCAATTTCCTGCGCCTGACCAAGTCTTTCCATTGGCACCTGAGACATAATAGCTTGTTGCTGCTCTTCCGTCAGCTCATCCGTCATATCTGTCTGGATAAATCCAGGGGCAATAGCATTAACTGTAATCTGACGAGATGCAACCTCTCTTGCAAGAGATTTTGTAAATCCAATCAGACCCGCTTTAGCTGCAGAGTAGTTAGTCTGCCCTGCATTGCCCATGGTGCCTACAACTGAGCCAATGTTAATAATACGGCCATGACGTTTTTTCATCATAGGTCTCATCACCGCTTTCGAGGTGCGGAACAAAGATGTCAGGTTAGTATCTATGATATCTTGCCATTCGTCATCTTTCATGCGCATTAATAAATTGTCACGAGTAATACCTGCGTTGTTAACCAAAACATCAACATCGCCTGCCTTTTCTTTTATCGTTTCAAACAAAGCTTTAACAGAATCAGCGTCAGTTACGTTTAAAACAAGACCGTGACCTTTATCGCCTAAATAGGCTTGAATCGCTTCTGCGCCACGCTCACTGGTTGCAGTACCGATAACGACTGCGCCAGCTGAAACTAATGTTTCTGCGACGGCACGTCCAATACCACGGCTAGCGCCTGTTACTAAGGCTACTTTACCAGTCAAATCAAAACTTATACTCATCAGATTTCCTTATTCGGTCAACGCCGTTAAAGAGGCCACATCGTTTACAGCTTGTGCTGAAAGCGAGCGATTAATACGTTTTGTTAGACCTGTTAGTACTTTACCAGGCCCTATTTCAAACAGATTGGTGATCCCATCGTTAGCCATTAACTCTACTGTTTCAGACCAACGTACAGGGCAATATAATTGACGCACTAGTGCATCTTTGATATCAGCAGCGGCATCTGGGCTTGCTACATCAACGTTGTTAATAACTTTTACTGAAGGCGTGTTGAACTCAATTGACTCCAGTGCCACTGCTAGCTTATCGGCAGCAGGTTTCATCAATTGACAGTGTGATGGCACACTAACTGGCAAGGCAACAGCCATCTTAGCGCCATTGGCTTTACACAGTGCTGCAGCGCGCTCAACAGCTTCTTTTTCACCAGCGATAACCACTTGGCCTGGGCTGTTGTAGTTAACTGGGCTAACCACTGCGCCTTCTGCAGCCTCTTCACACGCCTTAGCGATAGCGTCATTATCTAAGCCAATAATGGCAAACATAGCGCCAGTACCAGCTGGAACTGCTTGTTGCATCAGTTGCCCACGCAGCTCAACTAATTTAATCGCCGCTTCAAAGTCAATCACGCCAGCACATACAAGTGCAGAGTATTCACCTAAGCTATGGCCAGCCATAACACTTGGAAAACCTTTACCCGATGCTAAATAGGCACGGTAAATCGCTACGCTTGCAGCTAACAGTGCAGGCTGAGTCTTATCGGTTTCATTTAGGGTTTCTACAGGTCCTTGCTGAACCAGCTCCCATAAATCGTATCCAAGAACGTTGCTTGCTTGAGCGAAGGTCTCACCGACTACCGAATGAGTTTCGGCTAGTTCGGCTAGCATTCCTAATGCTTGAGAACCTTGTCCTGGGAATACAAAAGCTGTATTTTCCATATTAATCTACCTTCTAAATCGACGCCTGCTGACGGTTATCAGTCAGGCGTTATCTTAAGATATTATCTAAGACGATAATTAAAAACGAACTAAAGCACTTCCCCAGGCGAACCCTGCACCGAAGGCTTCAAGTAGCAATAGCTGACCACGCTGAATACGACCATCTCTAACGGCTTCATCCAGTGCGATAGGCACTGATGCCGCAGAGGTATTACCGTGCTTAGCCAGCGTTAGCACCACTTTATCTAAACTCATATCAAGTTTCTTTGCGGTTGCTTTAATAATTCTAAAGTTAGCCTGATGTGGCACTAGCCAATCGATCTCAGACTTATCCACGTTATTATGGCGCAAGGTTTCAGTTACAACATGAGATAACTGAGTCACTGCAACTTTAAATACATCATTACCTTTCATTGTCATATAACCGACGGCTTCAGAGGTTTCTCCTTTACGCGGCGGGATAGAACATTTTAGCAGATCGCCTTGGCGACCATCGGCAAAGATATGCGTCGAAATAATACCAGGCTCATCTGATCTACCGATAACCGCTGCGCCAGCACCGTCACCAAATAAAATAATCGTTGAGCGGTCTTCAGGCTCACACAAACGAGAAAGCACATCGGCACCGATCACTAACACATTTTTAGCTGCACCAGATTTTACAAACTGATCCGCTACAGATAAGGCGTATACAAAACCAGAGCAAGCTGCGGCGATGTCGAAGGCCGGAATAGTATGAACTCCTAACATGGCCTGTATTTCACATGCTGCCGCTGGAAACGCGTTGCTCGCACTCGTCGTGCCGCAGATGATCATGTCAATTTCTGTCGCTTCGATACCCGCCATCTCAATGGCTTTTAACGCAGCTTGATATCCCATGGTCGCAACGGTTTCGTCCGCTGCCGCGATTCTACGTTCTGAAATACCAGTGCGCTCCACAATCCATTGATCTGTGGTTTCAACCATCTGTTCAAGATCGTGATTACTACGCACCTGCACCGGTAGATAACTACCAGTACCAAGAATTTTTGTATGCATAAGGAATTTATCAGCTATTAATGTCTAAAAGAATCGACTCTAGACGATCTTCGATCATCTGCGGGAGTCGACGTTGCGCTTCGGTAACTGCCAAAGTAATTGCTTGTAAAAAAGCAGCTTCATCTGCGCACCCATGACTTTTTACTACAATTCCGCGCAATCCTATCAGACTTGCGCCATTATAGTGGTCGGGGTTCATCTGATTTAACAAAGAACGTATACGTGGGGCGATGATTTTAGCGAGCATCTTGACAAAAAAACCATCACTTAGGCTCTTTTTCAGTTGATGGATCAGTAAACGAGCAATGCCCTCTGAGGTTTTCAGAGTGATATTACCCACAAAACCATCACACACAATCACGTCTACATTACCTGAGTAAATCTCATCACCTTCAATAAAACCGGTATAGTTTATTTGAGGAATTTGTTGCAGTAACTGACCAGCTTGTTGAACCTGATCATTACCTTTAATCTCTTCGATACCAACATTGAGTAACGCGACCTTAGGTGAAACGGTTTTATCAACAGTTTCACTGAGTACCGACCCCATAACCGCAAATTGGAATAAGGTTTCGGAATCACAAGAAATATTCGCGCCCAAATCGAGTAAATAAACGGGGGTATTATTTACCGCGGGTAAACAGCTTACTAATGCTGGACGGTCGATACCTGGTAAGGTTTTAAGTAGTACCTTAGACATCGCCATAAGCGCGCCAGTATTACCAGCACTCAGACATGCCTGAGCCTTTCCGTCTCGAACTAACTCAATGGCTAAACGCATCGAGCTTTGCTTACGGTTTCTTAAGGCATGAACAGGCCGATCAGACATAGTAACCACTTCGGTCGTATGTTTAATCTCAATGCGGCTTTTTATTGCTGGTTCGGCAGATGCTAAATGTTCGTCGATCTGGGTTTTATCACCCACGAGTACGATTTTTAGAAGGGGGTTTAAGCGAAGTGCCTGCAAAGTTGCAGGCACTGTGATGCGGGGACCAAAGTCGCCCCCCATCGCATCTAACGCAAGCGTCAGATTTGTCATAAGGGTCTCAACAAATTACTTGTTGATAACCTTTTGACCACGGTAGAAACCGTCCGCAGTCACGTTGTGACGACGGTGTAGTTCACCACTCGTTGCATCCACAGATAGTTGAGCTGTGCTCAAAGAATCGTGTGAACGACGCATACCGCGCTTAGAACGAGATTTTTTATTCTGTTGTACAGCCATTGGCCCTGTCTCCTAGATTACTTGCTCTTCAGTTTTTCTAACACTGCAAACGGATTTGGACGCTCCTCTTGAGCGGGTTCGATCTCGCCTACAACTATGTCTTGTTTGCCTAGATGACAATCTTCATTCTCATGCATGGCAATCAAAGGCATAGCAATTATCAATTCATCTTCAATCAATTGATGTAGACGAATTTCGCCAATTTCATTGCACTCAATAGGCTCATACGCATCCGGGAGCTCATCGATTTCAGCTTCAGTCTTACAAAGTCCAAAACTAAACTCGACCGTAACCTCAGTGGTAAATAGTGTCATACAACGTTGACAATCCAGAGTGAGCTCCGTCACAGCCTTCCCGTTAAGGTAGACTATCCCCTGTATATCGACGCCGCATTCAAGCGACACTGCCACGTCAGAACAGTCGCCGGCACATAATTCATTTAATCGCTTTAACTGCTTACCAGGCACCATGCCTTCATATGAAATCTGGCTACTGGCAGCGCGAACGGGATCAATTGAAACCGGTATCTTTACTGTTTGCATAAGGCGCGCATTTTAGGTGAATTTTAGCAGAAGTCAATACTCTTGTATGTCCAAGATGAATAACCACTGTTTGATTCAGCTAAGTGAGTTGTTAGGTAACCGCATTGTACAAGAAACACAGCCGCCAATACATTATATTTCACCTATAAATGTGTTTAAGTGTTCGTAATTCCAGCGGCGCATTGTATTTTTGTGACCTTGTTAATAAAGCGCATCTATAAAAGGCTACTGTAAAAGTACTATCACGTTAAATTTATGGGTCAAATTTAGCGCTAGCATGCTCTAAGCTAACTTGTTGAATAATTTGATAACGACAAAAAGCCACCATTTGAGCTGAGGTTTTTCAGCCATAAGCTGATGCCCCTTGCCCAGCAGCGCAGCGTTAAAAAACGTTGTATAAATATAGGTTAACTTTAGCGTTCACTGGCATGCTTAACACCTGACGCCCAATGCACGACTACGTGGTCAAGTCTTGCAATCCCCTCCCTTGCAAGGGCACCGAGTACCATTGCAAACAAAATCGTAGGATAAAAAGGACGACTTACATCGCCACTAATGTGAACCACTACAGACAACATAATCAAAATCGCAATCCATAATTTAAGCATAATCTTAATCTTCTCTATAACCTATGTTCCAGCACACAATACGGTTTACGCCCTGTACCCAAGCTGAACATTACCTATTGATATCGATTTATATCAAATTACGATACAGACAGCACTTTTAGCCAGCCACCAGCGACTCTGTTACTGTTATTGCCATAATACTTACCGCCGTAACTAGTAAGCTCAATTACTCTCGATAAAACTTGCTTCGATGTAGCTACTTTAGTGACAATACTCTCTTCGCTACTAACGAGTTAAACTTGAGCTTGCTTAATTTAGTCTCCTTGTATAAGACTTCAGCAATAGATTCTAGCTTCCGTAAATATCACAAGGTCCATTATGTCCACTTCTATCGTTTTGGCTTCAACCTCCCCCTTTCGGCAACAACTATTAAAAAAGTTAGCATTGGAATTTGACTGCTGCTCTCCAGATGTCGATGAAACACCACTTGAGAACGAGTCTCCCACTGAATTGGTGTCGCGCTTAGCCAAGCTAAAAGCCGCTACAGGGGCAAAACAAAAGCCTAACTCGATTGTGATCGGCTCAGATCAAGTTGCCGTGATCAATAATCAAATCATCGGTAAGCCACTAAATCGTGAAACGGCCATCGCCCAGTTGACAGCAGCAAGTGGTCAATCGATTACCTTTTATACAGGGCTTGCCGTCCACAATGGGGTAACTGGTGCTGTAGAAACGATTGTTGAGCCGTTCATCGTGCACTTTCGCAGTCTGACCCTTGCACAAATCTGCAATTATGTTGATCTCGAACAACCTTATTACTGCGCTGGCAGTTTCAAGAGTGAGGGGCTTGGGATCGCACTGTTTGAAAAGCTAGAAGGAAAAGATCCAAACACCCTAATAGGTTTACCTTTGATCTCACTTATCGATCTTCTCCACCGTCAAGGTGTCGATGTGCTTTAAGCATTCGAATTGCCAGCCCAACACCGTCTGACAAATCCCCTGCAAACCTAGCGTTATTCAACTAAAATTTACGCTAGCAATTAAGCTTAGTCGTGAGTGCTTTTACTAAATGTTCGATGCAATTAGCTGAACCCAAAAAATTTTCAGTTCAATTACGAGAAGTTACGTCACTTACGGCTAATTTACCTTCTAGAAGGCAATGCTTAACGGCTTAATCACTCCATACTTCACGTGGCTCGATATAAGTTAATGGACTAGCTGGCAATATAGGTTTCTGGAATAGGGATATGACGGACATAGAACAAGCATTCGCTCTACTTGCAGCACCTTGCACCGATGAACAGTTTTTTTCTCGAGCATTAAAAGCTCTCACTCTCTTCACTGGTTGTCGCTGGGCAGGCTTTGCTCAACCGTCCGATATAAAAGGGTACGGGGAAGTCATAGCATTTTTCGATGGTGAGAATAACTTCCCACGCTTTAAATTTGAGCTAAAAGGTTCACCTTGTGAACGAGTATATCAAGATAACAAATGCCACCTTATCTTTAGCAGCGGTCTGCAGCAGATGTTCCCTAGTTTTGAGCTGATTAGAAAATTAGGCGCAGATAGTTACCAGGCAGAGAAAATTGTAAATGATAGTGGGGAGGTGTTTGGCCACATCTTCGTGTTGGACAGCAAGCCTCAGAAAGAAAACAGTAACTCAAATGAATTTTTTAGAGTGGTTGCACAACGAATAGGGGTTGAATACCAGCGTCATATCGTGAATCAAAAGCTGGAACAACGACATAAAATGATCGCTTCATCTGAACATTTAATGTCGTTTGTCGATAGACACTATATTTATCGAGTGGTATCTAAGGGCTATGAAACTCTATTTAATCTAACGCAAGAGCAGATTATCGGTAAAAGCGTTACCGAGCTGCACGGACTGAACGTATTCAAAAATCAAATAAAACCTCTACTCGACCGCACGTTTCAAGGAGAGCAGATCCAAACACAAGTTTGGGTACACCCACCTCAGCTTAGAAAGCCTCTTTTCTTGAGTGTCCACCATAATCCTTACTATGATCCCTTTGGGGAAATAAAGGGTTCAATTGTTTCTGCTCATGATATAACCGAACTTGAACAGACTAAGAGCAAAATCGAATATTTAGCAAACCATGATAGCTTGACAGGACTTGCCAATAGGCGCTCGCTGTTTTATCAGCTTGAAAAGCGACTCGAAGGGGAACGCAATAGTCACAAGGGACTCGCCATCGCCTATCTGGATATAGACAACTTTAAATCAATTAACGACAACTATGGCCACCAGGTTGGCGATCAAGTACTGGTAGCCGTGGCAAATATTCTCACTCGCACGGCCCTACACCAAGATACTATCTCGCGAATTGGGGGAGATGAATTTATCTTAGTGACGACTTTTGAGTACCAACAGACACATATAAGCAACCAAGTTCACCTCAATAGCTTACGACAGCAATTACACAATGCACTGTGTACCCAACTATTGATTAATGGTCACCGAATAAAAATCAGTGTCAGTGTAGGACTGCACCTAGTTAATGACTTTTCAGCCGAGCCCTCTTCATTAATTAATCACGCCGATAATGAAATGTTCAAACAAAAGCAAAGCCGAAGGATTGTTAATGGCCGAGAGTAACTTGCCGTTTGAGCGGAAATTATCATCAGACTATTTTCATCGTCTGATGATAATAGTCTTAAAAGATGTGAAATTTTAGCCCCGAGTCTTTTTTCGGGGCTATATTCGACTAACAAGCTAGAGTTAAGGGCTGTCAGGCTAGGTCTGAGCTAATTCAATTAGCAGCATAGCGACAGGAGCCTAGGCTAATATATTAAGTAACTCTATCGGTCTGTGAATAATGGCTTTGGGCTTAGCTAAGAGTAATTTAGATTCACTATGAGCTCCATAACTGACGCCCACTGCGTCGATACCTGCATTATTCGCCATATTCAGATCATGTAATGAGTCCCCAACCATTAAGGCCCGATTGGGATTGACTTTCAGCTCGTCTAACAATTCATGGATCATATCGGGATTAGGCTTGCTCTTTGACTCATCCGCGCAACGACTTGATTCAAAGTGATGGCCCAAACCTGTTTCAGCTAATACTCTATTTAGGCCATTACGCCCCTTTCCAGTAGCCACGGCTAACCGGTAATGACTCGCACTGAGCTGGCTCAATAACTCTTCACTACCGTCAAACAGTGGGCTTGGCGTCGTATTTAATGTTAAATAATGGTCTTTATACGAATTAATCATGGGTTCGAAGTCGACTGACGGCAACGTTGGATAAAGGGTCTTAAGCGCCTCCTCCATCGATAAACCTATCACGTCGCGGATTGCTAATTCTGAAGGCGCTGTGATCGATAGCGATTGCGCCATCTGCTGCATACAGGTAACAATTTTACTGATGGAGTCCATTAAGGTTCCATCCCAATCAAAAATGACTAATTCGTAAGGCTTCATACTTTCTTTAGCTTCTTTAAGGTTGATTCGAGTATTGTGTCTAATGGCGCTTTAACTTGCATCACCTCTTCCGTGTCTGGATGAGTAAATTTTAGCTGCGCCGCATGTAAAAACAGTCGATTTAAGCCTCGCTCGCGCATCGAGTCATCAAACTTCTGCTCACTGTATTTATCATCACAGGCAATAGGATGGCCTGTGTGTTGACAGTGAACGCGGATCTGATGAGTACGACCTGTAACCGGGCTTGCCTGCACTAATGTAGAGTCGCTATAGCGCTGCAAAATTTTAAAGCGCGTCTCAGACTCTTTACCCTCTTTGTTAACGCGAACAATACGTTCACCAGATTTAAGGGTTAATTTAAGTAAAGGCGCTTTAATCACCTTATCATGACTCTGCCACTCGCCTCTTACCAGCGCGACATAATCCTTTTGCATCTTCTTATAGCGAAGTTGATCATGCAGGTGCTTTAACGCGCTACGTTTCTTGGCAATAAGTAACACGCCCGATGTTTCTTTATCGAGTCTGTGTACCAATTCCAAAAACTTCTGTTGTGTACGTAGAGAGCGCATCGCCTCGATAACGCCAAACTCCACTCCGCTACCACCATGTACTGCAATACCAGAAGGTTTATTGAGTACAATGAGGAATTTGTCTTCATATAAAATGCGATCTTCAAGCTGAGACACTTTGGTTAATTTAGCTGAAGGACCCGGACGGCCTTCAGATTCAGAAACCCTAACAGGAGGAACCCGCACAACATCGCCATCGGCCAACTTATATTCCGGCTTAATACGCTTTTTATTAACCCGGACCTCCCCCTTACGCACGATCCGATAGATCATACTTTTAGGAACGCCTTTAAGTTTTGTCAGAAGAAAATTATCAATACGTTGTCCAACGTGATCTTCATCAATAGTGACCATTTGAACTTGTGCTTTTACGGGTGGAGTATTCATGCTGCGCCATCGTGTATTTCGTTGCCACGCATTGTACACAACTCAAAAGATTTATGCCTTTCCATTTGCTGATTTTATCTATTATTGCTATATTTCCCCCGCTATCGGTGATAAACAGTGGATAAAGTGTCCACAACTTACCGCAGCATAGCGTTACAGTATGAGACTAAAAATGTTTTAATTTTGATAGTAAATCATTGATTTACGGGTCGTTGTATCAATTAAAAAGCTAAACACACGCTTTCACGACTAAATCGAAATCAAAACCCAACTTACAACTGGTTTCTCTGCTGCATACGCCCAATTTCGAAGAATAATTTTAACTCGTCGTCAGACGCTACCGTTTCGAATTGGCATTACTGGAAAGTATTTAAAGAATTTATGGGGTTGGTTGACGTTTAACAACGAATTCCTTGTTTTTGTAAACATTAAAAAATAAGCCATAAATAGGATGCGACACGCAGAGAATGCGTCTAACAGCAATGCGCACCTTGCCTAGAGGCCGGCCGTGAGGTCCTGTTTAATAATCCTAGGCCCGTAATGCAGTGAAATAAGTATCGTTTGATGACCTATATTAAAGAAGAATTACGTCATCATGAAACGGATGTTAATCAATGCGACTCAATCTGAAGAGTTGCGCGTTGCCCTTGTTGATGGGCAACAACTTTATGATTTGGATATCGAAAGCCCAGGTCATGAACAAAAGAAAGCCAATATTTACAAAGGTACAATCACACGAGTAGAGCCGTCTCTTGAAGCGGCTTTCGTTGATTATGGTGCTGAACGTCACGGCTTCCTACCTCTTAAAGAAATAGCTCGTGAATACTTCCCTAAAGGTTACTCTTTTCAAGGCCGTCCTAGCATCAAGGAAGTGGTTAAAGAAGGTCAGGAAGTTATCATTCAAATTGATAAAGAAGAGCGTGGCAACAAAGGTGCTGCACTAACTACCTTTATCAGTCTTGCGGGTTCTTATCTTGTTCTTATGCCAAATAACCCTCGTGCAGGCGGTATTTCACGTCGTATCGAAGGTGATGAGCGTACAGAGCTTAAAGCTGCACTAGCAGAGCTTGAAGTGCCACAAGGCATGGGGCTAATCGTTCGCACCGCAGGTGTAGGTAAAGACCCAGCAGAGTTAAAGTGGGATCTTAAAGTACTACAACACCACTGGGCTGCGATTAAAGAAGCGGCAGAAAGTGCACCAGCGCCTTTCCTAATCCATCAAGAAAGTAACGTTATCGTTCGCGCCATTCGTGACTACTTACGCCGTGATGTTGGCGAGATCTTGATCGATCACCCACGCATCTATGAGCAAGCAAAAGAACACGTATCTCTTGTTCGCCCAGACTTTGTCGAGCGTATTAAGCGTTACGACGCTGAAGTGCCGCTATTTACGCATTACCAAATCGAAACTCAAATCGAATCTGCGTTCCAACGCGAAGTACGTCTACCATCTGGTGGCTCGATTGTAATCGATCCAACAGAAGCTCTTACCTCTATCGATATTAACTCAGCCCGCGCAACTAAGGGCGGCGATATCGAAGAGACAGCACTGAATACTAACCTTGAAGCAGCAGATGAAATTGCACGTCAATTACGTCTCCGTGACTTAGGTGGTTTAGTTGTTATCGACTTTATCGATATGACACCAGTACGTCATCAACGTGAAGTTGAAAAGCGCATGCAGGATGCCGTTCACCACGACAGAGCACGCGTGCAATTGGGCCGTATCTCTCGCTTTGGTTTGATGGAAATGTCACGTCAGCGTTTGCGTCCATCACTTGAAGAATCTGCAGCGCACCTATGCCCACGCTGTCATGGCCAAGGCACAATTCGTGGTACTGAATCTCTTGCGTTATCAATTCTTCGTCTAATGGAAGAGGAAGCCATCAAAGAGAACACATCGCAAATTGAAGCGGTTGTTCCTGTTGATGTTGCAGCTTTCCTACTAAACGAGAAGCGTAAAGCGATCCGTATTACTGAAAAACGCCATAACGTTGAAGTGTACGTGATCCCAGATCCAAATATGACGACACCGGATTACCGTGTTGTGCGTCATCGTAAAGATGATGAGATCAGTGAATCTAGCTATAAGCTACTTGAAAAAGAAGAGTCCAAGCTATACGAGCCGCGCAAACTGGAAAGAGCTGCCGCTCCACAGCCTGCGTTAAAAGGCTTCTCAACACCTAAGAAAGCCGCTGTCGAAACCAAGCCAGCAGCCCCTAAGAGAGCAGAACCTGGTTTATTTGCTAAGATCGCTGCTGCAATTAGTTCACTATTTGGTAGCAAAGAAGAGCCAAAAGCTGAACCAAAGAAGCAAGAAAAAGACAGCCGCAACAACCAAGGCCGTAACAATAACCGTCGTAATAGTAATCGCCGTAATGACCCACGTCGTAACCGCAATGAAAACCGTAACGACACTGAGCAGACTAAAGAGAAGCGCAGTAAGAACAGTCGTAATGATAGAAACGAAGACCGTTCACAGTCTCAGGAAGAGACTAGCAAGCGCCAACCTCGCGGTGATAAAAATCGCTCTCGCCAAGAGGCCAGCAACGAAAATGAACAGCCTAAGCAAGAAGCAGCACGTGAACGTCGTCAACGTCGTAACATGCGTCGCAAAGTTCGTGTAAGTAACGAAGCTGAAGAGGTAAAAGCGGAAGTGGCTAAAGTTGATGCTCCAGCGCCAACAAAAGCAACTAACGAAGACAAGCCTGCTAAGCCAAAGCGTCAACCACGTAAGCCTAAGGCTAAAGTTGAGGCGGTTGAAGCTGCAGAACAAGTTGTTGCGGCTACAGTGGTTGAAGCGCCTGCTGAAGCGCCAAAGCCTGCAGTTGAAGATAAAGTTGAAACTAAGGTAGAAGCTAAGGTCGAAGCACCTGCTGAAGCGAATGTAGAAGCCAAGGTAGAATCAGCTGAAGAAACGACTTCAGAAGAAAATGCTCGTGAGCCTCGTGAAGGTCAACGCAGAAGCCGTCGTAGCCCGCGCCACCTACGTGCTGCAGGACAGCGTCGCCGCCGTGATGGCGAAGCAGCTCAGCAAACAGAAGAAGGTCAAGCAGCAGTTGTGGCAGTAGAGCCTGTAACAACGGTAGTTGAAAGCACCTCTGATGTTGTCGTTGTCGCACCAGCCGAAACTGTTACTGCTGAAGCTAAACCAGTAGTTGAAGCCAAAGCTGAGGCTAAGCCTGTAGTTGAAGCTAAGCCAGAAGCTGAAGCTAAACCAGAAGTTGAAGCTAAGCCAGAAGTTGAAGCTAAACCAGAAGTTGAAGCTAAGCCAGAAGTTGAAGCTAAACCAGAAGTTGAAGCTAAGCCAGAAGTTGAAGCTAAGCCAGAAGTTGAAGCTAAGCCAGAAGTTGAAGCTAAACCTGWAGTTGAAGCTAAACCAGAAGTTGAAGCTAAGCCAGAAGTTGAAGCTAAGCCAGAAGTTGAAGCTAAGCCAGAAGTTGAAGCTAAGCCAGAAGTTGAAGCTAAGCCAGAAGTTGAAGCTAAGCCAGAAGTTGAAGTTGAAGCAAAACCAGCAGCAGAAGCTAAAAAGGTAGAAGCATCTTCAAAGACCGCTTCAGCTCCAATGGCAAAACCAGCAGCAATTGATCCAAGCGTTGAAAAAGTCGCTGAAGCCGCTCCAGTAGCAGAGCCTAAAGAAGTTGCACCTGCCGCTGAAAGCAAACCTGTTGTAACAAAACCAGTAAGCCGTTTTGGTTCTATGGTGATGTCAGAAACGACCAAACCCGTCGTTGAGAGCAGAGAAAATGTCGCTACCCCAACGGGTCGTCAATATGAAGCCTCTGAATCAAGAGAAGCTGCTAAGCCAAGAACAGCAAATAGCGCTAACTCAGATATGACTCGTGCATAAACTCGGTTAACAATTTGCATTAAAAGCCATGCTTTATAGCATGGCTTTTTTATTTTAAAGCAGGCCAAATTTTGTTAGTATTCGCGGCCGACACTCACTACTAATTCAACAGTTTTTTAACAGAGGCTAAATGTTCGATCTTATTCGTCACAAAACCGCTAGTCATAGAGCAGATTTACTTTCAGGACTCACCGTAGCCTTAGCTTTGGTCCCAGAGGCGGTTGCATTTGCATTCGTTGCTGGTGTGGAGCCTATGGTTGGCTTATATGCCGCTTTCATCATGGGCCTTATCACCGCACTAATTGGCGGCCGTCCTGGCATGATTTCAGGTGCAACTGGCGCAATGGCCGTTGTGATGGTAGCCCTTGTCGCCGAGCACGGCGTTCAATACCTATTTGCAGCCGTGGTACTTGCAGGCTTAATTCAAGTCTCGGCAGGTGTGTTTAAGCTAGGTAAGTTCATTCGAATCGTTCCCTACCCTGTCATGATAGGTTTTGTAAACGGTTTGGCTATTGTGATCTTCTTAGCACAACTTGGTCAATTCAAAGCGCCTGACGCCAACGGTGTACTCAGCTGGCTACCGCAAGATCAGCTACTGCTAATGCTAGGCCTAGTTGCTCTTACAATGGCAATTATTCAGTTCTTACCTAAGCTGACAACCGCAATACCATCGTCTCTGGCAGCTATCTTGACAGTGACCTTACTGGTTACCTTCTTTAACCTAGATACTCGTACCGTATTAGACTTCCTAAAGTCGATGAGTGGTAACGAAAATGCGACGATTGCGGGTAGTCTACCGACCTTCTCTATTCCTGCTGTTGAGTTCAATTTAGAGACGCTTTATATCATTCTTCCTTACTCGCTTATCCTTGCGGCTGTGGGTTTGATTGAGTCACTGCTAACGCTGACTGTTATCGATGAGATGACTGGCACCCGAGGACGTGGTAATAAAGAATGTATTGGTCAAGGTGTGGGTAACATTACTAGCGGCTTCTTCGGTGCAATGGGTGGCTGTGCCATGATTGGTCAGTCGATGATTAACATTAACTCTGGCGGACGCGGACGTCTATCGGGGATCACTGCCGCACTTGCTCTGCTTGCTTTCATCCTATTCGGTTCAGCACTTATCGAGATGATCCCACTAGCGGCTCTCGTTGGTGTGATGTTTATGGTGGTTCTCGGTACATTCGAATGGGCTAGCTTTAAGGTAATGCGCAAAGTGCCTAAGCACGATGCATTCGTTATCATCCTTGTGACCATTGTGACTGTCTTTACCGATCTAGCATTTGCGGTATTCGTTGGTGTTATCGTTTCAGCTTTGGTTTTCGCATGGGAACATGCAAAGCACATCAACGTAGAGATCAGCGAAGATCAAAACGGTTGGAAAGTTTATAAGCTAAACGGCCCGCTATTCTTCGGTTCTGTTGCAGAGTTCCTAGAGCTGTTCCATGCTAAGACAGATCCCCAAGATGTTATCGTTGATTTCCAAAATTCACGTGTATGTGATCACTCAGCATTAGATGCCATCGATACACTTGCAGAGCGTTACGTAGGAGCAGGCAAACGATTACACTTACGCCATTTAAGTCGTGACTGTAAGAAGCTACTGGATAAAGCTGGTGACTTAGTAGAGGTCAACCTGATTGAGGATCCTCACTATAAAGTGGCTGACGATAAGTTAGATTCGTAAATCGATTCAAGCAGATACAAAATCATAAAAAGACGGGCAGTGCCCGTCTTTTTTATTTCCTATTACCGGCTCAAATAATTACTTTACCTCAAAAAGGAAGCTTATTTTAACCTATCAGCAAACAGAGCTTTCACTTTATCAACCTTAGGTTTCACCACCATTTGGCAATAGGGTTGCTCTCCGTGTCGCTCAAAGTAATCGTTATGGTAATCTTCAGCAGCAAAGAAACCATCGTAGGCAACCACTTGGGTCACGATTGGATCCGGCCACGCCGCAGCTTTTGTTAAGTCGTCTATCATTTTATTGGCGATTAAAGCCTGTTGCTCATTATGAATAAAGATCACCGAACGATATTGCGGCCCCACATCATTACCTTGCCGGTTTAATGTCGTAGGGTCGTGACTTTGCCAAAACACTTCAAGCAAATTTTCAAAGCTAACTTCTCGTGGATCAAACGCTATCTGCACCACCTCAGCATGTGCGGTATTACCACTGCATACGGCTTTGTAATTCGCATCATCAGCTTCTCCACCTGCATAACCAGAAGTCACTTTGCTAACCCCTTGAATCGCAGAAAATACCGCCTCAATACACCAAAAACAGCCCCCACCGAATGTCGCAAGCTCAGTGTTTTTTGAATCGTCCAGCAATTCATCGATAGGTTTAAAAATCATAGAGACTGAATTAACACAATGCCTAATATTGTTAGCTGTTAACTGCTCACCTTCAAACACATGCCCCAAATGAGCATCACATTGGGCACATACAATCTCGACTCGCATTCCGTCCGCATCAATATTGCGCCTTATAGCCCCTTCTATCTCATCATCAAAGGCAGGCCAGCCACAATGGGCGTTAAACTTGCTTTCAGAACGATATAAAGGCGCATCGCACTTTTTGCAGCAATACACACCTTGGGCATCATGCTGATAATACTCACCACTAAAAGGCCGCTCGGTCCCTTTTTGCTCAATTACATACTTTTCAAATTCTGTTAGTTTACGCATCTATGCTTCTCTACCAAAATGTTAGCTATAAACGTCTCTAGGCTAGACTCATTGCCAATACCTATCATTGGCCTCTTAAGCGCGCTTCAGTACCAATAGACCCTGTACATTAGCAAAAGCTTTCAAGTTAGTGTTCAACCTTACCGCAAAAAATCCTCATCTTCCTAACTAAGAATAGTCACTCAATATCGCTTAATTGCTAGCAACAAACACAACCAAAAAAATCGAACATATTTTACAAAAATATATAACCGCCTTGTCGATAGCTAACTGACTAACTTTTCACAGATTATCAAGAGAATTACTCACACTATTTTTAATGCCAAACAATCGAGATGGTGATCTATATCACATTGGTTTGCGTCACTCGTTTGTCATCGTTACACTTGTTTTGGGTTTAATAATAAGAAGAATCAAAATGATATTAGAAACAATAGATTACCAAACAAACGATGCAGCTGAGAAATTTGTATCTTCACTCAGAGAAACAGGGTTTGGTGTACTAACTAACCATCCTATCGACAAGGATTTGGTTGAGAAGATCTATCAAGAATGGCATGCATTCTTTAACACGGAAGAGAAGCGCAGTTTTCTATTTAAGCCAGAAACCCAAGATGGTTTTTTCCCTGCCGAAATATCAGAAACCGCCAAAGGTCACACGGTTAAAGATATCAAAGAGTATTTCCATATTTACCCTTGGGGCCGCATTCCGGACTCACTGAAAGATAACATATTAACGTATTACGATAACGCCAATACTCTAGCCGCAGAGCTACTACAGTGGGTTGAAGACCATTCCCCAGAAGAGGTTAAGCAGAAGTTTTCAATCGCCCTACCCAAGATGATTGAAAACAGTCAAAAGACACTATTAAGAGTACTGCACTATCCGCCTATGTCTGGCGATGAAGAGCTGGGGGCGATACGCGCCGCCGCTCATGAAGATATCAATCTATTAACTGTACTTCCTGCTGCAAATGAGCCTGGGTTACAAGTACAGCTAAAGGATGGAAGCTGGATCGATGTACCCAGTGATTTTGGCAATTTAATCATCAACATTGGCGATATGCTACAAGAAGCCTCCGGTGGTTATTACCCATCAACAAGCCACCGCGTGATTAACCCAGAAGGGATGGACAAAACCAAGTCTCGTCTTTCACTACCGCTCTTTTTACATCCAAATCCAGAAGTTAAACTGTCAGATAAATACACAGCCGACAGCTACCTGATGGAACGCCTCAGAGAATTAGGGGTAATTTAGGCTTATTCACACTCAATAAGTGCCCAATAAGCGCCTTAGGGCGCTTTTTGTTTGTTAAACTTAAACAGAACAAGGTAAAATCCCCATAATTTAGTAATTTGATAGTAGAGCGCACACATGGCAATTCAGTGGTATCCGGGACACATGCACAAGGCACGAAAAGAGATCGAAGAGGTAATGCCTCAAGTCGATTTGGTGATAGAAGTGCTTGATGCGCGGATCCCTTACAGTAGCGAAAACCCTATGGTGCAGACGCTTCGCGGCGATAAGCCTTGTATCAAATTACTCAACAAATCTGACTTAGCCGATCCAGAAACCACACAGCAGTGGATTGAATACCTTGAGCAAGAGCAAGGCGTTAAGGCAATGGCGATTACCACATTGCAGTCATCACAAGTGAAAAAGATCCCAGACTTATGCCGCAAGTTTGTGCCTAGCCGAGATAAAATCGAAAAAGATATTCGAACCATGATTATGGGGATCCCAAACGTAGGTAAATCCACCATCATCAACACGCTTGCAGGCCGCATGATTGCAAAAACCGGTAACGAGCCTGCAGTGACGAAAACCCAACAGCGGATCAATCTTCGAAATGGTATTGTTCTATCTGACACTCCGGGTATTTTGTGGCCAAAAGTCGATAACGAAAAGAGCAGCTACCGCTTAGCCGTAACGGGGGCTATTAAAGATACTGCGATGGAGTATGAAGATGTGGCCATGTTTGCCGCCGAATACTTCCTTCAAGCCTATCCAGAAGCAATTGCTGAACGTTACAAGATCAAGCAGATGCCAGACACCGACATTGAGCTGCTAGAAGCTATTGGTCGTAATCGCGGCGCATTGCGACCAGGTGGAAGAATCGATCTTCACAAGGCATCAGAAGTATTACTCCACGATTACCGTGCAGGACGTATTGGTCAGCTATCGCTAGAAACCCCTGCAATGGCTGAAATTGAAAAGGCCGAAGTCGCAAGAATACTTGCAGAGAAGCAAGCAAAAGAAGAAGCTCGTAAAGAGCAAGAACGCTTAAAACGCTCCGGCAAACGCTTAAGCTAAACTGTATTAGTTGTATTAGTCCCTTAATAAAAAAGCGCTTAATTGCGCTTTTTTATTATCTGCCTTAACCAACATAAGCCTATATCGAGTGACAGGCAGTAAACATGCTAAATCCAGCTTGCTGTCTTCCCCGGTGCGATTAAAAGACAAATGCTCTACAACAGCCCTCTTTGAATACGCTGCAGCAGTTGGCTAGAACTATTCTCAAGCAGGTCTAGCACCAGCACTAACACCAACTTGAAACCCCTTTTTAAGACTGACTGCACCATCCACTTTCCCACCATTAGATACATTTTTAACGCCATCATGCTCGGTTGATACTTGACCAGCAACTAAATCTGCTTTACCTCTCACTGCAACCAAACCAATATCACCATTAACAGAACCTGTTAAAGATGCTTGGTTGCCCATTTTGACAATATCAGTTACCGTTGTTCCGCCACCGACACCTGCCGTTGCACCTACTCTAACACCACCAGTTCCCGTTAATTGCAAAATCCAATCACTCTCAGCAGGCATTCCGAACAAAGTCAGCATCAGATCCAAAATAAATTGGCTGGCTATTCCGAGGAATTTCGGCAGAAGATACAAAGAAACGCTAATTTAAACCTTACGGTCAGCGAGTGCATAGCTTCTGGTTCATTTCTGGATGGCCTTAAAAGCAGCCAAAAATAAAGCCTCTTGATGCCCAACAACAAAAAGCCCCGCGAATTGAAGTGACCCCCAATAGTTGGACGTTCCAATTACTGGGGGTCTTTTAATGTCTACATACAGTAGAGAGTTCAAACTAGAAGTTGCAGCGCAAGCCAACACCCAAAGTTCGCGTCTGCTTTCAAAGCAATTTAACGTCAGTTCACGGCAAATTCGATACTGGTGTTTAGTCTTTCGTATTCATGGCGAACATGCTTTTTTGCACAAACAAAAACCTTACACGAAAGAAGCTCGCCTAGAGATAATCCANTTGAAGTGACCCCCAATAGTTGGACGTTCCAATTACTGGGGGTCTTTTAATGTCTACATACAGTAGAGAGTTCAAACTAGAAGTTGCAGCGCAAGCCAACACCCAAAGTTCGCGTCTGCTTTCAAAGCAATTTAACGTCAGTTCACGGCAAATTCGATACTGGTGTTTAGTCTTTCGTATTCATGGCGAACATGCTTTTTTGCACAAACAAAAACCTTACACGAAAGAAGCTCGCCTAGAGATAATCCAACGAATGGAATGCGCAGGATGGTCTTTAACTTACACCAGTGCCTTTTTCGATTTGTCTTCTCCGGGCATGTTATCCGAATGGTTTTGTGCTTATAATTCGGGAAAATTAACTCACTTGAAACCACTCAGAGCAAACATGCCCAAATCCGCCAAAGCTAAAAGCTCGAAAGACATGACTGAAAAAGAGCTAAGAGAAGAGCTTGAGTACCTCAGAGCGGAGAATGCTGTCCTAAAAAAGTGGAATGCCTTAGCTCAGGAAAAACAAACAACGAAAAAGCAAAAGTAGTGAGTGAGCTAAAGGCTAAATTTAAACTATCGCATTTACTCAAGGCCTGTGAGCTGCCTAAAAGTGTTTACTATTACCATTGCAACAAAAGTGATAGTCATAACAAATATGATGCCATAAAACGGCAAATTACGACCATATTCCATGCTCATAAAGGACGGTATGGTTATAGACGCATAACGTCAACATTGCGCAGCACAGGCACACTTATTAACCACAAAACGGTTCAACGCTTGATGCTACAATTATCGCTGAAATCAGTAGTAAGACCAAAGCGCTATAAGTCTTATAGGGGCGCGGCAGGTAAGCATATCGACAATACGCTTAACAGAGACTTTAATGCTGTGAAACCGAATCAAAAATGGGTAACTGATATCACAGAGTTTAAGGTAGCTAACCAGCGTGTCTACCTGTCACCAATCATTGATCTGTTTAATCAAGAAGTCGTTAGTTATGAGATTGGTAATTCACCGAGATTAAATCTAGTCACTGATACATTAAATAAGGCGATTAATCAGTTAGCATGGCATGAGCGACCGCTCATTCATTCTGACCAAGGTTGGCAATACCAACATCAATTGACCAGAAAAATCATTGCAGAGAACAGGTTAACACAAAGCATGTCTCGAAAAGGAAATTGCTTAGACAATGCCGTTGCAGAAAACTTCTTTGGCATATTGAAAACGGAAATGTATCACGGTTATGAGTACAAAAGCGCGACCGAGTTAGTAAATGCCATTAAAGAATATATAGAATATTACAATCACAAACGAATTAAGCTGAAACTAAAAGGCCTGAGTCCGATAGCATATCGAAATCAGGCCTTGGTAGCCGCTTAGAAATGAGTCCAACTTAACGGGGTCACTTCAATTTGCGGGGCTTTTTTGTACCTGCTCTTTGGCGAAGCTACGCTTGAGTTGGATTGGCTATCCGGTTTCATGATAAAAGAGATACTGCTTGCCTAGGATGACGCTTCTGTATTAATCATTCATGGCTGTGCTATTACTAATCTATTAGCTTTAACATATCAAAATAGACAAGAGGTTCACCATGAAACCCAAAATTTGGTTGCTCGCCGTAGGTTCTGTATTTTTAACGTTAGCGTCACAGGTCGGGGCGAATGAGACACTAGGCTCAGATGCTCAGCCTAAGTCTGTGCAGGTAGTAAAGCAGTTTATTCAAGGCTTTAATAATCATAGCGTAGAGCAGTTACTACAGCATACAACGCCTAATGTGCACTGGTTTAACTTATCAGGCACTAAGATGGATATCGAGACCTCGACTCAGCAAGAGCTTGGTGCAGCGATGACAGACTACTTTGCTAGCCTCACAGATGCTAAGGCTAGCTTAAGGCAGATCTTGGTTTCGGCTAACTACGTGAGTACGGTGGAAGAGGTGACTTGGAGCCATGAAGGAGAGTTACATAGCCAATGTAGCCTCGGTATTTATCAGCTAGCAGGTGATAAAATTAATGCTGTATGGTTCTACCCTAGTCATGTCTGTGATGAGACGCCTTGGGTAGAAGTGACCAGCCCTGAAATTGTTCAGCCAGAGATCGGCTTATTAAAAGAAACCCGCCAATAAGGAAAAGTATAAGTGTCAAAGAAATACATCATAGCACTCGACCAAGGCACAACGAGTTCTAGAGCGATTGTGTTCGATCACGGTACCAAGATGGTTGCCAGCTCTCAGCGCGAGTTTAGTCAAATGTATCCCCAACCTAGTTGGGTAGAGCATGATGCGATGGAGATCTGGGCGTCTCAAAGCTCGACACTTATCGAAGCCTTGGCTCGGGCTGACATTCACAGCGAAGATGTGGCGGCTATCGGCATTACTAATCAGCGTGAAACAACGGTCGTTTGGGACAAGATGACAGGCAAGCCTGTTTATAATGCGATTGTATGGCAGTGCCGTCGTAGCAGTGGCATCTGTGATGAACTCAAGGCCAGGGGGCTAGAGGATTACGTTAAACAAACCACGGGCTTGTTACTCGATCCCTATTTCTCTGGCACAAAAATAAAGTGGATTTTAGATAACGTCGAAGGTGTGCGCGAGCGAGCCGAGAAAGGTGAACTGTTGTTTGGCACCATAGATACTTGGCTCGTTTGGAAGCTTACCGAGGGCAAGGTGCATGTCACGGATCCGACCAATGCCTCACGCACTCTGTTATTTAATATTCATACCCAAGAGTGGGATGAGAAGCTGTTGCAGGCATTCGATATTCCCCGCTCACTTCTGCCAGAGGTAAAGCCCTCTTCTGCAATTTATGGTTATACCCGTATCGCGGGAGAAGGCAGCCATATTGCGATAGCGGGAATGGCGGGCGATCAGCAATCGGCGCTATTTGGTCAGCTCTGTATCGAAGAGGGGATGGCGAAAAACACCTACGGTACCGGCTGCTTCTTGTTGATGAATACCGGAACAGAAGCTGTTCTGTCTCAGCATGGGCTATTAACCACCATAGCGATTGGTGCCGATGGTGGAGTTAACTACGCGCTAGAGGGCTCGGTATTTATGGGGGGAGCAACGGTGCAGTGGCTCAGAGATGAGCTGGGGCTTATTCGTGATGCGCAAGATACCGAATACTTTGCCAAAAAGGTGGAAGATACCAATGGCGTGTATCTGATCCCTGCATTTGTCGGATTGGGAGCGCCCTACTGGGATCCTGAGGCGAGAGGGGCGTTAGTGGGGTTAACCCGAGGCGCTAATCGTAACCATATTATTCGAGCGGCGCTTGAGGCTATCGCCTATCAGAGTCGCGATCTATTAGACGCCATGTCTAAAGATAGCTGTGTCGAGCTTAAGCAGATCAAGGTCGACGGTGGTGCGGTGGCAAACGATTTCTTAATGCAATTTCAGGCAGATATTACTAACGTTGAGGTGATGCGCCCCGAATTGACTGAAACCACAGCGCTGGGGGCCGCATTCCTTGCGGGCCTAGCTGTAGGATTTTGGAGATCGACCGATGAGCTAAAAAATAAGGCGGGAATAGAGCGCAACTTTACACCGCAGATAAGTGCACAAAAGCGAGAGAGTCTATATCAAGGTTGGCAAAGCGCGGTGGATAGAACCCGTTAAAGCAGCGAAAGTCTCAGCTAGACATCGATGTCGATTCGAGTATGAATCGACTCCGGATCCTCTCTGCTTGTACTCGGCTGTGATGGTTTTTGCGCTAACTTTTGCTTTGACTCTTCTTGGCCGCGCTTACCTCGCCTTGGGCTTTTCCTTCTCTCAAGGCTTGGATCCAGCTGATAAGCAATTTGCTGATTTTTACGCCTATCGTTAGTCGAGGTGCGCCTTTCCAAATGTGGTGGCAGTTGTGACTGTGGCGGCTCATGGCTGTCAGCTGCTATCTGGGCAGTATTATCAATTTTTTTAATCTGTTTCTTAGTCTTAACCTTAGGGGAGACAGGTCTCGCAAGCATGGCGTAAACACTATCTAAGCTAATCATTTTCAGCTCCTCGTTTTCAATGGAGTTACCTATATATCGACCGCTTTTGGTTAAAGTTTAGCCGTTTATTGTGGCGGGAGGGGGGAGTGGGGGGCGAGAACTGGAAATAAATTTGGTTAGTTAATTAATTATGTTTAATATTTTCTGTATTTTTAGTGCAGCTTCTAAGAGGTAAATGGCTCTATCGGGTTAATTCCTCCTCCCAATAACATTGTCATTATGGGAAAAAAGTCCACAATATGGCCTGTTCTATTACAGTTAACACCACTCTTCTGTCTGTTTTTGCTGCTTTTTAAGCTTTATAGGGTCGTAAATCTCCACATAAATCCCCTTTAACAGCTTTGTTTAAAATGAAACAAAATTGGCTGCTAGCCCGCTTGGTTGCTGGATTTTTAAATCTGCGGCTTTCCTTGACAAGCCTTGCGTTCTATCCCTAAACTTAGCTGTTGTGGGGAAATGTGGATATTTGTGGGATATTTTATAGAGCAACAGGGATGATATAAGGTGTTTTCAGGGGCAAGCGCTATTAATCTAGATGCAAAAGGCCGGATCGCTATACCTAAGCGATACCGTGAGACCTTGCATGCCCGCCATAATAATCAACTTGTTATCACTGTAGATATTCAATCCTCTTGTTTACTGCTGTATCCCATTCATGAGTGGGAGCAAGTTGCTGCTAAACTCGCATCTCTTTCCGACACACAGCCTACCGAACGAGCGATGAAAAGATTATTGCTCGGATATGCCCATGAGTGTGAATTAGACGGTAATGGCCGCATGTTATTACCGACCCCATTGCGTCAATATGCCAACTTAGATAAGCGGGCAATGTTAGTCGGCCAACTCAATAAGTTTGAGTTATGGGACGAAGCTGCATGGCAGCAACAGATTGAGCAGAGTCGCGAAGCGATTCTTAATGAAGACTTGGCTGCTAACGAACGTTTGGCAGATTTCTCACTGTAACCAGTGATACTTAAAAGTAGAAGAAACCATGACACAAGAATTTGAACACCTATCAGTGCTGCTAACGGAAACCGTTGCAGGCTTAAACATAAGACCCGATGGCATCTATATCGATGGCACATTCGGTCGCGGTGGTCATTCTCGAAAAGTTCTTGAAGAGCTTGGACCGAATGGAAGGCTGATTGCTATCGACCGCGATCCGCAGGCTATTGCTGCGGCAGAGCAGTTTAAAGACGACAGTCGTTTTCAGATTGTTCATGGTGGTTTCGGCCAGTTAGCTGAGTATGTTGAAGATTTAGGCTTGAAAGGCCAGATCGATGGTGTGCTACTGGACTTTGGTGTGTCATCGCCGCAGTTAGACGATGCCGAGCGTGGCTTTAGTTTCTTGCGTGACGGTCCTCTGGATATGCGTATGGATAACTCCCAAGGTGAGACCGCTGCACAGTGGCTTGCCCGCGCAGAAATTGAAGATATGGCATGGGTATTTAAGACCTATGGCGAAGAGAAGAATGCTCGCCATATCGCTCGTTGTATCGCGGCCGATCGTGATAAGACGCCATTTTTGCGCACCAAAGAGTTAGCAGACTTAATTGCTCGGATCACTAAGAGCAAGGAGCGCAATAAGCATCCAGCGACACGTGTATTCCAAGCCATTCGTATCTACATCAACAGTGAACTAGAGCAGATCGATCAAGCCCTAGAAGGTGCACTGACGGTCTTAGCGCCGGAAGGACGACTATCGGTGATCAGCTTCCACTCACTTGAAGACCGTATGGTGAAGCGTTTTATTCGCCGTAATAGTCAAGGTGAGAGCGTACCTCACGGTTTGCCAATTACTGAGGCTGAGATTAATAAGTCACGCAAATTAAAGGCCGTGGGTAAGGCGATTAAGCCATCCGCGGAAGAGGTTGAACGTAATGCAAGGGCACGAAGCTCTGTACTGCGTGTCGCCGAGCGTTTGCCATACGAAGCATAAGCGATAAGAGGCTTAGGTGAGTAAAGCTCAATTGAATTTAACCCGCATCGTGTTGCTCGATCTATGGCACCACAAATGGGTCATGATGCTAGCAGTGCTAGTCATCATGAATGCGATTGCGGTGGTGTATACCAGCTATGAAGGCAGAAAGTACACCAGTCAATGGGAGCAGTTATTACAAGAGCGAGACAGGCTAGATATTGAGTGGCGTAACTTGCTACTCGAAGAGCAGTCTCGTTCAGAACATAGCCGAATAACCCGGATAGCGACTAAAGAGCTCAACATGAACCGTCCATTACCAAAAGATGAGGTTGTGGTAAGAGTGCCATGAGTAAACAAGCGAAGCGTAAACAAAAACCACAGTTGATCCAATGGCGTCTATACGTCGTTGTGGCTTTTGTCTGCCTGATGTTTACCAGTTTGGTTGGTCGTGCGGCTTACATCCAGATTATTGAGCCTGAAAAACTACGCCACGAAAGTGATATGCGTACCCTGCGTACCACCAGTCGTGAGGTGCAGCGTGGACTGATTACCGACCGCAATGGCGAGATGCTGGCGGTTAGCGTACCGGTTAAGGCGGTCTATGCCGACCCTAAAGTGGTGCATGATAAAAATGGCTTTGCAGATATGCGTCGCTGGCAAGCGCTGGCGGATGTATTGCACGAGCCAAAAGATGAAATTTTAGATAGAGTCCAATTAAATCCACGTAAGCGTTTTACCTACCTTAAGCGTCAAGTGACACCAGCCGTTGCCGACTATATCAAGCAGCTAAAGCTACCTGGCGTCTATCTTAAATCTGAGTCTCGTCGTTACTACCCAACGGGTGAGATCTCGGCGCAGCTAGTCGGTATTACCAATATCGATGACAAAGGTATCGAAGGGATAGAGAACACCTATAACGATTGGCTCACGGGAACCCCAAGCAAGCAAAAAGTGCGTAAGTCCCGAGACGGTCATGTTGTTGAGCGCCTAGATATGGTGCAAGAAGGCGAGAGCCCGAACGACTTGGTGTTGAGTATTGATCAGCGTATTCAGCAGCTTGCCTACCGTGAATTGAAAAAAGCCACCGAGATCAACCAAGCGACTTCTGGCTCGATTGTGGTGTTAGATGTGCACACGGGGGAAGTGTTAGCGATGGCGAATACGCCCTCCTATAACCCTAACTCTCGTGAAGGGCTGCAGAGCTATCGTATGCGAAATCGTGCGTTAACCGACTCTTACGAACCCGGTTCAACCATCAAGCCATTTGTGGTCGCAGCCGCGCTTGAAGCGGGCACCATTAAAGCGGATGACATCATCAAGACCAATCCTGGGCGAATGCGCATTGGTGGTAAAATTGTCCGTGATGGTCGCAACTATGGCGACCTTTCCCTAAGTGGTATCTTGGTGCACTCCAGTAACGTTGGTATGACCAAGATTGCGTTATCAATGCCTGTGCAAGAGCTGTTAGGAGCCTACCAGACAATGGGGCTAGGTAACTATTCGGGTATTAACTTAGAGGGTGAAAGTGCAGGCCTTATTCACGACCGTCGTCGCTGGTCTGAGTTTGAGCGAGCCACGCTATCATTTGGTTATGGCTTGATGGCAACACCATTGCAGCTTGCCAGAATGTACTCAATTTTAGGAAACAAGGGCGTACTCTACCCGGTTTCAATCTTAAAGCTTAAGCAAGAGCCACAAGGCACCCAGGTACTCTCACCAGAAGTGGCACAAGGCGTAATGGAGATGCTAGTGGGGGTGACCGAGAAAGGCGGCACCGCACGTAAGGCCCATATCGAAGGTTATCCTGTAGCGGGTAAGACGGGCACCGCGCGTAAGGCGGTTGCTGGTGGCTATGGTGAAGACTACGTCGCGTTATTTGCCGGTGTTGCGCCAGTACATAATCCCAAATTAGCCATTGCTGTGGTCGTTAACGAGCCTAAAGGCGATCGTTATTATGGTGGTGATGTGGCGGCGCCAGTCTTTGCATCTGTGATGTCTGGTGCACTGCAGATGCTCAATGTAGAACCGATTTCAAATCGAGAGAAGGTGCGTCTAGCGGCACATTCTAGGAGTGTAGAATAATGCTGATCCGCGATCTGCTGGCACCATGGTTTCATTATTCAGGATCTGAAGATTTCTTGGATATCACCTTGGATAGCCGCGCAGTAAAAGAGGGCGACCTGTTTGTCGCAATTCCAGGTTATCAAGTCGATGGCAGGCAGTTTATTGCAGGGGCATTGGAGCGCGGCGCTAAAGCGGCGCTGGTGCACACAGATTCACCGGAAAAGCACGGCACCGTGGTTAACGAAGGTGGATTACAGATCCTATTTTTTCAGCTGAACAGGCAAATATCTGCCTTGGCGGCTCAGGCTTATCCTCTGTCTCAAGCGCGGCCGCAGATTGTCGGTGTGACAGGAACCAATGGTAAAACCTCGGTGACTCAGCTGATTGCTCAGCTGCAGTTATTACAAAATAAACACACAGCTGTAATGGGTACCTTAGGCAATGGTCTATGGGGCGAACTTGTCGATAGCGGTAACACCACCGCCGATCCTGTCACGCTTATTAAGCAGTTGCAGGAATTTGAACAACGGGGCGCAGATACTTGTGCGATGGAAGTCTCTAGCCACGGTTTAGTACAGGGGAGAGTCGAAGCAGTTCCCTTTGATGTGGCGGTGTTTACCAACTTAAGCAGAGATCACCTCGATTATCACCATACGATGGAAGCTTATGGCATCGCCAAGAAGCGCCTATTCCAGTTCGCCAACCTGCGCGGTGGTTTAATCAATACCGATGACCCCGTCGGCCGTGAGTGGCTGACCGATTTAGCCTCTGACAAGTTATTAGGCTTTAGTGTCAAAGGGGATGCTACGGCTGCAATTTATACCAAAGACAACCATTTTCATGATGGCGGCGTGTCTTGCACCTTAGTGTGGCCAACTGGCGAAGCTCAGCTTAGTTCACCACTACTGGGTGATTTTAACCTGTCTAATTTGGTTGCGGCGCTCGGTGCGCTTTACCTGCTGGGTGAAGATATGCACGTGCTTGTAGCGCTTGCGGCCAAGCTTGAGCCTGTAGCTGGACGAATGGAGCGCTTCACCGGTAAAGATGGCGTCACACTAGTGGTTGACTACGCCCATACGCCGGATGCAATCGAGCAGGCGTTAAAAGCGCTGCGTGTGCACTGTAAAGGGCAGCTGTGGTGCTTATTCGGTTGCGGCGGTGATAGAGACAAGGGTAAGCGTCCAATGATGGCGGCGAGTGCAGAGCAGTTTGCCGACCGCGTGATGGTCACCAGTGATAACTGCAGAAGCGAAGAGCCTAAGGCCATTATTGCCGATATTTTTACGGGCTTGCAGCGTCCTGAAGCTGCCTTGTCGCAGGTAGACCGTCAGCTAGCGATTAAAGAGATTATCGCTCAGGCAAATGCAGGCGATATGGTGTTACTGGCAGGCAAGGGCCATGAAACCTATCAAGAAGTTAACGGTAAAAAGTTGAATTACGATGAAAGGGCATTCGCAAAAGCGCTTGCCGAAGGTGATGCATGATCAGGGTTTCTTTAGCCGAGTTAGCGGCGCGCCTCAATGGCCAGCTGATTGGCGACGATCTGCCAATCGATAGTGTCTCTAGCGACAGTCGAGCGGTAGATAGCAAGACGCTTTTCGTGGCGTTGAAAGGTGAAAATTTTGATGGCCACAATTTTGCTCAAGCGGCGGTTGATGCCGGTGCGAATGCATTGTTGGTAGAAAGAGAGTTACCGATAGACGCTGCACAAATTGTCGTGGCGAATAGTCAGCGCGCGATGGGTGATATTGGCGCCTATGTGCGCGAGCAGATTGCTCCTACTTGTGTGGCACTAACTGGTTCCAATGGTAAAACCAGCGTCAAAGAGATGATAGCGACTATCTTGTCGCAAGAGCACCAAGTGCTCTATACCGCGGGTAACTTCAATAATGAAATTGGCGTGCCATTAACCCTGTTGAGATTAGAGCAAGGTGACGAGTTTGGCGTGTTTGAACTTGGTGCTAACCATGCTGGCGAAATTGATTACACCTCTAGCCTAGTCAAACCTTGCGTGGCCATGGTGAATAACGTTGCTTCGGCTCATCTTGAAGGGTTCGGTTCGCTGCAAGGTGTTGCCAAGGCGAAATCTGAAATCTTTAATCATGTTGCAAGTGGTGGCACAGCGGTGATCAATGCCGATGATCCATTTGCAGATGTGATGCTTGATGCTTCGGCTCATCTAAAGCAACTGCGCTTTGGCATAGAAAGTGACATTAGCCGAGATCTCGATATTTCGGCGAGTGAATTGAGTAGCGATAACTACGGCCGCTATAGCTTCACCATTAATCATAATAACCAAACGCAACAGGTGTCTTTGCCCTTAGCTGGGCGTCATCAGGTTTCAAATGCCCTAGCGGCAACCAGTATCTGTCTCGCGCTTGGTTTATCTTTGAGCCATATTTGCCAAGGACTTAGCCAGCTAAAGCCAGTAAAGGGACGCATGTTACCAAGCGCTCTTGGGCGGGTGACGGTGATCGATGATAGCTATAACGCAAACCCGGCTTCTGTTGGCGCTGCAATTGACTGGCTTCAAGAAATTAAAGGAAATCGCTGTTTAGTACTGGGCGATTTGGGCGAATTAGGCGACAATGCCGCCCTTTTGCATCGTGAGCTTGGGGAATTAGCCAAGACGAAAGGCGTCAATGCGCTATTTTGTGTTGGCACACTAAGTGAGGGTGCGAGTCATGCTTTTGGTTCCAAACACTACACGGATATAGATGATCTGGTTGCGGGGTTAATTCAATACATTAACGAATTACCTGTCGAAATTACCGTGTTAGTGAAAGGTTCTCGCAGTGCGAGAATGGAACGTGTAGTCGAAGCTTTAACAACGGCCTTTGGTCGCGGGGAGTTTGTTTAATGCTGGTTTACCTGGCTGAGTATTTAACCCAATTTTATAGTGGGTTTAATGTATTTTCATATGTGACGTTTCGAGCCATTTTAGGCTTGATGACAGCAATGGTGTTTAGTCTTTGGTGGGGACCAAAGATGATCGAGCGTTTGCAGTTAATGCAGATTGGTCAAGTCGTGCGTAACGATGGTCCTGAGTCGCATTTTAGTAAGCGTGGCACGCCAACCATGGGGGGCTTGCTGATCCTTGCGGGTGTGTTTATCAGTGTCTTGCTTTGGGGCGATCTGGGTAGCCGCTATGTGTGGGTCGTGCTCTTCGTTTTGGCAACTTTCGGTTTGATTGGCTTTATCGATGATTATCGTAAAGTGGTCAGAAAAGACACCAAGGGATTGATCGCTAAGTGGAAATATCTGCTGCAGTCTTTGGCTGCACTGGTGATTGCCGTTTATCTGTATGCATCGGCGCAAAGTCCAGGCGAAACTCAACTCGTTGTACCTTTCTTTAAAGACATCATGCCCCAGCTTGGTGGCTTCTTTATCATATTGGTTTACTTCACGATTGTCGGCTCAAGTAATGCGGTGAACCTAACCGATGGGCTAGATGGTTTGGCAATTATGCCGACAGTTATGGTTGCAGCGGCATTTGCCTTGATTGCCTACCTTTCCGGTCACGTTCAGTTTGCTAACTACTTGCACCTGCCTTATCTGCCTGGAGCGGGTGAACTAGTGATTGTGTGTACGGCGATTGTGGGGGCTGGTTTAGGCTTTTTATGGTTCAACACCTACCCGGCACAAGTATTCATGGGTGACGTAGGCTCGTTATCTTTAGGCGCGGCATTAGGTGCAATCGCGGTACTTGTGCGTCAAGAGATCTTATTGGTGATTATGGGCGGCGTGTTCGTTATGGAGACCGTGTCGGTAATCTTGCAGGTGGGCTCGTACAAACTACGTGGCCAGCGCATCTTCCGTATGGCACCTATTCATCATCATTATGAGTTGAAGGGCTGGCCGGAGCCACGAGTCATTGTTCGATTTTGGATTATCTCTTTGTTCCTAGTTCTGCTTGGGCTAGCAACCTTGAAATTGAGATAATCGAGTTAAATTAACTAACTCATTTTATATAGAAGAGTAGATAGGTCTGATATGGCGCAGCAATATTCACACATAGTTTTAGGTTTAGGTGCAACAGGTTTATCTGTTGTGCGTTACCTGTGTGGGCAAGGAATTATTCCTTTAGTCATGGATAGTCGAGTTCAACCGCCAGGGGCTGAGAGCTTGGCTGCAGAGTTTCCGCAAGTGACTCTTATCACCGGCGGCTTCGACTGTCGTTACTTGGTGCAGGCACAGCAGATCATCATTAGTCCTGGTATTGCGTGCGAAACCCCAGAGGTTAGGGTTGCGTTTGATATGGGCATCGAGGTGATCGGTGATGTTGAGCTGTTTGCCCGCGCTGTGGCTGAAACGTCAGCCAAGGTTATCGGTATCACAGGCTCTAACGGCAAGACGACTGTCACCACCTTAGTGGGTGAGATGGCTAAAGCCAGTGGCTGCTCTTACGCTGTCGGTGGCAATATCGGTGTGCCAGCACTGGATCTACTCCTCGAGCCTAAAGATCTGTATATCCTAGAGCTATCGAGTTTCCAGTTAGAAACGACCCATAGCTTGCAGTGCGTTGCGGCAACTTGCCTCAACATTAGTGAAGATCATATGGATCGCTACAGCGACCTTGAGTCATACCGTCAGGCCAAGCTTAAGCTCTATAAACAGAGCAAAATGGTGCTGTTTAATCGCGAAGACGCGTTAACTATCCCTAAGAATCCAACTAACCAACAAAGCTTCGGTTTAGATGCTCCAGAGGTTGATGATTGGGGGATTGCTGGCGGCATGATAGTACAAGGCAGCAGCCAGATAATGCCTGTGAGTGATGTTGCACTTGTGGGGAGTCACAACCAAGCGAACATTATCGCCGCGATGGCGTTAGCCACGGCGGCAGGTATTGAACGTGATTTCCAGATAGAGGTTGCTAAGGCATTCTTAGGCCTCGCTCACCGTTGTGAAGTGGTTGCTGATATTGCCGGTGTGACTTATGTCAACGACTCTAAGGCGACAAACATCGGTGCTACGGTTGCCGCCATTGACGGCTTAAGTGAACACTTAGGTGAATTGATTTTGATCGCCGGTGGTGATGGTAAAGGCGCAGACTTTAAACCGCTAGAGCCAGTGCTTGAGAAAGTCAGTCAGTTAATTGTTTTAGGTAAAGATGCTGACAAAATTGCGGCATTAAAACCCGAGGCGATAAAAGTCTCCACCATGGCAGAGGCCGTGGCGAAGGCCAATGAGTTAGCCACCGCCGGTGATATCGTGATCTTGTCGCCCGCTTGCTCAAGTTTAGATATGTATTCCAACTTTATGGCCCGTGGAGATGAGTTCCGCAGCCTAGTTGAAGCGATCCATGGCGAGTAGTGAGAAGCAGTTAAGCCTGTTTGGCAACCGCATTAAATGGTCGTTGCCAAATCTGTTTAGTGACAGATCTGCGCCTGGGATGCAGCTGTACGATAGAGCATTATTATTTGCCGTTTTGTCGTTGATCTGTTTTGGCTTTGTTATGGTGATGTCAGCCTCTATGCCAGAGGCGCAGACTTTAACGGGAAACCCGTTTCATTTTGTTTGGCGTCATGGCGCTTACCTTGTGGGCTGTGTAATCATTGCCGCAGTGGTTTTACAAGTAGAGATGCGTCATTGGCAAAATTTTAGCCCGCTGCTGTTGCTGATCGTAGGCATCATGTTGGTGGCGGTGTTAATTGTGGGAACCACGGTAAACGGGGCGACCCGTTGGCTATCTATCGGGCCTATCCGTATTCAGGTTGCCGAGATAGCTAAGTTTGCCTTCGCCATCTATATGGCGGGTTACTTGGTAAGGCGCCACCAAGAGATCAGGGAAAATGCTAAAGGCTTCTATAAGCCGATTGCTGTTTTTGCCGTGTATGCGTTTTTGATTTTGATGCAGCCTGACTTAGGGACGGTTGTGGTGCTATTTGTTGGCACGGTCGGCTTGCTGTTTTTAGCCGGGGCGCGATTACTGGATTTCTTCGCGCTGATCTTAACCGGGATCCTGGCATTCGTGGCGCTTGTACTGTTAGAGCCATATCGTATGCGACGAGTCACCTCGTTTCTTGACCCATGGCAAGATCCGTTTGGCAGCGGTTATCAGCTGACTCAGTCACTGATGGCCTATGGGCGCGGAGATTGGTTTGGTCAGGGTCTAGGTAACAGTATTCAGAAGTTGGAGTATCTGCCTGAGGCACATACCGACTTTATCTTTGCGGTGATTGGCGAAGAGCTTGGGTTTATTGGCATTATCGCTGTTTTGTCAGTGTTGCTGTTTGTGGCACTGCGAGCGATTAAGCTGGGCAACATGTGTTTGGCACTGGAGCGTGCATTTGAAGGCTATTTAGCCTACGGCATCGGCATCTGGATCTGTTTCCAGACGGTGGTAAACGTCGGTGCCAGTATCGGTATGTTGCCAACCAAAGGATTAACCCTGCCATTTATTAGTTATGGCGGCAGTAGTTTATGGGTGATGACGGCGGCAGCTATGATGCTGATCCGAATTGACCATGAAAGAAGATTGAGTGTTATCCAGGCCATCGAAGGCCGGACAAACAAATAATGAGTGAGATGATGACTAACCAAGCTGAAGAAAAACGCATTTTAATCATGGCAGGCGGTACCGGCGGTCATGTGTTTCCTGCGTTAGCAGTAGCTAAGTATTTAAGCCAGCAAGGCTGGAAAGTACGTTGGTTAGGCACGGCTGAGCGAATGGAAGCGAGGCTTGTGCCTCAACATGGCTTCGATATCGACTTTATCGATATTAAGGGCGTACGTGGTAATGGCTTGATGCGTAAGTTGGCCGCGCCTTTTAAGATCCTGCGCTCGGTGATGCAAGCGCGCGCTGTCATTAAGAGCTTTAAGCCCGATGTGGTGATGGGCATGGGCGGTTTTGCCAGTGGTCCTGGTGGCGTCGCTGCCAAGCTTTGCGGTATCCCACTGGTGTTGCATGAGCAAAATGCCATTCCTGGCATGACCAATAGATTATTGTCGCGCATCGCATCTGAAGTGCTGTGCGCCTTTGAAGGCACCTTTACCGACATCAAGGCGGAAACGGTGGGTAACCCTATTCGTAAAGAGTTGATTGCCCTTGGAGATAAGCGCGAGCATTCCTGTGATGATGACTCGCTAAAGGTACTCGTTGTTGGCGGTAGTTTAGGGGCGAAGATTTTTAATGATGTGATGCCGAGCGTGTTGCAGGGGGTGAGCAAGACTCACTCTATGACGGTTTGGCATCAAGTCGGGCGTGATAACCTGGCAGCGGTGAAGGCGGAATACCAGCGACTAGGCCAAGATGGTAGCGTCAGTGTTGCCGAGTTTATCGACGATATGGAAGCGGCATATCGTTGGGCCGATGTGGTGGTTTGTCGTTCAGGCGCGTTAACCGTATCTGAGTTGGCCGCCGTAGGCTTGCCGAGCTTATTGGTGCCTTACCCACATGCGGTAGATGACCATCAAACGAAGAATGCCAAAGTTTTAGTTAACGCTGGGGCAGCTTTCCTGTTGCCACAGCCGATCGTAGATACCAGCAAGTTGATGACTAAGTTGTCGATGCTGGCATCTGACAAACAAGAATTATGCAATATGGGCCAACGTGCTCGAGACGTAGCGATCTTAGATGCAACGCAAAGAGTCGCCAACGTCTGTATTCGATTAGCACAGAAGGGTTGAGATGAGTAACAAAGCAGAGAAGTATTCGCAGCTAAGATCCATGATCCCTGAAATGCGCAGGGTTAAGCACATCTATTTCGTTGGAATAGGTGGTGCCGGTATGGGCGGCATAGCGGAAGTGCTTGTTAATGAAGGTTACAAGTTAAGTGGTTCTGATATCGCCCAGAGTGCGGTGACTGAGCGATTAACTCAACTTGGCGCGACTATCTATATTGGCCATGATGCCAGTCAGATTAAAGATGTGGATGTGGTCGTTGTTTCTACGGCGATCAGTGCTGATAACCCAGAGTTAGTGGCAGCAAAAGAGCTAAGGATCCCTGTGGTACGCCGTGCTGAGATGCTAGCGGAGCTGATGCGTTACCGTCATGGCGTTGCTGTTGCCGGCACCCACGGGAAAACGACCACGACTAGCTTGATCGCCAGTGTTTATGCGCAGGCTGAACGCGATCCAACATTTGTGATCGGTGGCTTGCTCAATAGTGCTGGCACCAATGCCAGATTAGGTCGCAGCCGTTATCTTATTGCCGAGGCGGATGAGAGTGATGCGAGCTTCTTGCATCTGCAGCCGATGGTTAGCGTAGTGACGAATATCGAAGCTGACCATATGGATACCTATGAAGGCGATCTAGAGAAGCTTAAAACAACCTTCGTCGACTTCCTGCATAACCTGCCTTTCTATGGTGTTGCAGTGGTGTGTATCGACGACCCTATTGTGCGTGAGCTTATTCCACGTATCGGTCGCCGCATCGTGACTTACGGTTTCAGTGAAGATGCCGATGTTCGTGCGCTAGATTTCAAGCAGACAGGCTATAGCTGCGAGTTTACCGTTAGACGTGCTGGTTTTGAGGACCTGCAGTTATCGGTCAACCTGCCTGGCGAGCACAATGTATTGAATTCGCTGGCTGCAATTGCGGTTGCGACTGAAGATGATATTGAAGATGAAGCGATTGTTGCTGCTTTGGCTGAGTTTCAAGGTATCGGTCGTCGCTTCCAGCAGATCGGGGAGTTCGCGACAAGCAAAGGCGAGATTAAATTGGTCGATGACTATGGTCATCACCCAAGCGAAGTCGCTGCAACCATTAAGGCTGCCAGACTGGGTTGGCCTGAGCGTCGTCTAGTGATGATCTATCAGCCCCACCGTTATAGCCGTACTCGCGATCTTTATGAAGACTTTGTTGAGGTCTTATCACAAGTCGATTGCTTATTGATGCTCGATGTTTATGCTGCGGGCGAAGCGCCTATTCCAGGTGCCGATAGCCGTGCACTATGTCGCTCGATTCGAGTGCGTGGTCAGGTTGAACCGGTATTTGTTGCCAGCACCGAGCAGTTAGAAACGGTATTACCGGAGATCTTGCAAGACGGAGATCTGCTGCTGACCCAAGGGGCAGGCAGTATTGGCATGTTGTCACGCAGTCTCGCTGAGTCGAATTTAGGGTTTGATTCTGCGTCGACAGATGAAAAAAATGCGTAATTTAGAGCGATATAGCTTAACTTACTCATCAAATTTTGACGCTTGGAATAAGGGCTATATAATGGCCGATTTTCCGGGCTTACGGTTGCAAAAGGAAGCCTAAAGGTGTCTTGGCGCGATAAAGGTCAGCGTGTTCGGGTTTTGCTTTCGCAAGCCGATTGGTATCTGTGTTTCGGAGTGGTGTTTTTACTGTGTGTATTGATCGGTTTATCGATGGCAGTAATGAAACTCAATTCCGTACTAAATGATGCCGATGCGCTACCTATTGAAGCGGTTGCGATTAGCGGAGAGCGGTTATATACCAGCGACAAGGAGATCCAAGTTGCACTGCAGGATTTAATGCAGCGAAGCTTTTTCTCCGCCGATGTTAATCAGGTGCAAGATGCGTTAGAAGATTTACCTTGGGTGTATCAAGCCTCGGTGAGACGAGAGTGGCCTGCGAAATTGAAGGTCTATCTGGTTGAACAAAAGCCAGTCGCACATTGGAATGGTGATGATTGGCTCAATATTTATGGCGAAGTGTTTGATGCACCAATAAAAGAAGGTATACCTAACTTACCTTTCTTGACCGGCCCTGAAGAGCAAAGTAAGTCGGTGCTAACTACTTACCAGCAGTTGGGTGAACTATTAAGAATTAATGGCTTTAACTTACAGAGTTTAAGTTTGAGCCCAAGGCATGCTTGGCACGCACAGCTCAATAACGGCATAAAGCTGGAATTGGGCCGCGAAGACAAGATGGCAAGGATACAAAGATTTATCCACGTCTACCCGCAGCTTACTAAGCAGGATAAGCAGGTAGCGATTGTGGATTTGCGCTACGACACAGGTTTGGCCGTAGGTTGGGATGATGCAAAGAAAGAGAGCCGTTAATTAATGACCAAGAATCTAGATAGAAATCTGATCGTGGGATTGGACATAGGGACATCAAAGGTCGCTGTGATCATTGGTGAAGTGTTGCCTGACGGTGAGATCAGTATTGTCGGCCTTGGAAATCATCCTTCAAGAGGGATGGATAAAGGTGGCGTTAACGATCTCGACTCTATCGTTCGTAGTGTGCAAAGAGCACTAGACCAAGCTGAGCTCATGGCGGATTGCCAAGTCTCTTCGGTTTACTTGAGTATCTCGGGTAAACATATCGAATGTCAGAACGAAAATGGCATGGTATCGATTAATGACGAAGAGGTGACGCAGGAAGACGTTGATAATGTCATCCACACGGCACGCTCGGTAAAGATCCCAACGGAACGTCGTATCTTGCATGTATTGCCGCAAGAGTACGCAATCGATGTGCAAGATGGTATTAAGAGCCCAATAGGCATGTCAGGTATGCGTATGGAAGCCAAGGTACACATCGTGACTTGCGCCAACGATATGGCTAAGAACATTACCAAGAGCGTTGAGCGCTGTGGATTGAAAGTCGATGATCTAGTGTTCTCGGCGATTGCTTCGGCCGACTCTGTGTTGACCGACGATGAGAAAGACTTAGGTGTCTGTTTGGTCGATATGGGCGGTGGTACAACTGATATCGCGGTTTATACCAACGGTGCACTGCGTCATTGCGCAGTGGTTCCAGTTGCGGGTAATCAGGTGACTAACGATATCGCTAAGATATTCCGTACCCCTTTATCTCACGCTGAACAGATTAAGGTACAGCACGCCAGCGCTCGTAGTTCAATGGTGAGCCGTGAAGACAGTATCGAAGTGCCTTCTGTGGGCGGTCGTCCGTCTCGTAGCATGTCGCGTCATACGCTGGCGGAAGTGGTTGAACCTAGATACCAAGAATTATTTGAACTGATCTTAAAGCAGTTACGCGATAGCGGTTTAGAAGATCAAGTTGCGGCGGGCATTGTTATTACCGGCGGTACGGCATCGATTGAAGGTGCTGTGGATATTGCCGAAGCGACATTTGGCATGCCAGTAAGAATGGCACAGCCGCTGCCAGTTAAAGGTTTACATGAATATGTGGATCAGCCTATTTACTCTACCGGAGTTGGGTTGCTTCACTATGGTGCGCGCAGAGTGATCGAGCGTCAGTTCGAGCGTCCTGAGCGACAAGGGGTCACCAGTCTTTGGAATCGGGTCCAGAGTTGGTTTAAAGGTGAGTTTTAGTTAATAACGCAGGCAGAACGGAGAAAAGACCATGTTTGAGATCATGGATAGTCATTCAGACGAAGCGGTGATTAAGGTCATCGGTGTCGGTGGTGGCGGCGGTAACGCTGTCGAGCATATGGTTAAACACAACATCGAAGGTGTTGAGTTTGTGGCAACAAATACTGACGCACAGGCGCTGCGTAAGTCTGCTGCATCAACCACAATTCAATTAGGTCGTGACGTAACTAAAGGTTTAGGGGCTGGCGCAAACCCTGAAATCGGTCGTTTAGCGGCAGAAGAAGACAAAGAAAGCATTCGTAATGCGATTAAAGGTTCAGACATGATCTTTATCGCTGCGGGTATGGGCGGTGGTACCGGTACTGGTGCAGCTCCAGTGGTAGCAGAGATTGCTCGTGAAGAAGGCATTCTAACGGTTGCTGTTGTGACTAAGCCTTTCCCATTCGAAGGTAAGAAGCGCATGACCTTCGCAGACCAGGGTATTGAGCAGTTAGCGAAGCACGTGGACTCGTTAATTACCATCCCTAACGAGAAGTTACTTAAAGTGCTAGGCCGCGGTACTTCTTTATTAGATGCGTTTGCTGCAGCTAACAACGTATTGCTTGGTGCTGTTCAAGGTATTGCTGAACTTATTACTCGTCCAGGTCTAATCAACGTCGACTTCGCCGACGTGAAAACCGTGATGTCAGAAATGGGTAATGCCATGATGGGCACCGGTGTCGCAAGTGGTGAAGACCGCGCAGAAGAAGCGGCGGAAGCTGCTGTGGCTAGCCCGCTACTAGAAGATATCGATCTTGCTGGCGCTCGCGGCGTGCTTGTGAACATCACTGCAGGCATGGATATGAGTATCGAAGAGTTCGAAACTGTGGGTAACCATGTTAAGGCTTATGCGTCTGATAACGCTACAGTCGTTGTGGGTGCGGTTATCGATCCAGAAATGTCTGACGAGCTACGCGTAACGGTTGTTGCAACGGGTATCGGCGCAGAGAAGAAGCCTGACATTCAGTTGGTTTCAAAGCCTGCTCCGCGTCCAGAACCAATCGTTCCTGCTGAAACTCGCGTTGAAAACATTACCCCTGAAGATACGATTACACCGACTGTATCTCATGGTAATACTGCTACCGCAGCTCAGCCACAAGTGGCGACACCTGTGACCGAGAAAAAGAATGAACTTGACTACTTGGATATCCCAGCATTTTTGCGTAAGCAAGCTGATTAACTTAAGTGTTAATAAATAGTTAAGAAATATAAGGCAATACTAAAGTGTTGTCGAAAAGCTGAGTGAATTTTGGTGAATTTGCAAAGATATGCTAAGATATCCGACCAGCATCGCCTACACACGACTAAAAAGTGTGTGGTTAGTGCTTTTTTGTTGAGATAATAAACGGGTAAATACATGATTTTTCAAAGAACTGTAAAAGAAATGGTTAAGACTACTGGTGTTGGATTGCATTCCGGCAACAAGGTGACTTTGATCATTAAGCCCGCACCAGTTAATACCGGCATTAAGCTAGTTCGTACCGATTTGACGCCAGCAGTGGAAATTCCAGCTGTTGCCGATCAAGTGCGTGAGACGACTATGTGTACCGCTTTGGTAAATGACGATGGTGTTCGTATCTCAACAATTGAGCATCTATTTGCAGCGCTAGCCGGACTAGGCATTGATAACGCAGTTATCGAAGTTGACGCGCCTGAAATTCCTATTATGGATGGCAGTGCGAGTCCTTTTGTTTTCCTACTGCAATCAGTTGGTATTCAAGAGCAGAGCGCAGCTAAAAAATACATCAAAATTACTAAACCAATCCGTGTCGAAGACGGTGATAAGTGGGCTGAGTTGAAACCTTTTAAAGGCTTCAGAGTTGATTTCGCAATTGACTTTAACCACCCAGAGATCGCTCGTAGTCAGCAGCATATGGTTATGGATTTTTCATCGTCTGCTTTTGTTAAAGATATCAGCCGTGCAAGAACTTTTGGTTTTATGCGTGATATTGAATACCTAAGAGCGAATAATCTTGCACTAGGCGGCAGCATGGAAAATGCTGTTGTACTTGACGAATATCGCGTCCTCAACCCCGATGGCCTGCGTTATGAGGACGAGTTCGTTAAGCACAAGATTCTTGATGCCTTTGGTGATCTATATGTGGCTGGTCATGCAATTGTTGGTGAGTTCTGTGCTTACAAAACAGGACATGCACTTAACAACCAGTTAGTGCGTGCCATGCTTGCACAGCAAGACGCTTGGGAAATCGTGAGCTTTGAAAAAGAAGCCGACGCACCTGTCAGCTTCTCAGTTCCCGCGGGGGCTGTATTCGCTTAACTGCGAACTAAGATTGCCTTGAACGGCTGGCTAATGCAGCCAGCCGTTTTAGTTTTAGCGCTAATGTCCCCTCTGTATGTTCAGCTAACGCCTCTATATGAGCGGCGGCATTTTCACTAATTAGGTTGTGAGCGGCCTTGGGTTTTGTTTCATACATTAACAAGCTTGGGTTGACTTTAACTTCGATTGCGGTAAGCATGGGTAGCGTTTCGGCTTGTAGCAATTGTAGTATTTTGGGTTTTTGGAAGTTTATTCTTGCCGCCCATGCAGCCGTAGTTGTTTCAATAACCAAGATCCCTTGACGTAAATTGGCAACCTTAAGTTGCTCTGTCACTGGACCAGTTAGCACTTGTTTCACGTAGTGATCTAAGTGTAGTAACAGTTCTGCTTTTTCAGCTAGATTAGGCATAGTGCCCTGCTGATGCAGTAATTGACTGAGATCCTGAGGGGGCTTTTTCATATGATAATAAAATGGCTTAATTAGGCTATGAGTGTAACAGTTTTTATTCAAGGTCGAAATGGTGCCACCCGCTGGCAACCAGGAAAGCGTTGGCTGCTTTTACCTATACTGCTCATCGCAGCAGGTACAGGCCTTTATCAGCACAATGCTAAGCAACTTACACAGCAGCAAGCTAATGTCGATAGTGAGCGTATGGCTCGTGAAGAACAAAAGGATGAGTTAATTGCACTGAAGAGTGCGACTGAAACTCAGCTTTCGATGTTGGTGGCTCATGTTGCCCGTATGCAGGCTAAACTTACGCGCTTAGAAGCGCTGGGCCAACAAGTTGCAGTAAATAATCAATTAGAAGATCAATTTGATTTCTCTTCAGAAGTCGGTGTTGGTGGTATCAGTGAATTAGGTACTAACATCGAACTCGATCAGCTTATCGCCGATATGGATGAGCTGGTATCTCGAATAGATAATAATAATGTTCAGCTTTCACTACTTGAAACAGTAGCATCTAATCTCCATATAGATGAAGAACGTTATATATCTGGGCGACCAATTCAAAAAGGTTGGTTATCTTCGCCCTACGGTTTACGTAATGATCCTTTTAACGGTAAACGCACGATGCATAAAGGCATCGACTTTGCCGGAAAAGAGGGCTCCGATGTAATCGCAACAGCAGGTGGTGTGGTTACATGGGCAGACAAGATGTTTGGTTATGGTGAGTTAGTCGAAATTGATCATGGAAATGGTCTAAGCACTCGCTATGGTCACAATAAAGCTTTGTCAGTAAATGTGGGTGATGTGGTCGCTAAAGGCGATAAAATCGCAGTTATGGGGAGTACTGGGCGCTCAACTGGGCCTCATGTACACTATGAAGTGTTGCGCGGTGGACAACAGATAGATCCGCAAAAATATGTCTACCGCAAGGCAGGGTAATCGTAAAATCGGCTTTCAGACTCTAAAAGGGACTTGGCCAATAACATAGAAGTGGTTCAGATGTTTGGTAAATTACTGACAAAAGTATTTGGTAGTCGCAACGATCGTACACTTAAAGCATTTGGTAAAGTCGTTAATAAGATTAACGCACTAGAAGCTGAGTATGAAAAGCTATCAGATGAAGAATTAAAAGCAAAAACCGCCCACTTCCGCGAGCGTTTAGACGGTGGTGAATCATTAGAAGGTGTTTTACCTGAAGCATTTGCGACGGTACGTGAAGCATCGAAGCGTGTCTTTGAGATGCGTCATTTCGATGTGCAGCTTATCGGTGGTATGATTTTGGATAGTAACCGCATCGCAGAAATGCGTACCGGTGAAGGTAAAACCCTAACGGCAACTCTGCCTGCATATCTAAATGGTCTAACAGGTAAAGGCGTACACGTTATTACAGTGAACGACTACCTAGCTGCTCGTGATGCTGAAAATAACCGTCCTCTTTTTGAATTCCTAGGCTTAACCGTTGGTATTAACGTTGCGGGTCTTGGTCAAGTTGAAAAGAAAGCCGCTTATGATGCCGATATCACCTACGGTACAAACAACGAATTTGGTTTCGACTACCTGCGCGACAACATGGCGTTCTCGCCAAGCGAACGTGTACAACGTCCACTTCACTATGCGCTAATCGATGAAGTCGACTCAATCCTTATCGATGAGGCACGTACACCGTTAATTATTTCTGGTGCTGCCGAAGATAGTTCTGAGCTGTATATCAAGATCAACACGCTAATTCCTAACCTTATCGCTCAAGAGAAAGAAGATACTGAAGAGTATGTGGGTGAAGGTGATTACTCTGTTGATGAGAAATCAAAGCAAGTTCATATGACTGAGCGCGGCCAAGAGAAGGTCGAGGTGTTGTTAACTGAGCGTGGCATGCTAGCAGAAGGTGATTCACTATACTCTGCTGCTAACATCTCATTGCTGCACCATGTTAACGCCGCATTACGTGCTCACACATTATTTGAAAAAGACGTCGACTATATCGTTCAAGATAATGAAGTCATTATTGTCGATGAACACACTGGCCGTACTATGCCAGGTCGTCGTTGGTCAGAAGGTCTGCATCAAGCAGTTGAAGCTAAAGAAGGCGTTCATATTCAAAATGAAAACCAAACATTAGCATCGATTACTTTCCAGAATTTCTTCCGCCAGTATGAAAAGCTTGCTGGTATGACAGGTACAGCTGACACAGAAGCGTTCGAGTTCCAACACATCTACGGTCTAGATACCGTTGTTGTACCGACAAACCGCCCAATGGTACGTAAAGACCATCCGGATCTGGTTTATCTAACGGCTCAAGAAAAATATGCGGCTATCGTAAAAGATATCGTTGGTTGTCGTGAACGCGGCCAGCCAGTATTGGTGGGTACGGTTTCGATTGAGCAATCAGAACTATTACACAGCTTGCTGAAAAAGGAAAAGATCCCCCATGAGATCTTGAACGCCAAGTTCCACGAGCGTGAAGCAGACATCGTTGCTCAAGCTGGTCGCACTGGTGCGGTAACTGTTGCCACTAACATGGCAGGTCGTGGTACCGATATCGTGTTAGGCGGTAACTGGAACATGGAGATTGACGCGTTAACCAATCCAACTGATGAACAGAAGGCCAAGATTAAGGCCGACTGGAAAATTCGTCATGATGAAGTGGTTGAAGCCGGTGGTCTACACATCCTTGGTACTGAGCGTCACGAATCTCGCCGTATCGATAACCAGCTACGTGGTCGTTCGGGCCGTCAGGGTGATGCGGGTTCATCACGTTTCTACCTATCTATGGAAGATAGCCTAATGCGTATCTTCGCTTCTGACCGTGTTTCTTCAATGATGAAGAAGTTAGGTATGGAAGAGGGCGAAGCGATTGAGCATCCATGGGTGTCACGTGCTATCGAAAACGCACAACGTAAAGTTGAAGCGCGTAACTTCGATATCCGTAAGCAGTTACTTGAGTTCGATGATGTTGCCAATGACCAACGTCAAGTTGTTTACGCCCAGCGTAATGAATTGATGGATGCTGAAAGCATCAAAGATACGATTACTAATATTCAAGAAGATGTGGTTAATGGTCTAATCGATCAGTATATTCCACGTCAGTCTGTAGAAGAGCTTTGGGACGTAGAAGGTCTAGAGAAGCGTCTTCAGCAAGAATATGCGATGAGTCTGCCTATTCAAGAGTGGTTAGATAAGGAAGACGACCTACACGAAGAGACATTGCGTGAGCGTATTGTTGAGACTTGGGTTAATGCATATAAAGCCAAAGAAGAGATGGTAGGCGAGCAAGTTCTACGTCAATTCGAAAAAGCGGTAATGCTACAAACCTTAGATGGTCTTTGGAAAGAACACCTTTCTGCGATGGATCACCTTCGTCAAGGGATCCATTTACGTGGCTATGCACAGAAGAATCCTAAGCAGGAATATAAGCGCGAGTCGTTCGAGCTATTCCAGCAAATGCTTGAGTCATTAAAGCACGATGTGATTAGTGTGTTGTCTAAAGTACAAGTACAGGCACAATCTGATGTAGAAGAGATGGAAGAGCGCCGTCGTCAAGAAGACGCAAAGATCCGTCGTGATTATCAGCACGCCGAAGCAGAAGCGTTAGTTGGTGCAGAAGAAAGTGCCGCGCTAGCTGCTACTCAGCCAGTTGTTCGTGATGGTGAGAAAGTTGGCCGTAATGATCCATGCCCATGTGGATCTGGTAAGAAGTATAAACAATGCCACGGTAAGCTAAGCTGATAACACTGCTATACCGAATAAAGCTATAGATAGAAGGGGGACTTAATATGAGTCCCCCTTTTTTATTGCTCTTATATATGGAGTGAAGTTATTCAACGCTGAAGTAGGCAGCCAAAAACGCTCCAGAATGGCGAGTTTTAGCGGCTCTGATACTGCGTTAACAAGCTTGAACGTAGAATAACTATGCTCTTCACTCGTTGCCTTGTCTCAGTGCCGCTAAACTCTCGCTGAGCGACCAAATCTTTATACTAATTGGTATTACAGGGCACATTGGCAGTATAGAGAAAGTTAAGCTATATATACTGGCTAGGTTAAACCGGACTAGATAGTTAAGAGTCACCAGAGCTTATAACTTAAGGGGAACGACTACCATTTAGGTGAAGGGATAGAATCGTTTGGAAGTGTGAAAAAACGACAATTCTGGAGGTGGTTGTGGATAACTCTGAGGGTAACTAGTGACTAAATTGTGCCTAACTAAATACCTTAAAAAAAGTCTAAAATTATAGGAAAAAGCGCTTGCGCTCTTTTAAAATCTCCCTATAATGCGACCCCACTGACACGGCGCAGCAGGCCACCTACCCAGCGTTAAGCTAGATAGGGCGGGACTTGCAGCAGAGTTAGAGAGATTAACTTCTACGGAAATTAACCTCAGGTGACAACCGCTTTAAGAGCTTCGGGTAGCGACTTCTGATTAAGAAATCACCGCTTGAAAAACTTCTTAAAATAAGCGCTTGACGCCGACACTGGAGAGTGTAGAATACGCCTCCTCAGCCAAACGACCTAAGCGTCTAAGGCGAAGTCTGAAAGACGACTTCACGCTCTTTAACAATATGACAAGCAAATCTGTGTGGGCACTCACAGAGATTAAGTTATTCGAAACTGTCTTCTAACGAAGCAGTCAAAAATTTACTTAATGAATGAGTGTTCATAGCAATATGACTTTTGTCTTCACTTTTTTTTAAAAAGTGAAAGCAAAAAATACAGAATTCATTGAGCCGTTCGACGTAGTCGAACAAAAAAACTTTAATTGAAGAGTTTGATCATGGCTCAGATTGAACGCTGGCGGCAGGCCTAACACATGCAAGTCGAGCGGTAACACAAGGGAGCTTGCTCCTGAGGTGACGAGCGGCGGACGGGTGAGTAATGCCTAGGTATCTGCCCAGTCGAGGGGGATAACAGTTGGAAACGACTGCTAATACCGCA
>NZ_JAKEVD010000019.1 GCF_022398325.1 Shewanella sp. Isolate13
GCTTTGTACTGTTTAATTTAAAAATAGCACTAATATTCAACATGTTAATTTTGCTTAATACTAAAGCAACTAGCAAGCTCTGCGCTCAAATAGTGTTCGTAAAATCATCAACACTATCAAAGAACATCGCTACCAGTGATAATGACGATTATCACTGGTAGCGATAAGGGTTTTTAAGTAGAATACTCGGCATTAAATGATGGATTTAACGTCACTTTTGTAGATTATAGGCTAGTGAGGATCAATGAACTCGGAACAACAATTTCCTAAGCCAGTAGGTGCTTGTAATGAACAAGAGCAGGCTTTAGGTCAATTTAGCGCCGGCTTATCAAATGGTCATAATGGACAACGCGATCCGAATAACCCCAACGAAAAATTTTTCCAAGAACAGCAACTTCCCATCTCGATCTTGGATGACTACAAGAGTGCTGCTAGCGAGACTCAATATGAGATCTCAAACAACACCCGCCGAGTCTATCGTTCCAGTTTCTCTATATTTAGCAGTTATTGTGAACAACATAATCTCAGTGCCCTGCCCGCCGATCCTAGAAGCGTTATTTCTTTTATCGGTCATCAAAAAGAAATCTATCAGGAGAAAAGTGGCCACCAGCTATCTAAACAAACTATTAATACCCGTTTGGCAGCAATACGTTTTTTCCATATCCAAGCTGGATATCATTCGCCAACTGAACACCCCCATGTGATCAGGGTGATGCGCGGCCTTATGCGTAATCAATACCGTCAGATCTCCGACTATGATCAGCAACCGATCACCTATGATGAGTTGGAAATGTTACTGGCAGTGGTCGATCAACAACCACAAGAGTTAACCCGATTACGAGACAAAGCCATTTTACAGCTCGGATTACAAGGTGGTTTTCGACGTTCAGAATTGGCAGAGATAAGAGTCGAACATATTAGTTTCTTGAGAGAGAAGCTAAAAGTACGTGTGCCCTATTCTAAAAGTAATCAACAAGGGCAAAGAGAATGGAAAGATCTTCCTAAACAGGAGCTATTTTCTGCCTATGAAGCGGTTCAACAATGGCTCGATGCCACTAAGATAAAACAGGGTCACCTCTTCCGTTCCCTGAGTCGAGATGGGAATTCGATTCGGGATTACCAGATCACTCAAGCCAAAATGGGCAAAGGTTTCTTAAAGGGTGACGACATTTATCAGATGATAAAAAAATACTGTTACAAGGCAGGACTCAACTCCCGATTCTATGGTGCGCACAGTTTACGAAGTGGATGCGTCACCCAGCTCCATGAAAATGATAAAGACCATCTCTATATCATGGCAAGAACCGGGCATACAGATCCGAGATCATTGAGGCATTACTTAAAGCCAAAGGATTAAAAGGGACAGAGGCTATTTGCAAAGACTCTCTCTCCAGTGATGGGATGATCAAATTCAAGCCGAGTCGCATGTAACATCAATCTTGGTGCGAGTCGGTAAGAGATCTCGGAGCCATAAAGATCACAGCCAATAATCGGATGGCCGAAGTAATCACTATGGATCCGTAGTTGATGGGTTCGGCCTGTTTCTGGAACAAACTCGACTCTAGTAACTGCTAGCAAATGGTCATTCGCTTTTTCATTCGAGCTAGAAAGCGCAGCATTATCGTCAAGGCCAGAATAAGATTCTAAAGCTAAAACACGGTACAAAGAGCGGGCTGCTTTGCCCTCTTTTTCACAGATCTTCATCAACGGAAAGTTGGGCTTATCTTTCGCAATCGGCGCATCGATAAATCCGTCATCTTTGCTAAGCTTACCAAGTAATAACGCAGTATAGGTTTTTAATACCGTACGTTCACTAAATTGCTTACACAAGAGCGCATTAATTTGTTTGTTTCTCGCTATCACCATAATGCCGGAAGTCCCCAAATCTAAGCGATGAACTAAGGTACAACCGGGGAAATCCTTAACAAGACGGTAATGAACGGAATCAAGATTTGCAGGATTTTTTCCCGATAAAGAAAGTAGACCTGATGGCTTATTGATCAACAAAAGGTGTTCATCTTGAAACAGTATGGTGATCTCTTCAAGACAGGGAGGCGCGATGAAATCGTCTGCCGATGATGGGGAAACTTGCAATGCGCTAATGCTCTAAAGAGATAAATGACGGCCTATGATACAGGAGTTTGCATTAAACAACGACTAGATTCAGAAGAGTGTTGAGATGATATAAACGTAAAAATCGTTATACTTTGCACCATTGCAACTCGCTTATCTACTATAAGGCTACGCCATAATACAGAGCCGATCTCTTGTATTAAGTTCACACAGAGGCTCTCCTTCCTAGCTCTCATATAGGGTCTTAAACAATCTTTAGTGCCTTTAAATCGGCTTTAGAAATTATCAATTTTTAACCATTCATTTATACCAATAGTGTTTAAATTATTCGTAGATGTACCAATTTTAGTGACAACATACGTACGCACTATTTCGCATAAAAATGCATATTTTAAAATATAATCCCGAGATATTTTTAACCAAACTGCTTATCCAATCAAAATAGTGAATAGATAAAACGAGAGTGTATGAATAAATTAATAGATAATTCTGAATTGGGCAGAGCGTATATCCTTATACGCTCCTAGGGGGCAAATCGTAAAACTAGAAATGAAAATAGAGGTTTAAACGCTGGTTAGAAGTCGATTCTGAAGCCAATACTCGCAATCGTATCATCAAAATCTGAGTATTGTTTTACATCAAACTGGCCTAACTCTGTATGTATACGAGTGGATTTTGACAGGCGATATTCAGCGCCAATTGCCCACTGCGATACCTCAGGAACCTCTGTCGCCGCTGCGCCTAATTTGTCATAAACTCGGCCAGCAATTTTACCTGTGCCTGAATCATCCTGACCGTATTGAGCCTTTAGTGTTAGCTTATCGATCTGATACTTAGCGCTCACGATAAAACCATCACCATCACGTTGCTGCCAGTTGTCTAAGTTTGGATTAACAATTTCCGAGCTTTGGTACATAGAACCAAGCATTAAGTTGTTATATTTGTATTGAGCAACGAGGCGCACACCTTTGATATCTTCAACACCATCGGTGTAAGCAGCCGCTAGATACAGATCACCCGTTTTGAATAACTTATCGCCATAGGTTAATGCAACCTGGTAGTTTCCGTTATCACGGCGCGCATCGTCTTCACCGTAGTAGTTATCTTCTAAAATGTAACTTGCGCCAAATTGTAGCTTGTTCCATTTAACGGTTTTATATTCTAAAGAGTCGCCCCAACGCTTATCACCAGCAAATAGACGATCGTGTTTCATTGAGTACATATCCATCGCATCAGATGTACCCTTAGCCATCTTAAACACTGGGTCGATACGGCCCGCTGCAAGTTGACCTACAGTAGAGTGCTTAATACCTAAGAAGGTAGGACGAGCAGAAAAAGGATTATTATTCTTACCTTCCGTCGCGCCATTAACTCCCACTTCGATTTGATAGAAAACAGTGAAGTCTTCATTAAGCGCCGCATTACCTTTGACACCTAAACGACTCCAGTTATTTTCTAAAATAGTGCCACTTTTACCGCTATGGGTAGCGCTACCGCTATCTGAGTGAGTAACAGAATAATCAATGCGACCATAGAATTTATAGGCATCAGCCATTACACTTGGTGAAGCTAATACGGCCGCAGCGAGCAAAGTTAATTTAATTGTTTTCATCATCTTCTCTCTTAATACTTTAATAATTTGAAAGGCAGACGACTCCGGCGCTCTATGGCGATAGGGAGTCGGCCGCTAGAGCAGGATTACTTTTTCTTGTGTTCGTTGATCATTCCGTCTTGACGCATCTCTTGATACAAGATTTCCGCTTGCTTCAAGTAGTTATCCCAAGAGTTTGAACGCTTAGTGAAACCTGTCGCTGCATAGCTTCCGGTATCACCGGTGGCTGGCAGATCATCGATGATAAATAGCGAGCCGCCCTGTTGTAGGTGGGTATTCAAGCCATCGATCATCACATTGAAACCAATTCGTGAAGGCTCAACATAGTTGATAGATTCATACTTAGACTGGCGATAGAATTTCTTTAAGGATGCATCCTTAATCTGAGCCTTCTCATCGGCAAAGATCTCATCATAATGAGCTTTTACTATTTGCTTGGTCTCGGTATCCACGACGATTCGCAGCATGGCAGTGATACCAGTCCAGTTACCTTTTGCATCAACCAGCTTTTCAGCGTTCTGATAGAATCTTTGTTTTGTACCATCACCATTAATCTGGGCATGTATTTTAGCTGTCAGCGGAACCATAGATTGCTGGATACTGTTAGATGCACCTGCAACCACGTCGATACCGGCATACTTCAATCTATTCGGTTCTTTTAACTTATTGCGTAGCGATGGGTCATAATCCGGATTTAAGTCAAACGTCAACTTGTCTTGCTCAACCATAAGCTTTTCCATGGTCAAGGATGATTGTACCCAAGCAGTGCCTTTCTTCTTGCCCATTGAAAAATTGTATTCAGACATGCGCTTAGGCACGTCTTGGTAAAGACGGGTATAGTAGTTTGGGCGCCCGCTTTCGTTAAACTCTGCAAAAATCACGTCTTCGGCGTTATTGCTATCGGTAACAATGGCGACACTTCCCATATGGCCCTGACGGAATCGAGCCTCCTCGTAGTAGTAATCTCCCTTAAGCAAACCTAGCTGAGGTTGAATTGACCACTTAAGCTTGAAGTCTTCATCGCCGGATTCCTCCTTTGAGCCTACTGCGACATAGGCAGGCTGACTTCCGTCTCGGCGAGGAACGCTATTAACCGCCTCTAAAATACCGTTAGATGAGAAAGTTGCACCCGATACGGCGTCAATACCTTCGTGGCCGTTATTCGCAACGATCTTTGAAAGTAAACGCTCGGCGTTTAGATACAGAGACTCGGTTTCATTATGAGATTTGGTCTTAATATCAACAATATGACCATTTTTAACCTCTACCGTTAGCGTAATTAGTCCCTTCTTACCTTTAGCTGAGACGTCATGAATGCCGTCTGTATATTTACCCTGCTCTACCGTGGTTGAACAACCTGCTAAGGTCATTGTCGCAAATAGTACTGCGCTACTTACTAGCGTTTTATTGAAGATTTTTAAGCGTTTCATAATGTCTGCCTTCACGTTTTTTTTCATTGAAGCCAGAATAAAAGGTTTTAAATTCTTAACAATTGCGGAAAACCGCAATGCCGTAATGGAGTTTTAATTAATTTGACGCAGTTAACACAAATAACCGCAAATTATTACGAATTCACCTGATTATGTTATTTATTTAAAAATAACGCGATGACCATATATTATTATGAAACGAATTTACCCAATATTATTTTTACTAACAGCAACCAATGCCACTAGCGCAGAAACGATAAACTTCGTAAATAACAACTCACCGCAAGCTGCGTCAGAACTTTTAACAAACCTACCACCAGCACCCGACTTTAAAGTTATTAATGTTGATACCAAAGGTAACACATACCAATNTTTAAAAATAACGCGATGACCATATATTATTATGAAACGAATTTACCCAATATTATTTTTACTAACAGCAACCAATGCCACTAGCGCAGAAACGATAAACTTCGTAAATAACAACTCACCGCAAGCTGCGTCAGAACTTTTAACAAACCTACCACCAGCACCCGACTTTAAAGTTATTAATGTTGATACCAAAGGTAACCCATACCAATGCGAAGGGAATGCCATTATTACCACAAGCAAGGATGTAACAAACTTAACCACTCTTAAATACTTTGGTACTTCTATTAGTATTGATGTTTATGATACAGACAATATCAATTTAAAATTGGCGCTTTGTAACGCACTAAATGTTATACAGGAGTACCATTATCTTGCGTCAAACTACAGTACTTACCCCCATGTTACAAATATCAAAAGCATTAATAATGCGCCACAGAAGCAACACGACATCGATCCAAAACTGACCCAATTAATCAAACAGAGCATAGATTGGCATGACAAAACCGATGGCTATTTTAATATCGCTCTGTCGCCGGTAATACAACTTTGGCGCGGTTACAGAGCACAATGCGTTGGAGAACGTAAGCTCCAAGACAGATGCGACATTCCAAGCGCCGCTGAATTGAACAAGGCTAAGTCATTAATTAATATAAACAATATCAAACTAGATACAGAGCGAAACACGATACAGATGCAGGAGGGGATGAGTATAGATCTCGGTGGGATAGCCAAGGGCTGGATGGCTGAAAAAGTGTACATGCAGTTAAAAAAAGATGGCATAAAAAACTTTATGATCAATGCTGGTGGAAATATTCGCCATTATGGCATTCATCCACAAGGGCGAACGTTTGTGACGGCCGTTGAAGACCCCATCTGTAAAAAATATCAAAATTCACTTAGCCGATGCCAGACCTTTGAAGAGCAATACCATGAAGTAATAACGGGAAAAGATATTACTGTGGTATCGAGTGGTAACTACCTAAGATATTACCGCGTCAATGGTAAAGAGTACCACCATATAATTAACCCCAAAACCCTGTACCCAAAGGATAAAGGTATATCGACAACGATAGTGATGAATAATAATCAACTCTACGCAGATATTATTTCGACGGCTCTGTTTCTGATGCCTTTAGATAAGGCTATGGCGTATGCAAATAGTCATGACGATGTAGAAGCAACTTGGTTTTTAAATGAGCAAGGAGACAAAGTAGAGAGTAATGACTTTAACAAATATAGAAAGGCATTTAATTAAAAGGAATGGGTAGTTAATTAATTATTGAGTTAACAGCTAGTGGTAATATATAGCTACTGCTTATTTATTATAAACGAGCATTAATTACTTATGATGTAGTGGTTTTCCGCAGGACTAAAAAATCTGTGACACGCTTCACTGAGCACCTGTGTTTACCACTACTTTTATCTATAATGGAGTCATAATATCAAGGTGTTTCTTTCTTGTACTCGATGATGATAGCCAAACTTCGCCCGTTAACCACCATTAGCTGCCTTATACTCTCTTGCTTTATAGCTTGTTATAGCTATGCACAACAACTTGAAACCATTCGAGTGGGAGTACTTGCCTTTACCCACCCCGACAACGTCGCTAAACGTTGGCAACCAACGATCGATAAAATTTCTGCCGATCTCAATAGACCCTTCGAGCTCATTGCCTTAACGCCAAGTGAACTCGACTCTAAGGTAGCCCAGGGCAAGTTAGACTTTTTAATTACCAATGCGCTAACAGGTGTGAGTTATAAGAAAGATTTTGGTACCACCAGCCTACTGACACTCGTGCCAAAGGGAAACAACCAACCAACCCATGCAGTAGGTTCGGCTTTAATCACTCGCCAAGAACAACAGGTAAATAGTTTCGATGATTTAAAAGCACTCAGAGCCGTTTCCACCGATAAGCAAGCGTTCGGTGGTTTTCAAATTTTTGCCGGCGAAATGGCTCATAACGATTTAAACCCCTTTAATGATTTTAAAACGATCTCGTTTGTTGGCTTCCCCCAGCAAAAGCTGCTATCGCTGGTTGTTAATGGCGATGCCGACATCGCAATACTGCCAACTTGTGTCCTTGAGAATGCGATAAATAATGGCGATATCGCCCCAAACAGCTTAAAGGTCGTGTTAACTAAGCCAAATGAGACATTCCACTGTCAAACCTCTAGCCAGCTCTATCCCTATTACTCATTCTCCAAGCTTGGTAAAACAGACCACCGAGTCGCTACCGATGTTATCCGCTCTCTCTTAAGCATCAAACCTTCAGAACAGGCAGCAATTATCGGCCGCTACGACTCTTGGTCGGCAACGGTTAACGACAGTCATGTATTTAAGTTACTAAAACAGTTACGCCGATGGCCATTTGTTACTAACTGGACCTCGATTTTTCGAACCGCACTACCTTGGGGCGTGGCCATAGCCATCTTCTTGTTGCTGGGGTATATCCACCACCTAAGAGTAAAGCGCCTAGTGGTACTACGCACACGCGCTCTGCAAGCGGAAGTCCTTGAGCACACCCAAACACAAAAAGCGTTACTGGAACAGACAAAACAGTTCTATAAGGCTCAGCGAGTATTGTTAACCGGTGAGATGGCATCTGGTATCGCCCACGAGCTAAACCAACCTTTAGCAGGGATCCGCTATCTAACTCAAGGGTGTATCTATCGCCTGTCCGAAGAACAGAGCGACTTAAAGGATGCTATGAACAAAGCAATTCAACAAGTTGACCGCGCGCAATCAACCATTAAACGCTTTAGACACTTCTGCCAACAGCCCAGCGTGATGAGCGAGTGTAGTTTAAATCAGGTTTTAGAAGAAACATTGGCCCTCATGGGGGCTGAGTTTGCACGTATGCAACTCACGCCTATCTTTACCAGCGAAACGGTTAAGTTAACCGCGGATCCGAGCCTTCTTCAGCAGGTGTTTGTTAATATCATACGTAACGCCATTGATGCTATGGATAAGAGCCCTGTTCCTAGCCTATCTATAACGCTCTCAAAGCAAGCACAGCAGGCTTCTATTGTATTTACAGACAATGGCACAGGCTTAAGTGAAACTGCATTGGAGCGGTTATTCTTCCCGTTTGAAACGTCTAAAGAACATGGCTTAGGCCTTGGAATGATTATCTGTAAGAGGATCATCGAAGAGCATAATGGTGAAATCGTTGCGAGAAATAATCGCGATAGTGATGCAAGCAAAACGGGCTTAACAATCACGATCACCTTACCGATAAAGGAGACATAAATTGAGTAATCTATATCTAGTTGACGATGACCAAGCGGTTTTAGACTCGTTAACCTGGATGCTAAACGGTCTTGGCTATCAGCCACAGGGCTTTTTGTCCGCAGATAGTTTTTTAAATCAAGCTGAACTTCAAAGTGAAGGTATTGCGATTTTGGATGTGCAGATGCCCGGCATGGATGGCAGCGCCCTACTCAGCCACCTGACTAAAACCAACAGCCCTATTGCCATCATCATGTTAAGCGGCCACGGAAACATTGCCATGGCCGTGCAGGCGATACAGAAAGGCGCTTTAGACTTTCTTGAGAAACCGGTAGACGGAGACAAGCTAGTAGCCCTGCTTGAACAGGCGGAAATACAGACAAAGCTCAATATGCAGCGTAAAGTCGAGCGCGAAGCGTTAAGTGAAAAACTCAAAACACTCACACCAAGAGAGTATGAGGTGATGGAAAAGGTCTTGGAAGGCAAGCTCAATAAAGTGATTGCCGCCGAACTTAACATCGCCCAACGAACATTAGAGTTACACCGTCAAAAAGTGATGCAAAAGATGCAGGTGAATAATGTTGCAGAACTGGCGTTTTTAATGGGTAAAAGTACCTGATAGACAACCTGTTATAGAGACGGGTCACATGGAGGCGCGAGCCTCCACTGGCTTCGACTCACTAACGACGAACATTTAAACCAAGCGCACCTTAGGTAAATGACTGAGTACGCGTTTGCAAATAAAAAGGGGGCAAACAGATAGCTAGGCTATCCGGCTTCTGGGGCTGCGTCTCGATTGCGCCCAGCGCGCACAGAACTCCCAACCTTTCTCTTGGCAGACAAGCCCAGCGTGATAACGGCTTTTTGCCAGTAGAAGTGAGCTGGTTAAAACATCAACAATTGAGCCTAATTGGGCGCTAGGTAAACTTATCTCGGCTATGCCAGAGCCTATCTCATCTGGACTCGTATTAGCGTGTTGTATCATCATATTAGACAAGCAAACCAAGCCAAGTGTAGAGGCAAAGACAAAGCGATGAGGCTTACCTAAATAAAGTAATACCTTTGCTGATCCCATCCGCTACCCCTATCCATTCGATTACGAATATTAAGCATAACGCAAATAACAGCAGATTCAACGCTTTGATTTATTAGATTAACTCGTGCTATCTGATGGCTTTTTACAGGCATCGAAGTACTCTTGCTTTAACCGCTGCAACGCCGACTCTTCACGATTATTACGGCTACGGCCATGTAAGGAAGACTCGACAAAAAGTGCAAACCAGGCCTCTAACACCTCGGCGTTTTTCATCTCTCCAGCTGCAGCTAAAGCTAATGCCGCCACCTCGGCCGTGCCGAGTTGAAAATCTCGAGCACCTTTTCTTAAGGCATAGGAAGCTGTCGACTCAGGCGAGAAAGAAAACAGTGGAAACCCATGCAGGTATTCGCTCTTTTTAAACATCTTAATCGCTTCACGCCAGCTGCCATCGAGTACGATAAGCAGAGGCGTCTTGCCCTGTGTAATCATCGATGGTTCGATACGTTCAACGACAGCTTGGCCCTCAACGGCATACTCAGACGGAAAAATCACATAGGGCTGATAGCGTGGATCCTTGATGATCTCCAGCATTTTACGATTAGGCTCGCTGCGAGACCAGATAAAGGCGTGGGTGTCAGGCACAACATCAGCAATTAGGCGGCCGCTATTACTGGGCTTTAATACCTCATCGTCATACATGATCAACATAAACGCCAAGTTACTCTCGTTTGGCTTACGATAACTACAGGTACAGAATTTTTCCGCCAATAAGCAAGACTGACAGCGGATCACATTCTTACCTCTTGCCGTGAAGGGGCGTGAGGAGATGGCTTTTCTATATTCATACAAGCGGTGAACCGCGTGCTTTGGCAAAGTCATTTTGGCTAAAACCTAATAATATCTACGCTGGCTGAGCCAGTTAAAGAAAAAGCCTACTCATCGGTAGGCTTTTAATCGTTAGTCAATCGACAGACTTAAAGTATACGTCTTAACAGAAAGTCTGCTTTCAAACGCTTAATACGCTTCATAAGCTTACGTACCGGCGCAGGATAGTTTTGTAAGGTCTCGATCTGACTATAATGATACAAGCGTTCGGTGTGCTCGAGAATATGCGCCTGCTCGTGCTCAAACTGCTCTTTCCAGCATTCGCTTTCATCTTGAAGCAATAACCCGTTTTCTAAATCCAGTGCCCAGGCTCTAGGATTCAAGTTACTACCTGTGATCAAATGGCGATTACTATCGGCACTGATCCCTTTCAAATGGAAACTATTACGGCCATCTTTCCACAGGTGAATATTTAACTGGCCATTTTCAATCGCCCACTGCTGACGCTTAGCAAATTTTCTTAACGACTGCTCATACATATATGGGAGCGCACCAATGGTTGAAAACTCTTCCTCTGGTGGAATATAAAAGTCGTTTGACGTTTTATCGCCAACAACGATATCTATCTTCTTGCCCTTACGAAGATGCTTAGTTAACGCTCGAACCAAGATATAAGGCGGGTTAAAATAGGGAGTGCAGATAAAGAGTGAGTCTTGTGACTCCTCAACCATAGCAACGATCACCTTGTTTAACTTGTTCTTCTTACGCCCAAGCCCCATTAATGGCGTGACACGATTACCGAACCGAGTCTCTTGAAACTTATACTCAGCCTTAGATAAACGATGTTTAAGGCCAGTGATCTCAATTTTGGCCGGCAGACGTTCGGTTTCTTTCGGTTGTGTTAATGATGTAACGGCGACGTCATTCACAAGATACTGCTGGATCATTTCGCGCATGCTTTGGGCAAGCTCGGCTGACTCAATCACATGGTAACGGTCGAAACGATACTTATCATCTTGGTGCAAATAGATGTTGTTTAAGCTCGCACCACTAAAGATCACGCTATCATCAATAACGAAGCCCTTAAGGTGTAACACGCCCATAAATTCGCGTGACTTAACTGGCACGCCTAAGATATCGATGGGATGCTCTGCAGCCTCGATAACTTTGCGATACATAAAGTAATTACCACTGTCGCCTTTATGGCCGATAAGACCACGACGAGCGCGGTGAAAATCCACAAGGACTTTAACATCGAGCTGTGGATTCTGGTTTTTAGCCTCTATTAATGCAGCTAGAATTTCTCTACCTGCTTCATCATCTTCTAAATAGAGTGCTGCGATATAAATAGAATGCGTTGCGCTTGCAATTCGAGATAACAATTCAGCTTTTAACGCTTTCGGCGTTAATAGCCAAGAAAGCGAATCTGGTTGTAGCGGTATGCCACCTAGCTTACTCAGCAAGGCTCTCTCCTTAATAGTGCTGACCATCTTTGTAATAAGTGCTAGGTTCAAGCTCTCTAAACATGACAATTACATGTTGTAGCCCCGGATAAACCTTTAATAAGGCTTCACGGATAACCTGCTGTGCACGATGGTGTGTTTCAGGATCTTTTGGAAACCATAACACCTCGACCTGAGCAATATCTTTGATCTGTTCACCATCACGATAGCTATTGCTGTTTATCCAATCGAGGATGAAAGACTCTGGTTTTGCCTGACAGATATCGGCTAATGCCTCAAGTAAACTGCTACTCAGTGTGGCAACCGCCGTTTCTGGTAACCCGCTGACTCTTATATGTGGCATAAAGATCCTCCTAGATAAGGGCATAGAAATTACCGATTTAAGTCAGTTTGAGCAAGGTTTTTCTGTTAATAACGGTCTCTAGAGCCAGTTTTAGCTGGCTTCTTGCCCTGTTAGCCAAATATTTAATCACTCAAACCTAGATAATCAATCACGCTTTTTCCCCATAACGGCGCCTTGGTTTGTCGCTATTGTCACTGAAAAAGTGGTCGAGTTTTGGTAAAATGAGCCAGATTTTTTACGTTTTGGATGATATTGATGAATATTAAGACGCTAGTTACCCTATTGGTTGTGCTCCTAGGCGCATGGAGTATTTTTCACTTTAAAGCTCAGTTAGGCATGCTGGTGTTACCGCTGTTTTTTGGTTTAGTGCTATTTGTGACATTAAGGCTATATCGCTTGATGGAAAAAGATGAGCCTAATGGTAAAGATTAATATGGCGTTAACTATTACAAGGATATAAGGACACACTTTTGCATAAACGTTTGATTACCACTCTCTCGCTTGGTTTACTGATCTTTTCGGCTTCGGCTCAGTCTAATGACTACTTGGCCAACATCGTCAAAGTCATCGAGCCTAAGACTTCCCAGACAGGCATTGTGGTCAGAGCACTAGGGATCGAGGGGCAAGCCAAGCCGGCCACAGATAACGAATACCGTAAAGATGCGGAACGATTATTCGTCCCTGCCAGCACAATGAAACTATTGACCGCCGTAGCAGCGACAACCGCACTAGGAAGAGACTTTAAGTTCAGCACTCAGATCGATGCATTTGTCGGTATTCAAAACAGGCGCATTGAGGGCGATCTATTTGTTCGATTCGATGGTGACCCCACGCTGACAGTAAGCGACCTTAGGCAACTATTTAAGCAGTTGCAAAAGCAAGGTCTTGAGCATATCGATGGTAACGTTTACTTGGTTGGCGATCAGCAAGAGACACTTCAAGCGCCAGGCTGGGTTTGGGATGATTTAGGGATCTGTTATGCCGCCCCTGTTTCTCGCTATATTCTTAACCAAAACTGCGTTAAAGCTAAGCTTTCACCGACACTAGCCAATAATAAGACCAAACTCTCCTTCAGCCAGTTTGAACCGGTCACTATTTCCAATACCGCCGTATTCGACAAGACAGGTGATATCCCTTTTTGTGAATTAAGCCTACAACGCCAATCTAATAACCAGTTTTTACTATCGGGATGTCACGCCGGACAGAAACCATTAAAACTTGCGATCGCCATCTCTGATCCAGCTCTTTACGCCCAAAACAGCGTAACCAATATGCTGGCTAATTTGGGGATTACTATTAAAGGTAAGGTGCTATTAACCAGTAAGCGACCAGCAAATACACTACTGCTTGCTGAACATGAGTCTAAGCCGCTTTCAGCTCTAACTGACACTATGTTACTAAAATCTGATAACTTAATTGCAGATAGCCTGCTAAAGCGCCTAGGCCAACAAATTTATGGCGTGCCTGGTTCATTTATCAATGGCAGCGCTGCGATGAAGCAGATTTTAATGGAGCTTGGCGTTGAGCTTGAAAGCGCAAATATCGTCGATGGTTCAGGTCTGTCGCGCTACAACTTGTTGAGTGCCGAGCAGTTAACCCAAGTTCTGTTACTTATCAAGCAACATAAAGAGCTAAACTTCTTAATCGAACAACTCCCTGTTGCTGGCCATAGCGGTACCTTAGAATATCGCAGTGGTTATACAACGCCTCCCCTTAAAGGCGCGGTACTCGCTAAAACAGGTTCTATGATGGGGGTTGCCAACTTAGCAGGCTTCATTAAAGAAGGTAGCGAGCTTAGCAAATCATTTGTGATCTTAGAAAACGGTCATAGCCCTGCGGTAAAAAAGAGTGAGTTATCGCCGTTTAATGTGTTGTTCTTACAATCTATGATTCAAAAGGCTCAACCTTAGTTAACATCGCAACCTGATTTGGGCTGATGAGCGCCGCCATACAAACTCAGCCCCTATTTTAGCGGCATAAATAAAAACGCCACTTTTTATAAAGTGGCGTTTTTTTACGACTAAGCGCTAGGAGTGGTTTAGAACAGACTCGCATCCATCTGCATGATGCAGCCATCCCCTTTGCTAACCTGAGAGAGATGATAATCCGCTTTGGCAATGAGCTTATCAAAGTAGAAACGACTCAGGTGCGCTTTTTGTTGCTTAAAATTGTCATCTTCATGGTCATGGGCGGCATCACACATAGCTAACCAGAAACAGCCATATAGGCTATAACCGAATGCGTCGAGATAATCGACCGCACAAGCATTAATAAGCGCGGGTTGTGTGAGCTTGTTATCGTTGATCTGTTTAGCCACAACCAGTAACTGCTCTAGTAAGCCCAGCACTCTAGCCTTATCTGCTTCACTAACATGGCTGTAAGAATTAATATTGGCCACTTGCTCGGCAACAAACTCAGAAAGGGCGGCTAGGTTATCGCCTGTCACTTTACGGCCTAAGAAGTCTATCGCCTGAATACCATTAGTACCTTCATAGATCTGTGCAATTCGGGTATCGCGTACCAATTGCTCGATACCGGTTTCACGAATATAGCCATGACCACCAAATACTTGTTGTGCCATAATCGCCGCATCTAAACCTCGGTCGCTTAGGAAAGCTTTTGATACAGGGGTTAGCAGCCCCATGTAACGACTAGCCTTAGCCTTTAGCTCCGCATCCTGTGAATATTTGGCTAGATCCAATTGCTGTCCGGTATAAACCGATAATGCGCGGCCAGCTTCAGTCAAGCTTCTAATGGTCAGCAACATACGTCTGACATCACCATGAACTAAGATGGGATCGCTACTTGCACCCGTAGGAGAACCACCTGCAGCTACGCCCTGCACTCGCTCTTTAGCGTAGTCAGCCGCCATTTGATAGGCCGCTTGTGAGGTACCTAAGCCTTGAATACCAATGGCTAAACGTTCGTAATTCATCATGGTAAACATACAAACTAGGCCACGGTTTGGCTTACCGATGAGATACCCTTCAGCGTCATCGAAGTTCATCACGCACGTTGCCGAGCCTTTTAGTCCCATCTTATGCTCAATAGAGCCAACTGTGACGCCGTTTGTTTCGCCTAGGCTATTGTCTGGGTTAACTTTTATTTTCGGCACTAAAAACAGCGAGATCCCAGAGGTGTTCGGTAGCTTAGCTAATACCAGATGGATCACGTTTTCAGTTAAGTCATGATCGCCACCGGTAATGAAAATCTTGCTGCCGGAGATCTTATAACTGCCATCTTCGTTCGGTACAGCCTTAGTGCGAATGTTACGCAGATCTGAACCCGCTTGTGGCTCAGTCATATCCATAGCACCAGCCCACTGGCCGCTGTACATCATTGGCAAATATTGCTCTTTAATTTCATCGCTGCCATGGGCATGGATAGCAAGCGCAGCACCTGCGGTTAATGAGCCATAAAGGGTAAAGGCATTACATGCACTATAGGCCATCTCATCGACAAGCACTCCGAGCATCTTTGGCATTCCCATGCCTCCGAACTCAGGATCACCACATAACCCTACCCAGCCCCCTTCAGCATACTGGTCATATACCGCTTTATAGCCATCAGGTGTGATCACCTTATCAGCTTCATGACGAACGCCTTGCTCATCGCCACTGCGGTTAATAGGATGAATCAGTTCTCGGCTAATCTTGTCTGCTTCATCCAAAATAGCCGCGGCTGTATCCATATCAACAGACTCAGCCATTGCAGGCATTTCAGACCAAGTTTGTGGGGCATCAAACACTTTTTCAAGCAAGAAGCGCATCTCGGCTAATGGGGCGTTATAAGGGTTCATATAGGGCTCTTAAACATTAGATTTAAACAGTTGTTTCAAATCTATCAGATGTAGCCACAAAAGACACCCTTTTGCAGCGAAATCTTTTGCAGAATCATTTTTAGCGTTTCACTTCTAATCATCCTAGCCATTTTGTCATAACTCAATTTGTCGCATTTAACGTACAGCTCATTTTGCGCCATCAACTTATTTCAACAGTAAAGCATGGCCGCGCTTTGTTTGGCTCAAAATCAATTGGCTATTTAGGCGCTTTACCTTTGCAATCATGGACTAATATTTTAGTAATCGACTCGAACTAACACTTACTCTTTTGCTATGGGGTCAACATGATCACTGCCTATTGCTATAAAAATCACCTAATCACATCTAGGGTTCTTACGGTTGATGACCCTATACCGGACGCAAGTATTTGGTTAGACCTTTATCAACCTACCGAAGCTGAAAGGCTATGGCTATCAAGCTTTTCCATCGAGGACGTGCCTAATCGGGAAGATAGGAATGAAATCGAAGCCTCTTCTCGTTTTTATATAAATAGCGATGGTTTGCATATAAATGCGCTATTCAATCAAAGATCAGGGACAACGATCACCTCTGTAAATGTGTATTTTAATCTCAGGGAAACGCTATTGATCACTATGCGAGATGATGATGAGCAGTTAATCATTTCATTATTAAAAGAAATTGAAAAAGTCCGCGCCCCTTTGTGTACACCACAGCAGTTGTTTATTCAGCTTTTTAAAATGAAGGTCGACCATTTAGCCGATCTTATTGAGGAGATCTACAGTGCTTTGGAAAACGTTGGCCATGAAGTTTTTGATAAAGACTGCATAGATGAGGTGTTTAAACTGATCACCATAAAAGAGGATTCAAACGGGAAGATTCGCTTAAATTTGCTCGATACACAAAGAGCACTGAAATATATGCAGCGAGATTATTACGATAAGTTGTCAGGTGCCGAGATTAAAGAGATCAATAACATGCTATCAGATACTGAATCGTTAATACCCCATAGTCAGTTTCTGTTTGAGAAGCTAAATTTCTTGATGGATGCCGCGATGGGATTCACCAGTTTACAGCAAAATAAAATAAGCAAAATCTTCTCAGTTGCTGCCGTCGTATTTCTTCCTCCAACATTAATCGCCAGCACATATGGCATGAACTTCGACCTGATACCCGAGATACATTGGCAGTATGGCTATCCTTGGTCTTTGGTGCTCATGCTTCTAAGTGCTGCAGCGACCTACTGGTTCTTCAAAATAAAGCGTTGGCTATAAGAGGAGATGAGTTTCTTAGGTACAAAAATGCCACGCTATAAACGTGGCATTTTAATTGAGCAATACCTTCCGCTTAAACTGAAGCGTATTGCAAATATTGGCGACCGTTAGGCAAACTTACTTCTAAAAGCAAAATACACCGCGCCGACTAAGCACAGTCCCGCCCAGAGGTAATCAAGCTTGAGCGGCTCCCTTAGATAGAAAACTGAAAATGGTACGAACACCATCAAGGTGATCACTTCTTGGAGGATCTTTAACTGACCAACATTGAGTTCTGTATAGCCTATTCTATTGGCGGGGACTTGTAATAGGTATTCAAAAAGTGCGATGCCCCAGCTAATTAATGCAGCGATAATCCAAGGCTTATTATTGAGTTCCTTTAAATGGGCATACCAAGCAAAGGTCATAAAAATGTTACTACATACAAGCAAAGAGATACTGATAAATATCGGGTTCATCACCGATTAGACTCACCTTATATACTCGTCAAACCAAACGTTGATGAGGAGGGCTGAAAATGTTGGCGCATTTTACTGTTAGCCCTATTTTCCGTAAACAAGTATTTATCTGGACTCATTACTGCAAAGCATGGTTTTTTTACCATCAAACTCGTCAAATAGGGCTTGATGGGCCGCCAATGAAAAGGTATCTCGCCTACTTTCGTATTGCATAATCCAGTCAACTAGCATGGACAAGTTGTTATCTTGCTCAGCTTTAGACGCATACTTATGGGGCTCCCAAGGACGATTTCGAGCATTAGTGACACAAGCGTCTATCGGTAAGTTTAAGAAGATAATCTCACTCGCTTTGGACATGACCATCTTCAGCAGATCAGAATAACAACCTTCGATGACCCAAGCATTATTGTTATCAATAAAACGAGCAATCTCCAGAGAGGCTTGTTGTAAGGGGGTTCGCTCGGGAGGTGTTTGAGGTAACCAAGCGATTAAATCTAAGTCAAGGTGCGCAAGCCCATAAGCCTCGGCCAACTGTCTTGCTAATGTGGATTTACCGGAACCTGAGTTTCCAAAAATTACGACTCTCTTCAAACGCTAATTTCCTTATTCAGTCTGGTCTTGAATATGCCTTTTATCCTCAATAGAGTTCGCAACCTTAAACACTCTAATTTGATAGCCCCTTAAGTTACTCGATAATACAGGCATTTAACAGATGGGTCTTTTGGCTGCGTCACTGCCAAAAGACCCAAACTTGACTCCTTATGGATTATAGCGTTTAGGTGCAATAATATTTTTTGGATCGATAGTTTGTTTGATTTTATTCACTAACGCCCAATGGGGATCGTCTGCAGACAAAAATCGCCGCTGCTGCTCGATATTGAGACGGTAAGGAACAAAGCCTCGCTCACAACCTCGGATGAACAGCTCATCGAGGCAACGTCTGGCACTTTTAACCGCTTTAGCATCGCTGCGATTAAACAGTAGTGGGATAGTACTGTCGATGCAATCGTGCCTCAGTGCCGTCATGGTGATCAGTGGCTCTATGCCATATTTAGGGCAGACAGTTCTCACCATGTCCACAAATTCCCTTATTTTCGAGTTTGATACGGGTATTAAGGGCGCATACCAAAGCAAACCACAATTATCACGTGCAGGATTGAGAGCTGTGGCCGAAGTGGGCGTTTGGTCATTACGCCAGTAGGCTAAGGGTAAAGCGACTTCACTTGGGATCCCCCGCATTATCAACGTACTCTTTTGCAAGGCGGCAACCTGCTTTCGCAAACCACTAAATAGTTGCGGAGGTAAAAGATCGAAAACTTTAGTAGCCAGTTGCAACCTTTTCGCACTAATGAATAAAGTACGATTAACGCATCTCGTCTTATTAATGCGTTTTTTGATCTGTCGTTTTGCTACTTGAACCACTTCATGATTTCCATAAAGGCTTCCAATACATGTCCATTTGTAAACCTTATGGGAAGCTTGTAACCGTTCAACATACTCTAAATCATTCATATCATTATCGTTAGAGGGCTGAACGACCATAGATAACATCCGCCTACAATCTAACAGGTTAATCGAACCGATAACGCCTGGAAAATCTTTTAAGATCTCCCTCACTAGACTCGCTAAAGGCTCAAGGGCTTTGTCCTCATGACAAAAAAAGTAAAAAGATTCGACGCACTCTGGCAAGGGAGCCAAGCTAATGGTCATATCAGTCACTATTCCCAAGTTACTTTGAGAAAAGAGTCCATCAAGGTAAGGACCCAGTCCCCACTTATAAGAACTGTCTACGGTTTTCTCAGATGATTGATCTAAAGAGTGAACAGCGGAGCGATACACGGAACCATCCGCAAGTACAGCAGTTAAGCTGGTTACAGCAGCAAAATGATCTGTGTGTGGGGTGATGCCATAGCCGCGCTCGATAGCGTTACCAACCAAGCTGCAAGTCGGGCCGGCACCGGTAACCGGAACCATCAATCGCAAATTATCACTATCTAACCTATCCCGCAGTTCTTGTTGTGTCACACCGGGCTGGAGTCGTACAATCCCCTGTTCCGCGTTAATCTCTATTCGCTTAAGGCGAGATAAATCCAAGATAAAACAAGGTTCTGCGTCATCCACTGGATTAGCTGATCCATAACCCCAGTTGTTGCCACTGCTTATAGGATAAAGAGCAATCTGATACTCGCCAGCGAGCCTTACAATAGTACTGATATTAAGCTCATCAGCGTATCGCCCCTCCTCTCCCTCAACAGGCAATACCTTAAACGCACCAGTAATTTCTCTTTCTGCGGCAATGGTATTGGCACCATAAGTAGATTTTGCCTGTAGCGAATCATAGCAAACGACCTGACCAGCCGTAGACCGTAAAACGTGATCGCTAAACGACTTAGCCTTTAACCCGAGTTTAGCCACGCGATTATCATTACAAATCATAATTAACAGCCTCCGAAGCTATGAGTATCAGACATGCTTAGGGCTTGCAGTTGCGCCAAGTCTCTAAGGAGATTGACTAAACCAAGATCTCTCATAGATATGTGATCGCCTGAGATCTTCTCCTGCAAATGATGAATAAAATCGTCTCCAAACACCAACTCACCGGTAAGCACCGCGCCGTCCGTTTCGCCTAAGCTTCGGCAAAAGGAGTAGATCTTTGACCTCTTAGACTTACCTTTAGTTGGCCTTAATTTATAATCACTGTGCTTCATAAAAGAGTTAACTAATATGCCATCATCTCCAATTGACTCGTTGATGACTTTCTCGAACGCGCGATGCCGATCCCTCACTCGGTCATTAATCGGTAATCCATCAAGGCATGGATACATATTCGTTCCCAAACTATAAACCGTTTGTGCAACGATAGGGTTTAATGTCCTAGTAATAAAAGGCATAGGCTTACCCAAGTTATTCGCACTATTCCAGTAAGAGAGAACCCCGCGTATGATCTGGCGTGCATATAATTGCGAAAACAGTTCACCTTTATTATCGACCTCAACAGCCACCATACATGCTTTAAAGACATTATAAATGTGACTACCTGAAAGATAAGCGACTAAATTACCCTGCTTAGATATCAGCCACAAATGATCCGAATTTATTGCCGAACGACGCACATTAACTTTAGAGAAAGTACTTTCCTTTAAAATTAACCTATGCTCTTCATCTCTAGCATAGATATCTAAAACTAACTTCTGAAGATCGGTCACGATTGCGGCATTAATGAGCGGATCTTTAGAAGATGGGTTGTTAATTTCTTCTATTTCGAACTCATTCAACACACTTGTGTTCTCGCCATAATAGGCAGTAACTCTATTGCTTAAACTCATAAAAAATCCTTTTTTATCAGACGACTTTCCAACCTTACTGCTCCTTGAAAACAGCCTCGATTGGAGTGAGTGTGAGAAGCGAAACTTGAACTCAGCTGACACTCCTCCCAATAATCAAAACCAAATAAGCTCTTGATTATTAAACTCGAGTCTAAAGAATTTATGTGCGATTCAAATACCGAGATGAATAGTGAAATTAATAGGATTTTATTTAGCGGTTACTTAATTAAAATAAAAATACACAATAGTAAGAAAAGTAAATAAGAGCGAAAGCTAACAAATTAAATTTTTAAATTAGTAGTCACTTTAATTGCAGCGAGGTGAAGAAAGTTATTTTTTAGTGATAGCAAAGATATTAAGACTGGTAATTTGAAATTCTGAGGTGTAGAAGCCCAGTGGTGTATCAGATAGGAAGATGGCTTCACTCTTCTGGTAATAACCGATATAAAAAAAGCCGTAACGACGATTCATTACGGCTTTAATACTTCATGACTTCACTGCTTTAGCAGAGAAAATAACAATTACCACATTAGATCGTCTGGAATGACATAATCTGCATATGGATCATCTTCCTCAACAACATCACTATTGTCTTCTTGAGACCAAAGATAGCCTACCCAAGCTGGAACGAGTAAGTTAACTCGTTCTACTAACTTATGGGGAACCAAATAGCTATTCTCTTCATGTCTGATAATGCCTAGATGGCCATTTAACAGCTGACTCTGCATTTTTTCATCCACGTATAGTGAATAAATTTTATTTTCAAAAGTGAAGTTAAACTTAATCTCTGCATCTTTCGGTGTAGAGATCGCAAGCTTCTTGAATTCAGTAACTAGACCACGAACCAAACCTTTTTCTGAAGCCTCAGCAAAGCGTTGCTCGTTTAATTGCTTGTCTTTGTCTGCCTGTGCTTGTTTCTTGGCGGCGATCTCTTGCTTAAGCGCCTCTGAGCCGTCATCGACCTTAGCTTTTCTATCGCGACGCTTTTGCGTTTTAGTATCGCGTACTTTCTGCTTACTTACTAAACCAGCTTTGAGAAGCTGCTCTTGAAATGGGTTTGCCATATCCTATATCTCTAGTTAACTTTTACTTTAATTCTCAACTTAACTGCGTCTTGATAATTGCCCAATCTCGGCAATTGCAGAGCCTGCACCGCCAAGTGACCAGCCACCATCTACTGGTAATACCGTACCTGTAATATATGAAGCCATATCTGAGGCTAAAAACAGTGCGGCATTAGCTATATCCTCACAACTGCCGTTACGCTTCAAAGGTACACCTTGTGCAACGTGAGCCTGTAGCTCTTCAGACGGCGCTAACCGATTAAAACCTTCCGTTCCTGCAATGGGGCCGGGCACAATAGAGTTAATGCGAATCCCTTTAGTTCCCCACTCTATCGCCAGTGTTTTAGTCAACATGTCGACACCCGCTTTAGCAGCACAAACATGCACTTGCATAGGCATTGGAACAAAGGCTTGCGGCGCCGAGATCTGTATAATCGCCCCACCATGCTCCTTCATGAGTGGGTACGCTTGCTTAAGCACTTGGAAGCTGCCTAACAGATCGATATCCATTACCGATTTAAAACCGTTTTCAGAGAGCTTTTCGGCGGGTGCAGGAAAGTTTCCGGCCGCGCCACTGACTAAGACATCAATCTGTCCCATAGCATCACCTATTACGGCAAAACCTTGTGATAATGCCTCAAGATCTCTGACATCAAAACAAACACCTAAATGCTTCCCTTTAGGATTTGCATGCTTTAACTGTGAGACAGCTGCATCGACCTTATCGGCACTACGACTGGCTACCGCAACATTGGCGCCAGCTTGAGAGAAGCGAACGGCAATAGCAAGATTAATCCCGCTAGTGCCACCAACAACGACAACGTTCTTTCCTTGGTAGCTAAACATTGTAACTCTCCCTATAGTCATATTTTAAGGCAATAAATGCCAAGTTCCAATATAACCTACTAGGCAGGGCCCAATTAAGCAATCGTTTGGTGGATCGCCTGCAGTGCTTTTAACGGATCGGCCGCTTTAGTAATAGGACGGCCAATCACCAGGTAATCAGAACCTGCTGCCAATGCTTCAGGAGGCGTCATCACACGATGTTGGTCACCTTTGTCGCTGCCAACAGGACGAATACCAGGTGTGATTAATTTAAAGTCTTGGCCAAACTTGGTTTTGAGAAGCGTAGACTCTTGCGCCGAACATACTACCCCATCTAAACCTGCTTGTTTTGTCAGAGCGGCTAAACGAAGAACATGTTCCGATGCCGGTACATTGATACCAAGCAGTTTAAGCTCGTCATCGCTCATTGATGTCAGTACAGTTACGGCAATAAGCAATGGCGCTTGGTCACCATAGGGTTCAAGTGCGCGCTTAGCCGCTTCCATCATCGCCAGTCCGCCAGAGGCATGGATATTGGTCATCCATACTCCGAGTTCAGCTGCTGCTGTAACGGCTTTAGCAACAGTGTTGGGAATATCGTGGAATTTCAGATCGAGGAAAAGGTCAAATCCTCGGCTATGAATATCTGTTACCAACTGCGGGCCAAACAGAGTGAACATCTCTTTGCCGACTTTCAATCGACACATATCTGGATCTAATTGATCAATAAGCTGCAAAGCATCATTTTTATTATCATAGTCTAGGGCAACTAAAATAGGCTTGTCAGTCATTCTTTCTCCAATCGCTTTGCGGTGTAGGTTTTACAGTTTTTTTGTTGATAAATCAGAGGTACGAACGGTTACTCTCCATCGAGTCCTCTAATCCTTTTGATGCTGCCCCAATGTTTACAGGAGGGGCAATGCCAATATAATCTGTGTGAAGGGAAGCCACATTCTCGGCAGCGATAACCGGGACGGTATTTTATCTGCTGCTCTACAAGCTGTTCTAGCATAGACAAACTTTTCTTTGCCTGTCCCTCTTCAGCTTGCTGTAGATGAATCTTCATCAAATGCTGGAAACTTTTCATGGTTGGATGTCTGATAAGACCTTCCATAATTAGCTTTTCTGCATCTTTAGGGTGACCTTGCTCTATCATATGTTGAGCAAGCGTGATGGCGATACTCGCACCGGCGCCCTTTTCGATCGCCTCTCTCAGTAACTCTTGATACCCGACGCTATCGTTGGTTAATAGGTACGCTTCTTTCGCGATGGCTAAGGCATCGGGCAGTAGATCTAGATCAGTATTTAGCAATTTCTCAATTGCTTGCTTACAGGCTTTAAACTCTTCTTGCTTTAAGTACAGCTCTGCGAGCGTTAATAATGCACGGCCACACTGATTGTCTTGTTTAATCGCTGACTGCAGATTTTTCAATTTCATCGCATCATCTTGGGCTTCGTTCGCCAATTCACAATAAAAATGGGCGCTATCGTGCTTGAGTTCCTGCTGGCGCTTGCGTTTGAGCTTTTTAATGATGTCTATGGCTTTCTGCCACTCTTTAGTCACTTGATAGATGGCGATCAGCTGAGTCTCAGCTTCTTCACTGTGATCTTCTTGGTTAACCAAGTTAATGAAGATCTCTTCAGCGCGGTCATAAAAACCAGCTGCGAGATAATCTTTGCCTAGTTCCATCATAGCGATATCTCTTTGCTCTGTGGTGAGGCTAGGTCTTGCAATTAAGTTTTGGTGAATGCGAATTGAACGGTCGACTTCGCCGCGCTTACGAAACAGTGAGCCTAATGAGAGGTGTGTGTCGATTGTATCATCATCGACGTCAAGCATACTGATAAACAGGTCGACGGCTTTATCAGACTCGTTAGACAATAGAAAATTCAGCCCAGTGAAGTAGTCTCTACTTAGCTGTTTGCGCTGATTTGTCTGTTTTTGTCTGACACTTCTGCGACCCATATACCAACCGTAACCGGCTGCTATAGGAAGAAGCAGAAACAGGATTTCTAACATATTACGCGTCTACTTCTTTTTCAGTGCTTTTTACTGTCATTGATTTTGACTGTTCTTGTGCCATTTGTTTATCTTCATAGACAGCAAGTTTCTTATTCGCACGGCGCAAAGACAGCTTAAGTCCTGCGATATGGTACATGGCAAATATCCAACTCACTAAAAAACCCGCTAAGAAAACAAATGCTAAGACAACGGGCAGCCTAAACTCACCTTGTGCAACGAAGTAACTAATCGTCACGACCTGCTCGTTACGGGCACCGAAGATAAGCGCTAAGAAAAAAAACGCAGCGACTAGAAAAGCAATGATAAATGACTTCACGTTTTGCTCCATGAACGCGTATGTGAGCTTTAATTATCTAAGAAAAAGAGTTAACTAGCTAGTGATACCTAAGTTTTAGGTATAAAAAAGCCTCCTAATGGAGGCTTTTAATACAATGTAAATTACGCGTTAATAGCATCAACACGTTCGCGCAGTTCTTTGCCTGGCTTAAAGTGCGGTACGTACTTACCTTCCAATTCAACTGAAGTACCAGTCTTTGGATTACGGCCAGTGCGTGGTGCACGATAATGAAGTGAGAAACTACCAAAACCACGGATCTCAATACGATCACCTGATTCCAATGTCTCGGCCATTTGCTCCAACATCTCTTTGATAGCGGCTTCCACTTCTTTCGCAGACAGCTGCGACTGCCTAGTGGCAAGTTTTTCGATCAGTTCGGATTTAGTCATCCTATACCCTCTATTATCAAGCCAAACACAGTCACCTTTTAGGGGTGCAAGCACCCCTGAACTTCAAGGCGATTATTTACGAGCTGCTTTGAACGCTTCAGCCATTGCGCTGCTCATAGCAACGTCATCTTGCTTGTTCAAGCTAGCCATTGCTTCTTTCTCTTCAGCTTCATCCTTAGCACGGATAGATAGGCTGATGGTGCGGTTCTTACGATCAACACCCATGAACTTAGATTCTACTTTGTCACCTACAGAGTAAACTGTAGATGCATCTTCGATGCGCTCACGAGAGATATCTGAAACGCGAAGGTAACCTTCAACAGTCTCAGCTAGTTCAATTGTAACACCTTTTGCGTCAACTGCTGTAACAACACCAGAAACTACAACACCTTTCTTCTTGTCAGCAAGGTATGCATTGAATGGATCGTCTTCAGTTTGCTTAACGCCTAAGCTGATGCGCTCACGCTCTGGGTCAACAGAAAGAACTACAGCGTGGATTTCGTCGCCTTTCTTGTATTCAGCAACTGCGTCTTCGCCAGTACCGTTCCAAGAAATGTCAGAAAGGTGAACTAGACCGTCGATGCCGCCGTCAAGACCGATGAAGATACCGAAGTCAGTGATTGACTTGATCTTACCAGAAACCTTGTCGCCCTTGTTGAAACGCTCTGCGAAATCATCCCATGGGTTAGTCTTACATTGCTTAAGACCTAGAGAGATACGACGACGCTCTTCATCGATGTCTAGAACTAGAACTTCAACTTCATCACCTAGGTTAACAACCTTAGATGGGTGGATGTTCTTGTTAGTCCAATCCATTTCAGAAACGTGAACAAGACCTTCAACGCCTTCTTCGATTTCAACGAAACAACCGTAGTCAGTTAGGTTAGTTACGCGACCAGTTAACTTAGTGTTTTCTGGGTAGCGCTTGCTGATTTCTAACCATGGATCTTCGCCAAGTTGCTTAAGACCTAGTGATACGCGTGTACGCTCACGGTCATACTTAAGAACTTTAACGTTGATTTCGTCACCAACATTAACGATTTCAGATGGGTGCTTAACACGCTTCCAAGCCATATCAGTGATATGTAGAAGACCGTCAACACCACCAAGATCAACGAATGCACCGTAGTCAGTAAGGTTCTTAACGATACCCTTAACTGATTGACCTTCTTGAAGGTTCTCAAGAAGAGCATCACGCTCTGCGCTGCTTTCAGATTCGATAACTGCACGACGAGAAACAACAACGTTGTTGCGCTTCTGGTCAAGCTTGATAACTTTGAATTCTAATTCTTTGTTTTCTAGGTGAGCTGTGTCGCGAACTGGGCGAACGTCAACTAGAGAACCTGGTAGGAATGCACGGATACCGTTTAATTCAACAGTGAAACCGCCTTTAACCTTACCATTGATGATACCGATTACAGTTTCAGCATCTTCGTACGCTTTTTCTAGAACGATCCAAGCTTCGTGACGCTTAGCTTTCTCACGAGAAAGTTGAGTTTCACCGAAACCATCTTCTACAGAGTCAAGAGCTACGTCAACTTCATCGCCAACTGCGATTTCTAGAGCGCCTTGAGCGTTCTTGAACTGTTCAGCTGGGATTGGGCTTTCAGACTTAAGACCAGCGTCAACTAGTACCATACCGTTTTCGATGGCTACAACTACACCACGTACGATAGAACCAGGACGGAACTCAAGTTCATTAAGGGATTGTTCAAATAGATCAGCAAAAGATTCAGTCATGTTTAAGTTACTTTCTTTATAAACCACGGACCATCCTGGACGTGGAGTCAGATTAATAATTCGTCTCATCCGTGTGACGAATAGTTAAGTTCCTGCTTACGCCGGAACTTGGAGCTTTTGGTGAATATGCGTTAGCGCCATGTCCAACACATCTTCAATGTTTATGTTCGTCGTATCGATAACCAGAGCATCTTCGGCAGGCACCAAAGGGGCGACACTACGATTCATATCGCGGTCGTCACGCTCTTTTATCTCTGACAAAAGCTGATCGATATTAACATCGAAGCCCTTGTCCTGCAACTGATTATAGCGTCTTTGAGCCCTTTCTTCCGCCGTTGCCGTTAAAAACAATTTGGCTGGCGTAGCAGGAAATACAACCGTGCCCATATCACGACCATCGGCGATCAAGCCTGGGGCTTCTGCAAATGCACGCTGACGACGCAGTAACGCTTCCCTAACCCGTGGAAATGCCGCTACTTTCGATGCCGCATTAGAACACTCTTGGCTACGTATCGTTGTCGATACATCCTCGCCCTCTAATACAACTTTAATACCTTTACTTTCATTACCAGTTACAAACTGCACATCCAAATGTGCTGCTAGTAAGGTTAGCGCTTCTTCATTATCTAGTTCTACATTGTGATGAATAGCCGCTAACGCTAATACACGGTAGATCGCACCACTATCGAGTAACTTGTAGCCTAATCGCTTGGCAAGTAACTGACTAATAGTACCTTTTCCCGCACCGCTCGGGCCGTCAACAGTGACAACAGGCGCCCTTTCTGACATAAAATCCTCCACAAGAAATTCCATCTTCCTTGATATAACCGAAAAATGAGCGCGCGCATTATAAACCATGTAACTTAAGAAAGCGGCAAAAACTTCAAATATTCGGGAACTTGGTTCAGTTAAGCTTCAGGTTTATGCAAACAACACCCGAAGCTTAACCCGGCTTGTTTAGGTAATGGCTTAATTAGCAAGCGCATTAAATTGATTGAAATAATCGGGGAATGTTTTGGAGGTGCACTCAGGTTCGTTGATGGTGATCCCGCAATCTGCGAACGCCAACATAGAAAAACACATCGCCATACGATGGTCGTTATAGGTATCTATGGCTGCAGTAGTCAACTTTGCTGGTGGGGTGACACTGATGTAATCATGGCCTTCATCGACAATCGCCCCCACTTTTCGAAGTTCTGTTGCCATGGCAGCTAGGCGATCAGTTTCTTTAATGCGCCAGTTATAGATATTGCGAATATGGGTGGTGCCCGATGCAAATAGCGCCGTAGTGGCAATCGTCATGGCCGCATCGGGAATATGGTTCATATCCAAATCGACGGCATTAAGTTTCGCGCCGCGTGAGATAATATAATCATCACCCCACTCTATCTCTGCACCCATCTTTTCCAGTACATCAGCAAACTTTACATCGCCTTGAATACTGAGCTTACCTACACCAGTGACTTTGACTTCGCCGCCTTGAATGGCACCCGCAGCGAGGAAGTACGATGCCGATGAAGCATCCCCTTCAACTAACACTTTACCCGGCGACACGTAACTCTGGCCGGCTTTAATCACAAACGAGGCATAATCATTATTTTGAACTTCAACGCCAAACTGCGCCATTAGGGCGATCGTAATATCTATGTAAGGCTTAGAGACTAACTCCCCCTTAATTTTAATGTTGACATCGCCCTTGGCTAAAGGCGCAACCATGAGCAACGCCGTTAGAAATTGGCTCGATAGGTCGCCCGCTATTTCAACATCCCCCCCATTAAGCCCAGTCGAGGTAATATTGAGTGGTGGAAAACCATCATTTTTTAAGTACGTCACTTCGGCTCCGAGTTGACGTAATGCATCGACCAAATCACCGATCGGGCGCTCTTCCATGCGGGGCTCACCGGTCAATGTAAACTCGCCTCGGCCTAATGTTAGCGCCGCACATAAGGGGCGCATTGCTGTTCCAGCATTGCCCAAAAATAGTGTCTGTGGTTCTGCGGCATCTAAAGGACCGCCTATGCCCTCTAATTCACAAACCGCGTTGTTATCTGACAGGCGATAGCTAACGCCTAACTGCTTCAGCGATGCCAACATGTATCGGATATCATCGGAGTCGAGTAAGTTGGTGAGTGTCGTGGTCCCTCTTGCGAGGGTCGCCAATAATAAAGCACGATTTGAAATGCTTTTTGAACCTGGAATATTAATGGTTCCTGATACTTTTTTGATCGGCTCTAAACGTAATTGATTCATTGCATACTTCTTATTATTGCTGCAGGTGTCAAACTCGCCTGCGGGTTAACAGTAGATGTTCATGCTAGCGGACTTTATGCGGTCACCACGACAAAATGACAGTCTTCTATGCGTTTGTTTGAACTTCGTAGCTATAAAATTACTCATTGCAGCGAAGGATTCAACCGTTTTTTTAGTAAAATCCCCCTTTAATAGTTAAATTCTACTCAAGTAGTAAAAATTAGCAGTTTCGCGCGCCAATATAGGCGGTTAACTTCGGTGGTTAACCCAAGTGGAATGATTATTTTCCAAAATAATTCATAATCAAAAAATCCTTGAGTGCTGTTCACTATTGCCTTTTTTACGTTACTCTAACGCTATAACGATAAACGGCTTTAAACGTGCCGCTCATAGAAAAGGTAAACTCTGAAATGTTCAACAAATTGACCGCTATGCCAGCCGATCCCATATTAGGTTTGCTGACTAAATACCGTGAAGACACTCACCCTCAAAAAGTCGATTTAGGCGTTGGCGTCTATAAAGATGAAGCTGGGCACACGCCTATTCTTACTTGTGTGAAAAAAGCCGAGAAGTTCCGATTAGATACAGAGTCAACCAAAGTTTACATAGGCCCAACCGGTTCGGCTGACTTTAATCGCTTAATGTCAGAACTCGCTTTTGGCGCGGATCACCCTGCCATTATCGCCAATCGCGTTCGAACGGTTTCAACGCCAGGTGGCACCGGAGCATTAAGGGTTGCGGCGGACTTTATCAAGCGTTGTAACCCAAATGCAGTCCTCTGGGTTAGCGATCCAACTTGGGCCAATCACACCGGATTATTTGAAGCTGCTGGCATAACCGTAAAAACCTATCCTTATTACGACTACGAAACCAAATCAATAAAGTTTGATGAGATGAAAGCAGCGCTATCGCATGTGAGCTCGGACGATGTCGTGCTGCTACACGCATGTTGCCATAATCCAAGCGGTGCCGACTTATCTCCAGCGCAATGGGATGAGATTATCGGTCTCACTGTCGATAAAGGCTTTACCCCGCTCATCGATATGGCTTATCAAGGGTTTGGGGACGGCGTAGATGAAGATGCCTACGGCGTACGTAAGATGGCGTCAATGGTAGAGAACATGATCCTTTGCAGCTCATGTTCGAAAAATTTCGGCTTATATCGCGAGCGCATCGGTGCCTGCACGATTATTGGTAGGGATGCGACACGTGCAGATATCGCCTTCTCTGTGCTGTTATATGTAGTACGTTGTATCTACTCAATGCCACCGGCACACGGTGCCGCCATTGTTGAAACCATACTTGGTTCAGAAGAGCTAAAGCAGGAATGGTTAGATGAGCTTAAGGTGATGCGTGAGCGTATTAATGGCAACCGCGCCATGCTAGTGAGCAAATTAAAAGAAAAAGGTGTGCAAGGTAACTTTGATTTTATTGCAGAGCAGAAAGGCATGTTCTCCTTCCTTGGGATAACGCCAGCACAAGTTACTGAGCTTCAAGAGCATTACAGCGTGTATATGGTTGATTCGAGTCGCATCAGTATCGCGGGGATCGGCACTGGTAATGTCGATTACCTAGCAGAGTCGATTGCTAAAGTGATCTCTTAAGGTTCAGCGACTTAATAAGCTTTAAAGCAATGACAATTAAAAAGCCGATAATAGAAATATTATCGGCTTTTTCGTCAAAGAAGTGATGGGATTAGCTATGTTTTGCAGCAAACGCCTTCATAAACTCAACTAGGGTATCCACCCCTTCTAATGGCATAGCGTTGTAGATACTGGCGCGCATCCCACCCACACTGCGGTGGCCTTTAAGCGCAACAAGACCAGCCGCTTGAGCCTCTGCCAAGAATTGGCTATCCAGCTCAGAATTAGTTAGCTGGAATGTTACATTCATACGGCTACGATTTTCTTTAGCCACACCACTCACGTAGAAATCTAGCTCATCGATACATTGATAGAGTCGATTCGCTTTCTCAATATTGAGTTTCTCCATTTCGGCAACACCCCCTACCTGCTTCAGCCAGCTAAATACTTCAGCCGCTAAGTACCAAGCAAAGGTTGGTGGTGTGTTGTACATAGAATCGTTTTCTACTGCTAATCGGTAATCCATAATTGATGATTGTGGCAGCGTCGGCAATGCCAGCAGATCATCACGGACGATGACAATACTTAAACCCGATGGCCCAATATTCTTTTGCGCGCCCGCATAGATTAGCCCGAACTGACTAACATCAATTTTACGCGACAAGATATTCGACGACATATCGGCAATGACAGGCCATGGGCCATCTATGCTTTCAAAAATTTCGATACCATCTACTGTCTCGTTTGGGCAGTAATGTACATAGCGATAATCTTTGTCTATTAGATTTAAATCAGGCAGGTTAACTTGATTCAGGCCGCCTACATTTTCTACAATTTCTAAGGTATCAATGTTTTGTTTACCAGCCAACTTTTCGGCTTCTTCTGCCGCCGCTTTTGACCAGCTACCGTCTACCAAATAAAGGGCCTTACCGTTGTTGCCGAGAAAATTATTCACAACAGCAGAGAATTGCCCTCGACCACCGCCGTGCATAAATAACACGTGGTAATTACTCGGAATATCCATTAACTGACGTAAGTCAGTTTCTGCTTGCTCGGTTAACGCGATAAATTCTTTACTGCGATGACTCACTTCCATTACGGAAACACCTTGGTCATTCCAGTTTAGTAGTTCTTTCTGAGCCTTTTGCATTACAGCGGTTGGCAACATGGCTGGGCCTGCACAGAAGTTGAAAATCGCGCTCACAGTATTGTCCTTCTATTATATTCAGTAGAAATATTAGGGTATTAGTATTCTTTACAGCAGTATATCCCAACTCATTGGCAGCTAACATGAAAATATCGAATAACCGTGATCAGTTATGATCTAAGCTGGTCACTATTTTTTAATTTTAGTATCTGCTTTTGTTAGCGTTATGGTTAGAATACCACTCAGGTTAGAGTGAGTCGCGATATGTTGTACTTCAGCGCATTTAATACATTGCGTCACTCGAGATCTAGACTGGGTAGTTCGTATTACCAAACACGACTGACATAAATAGCATTCTCAGTAGTGGAAGTCTTAAAAACATACTAAACAGACCGTTTTAACGGCACATTGGATCTGTACATGCGTTTAAAATTTATATTCTTGGCTGGCTCCTTATCTATCGGGTCTTTCTTTCCACTAAAGCAACTTTACGCAACAGAGTCGCAATATACCGCGCTTTCTAATACTTTCAAAAACCGCTTTAACCACGAATTAAAAATGAGCAAAGTTCCCGGTGGCGCCTTTGTGATTGTCGAAGCCGATAACGTTTTAAAACTGGGCACCTACGGCAAAAGAGTCAAAGGCGGCAACCAAAACGTTAACCCTGATACTGTATTTCGACTTGCATCGGTCTCAAAAACCTTTGCTGGCACACTCGCCTCTATGCTGGTTGAAGAAGGTAAGCTGAGCTGGCAACAACCGATTGTAGACTATTTGCCTGAGTTTACTTTAGCCGAGCAGCGCAATGTAGCTGATATCAATCTCGGCCATATTATCGGTCATAGCACTGGCTTAATGCCCAACAGCTACGATAACCTCATCAACGCTAATGTTGATATGACAAAAATCGTCAGTAAATTCGATGAACTGACCCCTATCTGTCAACCCGGTGTATGTTATGGCTATCAAAATATCGCGTTTTCATTTATTCAAGAAGCGATAGAAAAAGAATCATCTTTTACCTACGCTAATTTCATACAAAAGCGGATCTTCTATCCATTAAGTATGAGCACAGCCTCTGTTGGCTTCGATGCTTTTCTTAATACCAGTAATCGAGCAGAACCCCACGTTAAAACAAAGTCCGGATATAAACAGGTAAAAGTTAAACCCAATTATTATCAGCTAGCCCCTGCAGCTGGGGTTAATGCAAGTATTAACGATCTTTCAAAATGGCTGATGGCCAATTTAGGGCAAAACCCTGAGGTCATTTCTGCCAATATAATTGAAGACTTAACCACGCCAGGGGTAAAGACCACTAAAGAACTGCGGCGCAGAGATTGGCGCCCTTACCTTGATAGTGCATATTACGGTAAAGGCTGGCGAGTCTATGAGTTTAATGGCCACCCGCTCATCTACCACGCAGGTTGGGTGGCAGGTTATGTAGCAGAAGTCTCCTACTCTCCAGAACTCAATATTGGCATGGCCATGTTACTCAATGGCGAATCCAGAGTGATTGCTAAATTAAGTGCCGAATTTTGGCGTGATGCATTTAAACAAGCAGATAAGAGCGGTATTAATTAACGTTAAAGACGGATCACAGTAATAGACCACCTTCTAAGGTTTGAAAAGTGTCAACGTTATTTAAGATGGGTCACTAAAAACAAAAAAGGATGCCAATGGCATCCTTTTTAGTCATATTAATTAATCATCAAGCTTGATGATTAATCTTCAGTTTTTGGTGCTTCAGTGCTATCGGCTTCGCTGTTGACTGCATCGGCTTGAACTTCAGTTTCAGCAGAGCCTTCGACGATGATTGGGTTACCCTCTTCATCTAGCTCAACTTCTGGCGCCTGAATCTCATCGATGCGCTGTAGGCCAACTACTTTTTCATCTTCAGCAGTACGGATAATGGTCACACCTTGAGTGTTACGACCGATTGTCGAAACGCCCTCAGCAGGTGTTCTAACCAAGGTACCCTTGTTGCTGATCAACATGATTTCATCGTTGCTGCCAACTTGAACGGCGCCAACTACCGCGCCATTACGCTCGCTAACCTTGATAGAAACCACACCTTTAGTACCACGACTCTTAGCTGGATACTCAGACAGTTCAGTACGCTTACCGTATCCGTTTTCGGTTACAGTTAAGATCGCGCCATCACCCTTAGGTACGATTAGCGAAACAACAGTTTGGCCGTCTTCAAGCTTAATACCGCGAACACCGGTTGCAGTACGTCCCATGGCACGCAGAGCAATCACTTCTTCGCCAGTCTCTGGATCGATCTTCACTTCACCCGTCTCAGAACTACGCGCTTTTTCGTTAAATCGAACCACTTTACCTTCATTAGAGAACAGCATGATATCGTCATTACCATCAGTAATATCAACACCAATTAGCTGATCGCCATCTTTAAGGTTAACCGCAATAATACCGTTTGCACGAGGGTTGCTATAAGCAGTCAAGGCCGTCTTCTTCACGGTACCGTGAGACGTTGCCATGATGATGTACTTGTCTTCAGCATATTCACGTACAGGTAGAATCGCCGTAATACGCTCACCTTCTGCCAATGGCAGTAAGTTAACAATCGGGCGACCACGGGCAGTACGGCTCGCCAATGGTAATTGATATACCTTCAACCAGTACATCTTACCAAAGTCAGAGAAACACAAGATGGTGTCGTGGGTATTGGCAACCAATAGTTTCTCAACGAAATCTTCGTCTTTCACCTTAGTTGCGGCTTTACCCTTACCACCACGGCGCTGTGCTTGGTAATCTGAAAGTGCTTGGTACTTAGCGTAGCCTAAGTGAGACAATGTCACGACCACGTCTTCTTCGTTAATAAGATCTTCAAGACTCATATCAACTTCGTTAGCGTTGATCACAGTGCGACGCTCGTCACCAAAGTTAGTTAGAACTTCTTCTAGCTCTTCTTTGATCACTTCCATCAAGCGCTGTGGGCTGCTTAAGATAAGTAGTAATGCTGCGATAACTTCTAGCAGTTCTTCGTACTCAGCAATGATCTTGTCATGCTCTAGACCCGTGAGACGGTGTAAACGAAGTTCTAGAATCGCTTGAGCTTGCTGCTCAGTCAGGTAGTACTGACCATCACGAATACCGTACTCTGGTTCTAACCACTCTGGACGCGCTGCATCATCGCCAGCTTTCTCAAGCATGCCTTTAACGTGGCCAAGCTCCCAGCCCTGTGCAACCAACTTAACTTTTGCTTCAGCAGGAGTTGGAGAGGCTTTGATCAAGGCGATGATCGGATCGATGTTAGCGAGTGCGACCGCTAATGCTTCTAGAATGTGTGCTCTTTCACGGGCCTTACGCAGTTCAAATACGGTACGACGTGTGACAACTTCACGGCGGTGAAGGATAAAGCACTCTAGCATCTCTTTAAGGTTAAACAGTTTTGGCTGACCATTGGTCAGTGCAACCATGTTAATACCGAAAGAGCACTGCATTTGAGTTTGTGCATAAAGGTTATTAAGTACAACCTCACCCACTTCGCCACGCTTGATCTCGACAACGATACGCATACCGTCTTTATCAGACTCGTCGCGTAGACCGCTAATGCCTTCGATCTTCTTATCTTTTACCAACTCGGCGATCTTTTCGATCAGACGCGCCTTGTTTACTTGATAAGGGATCTCATGAACGATAATACGCTCACGACCATTCTCTTCCTCAATTTCAGCGCGAGCACGCATAACGGCGCGACCACGACCAGTCTTATAAGCATCGATGATGCCTTTACGGCCGTTGATAATTGCTGCTGTTGGGAAGTCTGGACCAGGGATATGCTCCATCAACTGTTCAATTGACAGTGCAGGGTCTTCGATAAGTGCTAAACAGCCACTAATCACTTCATTTAAGTTGTGTGGCGGAATGTTAGTCGCCATACCAACCGCAATACCTGATGAACCATTGACTAACAGTGCCGGGATTCGGGTCGGTAATACCGCTGGAATAAATTCTGTGCCGTCGTAGTTAGGGACGAAATCAACCGTCTCTTTATCTAAGTCAGCCAATAGCTGGTGCGCTAACTTGTCCATACGGATTTCGGTATAACGCATCGCCGCTGCCGCATCGCCATCAACGGAACCGAAGTTACCTTGACCGTCGATTAACGGATAACGCATGGAAAATGGCTGAGCCAAACGAACAATCGTGTCATAAACAGCTGTATCACCGTGTGGGTGATATTTACCGATTACGTCACCAACGACACGGGCAGACTTTTTATAAGGCTTGTTCCAGTCGTTCTTCAATTCATTCATCGCGAATAGCACGCGGCGATGTACAGGCTTAAGGCCGTCTCGAACGTCAGGCAGTGCGCGACCAACGATTACGCTCATGGCGTAATCTAAGTATGAATTCTTTAATTCGTCTTCAATATTAATTGGTGTTATAGATGAAGCCAGATCAGTCATAAACTGCTCGATCCCCTGAAATTTAGCGAGCTATTTTTATTTCCTAAAATAGCTAAGCTTGAAAACGTGATTTGGCATTCTAACACAGATATTTAATGGCGCTAGACCCAAATATCGATTCATTTTAAATAACCAGATAAACTCAATTCACTTGATTAAAATCAAGGCATAGGAGCAATAATTCACCAGTTTGTCCCACAAAATCATAACTTGTTTGTTTCTTGCCATTATTCATTATAATCTGAGCTAAATACGGATTTGTCACTGTGAGGTAATTTAAGTGCAAACACATAACAATGTTGATCCACAAGAGATCGCGAAGTTTGAAAAGATGGCCGCAACTTGGTGGGATCCTAAGGGCGAATTTAAGCCTCTACACAACTTAAATCCATTGCGTCTTAACTATATAGACCAAACAGCTGGAGGCATCTTTGGAAAGCAAGTCCTAGATGTGGGCTGTGGCGGCGGTATTTTATCTGAAAGCATGGCAAGAATCGGCGCCCACGTAACAGGACTCGATATGGGAGAAGAGCCGTTAGATGTTGCTAGACTTCACGCCTTAGAAACTGGTGTAGAGATAAACTACATAAAGAACACTGCCGAAGCACATCGCAACGAACATCGTGGTCATTATGATGTAGTGACTTGTATGGAGATGCTTGAGCATGTCCCTAACCCGAGTTCGGTTATTCAGGCCTGCGCCGATATGGTCAAACCTGGTGGTTATGTCTTCTTCTCTACAATTAACCGTAACCTTCGTGCATACATCGAAACGGTTTTAGGGGCGGAGTATCTATTAAAGATGCTGCCTATCGGCACCCATGACCATAATAAATTTATTAGACCATCAGAGCTTATCGAGCTTGCCGAAAATGCAGAACTTTTCTGTACTGATGCAGTGGGGATCACCTACAACCCTATTACAGATATCTTTCGCTATACCAAGAGCCTTGATGTGAACTATATGATTGCTACGGTGAAAAATGACTAAAGCCGAAGCACTCTGTATAAGAGGCGTGCTATTCGATCTCGATGGCACTCTTGCCGATACCGCACCAGACATGGTTGAGGCGCTCAATATCAGTTTGGAGTCTCGCGGCCATCCACGGGTGCCCTTCGATCAGATCCGTGCCAGTGCCTCCCATGGCAGTATTGCCATGATCAAGGCCGCATTACCTTTGATAGATGAGCAAGGCGTTCCCGAGCTTCAACAATTACTGTTTGACAACTATGAACGGATAAACGGTGACGACTGCAATTTGTTTCAAGGCTTAGATAGGTTACTCGATACCTTGAGCCAGCTTTCAATCCCCTATGGGGTCGTTACCAATAAGCCTGCACGGTTTTCACGGCCACTTCTGAATCGTTTGGGCTTAACGGCCAAAATGCCCACAGTGATCAGTGGCGATACCACGCTACATGCTAAACCCCACACGGCCCCGATGCGTTTGGCCGCACAGCAGATGAACGTGTTACCCGAACATATTCTCTATTTAGGTGACGCTGAACGCGATCTGGTTGCCGCTAAGGCTGCAAACATGATCTCAGGCCTCGCCCTTTGGGGTTATATCAGCCATGATGACGATATTTCAAGCTGGCCTGCGGATCTTAGCTTCGAAACGGGTGATCATCTAGCTGACTTTTTCAGTGTTATTCAGCCAAGGTAACTTCTCTATTAGCCTTGCATTTTTTGTTTGAGTAATTAAATCTCAAGGCGTGATAAGAAAAGTCGCCAAAATGGTCTGCTTAGATCGCTCAAGTAAGTGGCGATCTGACAGAACATTTTTATTTGTTTAATTGTTAACCTTTTAAAAGGAAATCAAACCAAAACAAGCTTTAACGGTTAGCCGTTACTAACAGGTTCGATTATCCTCAAGATATCCACAACTTGTCCCCTAAATTCCCACTTGCAAAAAACCAACAACCTCACTATCTTGTAGCTATTGAATCTCAAAACACCATATATAGTGTGTGAGTGATAGAGGTAGGCACTATTTAGTCGTTTGTGTCAACAAAAAGGAACTCCCCGATTTTCGGTTAAAATCTGTTTGTTTACAGGGAAACGTACGGTGCGCCTACACAGGTCACTTTCATAAATATAAAAACCAAGGTTTATCGTTAATGAATAGCAATATGACAGTCACCAAGCGTAGTGGCGAACGTGAGACTATCGATCTCGAAAAGATCCATCGCGTTATTGAATGGGCGGCAAAAGGACTTAACAATGTCTCTGTTTCTGAAGTAGAGCTGCGCTCTCATCTGCAGTTTTTCGACGGCATTGCAACAGAAGCCATCCATGAGACTATCATTAAAGCGGCTGCAGATCTGATCTCACCAGAGTCACCAGACTACCAGTTTCTGTCTGCGCGCTTAGCTATTTTCCACTTACGTAAAAAAGCTTTCGGTCAATTTGAACCGCCTAAGCTATACGATCATGTGGTTAAGCTGGTTGAACTAGGCAAGTACGACACGCATATTCTTGAAGATTATAGCCGTGAAGAGCTCGATACCCTAGATAGCTATATCGATCACTGGCGTGATATGAATTTCTCTTACGCCGCAGTAAAACAGCTAGAAGGTAAGTATCTGGTTCAAAACCGTGTTAGCCACGAGATCTACGAAAGTGCCCAGTTCCTTTATATCTTGGTTGCTGCTTGCCTATTTGCCAAGTATCCAAAAGAGACTCGTCTTCAGTATGTAAAAGATTTCTATGACGCGACCTCAACATTCAAGATCTCACTGCCAACACCAATCATGGCCGGTGTGCGTACGCCTACACGCCAATTCAGCTCATGTGTATTGATTGAATGTGGCGACAGCTTAGACTCAATTAACGCGACCTCTTCTTCAATCGTTAAGTACGTATCTCAGCGCGCAGGTATCGGGGTCAACGCGGGCCGTATCCGTGCACTTGGTAGCCCTATTCGCGGTGGTGAAGCATTCCATACGGGTTGCTTACCATTTTACAAGTACTTCCAAACGGCGGTTAAGTCATGCTCTCAAGGTGGCGTACGTGGTGGTGCAGCGACCCTCTTCTACCCTATGTGGCACTTAGAGGTTGAATCGCTATTAGTACTTAAAAACAACCGTGGTGTGGATGATAACCGTATCCGTCACTTGGACTACGGCGTACAGATCAACAAGGTAATGTATCAACGTCTTATTCAAGGCGGCATGATCAGTTTGTTCAGCCCATCTGATGTGCCTGGTATGTACGATGCATTCTTTGAAGATCAACAAGAGTTTGAGCGTCTATATCTTAAATATGAGGCCGACCCTAGCATCCGCAAAAAGCAGATCAAAGCGGTTGAGTTGTTCTCATTGATGATGCAAGAGCGTGCCTCTACTGGCCGGATCTACATTCAAAACGTTGATCACTGTAATACCCACAGTCCATTTGACTCTAAGGTTGCACCAGTTCGCCAGTCTAACTTATGTTTAGAAATTGCCCTGCCAACTAAGCCGTTAAATAACATTAACGACCCAGATGGTGAAATTGCACTTTGTACGCTGTCGGCATTGAACTTAGGCGCGATTAAGAAACTTGAAGAGCTAGAGCCATTGGCCGATCTGGCAGTGCGTGCGCTAGACAACTTATTAGATTATCAAGACTACCCAATCATCTCTGCTAAGAAAGCATCGATGAACCGCCGTACGCTTGGTATAGGTGTGATTAACTTTGCTAACTACTTAGCGAAGGAAGGCGTGCGTTACTCTGACGGTTCTGCTAACGGCATTACCCACAAGACATTTGAAGCGATTCAATTCTATCTATTGAAGGCATCGATGAAGCTGGCTCAAGAACAAGGCGCATGCCCTGCATTCCACGAGACAACTTACGCTAAAGGTATTTTGCCAATTGATACCTACAAGCGCGATCTAGACAAGATCTGTGATGAGCCGTTGCACCTAGACTGGGAAACACTGCGTGAAGAGATCAAGACTCACGGTCTACGTAACTCTACTCTGTCAGCATTAATGCCATCAGAGACCTCTTCGCAGATCTCAAACGCGACTAACGGTATCGAGCCACCACGTGGCTTAATCAGTGTTAAAGCCAGTAAAGATGGTCAGCTAAAGCAAGTGGTACCTGACTTTGAAAAGTACCAGTACAGCTATGAGCTACTATGGCAAATGCCAAATAACGATGGTTACTTACAGTTAGTTGGTCTTATGCAGAAATTCGTCGATCAGTCTATTTCGGCGAACACCAACTACGACCCAACTCGTTTTGAGGGTGGCCGCGTACCGATGAAGGTACTGTTAAAAGACTTATTAACCGCTTACAAATATGGTGTGAAGACACTTTACTATCACAATACTCGTGATGGAGCTTCAGATAGTCATGACGATATCACTGCCGTCGAGAAAGAAGATGACAGTTGCGCTGGCGGCGCATGTAAGATCTAACCCAAGATTTTAATCATTAGTATTAAACGTTAATTTAAGGGGGCCTAGCCCCCATTATCGGAAGATAGAAAAATGGCCTATTCAACATTTTGTCAAACTCCAAACAACGCAATGCTAGAGCCTATGTTTCTTGGGCAATCAGTTAACGTAGCGCGTTATGATCAACAAAAATATGAAGTATTCGAAAAGCTGATCGAAAAACAGCTTTCCTTCTTCTGGCGTCCAGAAGAGGTTGATGTTAGCCGCGATAAAATCGATTACGCTGCCCTGCCAGAGCATGAAAAGCACATCTTCATCTCAAACCTTAAGTATCAAACGCTACTCGATTCAATTCAAGGCCGTTCACCAAACGTGGCGTTCTTACCTTTGGTATCGCTACCAGAGCTTGAGACCTGGATTGAAACATGGTCCTTCTCAGAGACGATTCACTCGCGCTCATACACCCATATTATTCGTAATATTGTTAACGATCCTTCAATCGTATTTGATGACATCGTACAAAACGAAGAGATTTTAAAGCGCGCAAGTGACATTGCTAATTACTACGATGACTTGATCAAATTAAGCCAAGCTTACCACCTACATGGTGAAGGCAAGCATGAGATCGAAGGTGAAGTGGTTGAAGTCACTAAACGTGAAATCAAAAAAGCCCTTTACCTATGTATGATGTCGGTTAACGTCCTAGAAGCGATCCGTTTTTACGTCAGCTTCGCCTGCTCATTTGCATTTGCAGAGCGTAAGGTAATGGAAGGCAATGCGAAAATTATTCGTCTGATCGCACGTGATGAAGCGCTACACCTTAACAGCACCCAGCATATTTTGAAGATCATGCAAGGCGGCAAAGACGACCCAGAAATGGCTGAGATTGCTAAAGAGTGTGAACAAACAGCCATAGATATCTTTGTTAAAGCAGCGGAACAAGAAAAAGAGTGGGCAAAATATCTGTTTAAAGACGGCTCTATGATCGGTCTTAACGAACACATTCTTTGCCAATATGTTGAGTACATCACTAACGAGCGCATGAAAGCGGTTAACCTTGCCTCTCCTTATGAAGAGAAAAGCAACCCGCTTCCTTGGATGAAAAACTGGTTAGAGAGCGATTCCGTGCAAGTTGCCCCACAAGAGGTAGAAGTCTCATCTTACCTAGTGGGTCAAATCGACTCTTCTATCGATGATGATGAGTTCTCAGACTTTGACCTTTAAGCCTGTTAACTTTAGTCAAGCAAGCTTTAAGAAGGCTCCTATCGTGAGCCTTCAGGGCATGCCTGTGTTGCTGTTTAATCAGCAACACTTAACCTTGCTTGAAGCACTGGAACAAAAACGAGTAAAGATATTCTCCGAGTGTCGAAGTGGCTATTGTGGCCAGTGCAAAACTAAGATCAAAAGCGGAAAAGTAACTTATATCCGTGAACCACTTGTATCGTTAGAAGCAGATGAATGCCTGCCCTGCTGCTGCGCCCCTGACGGCGACATCGATTTGGCCCTTTCAGCCGAGGGGGCTGAGATGGTTGTACGTATGCCCAGCGATAAATCAGCTGTTACAAAAGGCATTTAACTCTGCTCGCTTATAATATTGGCTACGCCCTTGCGTGGTGTATTTAATACTATAAAAACTACCGCTAAATTAGTACAAGACAGTTGTGACGAGCATTTTTTGCTCTACTGGGTATAATGACCGACGAAAGGAACTCACTCTAAAGGTTAGCATGCAAGCAGACAGCAAACCCCAACTATTATCAATATTAACGAAAGTGACCATCATAGGTAACGCGAATGGAGAATGGCAAGTTCCAACGGACGGCGCCACCTTCATTTTTAACGGCACAAAATCTCCCAACCAACCGAACTCAAAAAACAGTGCACTCATCAACATAAGTAATGGCCCATTTGCAGGCTCAAACTGTCCTTTTGTTGTGTCAGGGCCATTTGCTAAAAATGAACTAGAGTCATTAACCCTGCAACTTATTGAGGTAGCAGAGTCATTAGAAAAACAGCTTCATTGTTGGCCTTCTACAGGCTTGGTAACCACAGTATTGATGGCAAGACTTGCGGCCCAATTAGATGTAAAACGTATGTCACTATTGCCAAGCCTTAAGCGTGATCTCACCATGGCGAGTGATGCGCACTTACCTTGCATAGTGCACAATTGGCTTGGTGAACGTCGAATTGCATTAGATTTAGAAGCTAACCTTAACTGGCCAGAATTATATTTAGATCCGCCTTCATCAGACACAGGTATAGATCCCCATACCACATCTAATACGGCAGACTTGCTCCCCCATTGCCCTTTTGAATCGCTTGCTAAATTACGTCAGCAAACTTTAGATAAAACAGCTTCACCGCAGGAGATGTTGGCGATCCTAATTTATCTAGCAACAAGCCCCATTGAAAGCTGGTTACAGCATTCTAGTCAGCAAAAGTTATTAGCTAGCGAGCAGATATTTTTTAATCAAACACCTGATAAGAATTCAGGTTTCTGGTATTTAAATAATAATCACGCCTCTCAATATTTAGATGGCATTCGATATCGACTAGCGTATTGTCAACAAATGAGCCCCGCAAAGCAAAACCGGTTTTAACAACACACGTTAGACCCGCTATTTCTCTGCCAAACAGGCCAGCCGGCTATACCCTAAGCGATATAAAGCAAAAAAGACCAGCAGCGAATGCTACTGGTCTAGTCGCGTCTATACGCGTTAGCTCAGGACAGATATAACGCTATTTCGCCAATCGCACCGTATCAACATCGATAGTTGTGTATGACCAGCCGCTATCGACTTCACCCTGAATAACTATTTTGGTTTCAGGTGTTGCCTCTACGCCATTCCAATCGCGATCGTCAATCTCAATAATAATCTCACCGGTATCATCTCTGAATTTATATTCTTCGTCGCCTAAGCTCGCATCAATGTAACCGGTTAGCATAACTTGCGTGTCATCTTTCGCTTCTAAAGCCACAGCAACCGTCTGAACCTTTACGTTACTAGGGCCTATAAATCCGCCCTTCTTTTCAGTCGTTTGATCTGCGAATACACTAGATGATGCGAGTACCAATACACTTACTAATAAGACTTTGTTCATGCCATTATTTCCTTTAAAAATTCATACTGTAGTACATGCGAACTTCAATGCTCATATTTCTCTAAATACCATAGTTGATAACTCGTGAAAAAAGCGTGAAATAACGAGAGAATTAAAAGGTAAAATTTGGTCTTAGGAGTAAAACAGCATAAGGAAGCGATACAATCCCTTGTAACAGCCACAACAATGGTATCTATTTGCCTCTTGCTCTCCATGCTGCACCTTTAAGCAACAATAAAAAGACCTGCTAAAGCATGAAGCAGAAGCAGGTTTTATTTGGAAGCTACAACAGATTAAAGTGCGATAGCTAACTCTGCACCTTGCCTAATAGCTCGCTTAGCATCAAGCTCGGCCGCGACATCGACGCCGCCGATAAGGTGAACAGGTATGCCAGTTGATTTCATCTCATCCACAAGCTCAGTATTTGATACTTGGCCAGCGCACAAGATGACATTATCAACATCCAATACCGATTTGTCGCCTTCCACACTAATGTGTAGCCCTTGTTCGTCAAACTTTTCGTAACTGACGCCCGTTTTCATCGAAACCTGATGCTGTTTAAGTACTGACCGATGGATCCAGCCCGTTGTCTTACCTAAGCCTTTACCCATCTTAGTCGTTTTGCGTTGTAGCAAGTACACTTCACGATGCTTATCTTCAGGCACAGGCTCAGTCAAACCGCCAGCCTCTTTATAGTCCTTATCGATACCCCACTGTTTTAACCAACGGTTTAGATCAAGTGTTGAAGACTCAGACTCACACAGGAAATGGGCCATATCGAACCCAATTCCACCGGCACCTATGAGTGCCACCTTTTGGCCAATTTCGGCCTCGCCATTGAGTACTTGCTGATAATCGACGACTTTAGGGCTATCGAAACCGGGTAGATTAATTGGCCTTGGCTTAACGCCACTCGACATAACAATCTCATCAAATTTCTCATCACGGACAACACTGGCATCGAGGCGAGTGTTTAGACGTAGCTCCACCTTATGAAGCTTCATCTGATTCAGAAAGTAACGGATAGTTTCATTAAATTCTTCTTTGCCGGGGATCTTACGGGCAAGATTAAACTGACCACCCACTTCCGATTTAGCCTCAAATAACACCACTTCATGGCCGCGACTCGCGGCATAAATAGAGAATGCCATGCCAGCAGGACCCGCCCCCATCACCGCAATGCGCTTCTTCTTTTGTACCGGAGTGAAGTTAAGCTCAGTTTCATAACACGCCCGAGGATTAACGAGGCAAGTAGCGCGTTTTAGTGAAAAGGTATGGTCAAGACATGCCTGGTTACAGCCTATACAGGTGTTGATTAGCTCCGGCGTATTAGCCGCAGCCTTATTAACAAACTCAGAGTCGGCGAGGAATGGGCGTGCCATGGACACCATATCCGCCTGACCCGATGAGATAATGTGCTCGGCTATTTCAGGAGTGTTAATACGGTTAGTGGCAATAAGCGGAATAGACATCTCTTTCATCAGGCGCTCGGTCACCCAAGCAAAGGCACCACGCGGTACGCTAGTCGCAATCGTTGGTACGCGGGCTTCATGCCAGCCAATACCGGTATTGATTATCGTCACGCCGGCTTGCTCTAGCCACTTAGCGAGTTGAACAACCTCTTCCCACGTTGATCCATTATCGACAAGATCCAGCATAGATAATCTAAAGATGATAATAAAATCAGTACCGACCTTAGCTCGGATTTGTTTTACAATTTCAAGTGGAAACTGGGCGCGATTCTCAAATGCTCCGCCCCACTTATCGGTTCGCTTATTGGTACGAGAGCTAATAAATTGGTTAATCAGATAACCTTCACTTCCCATCACTTCTACACCATCATAGCCAGCTTTTTTAGCTAAAGCCGCGCTGGTGGCGTAGTCTTTAATCGTGCAAGCGACCTGTCTTGTTGACATCGCCGACGGGGTAAACGGGGTTATTGGGGATTTTATCTTGCTCGGTGCACTAGAGAATGGATGATAACCGTAACGTCCTGCGTGCAGTAATTGCATACAGATCTTGCCGCCTGCCTCATGTACCGCCTTGGTCACTATGGTGTGTTTCTTAACCTGCCAGGGAAAACTCAGTTGGCAGGCATTGGGCGCTAGACGACCACGTAGGTTAGGCGATATTCCACCAGTAACGATTAATCCAACACCACCGAGTGCACGTTCTTTATAAAACGCTGCCAGTTTCTCAAAGCCGCCCTTTTCTTCTTCTAAACCTGTGTGCATCGATCCCATCAATACTCGGTTTTTTAACTGGGTAAATCCCAGATCTAAGGGTTCTAATAAATGCGGAAACGACATTCAAACATCCTTTTTAAACAAGTGATTTAATCCAGCATACCCTGAGTAAACAATAAGCTCAATAAGCGGATGAATAGATTCCTTTACAATTGAGTTTTCCTTTCGGGCAAGATTTCAGTTAGCATTATATCAACTACGCTATATAGGAGTGGCTGATGCCCACTAAACCCTCAATATTTAAAAGGATGTTCCTACTTACATGGAATACAGTCAATGGATTAAGGAAGCTTTTTCTTAATCTTATTTTCTTCGGGCTTATTGCCATTATTATCGTTAGCCTAACCGCAGATGATGGTGTAGAAGTCGAAGATGGTGCTGCGCTGGTACTGAACCTTTCAGGGGTTATTGTTGATCAGAAACGTCAAGTCGACCCAATTGAAGCTGCGATGAAAAGTGGTTCAGAGGCCGATGGAACTGGCGAGATATTACTTTCAGACGTGCTATTAGTGATTAACAATGCCGCCGCAGACAAGCGGATCAATCAGATGGTATTAGATCTTGGCATGTTAAGAGGCACAGGGATCAGCAAGCTACAATCTATTGGCAATGCTATTGAGTCTTTTAAAGCTACAGGCAAGAGCGTTGTTGCCAATGCTAACTGGTATGGGCAAAACCAATACTTTCTCGCCAGCTTTGCCGACAAGATTTACTTAAATCCGCAAGGTAGTGTCGAGATTGAAGGCCTAGGTCGCTATCGCCTCTATTTTAAATCTGCATTAGAGAAACTTCAGATTAATGCTCACGTCTTTAGAGTGGGCACATTCAAATCTGCGGTTGAGCCTTTTATCCGTGATGATATGTCTGACGCAGCGAAAGAAGCTAATTTAGTCCTATTAAACGATCTATGGCAAAGCTACGCCGACACCGTCGCCGCAAATCGCGGTATCGGCAGTGACAGCTTATCGCTAAGTGCAGATGACTATCTGGCTCAGCTCGATAAAGCCGATGGCAAGTCTTCAGAAATGGCTCTTAATATGAAATGGGTCGATGGCCTTAAATCTGCTGAAGAGTTTAGATTATCTATGGTTGATGCCGTCGGTAAGTCTGCCGATGGAGAATCCTATAAGCATATCGACTTCTATGATTATCTATCTGTAGCTAAGACCTACCCAGCTTTATTACTCAATGACAAAGTCGGAATCGTTGTAGCCAAAGGAAACATCCTCAATGGTTCGCAACCGGCTGGGCAAATTGGCGGCGAGAGTACCTCGGAGCTACTGAGAAAAGCGCGTTTCGATGATTCAGTTAAAGCAGTTGTACTTCGTGTCGACAGCCCTGGTGGCAGTGCCTTTGCCTCCGAGCAGATCAGGCAAGAAGTGCTTGCATTAAAAGCAGCGAACAAACCTGTGATCGTCAGTATGGGGAGCTACGCCGCATCGGGTGGTTATTGGATCTCCGCCAGCGCCGATTATATCTACGCAACGCCTACGACCCTTACAGGGTCTATTGGGATCTTCGGTATGGTCACCACTTTTGAAGACTCACTAGCGAGCATTGGAGTTCACACCGACGGCGTGGGCACCTCTGATTGGGCAGGTTTCTCGGTGACTAAAGGCCTAACACCTCAAATTAAGGCAATAATCCAGCGTCATATCGAACGTGGTTACCTCGACTTCATCTCGCTTGTAGCAAAAGAGCGTGATATGAGTCTTGAGCAGGTTGATAACATCGCCCAAGGTCGCGTCTGGACCGGCCGAAAGGCACTGGAACTTGGTCTAGTCGATGATTTAGGTGAACTTGAAGATGCGGTGACTAAAGCCGCTGAAATGGCGTCACTCGATACCTTCGATACTGAGGTCATAGAGAGAGAGTTATCGCCTCAAGAGCAATTCATCCAAGAGATGTTTGCTTCTGCGTCAAGCTACCTGCCCCAGAGCATGACTCAATCAAGCGTACTTGAAAGTCTGCTGTCAAAGTGGTCAGGTGTGATTGAAGAATTTAAAGCGTTCGACGATCCAAATGGCGTTTATCTGTATTGCGATACCTGTAATTACTAATCGTCAATTGAAGCAACAGCTAGCAGAATAATAAAGCCCAGCACACGCTGGGCTTTTTTATACGCAAAACAAACGACATACTTAAGCTAAAGATTATATTCATACTAAACATTCCTTTTGTATCAACTCAGCTACATATGGTTGCAAATCCTTAATCTAAGCTTTATAGGATTTAACCTACTCGTTTGATGAAACAGTATTTTAGTGCGTCTTATATAGGATAATTGCGTCTTATTGCCTGCATCTATCACCACTTTAGGTATATAATCCCTGCATCGTGATTTAATCTAAAACTAAAAAACAAAATCAAATGACTAAACGATCTATCTATGTAGCCTACACTGGTGGCACCATTGGTATGCAAAAGACCGAACACGGCTTTGCCCCAGTTGCCGACTTCCTTACCGGCTGCGTTAAAGCAATGCCCGAGTTTTACCACGACGAAATGCCAGATTTTGTGATTAGTGAATATACTCCGCTGATTGACTCGTCGAATATGAAACCGACCCATTGGCAAATGATCGCTGACGACATTAAAGCTAACTACGATAAGTATGACGGCTTTGTGATCCTCCATGGTACCGACACCATGGCGTTTACCGCATCAGCCCTCTCCTTCATGCTACAAGGCCTGCAAAAGCCCGTTATCGTTACCGGTTCTCAAATCCCTCTCGCTCAGCTTAGATCTGATGGCCAAACAAACCTACTTAACGCTTTATATATTGCTGCTAACTACCCAGTAGCCGAGGTTTGCTTGTTCTTCAATAACAAACTCTTTCGAGGTAACCGAACCACCAAGGCTCATGCCGATGGTTTCAATGCCTTTGCATCGCCCAATTTTCCACTACTGTTAGAAGCGGGAATTAAGATCCGTTGGCATGCAGGTCAACGAGCAAAAATTGATCCTAATTTGCCTCTCAAAGTGGCTAAAATCAGTCCACAGCCAATTGGTGTGGTAACGCTTTACCCCGGAATCAACACCGAGATCTTTGCGAACGTACTGCAGCAACCAGTCAAAGCACTAATCTTATTAACTTTTGGTGTTGGCAACGCTCCACAAACCCCCGAATTGCTCAAAACCTTAAAAGATGCACACGAACGGGGCATCGTACTCGTTAACCTAACACAGTGCATGCAAGGTAGAGTCAATATGGACGGCTATGCAACGGGTAACGCGCTTGCCGAGGCTGGTGTCATAAGTGGCTATGACATGACGACAGAAGCAGCCTTGACTAAACTGCACTACTTATTGTCTACCGACATGAGTCCAGATGAAATTCGAGCAGCAATGAAAAAATCTATCGCTGGCGAGTTAACAACAGATTAATCAACACAAAAACAAAAAGCCCGAAACGTTAATCGCTTCGGGCTTTTTTATTCATCTCACGAACCTTATTATCAGGAGTTAAAGCTCTTCTTGCTTAAACTCTGCAATAGATTCGCCTCTAAACTGCCTTTTAAGTTCAGACTTTGATAATTCATTGACCTGACCTTCACTGTTTATTGTGAAGTGATCGGTTTGCTTTAGTCTTCTAGCTTGATAAAGCATAACAACCTGTTGAGTCGATGCACGTTGCTCAGGCGTTAACACGGTACCATCTTCCCACTTACCCAGTTCAACAGCGCTCAGTAGACGCTGATAAACTTCATCGGGCATTTCGTCGATAACTTTGTTTATATCGGTCATACTTTTTTCCGTTTATGCAGAACTATCTGAATTCGAGTAATTAGGTAGCCAACAAAGCCAAGTGAAAATGCACCAACAGCTATATTTGCTCTCAGGCCTTCAGCGGGCTCGCCTCCCCAAAACCAAATCACTACACCAGCGATAAACAGCGTCAGCGCTAAAAAGCTCTGATTCATTAACTGATTCGAACGCTTGATATGGCTAATGACTCTTAGGCTCTCATTATCAGACGAGATCTTCGCCTTACAATATGAACACTCCTTCGCCATACTCGAAATGCGTTTATTACAGCTAGGACAATTAACTAATGCCATTGGCTACCTCTTAGTTTATGCCTTAAGTTGCACAATAATGTCTTACTTAAGTTTATCAACCACTGCGTTCATTGCAATTAATGACGCTTCGCCAAGATAAATACAGCGCTCTGGTGACCAACCCGCCATTAAGTCAGGCATATTCGCGTTATCTTTAAATGGCATCTCTAGGGTGTTTGATAGGCAACCAAAAGTATGTGCAACCCAATTTGAAGCAACGGTTAAGTTAGCTTGGCCAGGTTGATCTTTATCGTAACCAAATTTATCTTGGAAATCAGGACTCGCCATCAATAGTGCATCGACAAAGGCTTGCTGGCGCTCAGCATCTTTCTTGGTAAAGGCTGGTACGCCTTCACACCCAGCGAGGAACACGTATGGCAAACCTTCATCACCATGTACGTCATAGAAAAGGTCCACGCCGGTCTCTTTCATCTTATTAACCACATAAAGCACTTCAGGGCTCTTCTCTAGCGAAGGCGTGCTCCATTCGCGGTTAAGGTTGGTTCCAACGGCATTGGTGCGCAGGTGACCACGGGCACTTCCATCTGGGTTCATGTTCGGCACAATGTAGAAGTTAGCTTTGTCTAACAGCGCCTTAGCCGTAGGACAGTCACTATCGAGTAGATTGTTCATCAAGCCTTCAACCAACCATTCCGCCATGGTTTCGCCTGGATGCTGACGTGCGGTGATCCAGATCTTGGCTTTCTCTTCGTCGCCGTCACCAATCTTAACCAAGGTCATATCGCGGCCATCTAGCGTTAGACCTAGGTGCTCAAGGCTAACTTGTGGATGCACTTGAACAGCGGCGAGCAGATCCTGATGACGCTCGTAGCTGTAAGGCGCAAAATAGGCAATCTGAATGGCATCACAATCGAGATCAACATGAATCGTTAATTTGCCATCTTTATATTCCGTTGGCAGTCTAAACCAATTTTGTCTGTCGTAAGTCGCTACCGCTTGGTAATCTTCCCAACCTTTAGTGTAAGAAGCCTTATCTGCATTAACGATGTTAAGTGTGTACTGGTTACCCACCACACCTTCTAGTTTAAAGTTAAACCACTGAAAAAATTCTCCGCCTTCATCGGGACGGATCGCTAACTGCACGTCATCTTTATTATCTAAATTGATAACTTCAATGTTGCCACTATCAAAATTCGCGGTAATACGCATAACACTTCCTTTTACTTTTGCTTATACGATTTGACTCTTACAGTTTGCAGCAGCAAACAAGCCAACTGTCGATCTTTGCGCTATAGAATAAACCAAAATGTGATAAGGAGCAGCCTAAACCCAACAAAAACCGCCAAATATCACAAGCATGCTCACTTAGAAGCAGCCTAAAGCCGAATACAGAGCTTTACCCCTCCCGTTAAATTCCCTACAATCGCTGCAATTGTTAAAACAAGAGAGAAACGATTCCTCTTGCAGTACCGCATTCGTTAAAGAACGGAGAGACTAATGACCCAAGCTAGACATTGTGAACTACTTATTCTGGGTTCTGGCCCAGCAGGCTACACTGCTGCAGTTTATGCTGCACGCGCAAACTTAAAGCCTGTATTGATCACAGGAATGCAGCAAGGTGGACAGTTAACCACAACGACTGAAGTTGAAAACTGGCCTGGCGATGCAGAAGATCTAACAGGTCCTGCACTTATGGAGCGTATGCAAAAACACGCTGAAAAGTTCGAAACCGAGATCATTTTCGATCACATCAATGAAGTGAACTTAAATGTTCGTCCTTTCCAGCTAAAAGGCGACAACGGCGAGTTTACCTGTGACTCACTTATTATCTCGACTGGTGCATCGGCTATGTACCTAGGGCTTGAGTCTGAAGAGGCCTTCAAAGGTCGCGGCGTTTCGGCCTGTGCAACCTGTGATGGTTTCTTCTACCGTAATCAAAAGGTCGCCGTGATCGGTGGTGGTAATACTGCCGTTGAAGAGGCGCTTTATTTGAGCAACATCGCATCGGAAGTTCACCTGATCCACCGCCGTGATAGTTTCCGCAGTGAAAAGATCTTAACTAAGCGCCTAATGGACAAGGTTGAGAACGGCAATATCATCCTCCACTTAGACAACACTCTCGAAGAGGTGGTTGGCGATCAGATGGGTGTTACCGGTCTTAAGATGAAGAGCACAAAGGACGGCAGCATTAAAGATCTAGAGGTCGCAGGTGTCTTTGTTGCCATTGGTCATAAGCCGAACACTGAGATGTTTGAAGGCCAACTAGAGATGAATAATGGCTATATCAAGATCCAAAGCGGTCTCGATGGCAACGCGACTCAGACAAGTATCGAAGGTGTGTTTGCTGCAGGCGATGTGATGGACCAACATTACCGCCAAGCAATTACCTCTGCAGGTACAGGCTGTATGGCTGCATTAGACGCAGAGCGTTACTTAGACGCACAGAAGTAAAGAAGACTTCTTAAACCGAATATTATTAAGCAGGCGTCAAGCCTGCTTTTTTGTGCCTGTACGTTTAATGCCTATCTGTATGAGAAAATGATCTACACAGAGCGGTTTTGACAAACTGGCTCACGCGAATAGCCGAAAGAATGACGCTGCGCTTCACTCGTTACGAGCCACACGCTCTTGTGCATTCCCACATACATAAAACATTTATTCCTTTCCTTGGAAGTCAGATAGATTAGGCAGCAGAACAAGGAAAAATGAAGGCAAAATAATGCAACTGCGGTTATCGAGAGTAACGCTGTCGCAGTTACCAAGGGGAAATTAATGACCTTGCCTCTGCAGCACTAAAATCTTGCAGAGCAAGCAAGTCTTTATACAGATTGGTATAAGAAGCTAGACTACAAATCTCCCAGTAAAGAATCTATCTACAATGTTGATGCTTTTGGGGAAATATAAAAAAAGGGAGCCCTAGGGCTCCCTTTCTAAAAAGATTCTAAACTAATTACTTAGCTAAAGCGTCTTTTGCTTTTTCTACTAAAGTTGCGAATACAACTTTATCGAAAACAGCGATGTCAGCTAGGATCTTACGGTCGATTTCGATTGATGCTTTTTTCAAACCATTAATGAAACGGCTGTAAGATAGGCCATTTTGACGAGATGCCGCGTTGATACGTGCAATCCATAGTTGACGGAATTGACGTTTCTTTTGACGACGGTCACGGTAAGCATATTGACCAGCTTTAGTTACTGCTTGAACAGCAACGCGGTAAGTACGGCTACGAGCGCCATAATAACCTTTAGCTAATTTAAGTACTTTCTTGTGACGAGCACGAGCGGTTACACCACGCTTAACTCTAGGCATTGTTCTTTACTCCTCTAATTAAGCGTATGGTAGTTGACGTGCAATTGCTGGCACATCAGACTTAGCTACTAAACATTTAGCACGTAAGTGACGTTTACGCTTAGTGCTCTTCTTGGTCAAAATGTGACGTAAATGGGCTTGCTTGCGCTTGAAACCATTAGCGGTTTTCTTAAAACGCTTTTGTACACCCTTGTCTGTTTTCATTTTAGGCATTGCTAAAACTCCGCATTGGGACAATTAATAAAACGCAAGGCGAGCAGGAAACCTTAACAGGCCCCTGCTACTTTTATGGTTGCCTTACTATTTCTTTTTCGGCGCTAGAACCATAACAGCTTGGCGACCTTCCATTTTAGGGAAAGACTCCACGACTGCAATTGCTTCCAAATCAGTCTTGATACGGTTCAAAAGATCCATACCTAAACTTTGGTGAGCCATCTCGCGACCACGGAAACGCAGCGTTACTTTCGCTTTGTCGCCGTCTTCTAGAAAACGAGTCAGGTTGCGTAGTTTTACCTGATAATCGTTTTCGTCTGTACCGGGACGGAATTTAATTTCCTTCACCTGTACAATTTTCTGCTTCTTCTTTTGTTCTTTTTGAGCTTTGGCTTTGTCAAAAAGGAACTTACCGTAGTCCATAACACGACAAACTGGCGGCTCAGCATTAGGACTGATTTCTACAAGATCTACGCCAGCTTCGTCAGCGATCTCTTGAGCTTCTCTAATGCTCATGATTCCCAATTGCTCACCGTCAAGACCGTTTAGACGGACTTCTGGCACACCAATGATGAGTTCGTTAATTCTGTTCGGGGCCGCCTGGCGCCCTGCTGTTTTCTTGATCTTTATGACCTAATCCTCCAACAAATTGAGACTACGGAGCGAAATCTGGTTCTTGAGCTTAGTAGCAAATTCTTCGATCTGCATCTTACCTAAGTCAACGCCTTCACGGGTACGCACCGCTACTTCCTTATTTTCCATCTCTTGGTCACCAACGACCAATAGATAAGGCACACGCCTTAAGGTATGTTCGCGTATTTTAAAGCCTATCTTCTCATTCCTCAAGTCTTTAGTTGCACGAATTCCATGTTCTTTGAATAAATTAACGACATTGTCCACATAATCAGACTGTTTATCGGTAATATTCATTACAACAACTTGAACTGGTGACAACCAAGCTGGGAATTTACCTGCGTATTCTTCAATTAGAATACCCAAGAAGCGCTCTAGTGAACCTAAGATCGCACGGTGGATCATAACAGGTGTTTGACGGCTGTTATCTTCAGCAACATAGGTTGCACCTAAACGACCAGGTAGAGCGTAATCGAGCTGCACTGTACCACATTGCCACGCTCTGTCTAGACAGTCATGTAATGTGAATTCAATCTTAGGTCCGTAGAAGGCACCTTCGCCCGGTAAAATTTCAAATTCGATGTCGTTAGCTTTCAGCGCTTGTTTAAGTGCTTCTTCAGCTCTGTCCCACATCTCATCATCACCGATACGTTTTTCAGGACGAGTCGATAGCTTAACCACGATGCTGTTAAAGCCAAATGTAGCGTATGTATCGTAAACCATCTTGATACAAGCGCTCACTTCCTGCTGAACTTGCTCTTCAGTACAGAAGATATGGGCGTCATCTTGAGTAAAGCCACGTACACGCATTAGGCCGTGTAGTGAACCCGATGGCTCATTACGGTGACAACAGCCAAACTCAGCCATACGAAGTGGTAGATCACGGTAAGACTTAAGACCTTGGTTAAAGATCTGTACATGACCTGGGCAGTTCATTGGCTTAACTGCGTATTCGCGGTTTTCAGAGCTCGTAGTAAACATGGCTTCTGAGTACTTGTCCCAGTGACCACTGCGTTCCCACAATACTCTGTCCATCATCAATGGACCTTTTACTTCTTGATAAGTGTATTGGCCAAGCTTTTGACGAATAAACTTCTCAAGTTCTAGGAACAGGCTCCAACCGTCGTTATGCCAGAACACCATACCTGGTGCTTCTTCTTGCATATGGTAAAGGTCTAACTGCTTACCAATCTTACGGTGGTCACGCTTAGCCGCTTCTTCAAGACGGTTAAGGTGGACTTTAAGTGCTTTCTTATCCGCCCAAGCCGTACCGTAAATACGCTGCAACATCTTGTTGTCTGAGTTACCGCGCCAGTAGGCACCTGCAACACTCATTAACTTGAAGTTTTGGCAGAATTTCATGTTAGGTACGTGAGGACCACGACACATGTCGATATATTCTTCATGGTGATAAAGCGCAGGTGTTGAGTCCTTGCTGATGTTCTCATCAAGAATCGCCATCTTGTAGCTTTCGCCACGGGCTTCGAAGGTATCACGCGCTTCTTGCCAGCTAACAACACGCTTATCGACGTTGTAATTAGTCTTTGCAAGCTCTGTCATGCGCTTTTCTAACGCATCGATGTCTTCCTGAGTCAACTTATGGTCTAGGTCAACGTCATAGTAGAAACCATTATCGATAACTGGACCGATAGCCATCTTAGTTTCTGGGAACAGTTGCTTGATCGCATGACCTAACAAATGAGCGCACGAGTGACGAAGAATTTCTACGCCCTCTTCATCTTTAGCTGTGATGATAGAAAGATCTGAGTCGGCTTCAATCATATCGCAAGCATCTTTTAGCTCGCCGTTCACGCGACCCGCGATACAGGCTTTAGCAAGACCTGGACCGATATCAGCAGCAACATCTAAAGTAGAAACAGGGTTAGCAAACTCACGTTTGCTTCCGTCAGGAAGTGTAATAACAGGCATGATTATTCCTTTTCCAGTGGTGACCCCTACGTAGGGCCACTTGGTTTTAAATTAAGTATGGGTGCGCACTACTGGGACTAGACCATACAGTGGTCTGTGTTTTCCAGCGTGCAAGCCGCTAATTCTAGTTGATAGCGAGTGCATGATGCAAGCTTTCCATCCGATTAGTTTTTCTTATCAAGGAACCTGATCAACCGCGGGCAAATGTAATGAAACTAACAAGTTAATGTCACAGTTTGTTCACGTTTTACTCCTAACATGGCCGCGACTTAATAAGGAGGTCCTGATGATTAAAACATTGATGTTAACCGCGGCACTTTTTCAGCCAGAATTCGCAGGCAAAGAGCAGCCAGATACGCTAATAATGAACAAACAAGCCATTGTTGCCTAAATAGAGTCTCAGCTTGATGCTTCAATCTCGCTGATGACACAGGACTTACTCAACGAATGTAATAGATTAGAAGCCAACAGCGTCCCCACTTGGATTGCAGAGTTTACCCCGACAATAGACAGTCGATTGAGTCATAACAAATCTTCTCAAGCGACTCCCTAGCAGGAGTGTATTTTGCTGCGACTTCTATTCTTTGCTTGCTCTGGCTATGATGTATTTATACTGGGCTAATAGCTAACAATTGTTATATTTTAGCCTCATTTCATCTGCTATCTAAAAGGCTTCAATATGACAACGTGGGCATTAGTTACGGGCGCAGCGAAACGGATTGGACGCGCAATTGCAACTCAACTTCATGAGGATGACTACAATATCGTGATCCACTACGGGCAATCTGTAGATGAAGCCCAAACACTATGCGATGAGCTAAACACTAAGCGCGCCGACTCTGCGATCATTATGCAGGCCGACTTAGCCGACGCTTCCGCATTAGATAGACTAGTCGCGCAAATACAGACTCGTGCTTTAAGCCTCGAAGTCCTTATTAATAACGCCTCTTGCTTCTATCCGACTCCTATTGGCGAGAGCTCTTTTACTAAAGCACAACAACTGCTTGCGACCAACCTTATCGCACCTTACATGTTGGCTGAAAAACTCTGCCCACAACTCTCAGGGAATAGTGGCTGCGTGATTAACCTTTTAGACATCCATGGCAAGCGCCCACTAAAAGATCATGGACTATACTCTATATCAAAGGCTGCACTTGAAATGGCAACACTGTCATTGGCCCAAGAACTCGCCCCGAACATACGCGTAAATGGCGTATCACCCGGTGCAATTCTCTGGCCGGAACAGTCCAATATGGAATCGCAACAAGCTGTTTTAGGCGCAATCCCCTTGGCGAAGCTTGGACAGCCAGAAGACATTGCCAAGCTTATTTCACATTTAGTTAGCGCGCCTTATATCACAGGCCAAGTGATAGCTGTCGATGGAGGGCGAAGTGCAGTAGGTTTTATGGGAGCGTAATTATGCGATTCATCAACAAGACGATTAGCTGTCCTCACTGCGGGCACCACCAACACATTAATATCGATGCGACTTGTGGCGATCAGGATTACTATGAGGACTGCCGCGTGTGCTGCAACCCAATCCATATGCGATTGCACATGGATGAAGCACAACATAAGATTGAACTTTTTATAGATTCAGACGATGAGCAGATCTATTAACCACTAACGCCCTTTTCCATCGACTTGGGCGCAGCAGTGAACCGCTCTGCTGCAACGATATTACTCGGCAAATCGCTTGGCTAGCACACGTTCAACCGTGTCCACGATCGCCTGAGTTTGGCTGTCTATCTCAATATTAATCACATCGCCTTTTTGGTAACCATCAAGATTAGTAAGCTTCAGTGTTTCAGGGATCAAGTGCAGCATAAAGGTGTCTTCTGTTACCTCGCCCACTGTCAGGCTGCAACCATTAACGCCAACGAAGCCTTTATACAAAATGTAGTTCATCCATTTAGGTTCAACTTTCAAACGGATATCATAATGCTCTTCAGTGGCACTGACGAAATCGACCTCTGCTAGGGTGTGAACATGGCCCGATAAAATATGTCCACCAATCTCACTACCAAAGGTTAATGAACGCTCGATGTTAACCTGTGAGCCAACTCTCAGTTTTGATAGGTTAGTTAGCTTAAGGGTCTCTTCCATTACATCGAAAAACACCCTATCATCCTCTATTCTTGTAACCGTTAGACATACACCGTTATTTGCGACACTTGCCCCTAGTGAAAGTCCCTCGCGCAAATCCGGCCCAATTGCGATTTGTAGCGTGTTTAAGCCTGATTTCTTATCTATCGCCAACACTTCGCACGTTGCTTGAACTATACCTGTAAACATTATTATCTCTCGTTAGTATATTAAGGGCTGTACCCATGAACCATTCTGGCTTTCAAGCCAAACGCTTAATCCAATTAGCGCTACCCGTGTTAATTGCCCAAGTCACGCAAACTATGATGGGCTTTATCGATACCGTCATGGCGGGTCGTGTCGCTGCAGTCGATATGGCTGCTGTCGCTATCAGTGCCAGTCTTTGGTTACCCGCTTTGCTTTTTGTTCAAGGTCTACTCATGGCCTTTACACCTGTGTTTGCTCACCATCATGGTGCCGACAATCAAAAAGCGATTCAACCTTTGGCTTATCAAGGCGCTTATATTGCCATAATCGGTAGCTTAGGTGTGGTGCTATTCCTCTCATTTGCAGAGAATATATTTACCATGATGGATCTTGAACCAGAAATGGCGAGATTGGGCATCGGCTATTTAGATGGCTTTATGTGGGGCGTACCAGCATTCGTACTCTATCAGGTACTAAGAGGCTGTAGCGAAGGGATCTCTTATACCCTACCAACCATGGTCATCGGTTTTGTGGGACTTGCGGTCAACATCCCAGCTAACTACATCTTTATTTATGGCCATTTTGGCATGCCCGCAATGGGCGGCGCAGGGTGTGGTGTGGCTACGGCATTAGTGTTCTGGGCAATGTTTATCGCCATGATCATCTATATGCAGTTTCACCACAAGTTTAAGGAATTGGCTCCCTTCAAATCTTTTCATCTACCAGACCTAAAAGTCATGGTAGATATGACAAAACATGGCTTCCCTATCGCTATGGCGCTGTTTTTTGAAGTGAGTTTATTTGCAATCATCGCGCTACTTTTAGCACCTTTAGGCGCAACTGTAGTCGCAGGACATCAAATTGCACTGAACTTTTCATCGATTGTGTTTATGTTGCCGCTCTCTTTGGGTATCGCGGTCTCTATCCGCGTCGGCTATTACCTAGGCCAAGATAAGCCAGAGATCGCCGCGTTAGTGACTAAACTGGCCCTGATGATCTCGTTTTCGTTAGCTGCCTGTACCGCGGTGATTACCATCTTATTTAGAAACGAAATTGCGCTTCTATATAACGACAACCCAGATGTGATTACACTGGCTGGTAGCTTAATGTTCTTCGCCGCAATCTATCAGTTATCAGATTCAATCCAAGTGGTGACTGCTGGAGCTTTGCGTGGTTATAAAGATACCCGCAGTGCATTTTATATCACGCTGGTTTCATACTGGGGTGTGGGGATGACCTTAGGCTACACATTAGCGCGCACCGACATTTTAGTGCCGCACATGGGTGCACAAGGCTTCTGGATTGGCTTGATTGCAGGTTTAACAACTGCAGCAGTGCTATTCGCGCTGCGCCTTAGATATGTTCAAAAAGCTGGTACAGTACATTCGGCACTTTAACCTGATGTTCTGTGCAAAAGAAAAGGGCTAACTTAGCAATGAGTTAGCCCTTTTTTAATTCATCAATATTATCCAACTTTTCCAACACTGTCTCAGCCTCATCCAGATTTTAGAGTGCAGGAACAGGTTAAAGACAGTTGTGGAAGTTGTCATGAGAACTATGACGAGTTAGCAGCAACAATTGAGAGGATGCATAACTAAAACGAATCAAGAGATCAGGAAAGCTTAGCACCAGATAAAGATAACTTGATAATTTTCGTTATAGTTGAAGACTGTTAAAAGGCAGAGGGTTTACCTTCTTCTAATCAGTAAAGAGCTAAAGTTAATGATTTAGCTCTTTTTATCATTAAATTAGATCACCTCTTCTAAATGTATCTTAATTCTTCCACAAACCTCACCTGAATGCTCATAACACCAATCCAAAATAAACGTAATCAGGCTTCATTCGAAGGCTAGCTAACTTTGCGCTAAAAATACTTAGAGTGAAATAACAAAAAAAGCCCCATCAAAAGATGAGGCTTAACCGTTTATCTACACTGGCCTAATTGATTAATGGCTTGATGAGTGGCCATTAATACGATGTTTAGTTACAAAGCTAACTAATAAACACATAATAAAGACGACCCCATATAAACCATTACCGGTCAGCATTGCTGCATGTGCGCCATAACTCTTCACAATTGGACTGGTAACAACGAAAGTCAACATAGTGCCTATACTGCCACATAATAAAATAAAATTAACAATGCGAGGTGATGCTTCTTTGGTTTGTTGTGATGCCAGGGTAATGATAGTCGTATAAATAGCGCTACTGAAGAAACCTAATACTGTGATGATAATAAGTAAATGCTCTGTATTTTTATCCATATTGAACCAGAACATTAATCCAGTGGCTAAAGCAGAAAGCACCAATACAAAATATTGAATATCAAATCGCTTCATTATCATACTGAAGCCCCACATGCCAAGCATGTATGCGCCCCAGAAATAACTCAGTAACTGGCCCGCTTCACTTAAGCTCATACCCAACGACTTAGTTACATATTCAGGGATCCATGAAATAAAAGCCATTTGCCCTAAAATATAACAAAGTGCAGCAATCGCTAAAAATAGAATACCTAGACCCCACTTCTCTTTTACCGCTTGCTGTTGTTCGTCAGACTTAACCAGCACAGGAAACTCACAAATAAGTGCCAGTATAAAGATAGCAAGGTAAATCATGCCAATGGCAACATATACCCAATACCAAGCAACACTGTGTGCGAGTAATGCAGCCGAAATTAGTGGAAAAATCATACCAGCCATACTGAAAAATGAATCGGTAAACAGCAAGCGTGAACCACGTTGTTTACCGTGATACAGACGAGCTATTAAATAAGTACCAATCGACATGGTAATACCACTCACCACGCCAAGAACAAACATGCTACTAGAGAAGATGGCAAGGTTATGACCAAACATTAGCCCTAATACCGCCAGTACCATCAGGATAAAACCAAAAATCAGCTGTTTTTTCAGTGAAATAATTTCCATTAGCCATACATTAAGGAAAATAGAAATTAATACACCCGTATTCAAGAATGTAAAAGTGTTACTCATGCTGGAGATAGGCAAATTGAAAAATTTAGCAATATCCCCCATCACAATCCCGGTGACAATAATCAAAGATCCTGTTAATGCATAGGATAAAAAGCTTATCCATGTAAGTAGGATGCGATTGCGGTCGGTCATAGCAAGTCCTGTATCGGTAAAAATTGGATAAAAAAAATCGACCTCTAAGAGTCGATTCAAACTAAGTCATTTTAACATGATACAAGTTGTAACATTAATAAAAATCAAAAAATGGACTAAAATAAATTAGCGCCAAATAATTAATTTTACGTTCTACAAACCCACAAATAAATATCAAAAACAATACAAGAACGAGGCAAACATATAGCTAACACCAACAACATATTTGCAATGAGATTAAAATTGTAAATATCGCATTTTAGCCTTAATCAATTGCAGAACAAAGGTACAAAAAACCGCATTCGGTAGATAGATGTTAGTTTTTTAATTAATAAAACTTGGTTGCGGGAGCCGGATTACTTTCAATTAAAGATGTGGCAACGACCTTCGCCTGCCTTTGATAAAGAGTTGAGCCCGACAAGCTAGCAAACTGCGCCTTCAGTATCTTGAGTTGATAATTACCGAGGGTAACCCTTTCTACTTTATTTTGAATCTAGCAATATCTATAAATTTCAGATACAAAAAAACCAGCTTTCGCTGGCCTACAGGTTTTATCATTCTTTAAATAAAGAATTGGTTGCGGGAGCCGGATTTGAACCGACGACCTTCGGGTTATGAGCCCGACGAGCTACCAAACTGCTCCATCCCGCGTCCGTAATAAACGCTAATAACTATTTTGATTCTGCTATAAAAGAATTGGTTGCGGGAGCTGGATTTGAACCAACGACCTTCGGGTTATGAGCCCGACGAGCTACCAAACTGCTCCATCCCGCGTCCGATTTAACGCCAATAACTGTTTTGATTCTGCTATAAAAGAATTACTTGCGAGAGCTGGATTGCTTTCTATAAAAGACTTTGCAACGACCTTCGCCTAGCTTTCATAAAGAGTTGAGCCCGAGTAGCTTTTAAACTGCTCCATCCCGCGTCAGTGAAAACGCCAATAACTATTTTGATTCTGCTATAAAAGAATTGGTTGCGGGAGCTGGATTTGAACCAACGACCTTCGGGTTATGAGCCCGACGAGCTACCAAACTGCTCCATCCCGCGCCAGGGTAATAGATTTTGAATTCTTCTACAAAAGAATTGGTACAACCGAGTGGATTCGAACCACCGACCCCTACCATGTCAAGGTAGTGCTCTAACCAACTGAGCTACGGTTGTATTGGTTGCGGGAGCCGGATTTGAACCAACGACCTTCGGGTTATGAGCCCGACGAGCTACCAAACTGCTCCATCCCGCGACAGGATAATAGATTTTTTGATTCTTCTATAAAAGAATTGGTACAACCGAGTGGATTCGAACCACCGACCCCTACCATGTCAAGGTAGTGCTCTAACCAACTGAGCTACGGTTGTACTGTTCAAGAATTGGTTGCGGGAGCCGGATTTGAACCAACGACCTTCGGGTTATGAGCCCGACGAGCTACCAAACTGCTCCATCCCGCGACTGTATTCTTGCTGTTCGTTTGGCTGTTGCCTTGGAACGAGCGCTATACTATGGCGATAGCGCGTTCGTTGCAAGCAAAAAAACACAAATAGTTGTTAAGCGGTGATTTGCTGGCCAACTTGAGTGCTGTTTAAGCGTTTCTGGCAATTTTCAAGTAAAACAATTACAAAGCGGTATGTTTTTAGGCTGTTTTTCACTTAGTGAATATAGTCATCAAAGACGATTTAAGCCCTTTTGATCAATAAGGTCTTAATGAGTCGTCTACTTTAAAGCCAAATAATGCCTTATTTGATAGCCGTTACTCCACTTCACTCAGAAGAAAGTAAAAGAGCCACTCTAATAGCGGCTCTTACTAATAAGTTAAAAATATCTGCTCAATACCGATTTATAGCGCTGGAATAGACTTTGCCACCATAGGTCTGTCATCAATTGGTAGATGCAATAAAGCCGCTACAAAGGCTAAAACCACGGTACTCCACCATATGGGTTCATAGCTACCATAATAGTCATAAATACGCCCCCCGATCCAGGCTCCGAGAAAACTGCCTATCTGATGAGTGAAGAACACTAAACCATAAAGCGTAGACAAATAGCGCGCACCAAATATCTGCCTCACTAATCCAGAGGTCAACGGCACAGTACCGAGCCAACAAAAACCAATGGCAGCACCAAACAAAGCCGCCGTGTTATCGGTAACGGGTAAAGTAACAAAGGCAGCTATCACCATAGTTCGTACCAAATATAGGCTACTCATAACATAGCGCTTATTAAACTTATCCCCCATTACCCCCCAAAAGTAAGAGCCAAAGATATTAAATATCCCGACATAAGCTAAAGCCAGCGCTGCCGTTGAGCTATCTAAATGCTTATCTGCAAGATAACTCGGCAGATGAGTGGCAATAAACATCACATGGAACCCACATACAAAAAAGCCCATATGGATAAGCCAGTAGTTACGATTAGTGCATGCCTGCTTGAGCGCTTGTGACAGAGTTTGCTCATCAACATGCTCAGGGCTATTGCTCTTAATCTTGGCAGTTTTCATAAATGAAGCAAATGCCAACATGACGCAGCATAATATTGCGAACACCTGCAGTGCTGTTTGCCAATCAAAGTGAATCAACAAACTCTGCGCACCAGGGATGACCGCGAACATGCCAAATGATCCAGCCGCAGTGGTTAAACCAAAAGCCTTTGCTGTATGCTCTGCCGGTACCACTTTAGCAACAGCGCCCAAAACGACCACATAACTTGTCGCACTTAAGCCTAAGCCCACTAACATACTTATCGATATGTAGAACATATCAGCTGTGCTAGATAACGAGGTAAGCAACAAGCCTAAGCCATAGGCTATCGCCCCAAGCATGATGACTTTCTTTGAGCCAAAACGATCGGCTGCCATCCCGACAAACGGCTGAAACACACCAAACAACAGATTTTGTAATGCTATAGCAAAACTGAAGAATTCGCGGCCCACATCAAAGCTCATCGAGATGGGCATCATAAAGATCCCGAACGACTGACGGATCCCAAGACTGATAATAAGAATGCCTATACCTAGCCAAACCAGCACAGGAAAACGAAAAATACTCATTGTTGCTCTCCTTGGTCTGGGTTTGCTGGGGACTTTGGCATTTGATGGCAACCAGCCTCTGTTGCATTTAAGGCAAATGCATTAAGCAAAGGTTTACAGTAGTGAACGAAAATGAGCATTAAAACGAGCAGAGATGTCATGCGCAGCAACTGCGCCAATAAAGTTTGAGAACGCATTGGATTTCAGGCTAAAAATAGAAGACGCGCATCCTACAGCGCGGCAAAACATGAAACAAATGAATATTCGGAAACAATATTATGCATCATGCGCATGTATTAAAGTCGACATAAAAAACGGGCGTTCTATGAAAGAACGCCCGTTTAGCTATTACGCTGATGTTAGATTAAATCAATCAGGCTTATTACTTATTACAAGGCCTAGATTTTAGCCTAAGGTTACTTACCCCAAGGGTTGGTTGGATCTTGCGACGCCGGTGGACGCTTGGGTCCGCTGCGACGATTTTGCGCATATCCATCTTGTGCTCTTGGCTTGTCTTTACCGAAACGCGGACGCTGACCACTTTTCTTCATCGCCTTATAGTTTGCTTCAGCCTTAGCACGCATCTCTTCAACAAGCTCAACCGTTAACTTTTCAGGTTTACGTGGCACGATACCATCAGCATAACCGCGCTCACGCGGCTTTAGCTCCATTTGAGCTGCTGTGCCTTTTGGCATGCGCTTAAAGCGATAAAGGTAAAAAGCTTCTACACGCTCTCTCGCCCACTCAGTCTTCTTTAAAAACTTAATGCAACCTGCCATATTGGGATTAAGGTTAAAACATTCTAACTTAAGGGCAGCGTAAAGCACTTTATAGTCGTAAAACTTGACTAGCTCTGTCAGCATTGTTTCTAAATTCAAGCCGTGAAGTGGATTATTCTGTTGGTGTTCAATCATGGGGTGTCCAAATATCGCAGAAGTTGTCAAAAACATACTTCTATAGAAAATATTCACTAAATGAATACTTAGCCAGCTCAACGAGCGGGGCAAATCAATGGGCTAATAATAACAAGAAATTGTCGATTTCACCCACGAAAATCGTTGCAGAGCACTAATTAATTATAAATACATATCCGTTACTATAAATAGCACGACTCAACAGATGATGATAGCTCGACATCTAACCACCTAGGTCTGTATAATCCGCCGCTGTTTTGCCTTCATAACAGGGATGACTTTCCGTAACCTGTTAACGTCTTTGGCTTTCACTTTGATTAATCACTCGGGATCCTCTTTTGATCTCAAGGGCAAACATCACGATGCCGTCTTGTTTCTAACCCAAGCCAATGACTTCTACTATTATTTAAGCCATTTTTAGGAAAAGCCTTGATCACTACAGCTAACATCACAATGCAGTTTGGCCCTGAGCCACTATTTGAAAACATTTCCGCTAAGTTCGGAAACGGCAATCGCTACGGCTTAATTGGCGCTAATGGTTGTGGTAAATCTACCTTTATGAAGATCTTAAGTGGTGAGCTTTCCCCTACTTCAGGTAACGTTTCTATTACTCCAGGTCAAAAAGTCGGTACTTTGAGCCAGAACCAGTTCGCATTCGAAGAGTTCTCAGTAATTGATGCAGTTATTCAAGGCGACACCAAACTTTGGGAAGTAAAACAAGAACGTGAGCGCATCTATTCACTGCCAGAAATGAGTGAAGAAGATGGCATGAAAGTAGGCGAGCTAGAGAGCGAGTTTGCTGAAATGGACGGCTACAGCGCCGAAAGCCGCGCCGGTGAAATCCTTATTGAAGCCGGTATTGAAGAAGAGCTGCATTTTGGCCTAATGAGCCAAGTTGCTCCAGGTAAGAAACTGCGAGTGCTTTTAGCACAAGCTTTGTTTTCAAACCCAGATATTCTGCTTCTTGATGAACCAACCAACAACTTGGACATTCACACCATTAACTGGTTGGCTGAAGAGCTAAATAAGCGCAAGTGCACCATGATCATCATCTCGCACGACCGTCACTTCTTAAACACTGTGTGTACTCACATGGCGGATATCGATTACGGTGAGTTACGTATTTACCCAGGTAACTACGAGTACTTCATGGAAGCCTCTGCGTTAATTCAGGAGCAGTTGCTAGCCGGTAACGCAAAGAAAAGCGCTGAGATGAATGAACTTCAAGACTTCGTTAACCGTTTTGGTGCTAACGCTTCTAAAGCCAAGCAAGCCAGCTCGCGCGCTAAGAAGCTAGAGAAGATCACTCTAGATGAAGTAAAAGCATCAAGCCGTATGACACCATCACTGCGTTTCGATGAAGGCAAGAAGCTGCACCGCCAAGCCTTAGTCATGGAAAATGTTGGCCATGGTTTTGACGGTGAATTACTGTTTGAAGGTGGCGATTTAATTCTAGAAGCAGGCGCTAAGCTTGCTGTTATTGGCGAGAACGGCGTGGGTAAATCGACATTCCTTCGCTGCTTAGTCAATGAGTTACAGAACAAGGTTGGCGAAATCAAATGGTCAGAAAATGCCTCTATCGGCTACTGCCCACAGGACAGCAGCAAAGATTTTGATAACGATCTAAACCTATTTGACTGGATGTCCCAGTGGCGTCTACCAAAGCATAACGACCTAATGGTACGTGGCATGCTTGGCCGTTTATTGTTTACTGAAGACGATATCAACAAAAAAGCCCGCAACTGTTCCGGTGGTGAGAAGAACCGTCTGTTATTCGGTAAGTTAATGATGATGGATATCAACGTACTGGTTATGGATGAGCCAACTAACCACATGGATATGGAAGCGATTGAGGCGTTAAACAACGCACTTAAGGTTTACCAAGGTACACTTATCTTCGTCAGCCATGACCGTGAGTTTGTATCATCTTTGGCAACGCGCATCATAGATGTGAAAGATAAGAAGCTAGTAAACTTCCAAGGTACTTTCGATGAGTACATGGCAAGCCAGACTGAAAATGAAGCGAAGAAAAGCGCTTAAGCTTTCCATGGCATTGCACTAAATAACTAGACATGAAAAATGGCGCTAATCTCAGAGATTAGCGCCATTTTTATTATTCAACTCTTTGTTCATGCTTGAGATGGTATTGATACAGCCCTTCAATGTTTGCGCTACACATTAGTGCCATTGCACCTTTTAGCTTATCTAGAGGCCAATTCCACCATTGCATCTGTAATAGCTTTTCAATCTCATCAACCGTAAAACGTTGCTTCACCAATTTATTGCTGCCCACAACCACACTGTATGGCGCAACATCTTTTGAGATCACCGCCCTCGCTCCAATCACAGCGCCATCTCCTATGGTCACACCGGGCATAATCATCGCTTCACTACCGATCCACACATCATTACCAATCACGGTATCGCCGGCACGCTCAAATCCGCTCTTTACGCCGTCACCAAACTCCTCCGGCGCAAATGGATAGGTAGAGATCCAGTCCATGCGATGACCTTGATTACCTGCAAGCATAAAACAAGCACCGGATGCGATTGAGCAGAATTTACCAATGATCAGTTTATCGACTTCACCGAAAACGCCCGCCTCCCACACATCTATGGTAGAACCATCGCCTAACAGATAGCGCACAGCTTGGTCTTCAAAGGACTTGCCATGGTAAAAACCTGAATAATAAGAGTACTCTCCCACTTGTATGTTGGGGTTAGTGACTTGTTGTTTAAGCTTTTTAGAATCAAGCCAACTAGAAAATTCGTTCATTTTTATAGCCTAAGTAAATTTAACGCATAAAATCATTTAATCTTAAAGCGCGATCCCAATCCCCACTGCATTATCGAAATGATTATAATCAGAGATCGTTAATCCATAACCGCTTTGCAGTTTCAAGTAGCCTTTTAACCCCTTGTAGATAGGAAATCGCCAGCTTAACTCCTCGTAGCCTTTGGAAAAGCCACTTTCTACTAAGTTACGGAGCGTTAAGCTAATCTGATGGTCCCCAACATACCAGTCACCTTTAACCGAACCATAGCCCATATAATCTTCAATATCGGGGTTATAGTCTATATCGGAAAAATCAGCTCTAACCCAGGGTTTAATGGTGAGTTCAAGGTCACTAAATGCTAAAGAGAACTCCAAATAAACTCGGTTCCAACTGCGTTCGTATTCGCCGCCTTTACCGTTTGATTGATGTTCAAAGCCTATACTAGTACCCTGCCAGACTTGCTCTGAATCAGAGTGCTGCCAATACCAAAACACTTGTGGCTGATACTGTGAATCACGAAAATAAGCGGATTTATCATAAGCCTGCCAATTTGATATTTGACTATAGGCAATATAAAAACCGTCATTGTCGGTAAATAAATTATTGGCGATACCATATTTTAAACTGATTTGAAATTGAACGTTGGTTTCGCTGATCTCGCCTTTGTTGGGGTTTTGGGGAGCGTAATAAGCTTGGTTTGCTGATTGAGTTTGATAGACAGGTAAGATGAAATTATTGTCAAATACTCTTAAGTTATAGAGATCTTCCTTAGGCGTTAATCCTGCAATACCGGTCACCTCCTTACTTATGCTAGCCCTCTCTTCTGCCTGTATTGAGCCTACGGCCATCAAGCTTGTTAACAATATTATCGTGCTCTTTAGCTTCAAGTTATTCATCCCCTATTAAATAAGCGCCTTCCAGTAATAAAAAAGACACTGGGCGCTTGATTCAAACTCACCTCAATGTCCTAATATATTGGATTAATTCCTGTTTTTATAGCGCCAATCGCTTATTCCACAACTTAATTATTCTAAAAACCTCGTAAATGGTGATAAGCATAACCAACTGAGTAAACTCTAGCCCCTACATATAGATAAACTGGCGATAAAGCACAATCAATTGCTCACGAATAAGCTTGGCCTGCTCGGCCCCTTCTTCATCCACCAACTGCAGTAACTCCTTCTCTTTTGCGGTGATCTGTTGGCAAAGCTCAGATAGGCTTTCACAAAATTTGGCTCTGTCCACCGCGCCAGCAGCAATATGAGTTTGGGCGTCAGAATCAAGTTTACGCTTAGACGAACTCGGCACTATGCCATTAGCCATGTTATACAGCATCTGATGGCCTCGCCGCTCCGAAGACTCATCTATCGCTTTTTGCATAGCTGCAGTCATTTTGTCGGCATACAGAATCGCCTTACCGTTTTCATTACGGGCGGCTCGTCCGATAATCTGAATCAAGGCCTGCTCGGAGCGTAAAAAGCCCGCATGATCAGCATCCAGTACTGCCACCAAGGATGCCTCAGGGATATCGAGCCCTTCTCGCAATAGGTTAATACCAATGAGTACATCATAAGCTCCGGTGCGAAGTGCTTCGATAATCTCCACTCTGTCACTGGTTTTTACATCGGAATGCAGGTAACTGACCTTTATTCCTTTGGCGGCGATAAAGTTATTAAGCGTCTCGGCGCTTTTCTTGGTTAATGTAGTCACGAGTGTCCGTTCGTTACGGGCCACTCTTAGCTCTATCTCCTTAACCAAGTCTTCAAGATCATTCTCACAGGGGCGAATTTCAATTTCAGGATCCAGTAGTCCGGTCGGGCGGATGATCTGCTTAAACACATGCTGGTTAGATTTATCAAGCTCATAACGGCCCGGCGTTGCCGAGACAAAAATCGTCTGCGGCTTTATCTGCTCAAATTCGGCAAAGCTTAATGGCCGATTATTTCGCGCGGAGGGCAGACGGAAGCCAAAATCGATTAAGGTATTCTTACGACTCTGATCGCTCTTATACATGGCCGAAATTTGCGGCACCATCACATGGGATTCGTCGATAAACAGTAAACCATCTTTGGGTAAGTAATCGAACAGTGTCGTGGGCGGCAAGTTAGGATCGCGCTGATTTAGATAAGAAGCGTAGTTTTCTATACCGGGACAATAGCCTTGCAGGCGAAGGAGATCGAGATCGGATATCGTCCGCTCATATAATCTTGCAGCCTCGGTTAGCCTATTTTCAGCCGTAAGTACTGCAACCTGCGCTTCCATATCTTTCATGATCTGCTCGCAGGCCTTTTCGACCTGCTCAACCGACACCGAATAAAGGGTTTTAGGCGACACATAATACTCGTCGATATCCGCAAGCTTTTCACCACTGATGGCATCGATCCAATAGAGTTTGTTCAAATGACCGTTTTCTATTTCAAGGGTCAGCGCCTTATGTTCAGAATCCGCCGGAAAGATATCAACCGCGCGTTCACGAACTAAATATGTCGCTCGATTAATTGTGCGATTACAGCGGCTATACTGCAGCCTTTCTAAACGCTCAATTAGCTCCTCAGTCTCAATAGCCTGCCCTTGGCTGAGCTTAAGCTGAAGGGCGCGGTAGGCTTCTGGATCCCCTAAACCATATACCGACGATACCGATGCCACGACAATCACATCTCTACGTTCAATCAAGGCCTTAGTGGTAGATAGACGTAAACGCTCTAGATGTTCATTTATCGCAGAATCCTTACGAATGAACCGGTCGCTACCGGGAAGGTAGACTTCAGGCTGGTAATAATCGTAATAGGAGACAAAAAATTCAACGGCGTTTTCGGGGAAAAAGTGCCGCATCTCACTATAAAGCTGTGCAGCCAATGTCTTGTTGTGGGCCAAGATGATGGTCGGCCGTTTAAGCCTATGGATAACATTGGCAACGGTGAAAGTTTTACCCGAACCCGTCACGCCTTTTAATGTTTGGTGAGTTACCCCTTTTTCAATTCCATCAATTAAACGCGCTATGGCTTCAGGTTGATCCCCAGATGGCGGATAGCTTGAATGTAAAATGAACTGATTCTTAGAACGCTGTGAATTAGACATAAGAAGTGACCCTTAGCTCGCTTGTAATACACACCTTTCATAAATATATGATTCGGTAATTGCCGCGCTGAGACGATTACAACGGCGTGTATTAACTATAGAACATCAAGCTTAGTTAAGATCTAGCTAAAACAGCCTATCAAAACAAATACTAAAGGAAGTGCAATAAACGCTCTAAGCGTCAAATCGGTTAACAGTAGTCAAAAATAATCACACCAAAAACCAACTCTACCCTAGACACAAACACACCATTTAATGCAGTAAATAGGTTACTCCCTTTTTTAAGGGGTTATCACCAACCACACAGAAAAACCATACCCATCAAAAAATCTGAAAGCTCAGGTTGACTCCACTGCTCCTGGAAATAAGAGAACTAGGCAGCAGCTTCCGATACTTTATCTGCAACATTAGCAATATCACTCGTTGTATAGTGACAGCTATTAGCGTCACCTCTTCGGTGCAGACTACAGGCTAAAAATTGCCTATTGGTTTTGCCATTCGTGCGTAGAACCAGCTTACCTGTGAGGCACTCAGGGCAGACTAAAAGCCGATGATTGCATTTGCCACTCGTGCAGTAGTGATGTGTTTCATTTCTAACCATTGGTGCACCATGACAAACAGCGCAAGCATCAAGTTTGGTATCACAATACTCTTGGCCTAAAGAACAGCGATAGAACAGACCGAAACGTCCCTCTTTTGGAATAAGCTTACCCTCATTACAATTTGGGCAGCATAAAGCATCGTTATACATAGGCGCTAGCTCGTTCGGGTAAACACAAATATCGGCCTGATAACTACGAAGCTCTTTGACAAACACAGACTCTTTACCTAACTCAGCCTGCACAAACACCCTTTTTTTAGCGCGAGATAATGCTACATAAAACAGGCGGCGCTCCTCAGTATCGGCGAAACCATCGAGCTTAGGTAACAGTGCCTCAAGGATCGGGTCGCTATCAATTTTGCAGGGGAAGCCATATTTGTCGTCGTTAACATCAAGCACTATTACAAAGTCAGCCTGCTTACCTTTAGAGGCATGAGCTGAAAAACCAGAGATCGCAAACTGCGGATAGCGACGCTGCCAACTCGTTAGCTCTTTTAAGGAGGCATTAAAGCGCGCAATCACCATTACCGTGGCCCGCTTTGGGCTGTCTTGTTGACTGGTGATCTCAACAATACTGTCGAACGCCTGAGTTAATGCTGTTTCTTTATTGTTGATCAATAAGCACACTTCAGGGTTATCACTCACACTATGGGTGGTAAGTCGCTTCTTTAACTGGGCTGGGTTTGCCTGAATAAACTGTGAGGCCACCTTTTCGATTCTATCGTTAAATCTAAAAGTTTTATCCAGCATTACAGTTTTAGACACCCCAAAGGTTTGGCTAAACTGGGTGGTTAAATTAAGGTCGCTACCGGTAAATCGGTAGATTGCCTGCCAGTCATCCCCAACGCAGAACAGAGCGCAGTCTGGCGTTGAATCCCTTAACTGAGTCACCAACTTGGCGCGCTCAGGCGATATATCCTGAAACTCGTCGACCATGATGTATTTGAATCGAAAGCGATCGCTAGTTCGTTGATGGAAGTCTTTTGCACGACTAATCTTAAGCGCCTCGCCTATCATGTCGGAAAAATCTAATGTGCTAAGGGACTTAAGATGCGCCTCATAGCGATCATAAACCCACCTGAACAAATGCAGGAATGCCTTCCACCTTAGTTGGTTATAAGTAACTAGCTTCTTGTCTGAACCTGTTGCCATCTTTAACGACTCAAGCTTGGCAAAGGTATAACCTGATGACTTAAACAGCCCCAAAAAGCTCGACATTAACCGACTGACATTACGATAAACGCCCAAGTGCTTAACCTGAGCAAATACAGCTTCGGGTGAAATAGGTTTGAACAATTGCTGTTCGCCAAGTCCGATTTCTGCCGCGCGCTCACACAGTAACGCTTCCAGACACTTCTCTAAACCACCATCATTCCGATAATCGGCTTGCCAGCTAAAGGTTTGTAGTAAGCAGGTACCATGCTGTTGATGCAGGGCGATTTTCCACTGCATGCTTTGGTTATAGGACTCTTTATCTATGTTGTGACGGGTATTGCCCTGCTTATCAACGCCAAAATGTTCTAGGTAAGCATCAAGGATAGGAATATAAAAGTCCGGTTGATACACACTCTTACCCGGCTCTGTTACCTCGACGCCATGTTTTGATAGGTACTTAGGTTCATATTCAAATTCAATCCCATGGGTATAGAGATAGTTACAGATCCTCAGCTCTTGAAAGCTTTTAACTAAGTCGCCCGATAATGCGCGGATCTCGTTATTTTTAAGATAGGCGCGATATTGCCCTTCAGTCGCAAAGTCGAGTTCATTAACTTGCGGATACAGATAGCGACCAAAATAATCGGCGACAGGATCGGCCATTTTTGGGTCGGCAACGATGTCATCGATCTGTTGATCGACAAATTGCGTCAAACGTTTATCGTCACTCGCTAGTACCGACACTTGAGTCGAGCTATTTAGATAATACTGAATGATCTCCTTGCCCAGCGCGTGGAAAGTACTGACTTTAACACCTGTCAAGCCTTGCGCGCCCATTGCCGTCATCCTTTGCTCAAGCTCCACTCTGGCATCTTTACCATAGGCTAACATCAAGATCTCTTCGGGCCTTGCTAGCCCCTGAGCCACCAAATACGCAGCCTTTGCCGCCATAGTGCTAGTCTTACCCGTTCCAGCTCCGGCGATCACTAAAGTATTATTCTCATCGACGACACACGCCTCGCGCTGCAATGGCGTCAAAGGATGCGCCTCTAATGAGTCAAACAGCTCTTGATAACCATCGAGCTGTTTTTGCTGCCACCACTGGTTATATTTTTCCGTAAAAGCTTCGGGCTGCTTAATAAATTTTGCTAAGCGACAGTTAAAGGGGTTGGTGTCGAACCCCAGCTTTTTGAAATGTTCTACATGGTTTAATGATGCTAAAGAAGCTTGAAAATCACGTTGTAGTCGGCTCTTATCAGAGTCCCTTAAATAGCGCTTATGCTGAGCAAAGGTATGGTCGAAGCGGGTTATATCGGCAATTAGCTCGTCATAAGTCCGTTGTAGTCCGACTTTGCTATGTAATAAGTGGTTATATAAGGCGTGTTGAAATAGAGGTTTACTATCGATAAAGCGGAAAAAGCTAAAGCGTTTATCCCCCCAAACTAAGATTTGGGTGAACCAGCCTTCTCGTACTTCAACGGTTTCATCAAACTCTGGATAGGGGTAAATCTTGCCATTAATAGTCAGGCCCTGCTCGCAAAGCTTGGCACCGTTACAGAAAAATATCCCTTGTAGGAATCCAAATTCAACAGCATGTCGCCTAAGCTCCATCTACAACCTCTAACTGATAAATGACTGCGGCATAGTAGCAACTAATATCGGCTGCAAATAGGCAAAACTCAGTCATCAAACGCCGTCCGCTTAAAAATTTACCACTTCTAAGATGTGTAAATTTGTCTATTAAATCAGCAGGCTAAACAAGTCTGCGCTTTTTAGCTTTTTTTACATCTAAAATATACGTTTCAAGCGTGACTAACCACACAAAAACAAACCGTACCCGACTAACTTAAGCTTAGAGTCACATATCTAATAATCAGTAAATGCTAGCCTCTATCACCAGTTCATAGCACGCCACACATTAAAGAATGCTATGCCATATCATCTAGATAACAGCTCCAATGATGGAATGAAAAAAGGGTTTATCATAATGAAAAAAGTACTAATTGCAGGTCTTGTAAGCTGTCTATTGGCAGGTAACGCTGCCGCTGAGAACCTAGACAAAGAAACAGCGCTTGGCATGGCAAGCCTCATGATCTGTACAACTTTTTATGCCGAACATGATATGCAAATCGAAGGCAGTATTGTTGGCCAGTCTATGATGGCTCATAAAAATGCAGGCATTGAAGAGATGATCATGTCTAAAGAAACCAGTGAAGCACTCGATGCCTACATGAACCAATTCAAAGCGGCTAACAAAGAGCAGCAAATTAAACTGTGTGATGAAGCGATAAAGTTCGCTCGTGAAAGTGATTTTGTACCTGCTGAATAAGCCGCAGTTATCTGCCCGCAGAGACAAATAACAATTGAATAATAAGATAACCCCTCTCGGGGTTATCTTTTTTACCGCTGTCCGACAGCGGCCTGCATTACAAAACCTGGGCAAATTAAGCGACCCACTTAAGCAGCTAAAACATCAATTAGCGGTCCTTTGATTACGGGTATAAGTTGGGATCTCAAGCTCCTCATCATGACGATCTTCATTTGCACCAGTCACCGCTTTCTGCTTTAAAAAATCATGTAAGTTTAACAACTCTGAAGTATCGAAACGCGTTTTAAGGGGCTTGGTTTGAGGTTCAGCAGCTTCAGCGTTGTGCTCGTCAAGCAAACCGTTTTCCGCTTCTTGCATGCCAGTAGCAATCACCATCAACTCAAGTTCACAATCTAGCTCAGGCACAATTGTCAGTCCAATAATCACCATTGCGCTTGGATCAAGCTGCTTAAGCAAGGTTTCGCCAATACTATTGTATTGACTTAGCTCAATACTCTCTGTTGCCATAACGCTCACAATCGCACCTTTCGCTTTGCAAAGGTTAACCTTTTCTAGCAAGGGGTTTTTAAGGGCCTTATCAATAGTCAATTGCAGATCTTCCCCTGCCATCTGCCTAGCAACGCCCATTGCGGCACGCCCTTGATGACTCACCACAGCGATAAAATCATTGAGATCGATATTGATCAAACCCGACTGACTGATTGTGGTCGTTAACCCCTGCAATACGTCCTGTAAAATGCGGTTACTCTCATAAAAGGCATTCACAACGCTGATTTTCTTATCAAGTGCTTTAAGCAACTGATCATTAGGTAACACTATCACCGCGCTCGCATACTGGATTAACTCATCAACGCCAGCTTGAGCCAGCTGACCTCGTTGAGATCCCTCAAAGCTAAATGGCGTCGTCACTACCGCTACCAAGGGTTTATTGAACTCTTTAGCAATAGACGCCATAAAAGGGATCGCCCCTGTGCCAGTACCACCGCCCATGCCTCCGGTCACAAAGATGACATCTGCCAGCTCAATATGCTCTCGAAGCTGCGTTTGCGACTCTTCTGCTGCCTCATAACCTTTTTGCGGCCTAGCACCTGCCCCAAGCCCTTTAGTAGCCTCAAGCCCTATCTGCAAACGTGTGCTACAACTTGAGATCTGTAAAGACTGGGCGTCGGTATTAACGGCAATCAACTCGACGTTGTCGGCTAAAGGGGACTGGCTAAGCTGATTGATAGTATTACAGCCACAGCCTCCCACACCAAAAACGGCAATTTTCGGTGTTTGACTGTTTTGTGGGACTAGATCGAACATGGCGATCTCCTCGATACTTACCTATTGATAGTACCGAGGAGATTAACTGACAGCTGCGACAAACTCGGTCGTAGCGTTATGATATTTATTATTAATTTTACTGATTAATCGGCTAAAGTGGTTACGCAGTTTTTGCGGAGCGATTACCTCGACACTGTCTGCCATGCTCCATAAGAACTCACGTAATTTGGGCGTATCATAAACACTGGCACAGACTCGATAATAGCCATTGGCCAAACGCTCAACCTGTTGGTCATCACTTAATCTAGCATTGCGCTGAATAAAGTTGGCCGATGGCGAAAGCTGGAGTTCTAACGCAATCAAGGTCGTTTTACTTTCTTCACCGCTAAGTTCGATGTCAAAATCATCACGAGTGACCGCTGTTGTATCGAGCAGACGAATATTACGCATTAAGTTAATCGGTTTGGCATAGCGCTTTGTATGATACGTCCCCACCGTAAACGCCAACATAATCACTCCGCCCGAGATCTTAATTCCCTCAGGGTTAATAGGACGGTAGTCAATCCAATAACTCTTACCTTTAATAAAACGTTGGATTTCACAGGCAATTTGTCGCTTATTTAAGAGCGCATCCTGCACTATCTCAAGCGCTTTCGGGTCGTGATCTTCATAGGTAATAGGCAAAGGTTCAGGTAACTGAGCCACCCTACACGCCCAATAAAGCCACGGATTATCAGGATCGCTACCGAGCACTTGATCGGCACGCTCAAAATAGGGAGTAAGCTGTTTAACACTTTGTGGCGGCAACAACTGACTAGCACTGTGCTTTAAGGTATGAAACGCCAGCGCCATATGCTGATCCATCAAGGTTAAGTTAAGGCCACGCCAACAAGCTGCAATAGACCAGCCAAAAGGTTTACACCTATCATCCATCACGAGGCCGAATAGCCCCATATCGTGCATCGCTTTTAGCTCACGCTGCACCGTTCTTAGGCCAACGTTGTAATCACGGTTGTTTAGCTTCTCAGTAATATCATTTGCGGTGATCCGTCTTGGATGACGAGGGATCTGCTCAAGCATGGCGATCTGGCGTTGAATATTGGTTTGCATCAAACGTTCTCTAATTAACCTGAGCCGCTAGCATAATACCACGCTGCGACAAAATTTGACGCAGCGAAATAGTTTTCACCTAATTCAATCATGTTATGCCAATTGAGCCATGACATTCAGTCTGAAATAGCTCTAGATTAATCACAGAAGTGTTTGTTACCTTTGGCTATAGTTAACCCTGTTCATAACCATTCATTGTATGAACTAGATTAATCCAGCGCTTAACACCTTTATGGCTAATGGTAAAAGCCAAAGCAGTAAGGTAAATCACTAAATCTTCTTTGGAGTTCTGTTTAATGGACAGCCTGAAACTCAAGCCCCGCCACGGGGTATTACTACTCGCACTCGCGATTGCTTTCTATGCATGTTATTTACTGGTTGCGCCTTATTTAGGCTCTATCGTTCTGGCGGCTATTGTTGCGCTATTGGTGTTGCCACTGCATACAAAAATTGAAAGCTATATGCCGACAAAGCCTAATCTGGCATCAGTGGTGTCTTGTACGTTAGTCACTGTGGTGGTGTTGCTGCCTTTGCTATTTGTCACTATTGCGATAATGAATGAAGGCATAGACTTTATGGGTAACGCCTATGATTGGCTAACCAATGGCGGCGCCAAGGCATTTCTATCTCACCCTTATATTCAAAGTGGCATTAGCTTACTCAATAAATGGCTACCTTTTGAAAGCTTAAAAGTAGATGAACTAGTGCAGCAAGCGGCAGTCAAAGTCACCCAACTAAGCAGCAGCTTTTTGTCTGCCAGTACTGGACTACTGGGCGATGTGGCCAATACGGTTTTGAGCTTTTCTCTAATGCTATTTGTTTTGTTTTTCTTCCTACGAGATCAAGAAAACATTGTGAGTAGTCTCCGCCACATCATTCCCTTATCACGCTCTCAAGAAGAAATGATTTTTAATGAGGTTAAAGTTGTTGCTAAATCAGCGGTTTTTGGTGCGTTTTTAACGGCACTGGCCCAAGGTGCACTGGGCGGTATAGCCATGGCCATGGCGGGCTTTTCAGGACTCTTTTGGGGCAGCATGATGGCCTTTGCATCATTTATCCCCTTTGTAGGAACAGCAATGATCTGGCTGCCAGCATCGATTTACTTATTCATTACCGGCGACTGGCAATGGGCACTGTTTTTAATCGCATGGGGAGTGCTGGTTATTGGCTCAATTGATAACTTTCTAAGACCTTGGCTAATGCAAGGCAGTACAGGCATGAGTACCCTACTGCTGTTTTTCTCACTGCTTGGTGGATTACAACTGTTTGGCTTAATAGGTTTGATCTACGGCCCAATCATCTTTGCTGTTACCCTAGTGTTAGCTCGATTATACGAGATTGAGTTTGAAGACTTTATTGAGCAGCAAGACAAAGGATAACTGCAGAGTTAAATACTAGAACACTGCTATAATGCTGGCTTCTTAATACTAAGGAGCCAGTTTCCTACCCATTAACATCGCGTTTTAGTATCACTATTCACTAGTTCTAGACTTTTTATTTTAAAGCTATTTCTTTTAAAGCTATTTATTCTAAAGCTATTCATTTCCCCACTTTATTTCAGCCTTTATTTTACATCAGTATTTCCAATATAGCCGAAATAACGATTGACAGCACATCACCCTAAAACTATATTTCCAGATAAATAGAATTGAATTTCAGTCAAAGGTGCAAAATCATGTACAGCAGTCAAACCACCCAAGCAACAACCGATGCTATCGAATGGGCGTTAACTCATGGCATGGCGCTTAAAACCACAGCTTACTCAGCAACCCACACGGCTTTTAGCTTTGCCCCTACGCCCATAAGCAAGGCAAGGTATCAACAGCTGGTGGCCTCTGTAGGTCTGCTTGGCAAGCTAGTACATTATGTATCTGAAGATCATCAATTCTTAAACCATGCGATCGACCCTATCACCAAGGGCGATCCCTTCTTTAATGCCTTGCTTGAGATGCATAAAGCTATTCATCAAGTGCCCCTGCAATCAAGCGAACGCTCGACCGAACACTCGACCGAAAAAAGCGTGTCATTAGATGCTCCTTCAAGTAGCGCCAAACGCTTACCGCTTTTGATTATGCGTAGCGACTTTATGGACGATGCCGCCTTGGGCCCAAAACTAATCGAGTTCAATGGCATTGCCGCAGGTATGGGGCCATTTGGCCAACGAGTGCATGAGCTGCATAAGTTCTTGCAACTGCAATCCGCCGATACGTTTAATCAATGGTCAGCAAGCACAAATAACCAGCTGGTAGAGAATCACGCACTAGAGAAGTTAGCTAACGGCATAGCTAATACCACAATTAAAATTAAGCAAGAATTTACACAAAGCGATCTATCGACAGGTTTTGAAAACCACCCACCCGTGTTCCTCATGATCGTGCAAACGAATGAGGATAATGTTTACGATCAACACCTGTTAGAACATGCACTGCAAGCCAAAGGCATTAAAACCGTAAGACGCACTTTTAGAGAGCTGCACGACAAACTTACAACGGGTAAAAATCATAGATTACTGCTAAAAGGTGTTGGCCCCATCGATACTGTGTACCTGCGCGCAGGCTATCAATATTGCGACTACCACGCCAATGACATCATCAGCCGTGTGTGCTGCGAAGCATTAATGCAAACCCGTATATTTATTGAGAAACACCGGGTTGCCGTTAACGCCACGGTTAGCCAACAATTAGCCACCAGCAAACGCGTACAAATGTTGTTATCAATGATGGATACAAGCGCCCTCACCCGCTTTGGCTTAACCCTAGACGAAGCCAATACTGTAAAAGGATTACTCGGTGAAATGCGTCCCGTCACCAAAGACAGCGCAGCTTTAATAAGCCAAAGTCGACCTGATGAATGGGTGCTTAAAAACCAAGGCGAAGGTGGCGGCCACTGTATATTTGACGACGATATTTTGCCAAAGCTGTTATCGCTTAAACCAGATGAATACCAAGCCTGGTCGTTAATGCGCAGACTCCAGCCAACGCCAAGACCCACGCCAGCACTGACAGTGCGTAAAGGCGAGCTTCAACAAGTCGACGATCTTATCAGTGAAATAGGCATGTTCACCGTACATATTGACGGTAAACCAGCGATTATTGATCTCAATGGCGGACAACAAGCTTACGCAGGATACCTGATTAGAAGTAAGTCGGCCCGTACCACCGAAGGCGGTGTCCACAGCGGCATGGGTGTGTTAGATTCGTTGGTGTTTTATGTCGATGTTTAGCGCTTATGGCTAATGCACACGATAAGTAATTAAGCCATAATCCTAGAAAGTATTAGTCTCAACTAGCTCTAACAAATCAACAGAATTAGTTGAGTGTAACCGTTGTAAGATTAATGGCTTATACGTTTAAATATCTCGAACTCACTCATAAACCACAATGCGCAGAATATCTTTAAAGAGCGAGCTAAGAGTGTCACGTGTAAAGCATCGAGCTATCTGTCTTCCTATCTCAATACACCTTAACTGGATTTACGGTGTGTCTGGCTGATTAGGCCACCACTTTCTTCCAAGACGTAACAGGGTCAAACTCACAGCAACCCAACTACAACCTATAAGAGTATCAATAAAACGCCACTGAATAAGAAACTCATCTCCGCCTTGTTGCAACATCGCCAAATCGACCACCAGCAATATCACCATCGTAATTAACCAACTAAAGAGCAGGTAGTTTTGCCGTAAACATGTCGGCAAAAAAACAGCCGTCAGCATAACAAGATAAACAAAGCTCCAACTGGGTAAATAACTCACCGCGATATAAGCACAAATGACACCCAACAAGGTACCTGCAATTCGCATCCCAATTTTTTGCCAAGCATTTGCAGCATCCACTTGCATGACAAAAAGCACGGTTAGCCCGACCCAAGACGCATGTTGCGCATGCAGCCAGTCGGCAGTTAACATCGCCGCTAAAATGGTCAGCGGTAGAGTGAAGCCATAGAGTGGGCCATTGAAGTGCCCCGATAACAGCTCTCGCCATTCATTAGAAGGCGACCAACTCGTGGCTCGAGTAGGAAATAAGCGTGATTGCATTAAGGTCAGGGTCAGTGCCATTAAAGCCCCACTCAAATAGGCGAGTACGGTCGTCAAAGTTGCAGGGAAGCCCGCCTCTTCGAGCACAAAGGCCGCAGCCACAAATTTTCCCAATAAACTAAAGTAAGTTAGCTCTGGCTTAGGTTGCCCTGCAATAAAGCTGAAGAAGAGAAGCGCTGCGATCGCCAGTTCTCTATGACCCAAGAGTAAGCTTCCGAGTATGCCAGCTGATATCATCAATAGCATTCCTCCTAACATGGCCATAATTTGATGCAGAGGTTGGCAGCGAGGGGCCAGCCTCAAAGTAAACATGGCACCAAGCGCAATAAAGGCCGCTACATCTCTTGTTATCCATTGTTCTAAGAGTAGCGGTGTTCCCATGGCTATAGCGTATAAGCAACCACGGATCCAATCATCTTTGGTTGGTATGGTGAGCACATTAGTATCCGAAGACGGTCGTGAAATGTATTTAAAAAACTATTAATAAAACCTATTAATAGATAGAGGTGATAGATAGATATTTTAGCAGACATGTCACTCAGCTAGTGAAATGCAACCGCAAAAACAAGCCCATTAAAAGTAAGGATCTACAACACAATTTTCAATATGAGTACTAAAAATATTGCTTACTACGTTTTGAGTTATGCTTCCAGCTCTTAGCCTCTTTATCCAAATAGGAAGGATAATCATCCCAAGGTTCTGCTAGCCCTGTTCCTCTCGCGACTCTGAGCTTAATTGGGTAGCCTCTGCATTCAATTATGTGTAAAAAGTAACAACTCCTTTCTTGCTTAGTAGAAAAACGCTTGTGAGTTCCGCTGCGAACAAGGGGATAAATCAGCCTAGCAACACTGCCTCGATAATATTGAATCAGTATTCGATACTGCGGTTTTAGCTTTCTCATTGACTCTCCAGCTCACCATTACCTAGATGGGATCTTGCTCAAACGCCTTCACAACCTCTCCTTTTGCTGTCGTATTAATTAAAAAACGCCGTCACGTTTAAAAAGATAATTTTTGAACAATTGACAAAACATTATCACGACACTAGTATCTGACACAAGAACTGTCGAGATAAGCTTTCATGAAAAAATTAACCCAATATTCTTTAAATGAACTCTGCCAACTGGTCGAGCTGACACCTCGAACCGTTCGGTTTTATGTCCAGAAAACCTTGCTTCAGCCCCCAGAAGGTTCCGGTAGAGGCTCGCACTATACCCAGCAACATGTCGAGCGCCTGCTCGAGATCCGCAAGTGGCAAGATGCTGGCTTATCCCTTGAACGCATTAAAGAACTGCTATTCGACAATGACGAACATAAAACACTCCCTCCCCTAAAGCGCTTACAGCCTGGGGATATAGAAGTCTGTAGTCATATCCATATTGATGAAGGCATAACGCTAACACTCAATCCAATGAAAGCGGGTCTCACGCCTGAACAAGCAAAACAATTAACACAAGAAGTTATCTCTTTATATCAGCAGCTTAAATTGAGCTGTAAGGAATAAAAATGAACAACGAGATAGGTTTAAAAACATCCGGTGGTGAAGATGTTGCTTTAAAAGCGGTTGATGTAAAAGCTGTACTAAACGGTGTGTTATCACAAGTCAATATTGAACAAACCTACGTCAATACTGAACAAAGCAACATAGAAGCGATTTATACGTTTCCGCTGCCGCTAGATGCGGTGTTATTAGAGTTAGCAGTAGAGATAAACGGTCAAACGCTCACAGGTCAAGTTAAACCAAGAGCGATTGCAGAAACGCAATATGAAGAGGCAATCACTGATGGCGATACCGCAGTATTACTGACAAAAGTCAAAGAGGGTCTATATTGCGTCAATTTAGGTAACTTGCTTGCCAGCGAGACGGCGATAATTAAATTCAAATATGCGCAGCTCCATCAGTGGCAGGGAGATTCATTGCGATTCTACCTACCGACCACCCTCGCCCCTAAATACGGTAACCCGATAATTTGCGGACTAGAAGCCCATCAAGTACCGGAGCATAGGTTGTTAAACGCTTATACTCTGAATTTTGAGTTAACCATTCAAGGACAACTGGCTAGCGCAGCGTTACACAGTCCGACCCATGCAATAACCAAACACTATGATAATGAGGCCTTAAGAATCAGCCTCAAAAATCAAACCACAGCAATGGATCGTGACTTGATTGTCGAGTTCTCCCAACCAAAGCACTATGTCGGCGAAGGACTGTGGAGCCAAGATGACGATAAGATTGTCGCACTGACCTCATTCTATCCAAAGATAGACTCGCATAAAGCTACAACGCCTAACTCAATAAAAATGGTTGTCGATTGCTCGGGCTCAATGGCGGGTGACTCAATCGTCCAGGCTGGCATAGCACTAAAGCAGATCCTTGAGCTATTAGACGAAAATGATTGGTTTAACATCATACTGTTCGGGAGTCATCATATCAGTTTGTTCCCAGCATCTGTAAAGGCAAGCAGAACGAATCTTGAGATTGCTGCCAAACAGCTTGCTAATTTAGGAGCTGATCTGGGTGGCACCGAGATGTTAACGGCACTGAACGCAGCGTATAACTCAGCCGTCCCAGCAGAGCTTACATCTAACATACTGTTAATCACCGATGGTGAGATATGGGCTGAAGAACAACTGCTCCACGCAGCGCAAGAGTCGAATCATCGCCACTTTGTTGTGGGTGTGGGCAGCGCCGTAAGTGAAGCTTTCTTAAAACAGCTAGCCAATAAAACTGCTGGCGCCAGTGAGTTTGTCACCCCCAACGAAAATATGAGCAGTAGAATTGTGCAGCACTTCTGCCGCATTAAACAGCCCAAACTGACCCAGAGTAGTATTCGCTTTGGTAGTGAAGCGAAGGACGCCCTCCCCCTGTCGCAATCGTTAAGCCAACAAGCAACGATTTTTGCAGGAGATACAGTCAATAGTTTCGCGCAACTAGAGCAGCTGACAACTAATCAAGCGACGTTATCTTTTGCTTATGATAACGGTGCAAACACCCAGCTAAACCAGAGCTATAAGCCAAGCAAAAGCGACAAGCAATCCCAAAGCTACAAGCAGACCATAGAATTACAGGAATATACCGATAGCCTTCACACCTTAGCGCGACTGGCTGCCAACGCCAGACTCGCAACGTTACCCAAAATACAAGCCATCGAACAGGCCTTGAAGTATCAGCTTATTACCGATGACACTCACTGTATCTTGGTAAAGGCTAACCATAAGCAAGTCCAACTTGGCTTACCAGAGTTACGCAGCGTTCCTCACCAAATACCAGCAGGTTATATGGGACTCGGAAGCGTTGTTTGTGAGGGAGACATCTCATTGTGTACTAACGAGGCCCCCGCTCAAATGTATCGTGAGCGAGACTACCTCGACATTCCTTCATTTCTACGAATGGAAGCCGAGAGTTACACGGTCGCAGAATCGGCTGAATCGATTGAAGATCTAATACCTGCCAGCACCAACCTTGCAGATAAACTAAATGAAGAGTTTATACCCAGTAATCATATGGGGCTCAGTGAATTTGATATTGTCGATCTCGAAGAGATGGGTGAAGATGAGGCCATTATCAATACCCTCACACAGCTTGAGCAACTCGGCTTTGATGAAATCGAGCTGGTAGCGGCCTGGTTAAGTATCTATAACGAATTTAACCCAAGCAATCCGTTATCTAGGCACGTCGCGCGACTGGCACGAATGCTAGTAAAGGAACTCGACATCAAACAGCCACTGATACAAACCGTTAGAGAAGCGGTACAGGCAGAGCTGACTATGTCATAGCACAAGCTTATATATGAAACAGGCCGAGCATTGATAAACCTCTATGCTTGGCCTTTTTACCAAAAATAGGTTTAGCAGTTTATCGTTAACGAACGCTATATCGGTTGACGAAATGGTAAGAGACAATCATGATGAACTTGACCACAAACAGGGTTTACTCATCAAGCTAAATGAAAGCAAGCTATGTTAATTCAACCCCTTATGGTTGAAAAATTGAAAGCAATACTAACGTAGGAGTCAAGAATGACTGATATATGCCAAGAAGAGCTCAAAGAGAATTTCGACCACTTTGATACTGACGGAGATGGGTGCATCGTGCTTTCCGAGTTCAAACGCTTACTCATCGCCCTTGAAGCAATCGAACCGGATGAGAGTGCAGAGATAGGCTTTAACGCAATAGATCTTGATGGAAATGGAAGTATCGACTTCGAAGAGTTCAGTGAGTGGTTTAACAGTCAATAGCATGTTGATAAGAGCGCTTGCGATAGAGCGCTCTAACCCTAACTCAAATTTAGTAGCTCAAACTAGGGCATTATCTCAATGCAAAGCCATACAAAATTAAGTAAATACTTCACCTTAGAGGACCTGCTTTACTGTAGCCAAACACAAGCAAAACAAAAACTAACCAACACTCCAAAACAACAAGCATCCTTTAAAGCCTTACAGCAACTCGCCATTAATGTACTCGACCCTATAGTGGAACAATTCGGCTCAATAACTCTGACTTATGGCTTTTGTTCAGCTGAATTAGCGAGAGCAATATCCAAGAATAAAAATCCACATATTGCGCCAAATCTAGACCAGCACACATCCCATGAGCTAAACAACAAAGGAAATGTTATCTGCACTCGACTTGGCGCAGCAGTTGATTTTTTTGTTGATGCTATGCCAAATCAGGTGGATGAAGTCGCGCAATGGATAGCAGAGAACCTCAAATTTGACCGTATGTACTATTATGGAAAATCGCGACCACTGCATATCAGCTATGGCCCCGAAATGAGTCAGTTTGTTCAGCTTATGAATACCAATAGAGTCACAGGCCGACGAACGCCAGGAAAACGCGGAGTTGGAGATAAGGCACACACGATGTTGAAACAGCTTAATTTTTAAAGGAATAGCTATCAAGTCTAATAAGTCTGAGAAATACCCCACAAGGCCAAATCAAGAAGGCAAATGGCTAACGAGTAAAGAAACAATGACTTTGCTCGGTATATCAGCATGTGAACTTATGCATAAACGAACAGCTGGAGAAATTGTATTCAAAAAGAAAGGCAATGCTTACTTTTATTACTTTTCCCGTATAAGCTAAGCAATATGAACATGCTGAATACTATAATAAAAGGCTAGTTTAATGAATGCTGAAATTTTCAACGAATTAGTAAAAAACACTAAGATAGGTAAAAAACTGCCTGACGCCATATATCTTCATAAGGATAGCTTAGATCGTATTGATTTAACACTTAAACAGTTCATTACTGCCGTCGGGCAAGCGTTGAAAATTGATGGTGACAATTGGAATATCATCAAGTTATCACGGCAAGACTTTAGGTTGTCCTTACTATCCTATCCAAGTTTTTTTACAGAATCTTACCCGGCATTAACTCAAAGCGTCACCGTAGATTTAAGTAAATTAAGTCATCGTGTTGTTGAATATAACGCTACTGAAAACCCTCCTATCCTACATAGAAAAGAAACAATGCTTTACCCTGAGCATCCCAATTATGAAGAGTTTCAATTAATAACACAGGAAGGTGAGTCTGCTGGTCTATATGACAATAGCCGTATGATTGGTTACAAGCAGTCATGGGAAAGGCTTATCGAAAAACATGGTTATGAGTTAATTGATGGCCGGTTATTTAGAGCCTCTTCAACTATTACTAAAGATGATAATCAACCTAGCATCGATAGGCATAAAACAGCTATCGTTCGCCATGAACTTTCTGCGCCAATGAAGCAACTAGCCAAGCAAGGCTTTCTAAATGGCGACTACACCATATTTGACTATGGATGCGGCCGTGGTGATGACTTAACTGAGCTTCAAGCTCATGGTCTGGAGGCGATAGGTTGGGATCCAAACTTTAAGCCTGAGGCAGAAAAGGTTAATTCAGACCTTGTCAATATCGGTTTCGTTATTAACGTTATCGAAGACCAAGTTGAACGAAGTGAAGCATTGTTAGGGGCTTGGCACTTAACAAACAAGCTATTAGTTGTATCAGCAATGCTTGCAAATGATAACTATATCGCCCAATTTACTCCCTATAAAGATGGAGTTATTACATCTAGGAATACATTCCAAAAATACTATGCACAAGCAGAGTTAAAGGGGTATATAGAAAGAACATTAGATGAAAATGCCATCACTATTGCGCCCGGTATTTTTTATGTCTTCAAAGACAAAATTGAAGAACAACGATTTCTTTCCAATCGATTTAAGCGACACCATACTTGGCAACAGTTAAGCTCTCCAGAGCCTACAGGCGAACAGCAAGCTAAGCTTTTATTTGTTCAACATCAGGAACTATTAAAGCAATTTTGGGAAACATGTTTAGAGTTGGGACGGCTGCCAGTACAAGATGAATTTAGTCTGCATGAACAAATAGTAACAGCATTAGGTAATAGCAAAAAAGCACTAAAGCTCATGTTACAAGTGCAAGGAGAGCGAGCCAAAGCTGAGTTTGAAACTGCTATCGAAATGAGGCGTGAAGATCTTTTAGTATATTTTGCCCTTTGTCAGTTTGAGCAACACAAAGGTTATCAGCACCTTCCAGAAGAGCTAAAACGCGACATTAAGGTGTTCTTTGATACCTATAAAACCGCTTTAGCGGAAGCCAAAACACTACTTTACAGGATAGCGAATACTGATGAAATAGAGCAAGCCTGTATCGAAGCTCATGAAACTTTGCCCGCCAGCAAATTAAACTCGGGTCATTCTTTAGAGTTACATAAGAAGTTTCTTCCACAGCTCCCAGCCCTTTTAAGAGTCTATGTAGGAGCAGCGATTCAGCTTTATGGTGACCTTGAAGAGATAGATCTGATCAAAATCCATATCACTTCAGGCAAAGTTAGCTTTATGGGATATGATAACTTTGATACCTGTCCTCTTCCGACCTTAAGAGAACGGATAAAAGTCAAGATGTGGGAGCTTGATGTCGACTTCTTTGATTACGTTGATGTAGAAAAGCGACCGCCACTACTCTATAAAAGCCAGTATCAAGATGAGAGCTTTGGTGATTACAAAAAGCAAAGAGCTTTTGATAAAAGAATGAAGAAAGAGGATATTTTTAAATTTTCAGAAACGCCAAATAATCTGAAAGAGGTGTATTCATCATTAAATCAGAATAAGCTGGAATGTAGAGGATATAGAGTCTTTACAATTTAAGATTCGCAACATTCAAGCCACATGTCTAATTTATTGACAGTTCATAGGCAATCAATGAACTGTCAATCTTAGCTTTATGACGTAAGCCTAAAAAATAATGCTAGATCATTACTGAATGACAAGCCATTTTATTAAGTTATCCCAACTATTCCCTAACAAATTATAACTACGCTCCAAAACAATATCTGCTTGCCATGCTGGCGATGCTGATACAGCTTTAATAAACTGGTTATAATTTCTTTCCACTCCAAATTCATATTTTTTATCAGCTAACTCAATATATAGATTTTTCTTTAGAATCCATGAATCATTAGAAGCTTCGGAGTTGTCACCACGTGTAAGTATAACCAAATTTCCAATTGTATTTGTAAGCTCGCCGCTAGCCAAACTGCTATCCCAATCGTACTCTTTCGGGTTTTGAGGCGCAATATGTTCTATCGTATATTGTGACTTTCCTGAATCAGAGAACTCAGCCCAATGATAATAACTTAACGTTGGATTTGAACCATCTTTTCCCTTAATTGTTTTCCACTCACATTCAATACTAGCAACTACATCATGCATAGAAGACAAAAGTAGTAGCCTACATATACCTAATTGCTTGCCTGTTTTATATTGCTCAACACTTACGGCCTTATTAAGCCAAGCCTCCTTCGTTTCTACGATGTCAAAATTCGAATTCTTACCAACAAACGTAGTAGCAAGGTCTTTTGTAAAATAATTACTAATTTGCTCCAAGTTTTCGAACAAATCAAACCCAAAAGTTAACTTGTTATTAAGAGCAGCACCAGAGTATAACTCCTTGTATCTACTGTCTATTCCCGCGGTCCCTCCGGTACCAGCTCTGCGTAATACCCAAAATGATGATAGTAACTTTGTTGTTCTATTAAGATTATCTATATCATTATTTTTCTTGAAGTTATGATAAGCAATTGCTAATAATGGCCTTGCTA
>NZ_JAKEVD010000002.1 GCF_022398325.1 Shewanella sp. Isolate13
CTATTTGGGTATACCTATAGTGGTAGTTGTAGGTACTGCTGTGGCTGGGTTTTACGTATAAGTTGTTGTTCTAAATTAGTGTTGTCTATTTTTTATTCTATCTTTTTTTGAATACCTCATGTTAAGGCTTTGTTGGTTGTTGCGGCGTGGTGGAGAGTGGCGCGGCTATCGTGTTAAACGTTGGATTGAATATTTTTACTAGTTGGTTTTCTTATGCGTTTTTTCTTACTTTAGGTTGATGGTTTAAATAGATTTAAATAGGTTTTAATTATCGGTGAATCTATTTGTTTTAGGCTGTTGTGTTTTTTGTTGTCTTGTATTAGGAGCGTTTGTTGTTAGTGAGGCAATAATATATATAGGGTAATGCTTTTATTATAGGTAATTAAGGTGGCACAGTGGTTGAGCGCTTATAAATGCGGAAATTTAATGATTTTTAATCTAGGACTCAGGTTCATTCATTATAGTGGGGAGTATTTTTTATGTACTTCAATTGTTATAAGAGGGATTTGTACCTTGGATACACTAAATTCAAAGTCGAGCCGACGTAAACCTTTGATCGTTTTCGTAATCGTCACTTCGATAGTGCTTTTGTTCGCGGCTCTCGTCATGGTGATGCCAAAAGGGTTTAAAGCGACCCATGAAGAGATCGGTACGGGTAAGCCAGCGATTGTTTTTGTCTATGATCCTGGGCTTGCAGTGAGTAATAGCCAAACAGAACAGATGAATGAAGCCCGAGACTACCTAGGTGAGCAGGTGTATTTTCTGATTGCAAGAATGGGGACGCCAGAGGGAGACAAATTGATAGCGACCTATCGAGCCGACTCTGCTGAGTTATTGTTATTCGACCCTGCGGGAAGCCTGATTAAGCGAGATTTTGCAATGAAAACTGCTGGGCAGTTAGTGCAGTGGGTACCTTTGTAACGTGTTTTAGCTGACAAAAAACCATCCATGTTAGGCTGTTCAGTGCATAACTGATAAGGCAATCTATGGATGGTTGACTTGTTTAACTGCTAACTTGTTTAACCGCTGAGTTAAACAAGTTAGCCGTAGATGCAAAGGTAAGCAGTTTGGGTCGCAACCTTGACTTGGAACTTAGCATTGCCGATAACATCAAACTGCTCACCGGCGTTAAAGGTTTGCCATTCAGTTTGGCCGGGCAGCATTACCGTTAGTGCACCTGAGATCACTTGCATTACTTCTGGTGCTGCGGTACCAAACTCATACTCACCCACTTCCATTACGCCTACAGATGCTGGTTTGTCTGCACCAGCAAAAGAAATAGACTTTACCTGACCTTCAAAATACTCATTTACAGCTAGCATTATTATTCCTCGTGATAAGAATGTTGAACACGGCTAAACAGCCATAGTTTGGGGCTCGTGATTCAACGGCGCGATAGTATCTCAATTGTATAAGCACCAAAAGCGGAAATTGGCAGTGTTTATCGATGAATAGCGATGCGTATAAACTAGATGTAAAGTAATGCTGTAGTTGTGATGAAACAGAGAGCAAGTTTAGGCTGATAGTGAGGTTTGTTATTTAGTTTGAGAGAAGTGAGTAGAGTGAGAGAGGGTAAAGTAACCTGTTTACTTTGCCCTCATTAATTAGATAGTGTCATTTAAAATGAGACTCTTACGCTCGCATTATACATATCGACATCATCCGCTATTGTGTAGCCTGCTCCGATAGCAAATTGTTTATTGAAATGGTAATAAGCGGACACTGCAAAGGTTGTTTCAGATTGACTATCTATTTCGGCTCGAGCGATTGTTGCTGACGCCTCAAATGACTCTGTGACCATAGAGCGAACTCCAACTCCTAATCCGTAACCGTTATCATCGTAGGACTCACTATTTCCTTCCCAAGAGCCTCCAACCTCCCCATATAGATATGATGCCATAATGAATAGATCTGTTGTGTCGTTCGCTCCATAACGATACCCGATAGTAGCTGAAGCTTGCTTTATAGTGGCATCGACATTACGCCCTAATACTTCAACATCCTCGGAAACCGTATTGTAAGAAACACTTAAAATGACATTATTACCTACTAATGTTGACCCTATTACGCCGTAGCCTTTAGGCTTAACACTTTGATCTAAACCGTCGATATCGGCTGATAAATAGGCCGCCTCAATATAATTCCAATTTGGGCCGCTAGCCTGATAAGAGGGGGTCGTAGAGGTATCGTAAAACCCCCATTTATAATACATATCAGGAGTTTCATTTTGAATACTCAGTTGAGTTTGAATTCTTTCGCCACGAGGTAATTCGTAAAATTCGCAAGCTTTTCCAGTTTGTGAAGGGCAAACCTTTACATTCATTTTCTCGATGCAGTGACCAATAATTTCAATATCGATATCGTATGAACCTGGCTTTACTTCTTTGGTCTCTAAAGTTTTTACTTATACGCAGTTTTGACCCTTTGATGTAGTTGGGTTTGTGAAATTAGTTGCCCACGCTTCATTAAAAGTCATGCATAAAAGCAAAACGCCATATAGTTTGTTGTTAATCATAGACAGTCCTTATCTGGCTTCCTTAGTCAAATTATCACGCTCAAGCATAGACTAGCTGTTTGGATAACACTAAAAATTGAATTAGCCTCGGTACGGTCAAATGAAGTTTTTACTAGTCATAAACGCCTATTTTTCCTCTAACTTCAATGTGTAATGCTAGGCCGTTGCGTTGACTTGTTGCGACTCTGTTATAAAATGGCCTTTTCAAGGATTGAATAACAGAGTTGGAGTACTATGGGCAGCTTGGGCAAGGTAACTAACCAGCGATTTACCATTCGCGTGACTGTGGTGGGGATCTTTATCTTGGCCACGGTTTTAACCGCAGCGATAGCCATTAGTTTGCAGTATTACTTTAGTAAGAATATGGCAACCGATGCTGCCGTTAAGCTCTATAATCATACGGCTAAAAATACCAGTAGCTACCTGACTCAAGTCGATAACCGCGCTATCAATACCGTCCATCTACTTTCAAATTTCGATCTACCCGTGATAAATGGTGCTTTTGATCCTGAAGTGAGACAGGCATTTGCCGATGTCATGCAGATCAACCCCCTGTTTTATGGCATCTATGTGGGTATGCCCAATGGCGATTTCTATGAGCTGATTAACTTGAATGCTCACCCTATCATTCGCACCCAATTAAATGCTTCCCACTTAGATCGTTGGGTGCTGATTAGCATCAGTGGTGAAGGAAGGTTACGCCAAAAAGAGCAGGCTTACTTCGATGAGCAATTTAATCTACGTGTAAGCCACATTAAGCCGAGTGAGTATGATGCTAGAGTCAGACCTTGGTTTGTCGATGCCCATACCCAAGCCGTTTCTAAGACAGAGCCTTACCTGTTCCAACACCTGCAGTCTCCTGGACAAACCTACTCGATAAAACTGGGCGATAGCGGGATCGTGCTTGCCTTAGATATTGCGCTTTCAAGCATGTCAGACTACCTCGTTGTGCAAGCAGAGGATGAAAAGGAGATCACAGATAAAAAAATCTATCTTTATAAGCAGAGTGGCGAGTTGATCGCATCGAACCAAGATAGAAAAATAGGGGGTGAAATACCTGAGTCTAAACCGCTAGCCCTAACAGCGAAACAGCGAGCCTTGGTAGAAAACACTGAGCCATTATTGGTGTCTAATGAAACCGATTGGGCGCCGATCGATTTTGCAATATCTGGCATGCCCCAAGGTTATAGTGTCGACTTGTTAAACCTAGTTGCAGATATGACAGGTTTAGAACTGCACTATATCAATGGTTTTAGCTGGAAAGAGCTGACCGAGAGCTATAAAGCCGGTGAGCTCGATATGCTGCACTCTGTGATTAAAACCGATGAGACCAGCTTACTCGGTGAGTTTAGTGAGCCGTTTTTGAAGCTTCCTTATGCCTTGGTTACCCAGCAAGGCATGGCTGAAATTACTCATATTGAGCAGTTAAATGGTAAGCAAGTCGCTATTCCTAGTGGCTGGTCGATTGTCGAAGTCATTCGAAAACATTATCCACAAATCGAGATAGTAGAGATGGCCTCTACTTACGAGATACTACATGCGGTTGAAGAGGGCGAGGTTTATGCGGCCCTCGATAGCAGTATTATTTTGCATTACACGGCTAATCAGTTTTTTGTCGAACATATTCAGTACCATGAGCAGCTCGACTTTTCACCGATAGAACTCAATACGGCTTTACATGTTGTGATGCCAAGTGAGGACTCGGCCATTATTGAGGTGATAAATCTAGCGCTTGCCAATATCACCCCAGAGCAAAATCAGGCATTAAGATCTAAGTGGTTTGGCGAGGGAGTAAAGCAGACCCTACTGACCCAGGGAACCGTTCCTTTTGAGGCGCTTATCGATATAGCTCGAGATCCGAGTCATCAGAACAGATTGATCCGCCGTGAGTTAAATGGTGTCGAGGAATTTCTGTATGTGACTCCGTTTGGTGACGCTTCCGCGGGGAGGCAAGAGTATTTCGCCATTGTGGTACCAACTAAGCAGCTACTGGCAACCAGTGTTGAAAAGGTACAGCAATCGATTCTGCTCACCAGTATCTGTTTATTGATTATCTTGCCGGTATCTTGGTTGTTCTCATCGCCAATTATTCGTCCGGTAAAATTGCTGGCCATCGAAAATGACAAGATCAAAAACCGTCAATACGATGAGGTGAAGCGGGTCGAAACCAACATTAAAGAACTGGATGAATTGGCACACTCTATGATGGAGATGTCGAGTTCGATTAAGGCCCATGAAGAGAACCAAAAGGAGTTGATGGAGTCCTTTATCAAGCTCATTGCACAAGCGATCGATGATAAGTCCCCCTATACTGCAGGCCACTGTAACCGTGTACCTGAGCTGGGTTTGATGTTGGCTCAGGCAGTTGAGCACTCTGATCAGGCTCCTTTTAAAGACTTTAAGTTTCATTCGGCCGATGAACACCGAGAATTTAGAATCGCGGCTTGGCTGCACGATTGTGGCAAGATCACGACTCCCGAATATATCGTCGATAAGGGCACTAAGCTCGAAGCGGTATATAACCGAATTCACGAAGTGCGGATGCGCTTTGAGGTGTTATGGCGTGATGTCGAGATTGATTATCTTAAGCGAAGTTCCTCAGGGGATGAGCCCAATGAGTTTTATCTTGCCGAACTGGCTGAACGTCGAGCTCAGCTGCTCGCTGATTTTGAGTTTATTGCCAAGGCTAATGTCGGAGGCGAGTTTATGGGGCAGGAGGCTAAAGAGCGCTTGGCTCAGCTTGCCAAGACGACTTGGCAGCGTCACTTCGACGATAGGCTTGGCCTCTCTCCTGTGGAGGAGCTCAATCTTAGTGATCAAGGAGTCGAGGTGAGTTATCCGGTCACTGAGCCATTGTTAAGAGATAAGCCTGAGCACATCATCAAGCGGATCAATAAGGTGGAGTTTGACCCTAAGTTTGGTATTAAGATGGCGATCCCTGAGCATCAATATAACTTAGGCGAACTCTATAACCTCACTATCTCTCGCGGTACCTTGACCACAGAAGACAGGTTTAAGATTAATGAGCATGTCACCAGTACCATTAAGATGCTGGAGAACTTACCGTTCCCACCAGAGCTTGCAAGGGTTCCGCGTTATGCTTCGACTCACCATGAAACCTTAAAAGGCACGGGCTATCCGCGTAAACTCAGCGCCGAAGACCTGTCGATCCCAGAGCGGATCTTGGTGATTGCCGATATTTTTGAGGCGTTAACGGCGGCCGATAGACCCTATAAGAAGGCTAAACCTCTTAGCGTTGCCATCGATATCCTGCATAAGATGGCATTGGATGAGCATCTGGATATGGATATCTTCAAGCTATTCCTCTCAAGCGGGATCTATCTGGAATACGCTAATAAATTTCTCGCGCCAGCACAGATCAACGAGGTAGATATCGCCAAGTACTTACAGTCAGATCTCCTGAGTAAGAGTGCTTAGATAGCGAGTGCAGAGACGACAGCCAAGCTCTACTTCTGAGAGGGCTTGGCTGTTTCTATAATTAAGTTAACCAGTTATCTGTGGATTAATGGCTGATTAATCCTTAATCAAAAAAAGTCATTGTTGAATACGCTTGTAGTGGTAGAATGCCGCCTCTTAATTCCTCCCATTACCTTGGTTACTGATTAGAGTATTTATGAAACGGATTTTATTGTTAACCCTGTGCGCTTTTTCTAATTTGGCCATCGCTGTAGAACCTCTGTTTGACACCCCTAAAGATATGCAACCGACTTGGGTCGATGACATCTTGTCTGTGTTTGGCGCCGACGGTGAGTTTGACCAGAGTAAGCCTATCGATATGAGCTACTTGCCAACGGCGTACTACACACCGGAGAAGAAGTTTGGCGTGGGGTTGTTAATGGTGGGGCTATATAAAACCGATGGCTCGGCGAGCGATGAGCAGCCGTCATCCTTGGTATTGAACTCCTTTGTTTCGATGAATAACTCTTACGGTGTTGAAGTTGAAAACATGACCTTCTTCAACGGTGGTAAGCAGCGTTTACAGCTAGGATTAGAGCTGCATAACGAAGCCGCGGTTTATTACGGTCAGGGCATAGAGCAAGGCAATATTGACGCTAATCATCATGAGTTCGAGGAGCATTTATATAGCTTCAAGCCGCGCTGGATGACAGAGGTTGCCGACAACTATTTTCTCGGTGTTGGGGCGGATTTTACCTACGCCAGTGCTGAAAAATTAGAGCTGGTTGAAACGGGGATACCTGTGGATTCAGCCGATATTTTGCCAAACAATTTTAGCTCGGGTGTGGTGGTGACCAGCATCTATGATTCCCGCGATTACCGTTTAAATGCCACCAAAGGTTGGTTGTTCCAAATCGATGCTGGCCTATATCAAAATGACGAGTATTCAAGCTTTTCGACTTATGATCTTGAGCTCGCTAACTATATCGATCTGAGCTCAACCTCGCTGTTGAGTTCGGCGCCGGGACTTATCGCATGGCAAGTCCAGGGGCACTTTACCGATGGCGATGTACCCTGGAATATGTTGCCTGACTTAGGCGGCTCAGGCGCGATGCGTGGCTATATTAAGGGTCGCTACCGTGATAAGCAGATGATGATGGGCCAAGTAGAATACCGCCTACCTATCTTCCAGCGCTATGGCATGGTGTTTTGGGGCGGCGTAGGCAGCGTGGCGTCTAAGGTGAGCGATCTTAATGAAGAGTTGTTGACCTCATACGGCACAGGTTTCCGATTTAAAATAAAAGATAACATTAACTTACGTCTCGATATTGGTGTGGGCGAGAACGAAACGAACTTCTACCTCAATGTGAACGAAGTATTCTAATTATGGTGGGATTATTCGTTTGTGTGTCTAAGCGTCTCTCTATAAAAGCGTTAGGGCTAGCGTCTGTGCTAGCTCCTGTACTCGCTTCTATATTAGTGCTGAGCCATGGTGCTTACGCTGTCGAGGCCTCAGGTCAAAAAGTATCGCAGCAAGCGCCAGAGCAGTGTAGCCGCAGCGCCGACTATGATATTTACCTCAGTGGGATCCATACCGGTACCATGAGTCGAACCGAGACTTGGTCTGGTAAAACCGCTGTGGTGACCTCAAACAGTCAGGCCAGCATCTTAGGCATAGGCACTCAGTATCAGCAACGTGCTGAGTTAGCTTGGTCGAATGTCAGTGATGAGTGGATAACTGAAAAGTTTCATCAGAAGGTGACAGGCTTTCGCGCCCGAGATATGCAGGCCAGCTTTAGCGATAACGGTCGTGTGTCTAAGGTCGATGTCGATGGTGATATTGAAAACTACTGCTCAGATGATGCTGCGCTGCGAGATGTTGACACCTTGGCGATTCAAATTCGTGAATACCTGCTCCAAGGTCGAAAACAATTTCGTTTAATCAGACAGGCTTCTGATGCAATTGAACCTTATCAGTTCTATGTGCAACAACCACTGACAAAGAATATTGCGCCCTTTGGCGAGCTAAGCTTAATTCCTGTTAAGCAAACTGGCTCCGAAGAGGTGACCTACTACTTTGCCCCTGAGATGGATTATCAGCTAATACAGGCCTATTACCACGGCATCATACTTCGTGGTCTTATCGAGCTTAATCAATACCGCTCCACTTGTGAATAGATAGCCAATCAGCTTTTATCCTGACTGGCATCTGTTTGAATAAATTATATTTATCAGTCGACTGTTTGATGGGGAACCACAAGCACATTACTGCGGATCCGGGTTAAAATAGATTCGGCCGTATTGCCTACGATATAGCCCAGTATGCCTTGTCGTTGGCGTGCGCCCATGACTAAATACTCTGCTTTTAAACGACAACTTAATTCAAACAGACACATGTCGGCATCTCCCGCCAGAATATGTACACGATCTTGTTCGAGTCCTATTTTTTCAATTTCTTGCTGATGTTTTTGATAGGCTTCTTTAATGAGGCTGCGACTATTTACCAGATCCATATCGCGCAAGACTTTAGGTAAACGGATCACAAAGCCTAGATGTAGCTCGTAACCCGTGGCGGTTGCAAGTCGATTCGCTTGCATGATGATGGCTTGGTTGAGTGCTTGTTTCGATGCATCATTAGTCCCTAGATCTATGGCCATTAAAATAGACTTTACTCGATTAAGGGGGTTATTACTCAGTAGCATGAGCGGCACCTTAGTATGACGAATAAGCTGCCAATCTGCGGGAAGAAAATGTGCCGACTCATGAATTGATTTTAGCATCATGGCGTAATCATCTGGGTGGGCTTTTTTGCAAGCGTGCTCACTCAAATTTTTACACCAGAGGGTGGTAGAAGGTGTGTTGCTGGCCTTGAGTTGCGCTAATGTGTTTTGCACATAGGCTTCATCTTCAGCCAATATTTGGGCTCGTACCGATGCCGCGATTCTAGGGTTATAATAGGCGTCTCCGCTAAGCGATTCGTAACTGTAGTTCATTACCTCCGGCTGTAAACCTAATTGATTGGCGAGCAAAATCCCTGCCGCGATTGCATCCGTTTGTTGCTGATGCTTTTGTGAAATTATAAACAGCCTATTCATGTGCATCCCCTTAGCATTGTCGATAATTCAAAATACCAAAAGGTGATATTTACTCCTTGATCTTTATCATAAAAACAGCTCAAGATTTGAACAGTGCTGACGGTGGTTACGAGACGAATATGGCAGTAGACCAGCTGATGATCTCGCTATGCTTGATTCTATTTTGCGGTAAATTTGGGGGGAGCCTATTTACGCCATCACTTCGGCATCTTCTGGCTGCTCCTCGTTACTAAATCGATGGCTGTGAATGTGAGTCTCTATTCACTGTTACCAGAGCTAACGTTTGAACTAATAAGCGCTTATATTCATTCCATTTCGTTGTGGTCTAACAAAGTTAAAATTTAATTAACTTTAGATTTTTCGGTTTCTCCAATATAAATGCGCTTAATTAATTTTAATGCGTTAAATTTTAGGAGCTATTGACCAGACTGGAGCACAGGCGACAGTTTTGGAAAATAAAAAAACACGATGGAATTTTTGCTTGAACCACAAATATGGATTGGCTTAATTACCCTAATTATTATCGAGATCGTTTTAGGTATCGACAACCTTGTTTTTATTGCTATTTTAGTTAAAAAACTACCACCAGAACAGCGCGATAAAGCAAGAACAATAGGCTTGTCTTTAGCCTTAATAATGCGACTTGGCTTGTTGAGTATTGTTTCTTGGCTAGTCACCTTAACCCAGCCGCTATTTAGTATTTATGACTTAAGCTTCTCAACTCGAGATTTAATCTTAATCATTGGTGGTTTGTTCCTACTATTTAAAGCGACTCACGAACTGCATGAGCGTTTTGAAGGAGATATGCATCAACAGCAAGGTGCGAATGTTTATGCTAGCTTCGGTGTGATTATCGCACAGATCTTAGCTTTAGATGCGGTATTCTCATTGGACTCGATTATTACCGCTGTAGGTATGGTTGATAGCTTAGCTGTGATGATGATTGCAGTAATCGTCTCTATGATTGTGATGTTATTGGCTTCTAAGTCGATTACTAACTTTGTTAATGCTCACCCGACCGTCATCGTATTGTGTTTAAGCTTCCTGCTGATGATTGGCTTTATCTTGGTTGCTGAAGGTTTTGGTTTCCATATTCCGAAGGGTTACCTATACGCCGCAATCGGTTTCTCACTATTGATTGAGATGTTTAACCAAATGATTAGCTCAAGCCATGCTAAGCATGCAGAGCGAGTACCATTGCGTCAGCGCACAACTGAAGCCATTTTTAGACTGATGGGCAATAAGCACTATAACCAGCATGATGACGATGAAGGCGCAGAACCTGCACCAGTGAGTTTTGGTGATGCTGAGCGCGAGATGGTCACTGGCGTACTGTCGCTTTCAGAGCGTAATGTGCGCACAGTGATGACCCAAAGAAGCGAGACGGTTTGGCTTAATACTGAAGATAGTACCGATAACATCAAGCAAACGATTAAGAATAGTCGCCATCAAAACTTCCCTGTTTGTCGTGGCTCCTTGGACAACTTAGTCGGTATCGTGCGCAGTAAAGATCTACTTCTGGGCATTGAAGCGGGTGAGAACTTAGCGGATATTGCAGCAGCTTTTCCTGCGTATATTGTGCCAGATAGCATCAATGTTATCCGTCTACTCGATGGCTTTAGAGAGTCTCGCGCCGGCATGGCTGTGCTTGCAGACGAGTTTGGTAGCATTCAAGGTATCGTGACCCTACACGATTTGCTTGAGTCGATTGTGGGTGAGTTCCCTGATATTGGTGAGATCCCTGAGATCAGTGTGTGTAATGACGGCTGGCTAGTTAAGGGCTCTACCTCGCTACATGATCTTGAGTCGCGCTTAGAAACCATAGGACTGATTGATAAGCAGCAGGAGTACATTACCGTTGCAGGCTTATTGTTGACCTTAAACTCAACCATTCCGAAGGTGAGTGATGTGATTGAATTTGCCAAGCTCAAATTTGAGATCGTCGAAGCCGATGACTTCAAAGTCTCATTGGTGAAGGTGAGTCATTTACCTGTAAATTAATTGGTTTTGAGTAAAGAAAAGGGTCTGCATTGCAGACCTTTTTTATTGAGCAGATTTTGCTTTTTAATTGCGTTACAGCATAACTAGGTACGCGATAAAGATCAGTGATAAGCCATAGATGATCGGATGGACTTCGCGTCCTTTACCCGCCACCACCATGGCAAATGCATAACTGATAAAACCCATCGCCATGCCGTTAGCTGGAGAGAAGCTTAAAATGGTGAACATCATGGTGAAGAAGGCGGCAATGCACGATGGCTTGTGATCCCACTGGATCTGACCTAAGCGGCCTATCATGTAGATGCCTACTACGATCATCGCAGGTGCAACAATAGCGGTAGAGAACATAGAGAAGACTGGGTAACAGAACAGTGCTAACAGGAATAAACCAGCGGTGGCAACGGCTGCAAGACCCGTCTTGGCACCTTGTGCCGAGGCGATGCCAGATTCAGAAAATGCCGTGATAGAGGTGGTACCCAAAACACTACCAATTACCGTGCCGCCCGCATCGGCTACAAGCGCCGAGCGCGCATTTGGCACCTTGCCATCTTTGTCGATAATGCCGGCATCTTTGCCCACGCCGACAATGGTCGATAAACCATCGAAGAAGTCGACAATAAAGAAGATGATGACGATAAACAGCAGATCGAATAGCTTATCGGCGGTGAGAAACTCGAAGTTAAACACCTTACCAAAGCTCGGCTCTATGCTAGGTGGGGCGCTGAACCAAGTCTCTGGGATTGGTGCATATTGAGTGCCTAATACGGCATCGCTGATAAGGGTAAGTGTTATCGAGGTCATAAAGGCGATAAAGGTCGCCAGTTTCACGTTTCTCACCATACAGCCAACAGCGACAAACAAACTGATAAAGGCGATGGCCACTTGGGGCTGGGTAATGTCACCCATGCTAACCAAAATGACTGGGTTGGCTACGATAATGCCGGCATTTTTAAGCCCGAGGAAGGCGATAAACAAGCCTAAAGATACCGTGATGGCGAGCTTAAGATCTTCGGGGATCGACTCAATCATCTGCTTACGGATCTTGGTCATAGAGAAGATCAAATAGACGATACCCGATAGGAAGATGCCGAACAGCGCTTCGTGCCAAATAAGCGCCACAGAGCTAGATGCTAACATGCCCTTGAAGAAGCCGTTCATGCTCATACCGGGCGCTAACATCACAGGGTAATTACCGAAGAAACCCATGATTAGGGTGGCTAATGCTGCGGCTAAGGCGGTGGCGGTAAAGATCGCCCCCTTATCCATCCCCTCAATGCTACCTAAGATCGCTGGGTTCACCGCTAAGATGTAGCTCATGGCTAAGAAGGTAATAAAGCCTGCATAAAGCTCGGTGCCAACATTGGCATTGCGCTTAGAAAGTTGGAAAGTATTTTCCATATAGCGGGACTGTCCCGCACGTTGAAGTAAGCTAGAGATCGCCACAGTGATGCCTTATTAATGTTTATTGATGCGCTAATTTTTTAAACGCTAAGGGTTCAATAAATTTATTGGCGAATACCACTGTGCTGCCAAGTGTTTTAGACGTTTGGCAGTGGACGGTGATTGGGCTGTAGTCACAAGATTAGGTCTTGTGGTAGAGACTTCTGGACCAAATTTCCAGCGATATACAGCACAATAAATTGTTGGCGCGGATTCTACGCAGCTGCCGATAGTGCGCAAGCAGCATTGGGGAAAACGTGCAGTGGATCAAGTTTTTACTGAAAAAACAAGCTGTAGAAATTGATAGCAACTTATCTAGCTTAAGTTATTGCGTGAGGCAATCCACATAAAGACAGTTGCTCTCTCACTCGAGGCATTGCTGTCTATTTTGGCGAGCCTGTCAGAAGCAGAACTGGAGAAAGGCTCGTCATTCAGTACTGGCTAGATTGCTTGAGGCTAGATTACTTGAGTCTAGGCCGAATTGAGTAATGTGGGCTACAGTATTAACTGCAGATAAGACCAAGGCCTTGCGATAAACCGCAGGGCCTTTTTGTTCGCGGTTCAGCTAAGCTTGCTAAATCAAACCAAGCCAAACCAAGCTAAATCAAACCAAGTTAAGCACCCACCCCATGATAGTGAATGACACTAATAGTAAGGCAAATAGAATCGCTAATAGTCGCCACTGCATCACTTGTTTTAGCATCACAAACTCTGGAAAGCTCGCCGCAACCGTACTCATGCAAAAAGCCAGTGTTGTGCCTAATGGCACCCCTTGTACTAGCAGGCTTTCCATTACTGGGATCACCCCAGTGGCATTAGCATAAAGCGGGATCCCCATTAGTACCGCCAATGGTACGCTCCACCATTGACCATCACCTAGATTGGCTTCGAGCCAACCAGCAGGCACAAAGCCATGTAGTGCTGCACCTAGGCCGACACCTATGATGACCCACTTCCAAACACGACCAAAAATTTCGCCAGTTTCAGATTTAGCAAAAGCGTGACGCTGTTGCCAAGTCACCCCATGCTGTGAATGAGTGCTTTGAGAATGAGTGAGTGGCGTAGCTGCCTCTTGTGTTGATTGTCGCCCAATAGCATAAGCCTTAGCGGCTAACGGCTGTAACCAGCGTTCAGCCTTGAGCAAGTCAAGAATGGCCCCACCAATTATGCCGATAGTAATGCCGGTAACGATGTAAAGTAAGGTGATCTCTAAGCCTAATAGGCTAAACAGCAATAACACTGCGACTTCGTTAATTAAGGGGGAGGTCAGTAGAAAGGCCATGGTTATGCCGATGGGGATCCCCGCAGAGGTAAAGCCTAAAAACACTGGGATACTGGAGCATGAACAAAAAGGGGTGATGGCACCAAAGCCTGAGCCCAAACCATAGCCGATAAGCTTGGGTTTCCCTGCTAAATAACCGCGGACGCGCTCAACATTGAGTGACGTTCGCAGCCAACCTATGGCGTAAATCATTACAATCAATAACGCAAAAATCTTAGTGGTATCTTCGACAAAAAAGTGCACCGCTTGGCCGAACTGGGTTTGATTTGAGAGGCCGAAGCAGTCGTAGACTAGCCAGTCTGCGAATAGGGTGAACCAGGTAAACATAAACTTACCTTACGCATAGATGAATAAATAGAGAGTGAGAGGCTGGCTCAAGCTGAGGGTTATGAACACCAGCCTTATGGTTATTGACGGTGAGTGCTCAGTAAGTCCTGGATCTCTTGTTCTGATGGGACTTTTCCCGCAGTCACTACATCACCGTTAACCACTATAGCGGGTGTCGACATCACGCCGTAATCAAGAATTGCCGCCATGTCTGTGACCTTGTTGAGAGTGAATGGTAGCGCCATCTCTGTTGCGATTCGTTCCACTTCTGTCGCTAAGTTAGAGCATTTTTTACAGCCACTTCCTAGGATTTCAATTTTCATAATGAGCCTTATGGTAAAGATTTATTGGGACGATAAAAGCGTTAAACCAATGCTGCATGGTGGGCGGCATTTTTCTCAATGACACTTTCAACACAGCTAAGCATTTTTAATAAGCAGGGCGTTTCTAAACGGTAATAGATCTGTTTGCCGTCACGGCGGCTACTGATAATGCCCGCTTGACGCAGCAGTGATAGGTGTTTGGACACTGTTGAAATATCTGCGTTGACCCCATCTGTTAGCTCGCAAACACAGCGCTCTTGCTGTTGTAGTTGTTCAACCAGCCATAGACGAGTCGGGTGCGCCAAAGCTTTAAGTACAGCTGCACGGGCATTCAATTTCAGTTGCTCTTGTTCTGTCATCGCTTGGTATTATCTGTTTATTGATTTGTTATTTGGCAAAATAGCCAAATGTTTTTTGTGGTACAAGGTTTTTGCTTAAATGACATTCAGAATCGTGATCTATGAGTCATTTCTATTGGCTTAGTGAGTGCGAGTTCTAGGAGGGGGGACGAGAATGGCTATTGGAGTGACGACAAGTTCTGGCTAGACACTTTTCTGTGTGAGGAGAGAAAATGCCTTGTAGCAATACTTGTACAAGGCATTGCGGATTACTTTTGCAGTTGTGCTTTTGCCGCTTCAACTTTTGCAAAATCTAAGCCTAGCTCTTCAACGGCTTCTTTAATCAAAGCTGGGTTTTGCATAACAAGACCCATAAGCTGTTGTAGCTTTTCAGGTGCAATACCTAGCTGGCCAATGGTAGCCATCGCCATCATTGGGTTTTCAGTCAATGTCTGAAATAGAGATGTAATTTGCTCGTCGCTGACGTTGTGCTCTTTTAAGATCGCAATAATCGGGTTCATTGCATTACCTTTGCTTGCTGTGGAAAGTTAATTGGCGCTGATTCTAGCACTTTTCTGTAGCTAACCTTCAATTAGATTATCTGATGACCTTGTCGATTCGGTTAGGCGGAGGTGCTTTTGAGCGGAGCTATTGGTAAGCGGTATGACGAGACATTGAAGACGAGTGATTGCCGTATCGCTACTGGATTGCTCTGTAGCAATATGGGCTATCCAAAATCAGCAGATTTTGCATTAATGAGTGAGCATCAGAGACGTTAGCCACTTAATCTGCTTAATTTGCTCCTCACTTACTGCAAATTCATGCTTATGGGCTAGTCGGGGTCAGCCTACTCTTCGGGGCTTTCATGGTACTCATGTTGGTCTTTTTTAGGCTTGGGTACATGAAGTTCATTAGGGTTTTGCCCCAACTTTTTCTTATGCTCAAACTCTGCTGAGTGTTGTTTTCCATGATCTGGCTGTCTTCGAGTACTGTCGTGTGATTTGCTCATATTTACATTCTCAACTAGTTCGACTGAGCGTGATATTTACGCCTATGATATATAGTGAAGTATGGCATGGAATCGGGCGTTCAGATGGGCAATCGCCATCGTTATAAGAAAGTGATCTATTCAATTCTGCTTTTACTGCTGTTAGCTTCATCGCTGTGAACATTAAAACCATCGGCTGTTTTTATGTTGATTTTGGATAAGCTCTAACCAGTTAACCCTTTATTTGTTGACCTATTTTGCAAATTGAATCTTTGTTTATATTGCAGAGTCTCAACTTTGGCTAAGCTCCGCGGCATTTGGCGGTATAACCGTATTATTGCTAGGAAATAGCTTACATGGAAAAGTCACAAGCAGGCCTGAGTCATTACTTGTCTGGGCTGTTTTTAAAAGATAGACAGGTTAGCAAGCGGGTATTCAACTTAGTGATTGGCTTAGTGTTAATCTGGGGATTTACTACTAACTACCTGACAGTTGTTTACTTTCCGACAGAGTGGATTAATAGTATTAATCCTTGGTTTATTTTGATCGGTTTTTTGGTTTTTTCTACTCTAGGCTTCATGATAATGTTTCGTTATGAAGCGCCATTATATAGCTTTTTAGGCTATAACATACTCACGTTAAGCGTCGGTTTATTGCTTAACTTGTGTTTACAACAATTCTCCTACAGTGAGATTGTAACAGCGATTCAATACACCGCGACTATTACCTTGTTAATGATTATTACTGCGACGCTGATGCCGAATCTATTTATTCATTTTGGTAAGGTGCTGGCAGTGATCACTGGTTGGATTTTGGTGATTGAGCTGAGTTGGTTATTCATATTTGGCCATAGCCATGAGGCTATTCACTGGATTGTAGCTGCTTGCATGTGTGGCTATATTGGTTATTTCTGGGCTAGTGCTAGTAAGTTCGGTGATACATTAGATCAAGCTATTGATTTTGGTGGCATGCTTTATATGGAGATCATTAACCTGTTCTTACGAATATTGGAGCTGATATCAAAGAAATAAGTTAAGGCTTATCGCACAAAAAAGCACAGCTTAAGCTGTGCTTTTTTGTCAATCACTATAATGGATTAAGGTAAGCTTTCACTGCGGTCAATCGTACCGTTGCCCCGCCAATGATGTCGAGAAAGCCTAGCAGTGACGATGGCTTGTCGGCGCTTATCCAGGCTGAGCCCGTCGCGCCAATAGGCAGCATCGCCATAGTGGCATCATCGACCTCAAGCACCACGGTTCGACCGACAGGCATAGAGCCTAAATTGATGTGGCGTGACACCATCTGCTCGCGAGGGAAAATATCGCCCTGTGCTTCTCCCGTTGCTTCAACCTTACTGTGTACTCTGGCTCTGAATATCTGCCCAGGGTAGGCATCGATATAGAACTCGGCAAACTGCCCCGGCTGAATATAGGCAAAAGATTGATCGGGAATACGCATCTCAACAAACTTGCGGCCAGTGTCCCAAAGGTGCATGGCACCGATTCGAGAACCATCGGCGATATAGACATGGGTGACCATACCGTCAAACGGCGCACGTACCTCGAGTCTCTTCAACTCAAACTGCTGCTTTCTTAACTGGGCATATTGCACCTCAAGCTGAGCGTCTTGCACCTTTAGCTCGGCTTTAATGATCTCCACCTCATCCTCTGCGTTTTCTAAGTCTCGCTCGCTAACATGCTCGCCAAGGTTGGCTTTACGTTGGTGAGTACGCTGGGCTTGGGCCAGTTTGACCTCGGTGGCTTCGATGCTGCGCTCAACTTCGTTAATACGCGCGTTGATCTCATCGATGGCGCTGCTGACCTTGTCATCGACTAAGGTGTAGAGCAGGTCGCCTTTGTTTACGTGCTGGTTATGATCGATTGAGATGGTATCGATCTGTTGGCCAATCGCCGGTGATAAAATGGCGTGTGGTGCACGCACTGTGGTGGAGTTGGTCAGATCCGCTGGCGAGTAGAAGCGATGAGCTAAGAATAGGGCTATCGCAATTAAGCAACCAACAAACACGCTGATAAAGTAGTTTCTAGGTCTGGATTTAATAACTTTAAACTTGAATAGTAACCAGACGATAAAGATATAGGGCAGCATTATCTCTTTCATGCGCGCGTCCCCCTAATCCACTCTTGTACCCTGTCCCAATCGGTCACGATGGCGATAACGGCCAATACCCAAAGCGGTTTCCAAAATAGGCCTAACATACAGAGCCAGAAAACCAGTTTGGCCTGCCGCATGCCACGTTCTTTTGCTAGGTATTTGGGCAGTGAGTGTAGGTGCCAAAGCTTAAGTGCCACCCAACTGACTATCCCTAAAGTGATCAGGGTGACGACCCACATAAAGGCAACCGATTCGAGCAGCAGCATTACGCTGGGGAGGTTTTCGTAAGTTAAATTGGTGTCATGGATCTTCATTCAACTCTCTTAGATAGCTAATCATTAGGTTAAAAACACGAAATAAAGTGATTGCAAATAGTAGCGTTTTTTAGCTGAACCTCAGTTGAACTCTATGAGCGGTTCTTGAGATTTGTGTCAATAAATAGTGATAGCTCTAACTCATATCAATAATTTGAAATTATTAGGTTTGGGTTATATTTTTGGCGTTAAATTTTTAAAGTTCTTTTTAATGGTTACTTCTATTGTATAAATCAGTAGTTAGTTGCTTTAAATGCTGGTTACCGTGTGTTTTATTTTATTATTACCTCTTTTTAATCAGCTTGTTAGTTGTCAAAGTTTTGTCTTTTGTGGTTTTAAGGTGTTTATTGCTGTTAGATTGATTTTTTCACTATATTTTGATTTACAAAATTAGGGTTGCAGATAATAATCCGCAAAATGAGATGAGTGCTACTTATGCACTTGATGAAAAAGGCAAAACCTGTGAAAACGGGTGACGCAAAGCATCCAGCCTAACGGAGTAATTCCTACGGCAGTGGCGCTACCGCAAGTGACACGGGCTGCAGACATTGCCTGCCTGTTTGTTGCTTTTCGATGTTGAATGAAAAGGGATGAATTAATGAAATCACTCAAACTTAATCTACTTGGCGCGAGCATAGCATTGGCAATGGGCGCGATGTCGGCGCCAGCTATGGCTAATGGCGTTGATATGGTCAACCCGCAAGCTGGGGTTGTTGTTGGTTATTGGCATAACTGGTGTGGCGGTGCGGGTTATAAAGGTGGTGTTGCCCCTTGTGTGACGCTAACTGAGATCGATCCACAATATAACGTGGTCGATGTGTCATTTATGAAGGTCTACGGTGCAGTAGGCACGATTCCTACCTTTAAACTCGATCCAGAAATTGGTTTAACCGAAGCTGAATTTATTGAGCAGATAGGTGAGCTTAACCGTCAAGGCCGTTCGGTATTGATCGCCTTAGGCGGTGCCGATGCTCATATCGAACTTCGTAATGGTCAAGAGCAAGCCCTAGCCGATGAGATTATCCGTCTTGTCGAAGTCTATGGCTTTGATGGTCTAGATATCGATTTAGAGCAAGCGGCGGTGACCGCTGCAGACAACCAAACCGTTATTCCTGCGGCGCTGCGTATCGTTAAAGATTACTACCGTGAACAGGGTAAAAACTTCTTGATCACCATGGCGCCAGAGTTCCCATACCTAACAACTGGTGGCAAGTACGTGCCTTATATCACGGCATTAGAGGGCTATTACGACTGGATTAATCCACAATTTTATAACCAAGGCGGTGACGGTATTTATATCGAAGGCCTAGGTTGGATTGCGCAAAACAACGATAACTTAAAGCAAGAGTTTATTTATCATATCGCTGACGCACTAGCTAACGGCAACAATGGTTTTACTAAGATCCCGCATGACAAACTTGTGTTTGGTATACCTACTAACATCGATGCCGCAGCAACGGGCTATGTTACAGACCCACAAAAACTGTACGCTGCTTTTGAACAACTAAAAGCACAAGGTCAGCCACTACGTGGTGTGATGACTTGGTCTGTTAACTGGGATATGGGGCAAAGCTCTGCGGGTCAGGCGTACAATGAGTCATTTATTAAGGCATACGGTCCGTTTATTCATGGCCAAGATATTCTGCCGCCAGAGCCAGATAACGGTAAGCCAATTTTTAGTGGGGTGAACAACACTCGCGTTAAGTTAGGCGCACAGTTTGATGCATTAGCCGGTGTGAGTGCTAAGGATATAGAAGATGGTGACTTAACATCGTCAATTGAAGTTGAAGGTAACGTAAACACTGACGCACTGGGTTTGTATGCACTAACATACCGCGTGTCTGATAGCGATGATAATCTGACTGAGCAAGTGCGTAGTGTTGAAGTGTATAACACCAAACCAGAAATCAAAGGCGTAACTAATGCCAGTGTATTAGTTGGTAGTGAGTTTTACCCTATGGCTGGTGTTAGCGCACTTGATGCCGAAGATGGTGACTTAACAGACCATATCGTTATTGAAGGTGATGTTGATACGGATAGACTAGGTCAGTATTCACTCACTTACCGCGTAACAGACAGTGCAGGGCAACAAACCGTTGCATTGCGTACTGTTACTGTGAAAGAGCAAGGCGCTGTGTGTGAAAATGCATGGGATAAAGCAAAGGTTTACCTTGGCGGTGACACGGTTAGCCATTCAGGTCAGAGTTGGTTAGCTGGCTGGTGGACCCAAGGTGATGAGCCGGGCACTACAGGCGAGTGGGGCGTTTGGAAAGCGCAAGGCGATAGCGATTGTGATGGCGGCTTGCCTCCAGTGGTTAAACCTACTCTTGATGTAAGCGGTATTGCGCCGCGCTATGTGCTTGAGCAAGGCAGTGTGACTATTGAGTTTAGCGCTAGTGTTAACCAAACTATGGTAGTTAATGCCAGCTTAGAACAAGGCAGTACTGTGTTTGCAAGCAGTGAAGTTAAGGTATCGAGCTCTGCTGCTGTCACCTTGTCAGCAACGGATTTAGTGGCAGGTAGCTATGAAGTCGTAGTGAGCGCACCAGAGCTGGAATTGATTCGTCGCACTAGCGTTAGCTTGGTTGAGGAAGATAGCGAGGGCGGCGACTATCCAGCTTACGCGGCAGGTACCCAATACCAAGCCGGTGACGTAGTGACTAACGCTGGTGGGGTATATGAGTGCCTACCTTGGCCAAACAGTGGTTGGTGTAGCGGCGCTGCGAGTCACTATGCACCAGGTACTGGCAGTGCTTGGCAAGATGCTTGGTTCGCACGTTAATCGTTAATAGTGAATGCTATGCTTGTCTAGCATGAATATGCTAAAGCCTCGTCGATGTGACGGGGCTTTTTTACACAATAAATGTACTGCTAATTTATCCCTTATTTATATGCACTTAGCTATATGGAAAAAGTGTGATCTTGGCTGCAAAACATGACTGATGGACTAGCGGTCGTGAACAGTTAATAAGAATATCTGCTGCATATATTAATTCAATAATAATAACTAAGTATGCAAAGCTCTTCTTTCAAATTAAGTCGTCGTCAATTCCTATATGCAGGTGCCGCCGCATCAAGCTTGGCCACCATAGGATGTAGCTCAACCTCAATCTCTACAGCGACGACTTCGACAGCATCGACTGGAATGACTGCGGATGACGCGATACCGCTAAACTTTAATGAAAACCCTCTTGGCCTAGCGCCAAAAGCGCAGCAAGCTGTGGCAGAGGCACTGCCTAATGCCTGGCGCTACCCCGATGCCGCGCGCAGTCAATTGATGACGGCGATTGCAGAGAATATATCAGTGGCAGAGTCGCAACTCATCTATGGCAATGGCTCGTCAGAAGTCTTAAAGATGGCACTGGATGCGTTGGTGCAAACTAACACTCAATTGGTGATGCCAGATCCAAGCTACGGGGTGATCATCGATTACGCCATGGCGCGTGGTGTACCCGTAGTGAAGGTAAAGCTAGATAACAATTGGCAAACGGATATTGCCACCATGAAGGCAAAAGTAGCGGCTCACAATGGTCCTTCAATCGTGTACCTGTGTAACCCTAATAACCCGACGGGTTTGCTACTGCCTCAAAGCGAGCTTAATCAGTGGTTAGATAAGGCATCAAGCCAGCTGAGCTTTATCGTCGATGAAGCCTATGTGGAGTATGTGCAGCAAGCTGGGTTTGTGTCTGCGGTTGAACGGGTTAAGCAAGGTCAGTCACATATTGTGGTGTGCAGAACTTTCTCAAAGATCTACGCCCTTGCTGGACTTCGTGTCGGCTATGGAGTCGCCCATAGTGAGTTAATTAAGCTGATGCAGGCCCAAGCCAGTATCGACAATGCTAACTTAATTGGCTGCGTCGCTGCTAAGGCCAGCCTTGAAAGCCCTAAATGGTTAGAATTAAGCTTACAATCTAATAGTCAGGCTAAGGCTTTAGTATACCAACAGTTAACTGAATTAGGTTTAGAGTATTTGCCAAGCGAGACCAACTTCATCTTCCACAAGGTTAATGGCGATAGCGAGCTGTATATGCAGCGTATGGCAAAGGCGGGTATTTTGGTCGGGCGCCCGTTTAACCATGGAGAAGGTTGGAACCGCCTTTCTATCGGCACCCCTGCGCAGATGCAATATTTCTGCAAGACCTTAGTAAAATTTCGCGAATTGGGCTGGGTGTAATTAACGTCTGGGCATAGGTAGCGAATCTTAGTTCATTCAACCAGTATTGCGCTAAAGCAATACTGGTTGCTGAACAGCTCTTGCTAACTGCTCTTGTAAACTTAAGTATCATGGAAGCATAGGTTTGGCTTAAATCAAATCTGTGCCTAATATTGAATGAGTATCTGCAACAGAGATTGTTATCTATGTCAGCTTCCTCATCCTCCTCAAGTTTTGACCATCAGGTATTTGTCCCCCATGGCATTGCCAGTAATATCACTGAGCTTATCGGCAATACCGATCTACTTAGGATCAACAGCCTGAGTGAGCTAAGCGGTTGTGAGATCTTACTTAAGTGTGAACAGCAAAACCCCGGTGGCTCGATTAAAGATCGTGCCGCCCTGCAGATGGTTCAAGATGCTATTGCTAGTGGCAAGTTAACTCCAGGTATGACTATCGTTGAAGGCACAGCAGGTAACACGGGGATTGGTCTAGCTCTGGTGGCTAAGGCTATGGGGTTCAAGATGTTAGTTGTGATGCCAAGGGGGCAGGCGCGTGAGAAAGAACAGATGGTCTTGCTTTATAATGCCGAGCTTAAGCTAGTGGATGCCTGCCCGTTTGCCAACCCAGATCATTTTTATCATACGGCTAAGCGCCTCGGTGCAGAGAATGAGAATTACTGGTGGGCCGATCAATTTGAAAATACCAGCAACAGCAAGGCCCACTTTAGCCATACAGGGCCAGAGATCTGGCGTCAGACTCAAGGTAAAATCGATGCATTGGTGTCGGTTGCTGGCACTGGTGGCACCATCGCGGGTAACTCCCGCTTTCTTTCGACTAAGAATAGACAATTGCAAACTTGGCTGGTGGATCCCGATGGTTCAGGGATTTATAACTACTTAAAAACAGGCGAATATGTTGCTAGTGGAAGTTCCTTTACCGAAGGGATAGGTATTATGCGAAGCGTCGAAAACTTTCGCCAAGCGAAGATCGATAAAGCCATTACCTTGCCCGATGTCGATTTAGTGGCCATCGCACGTCATGTAAGAGAGCATGATGGTATTGTGCTCGGAAGCAGTGCGGCGCTCAACGTTGCTGGCGCTCTTTATGCGGCGGCTAAGATGGGCAGAGGAAAAACCATAGTGACCTTTTATTGCGATCTTCCTGAGCGTTCTTCATCGAAGCTTTATAATGAGCAATTTCTCAGCGAAAAAGGTTTCAGTGGTGAGAGTGAATCTGCTCTGGCCATGTTTACTCGTTATCAAGAGCAGTCGTTATCCGCCGTAGTGGAGGTGCGAGGCTAATCGGATATACTCGTAATCGGTTTAGATTGAGAGCTGAGTTTTATTTTCATTGCCTCTTTATTGATTATTAGCCTATGGCATTAGATAGTTCACTAAAGTAGTTATTCGCGTTTTACCCTTAAGCTAGTAATGTTTGGCTTTTGCGGTTCTTGAACTGTAGGCATAAAGTCGATGAACAATGTTCCTAATGTAGAATTTAGGGCTCCGAGTATTAAAAAGTCGGGTGTCGAAATATTAGATTTGGAGCTTTTCTATAGCAGATTACCTAAGTATAAAGTCTGTCCATCACATGCTCACCGGATTAATTACTTCTGCTTTATCTATATTACAGAGGGACAAGGCGGTCACTTTGTGGATTTCAAATATCACCCTTTTAAGCAAGGTAGCTTTATTTTTGTCAACAAACACCAAGTGCATGCCTTTGATCTGAAGAATCGCCCTAAAGGTAAGATGATCAATATTACCGAAGACTTCTTAAATGCTATTTTAACCAATATTCGCATCCCTTTTTTTACTCCTACCCACTTGGTGAGTTCACAGCAGCCACTTTTGAGCCTAAGCTCCGCCTTGGTTGATACCTGTGACAGTTTGCTGCTTGAGATCAATAAGGCTCAGGAAAGCGAAGCGGAATCACAGTTACTCGTGCAGCTGTTGTTTTCGTCACTGTTGGTGGCCTTGGCTGCTGAGCGCAAAACGGACGTTCAGCATCTTAGCGAAACTCAGGCGTTACGTTTTCAGCAGTTCTTATTGCTTATTGAGAGTAATGCGGCTCATACCCGTGATGCATCGGATTACGCCGAGATGCTGCATATCTCTTATAAATCGCTGAACCAAATGTGTAAGCAGGCGAGTGGTCAAACTGCCAAGCAGTTAATTGATGCCCATGCCATTCTTGAGATAAAGCGACAATTAATTATCGGTAGCGCTAAAATTCAAGACATTGCTTATGAGTTAGGTTTCGATGATGTGACCTATTTCGTGAAATTTTTTAAGCGTCATACCCAACTGACGCCTTCTCAATTCAGGGGGAAGGCCGCCACTCAGTTCTCTTAAATCTTACCTTTCAATTACTTGGTTAGATTAAGAAATAGGCTTGAAGCACTAGGAATAAATAGCCATCGAGCTCACATAGTTTTTAATAGGTACGAAAAACACCATTTTAGGGCCGAAAAATCCATTACGCCTCGGCGGTGAATTGACTATTTTCCACTTTGTAAAATTGAAGTAAGCGAAATCCACTTTCAATAACCTTTATTCATGCCCTAAGTTCGGCGTGATGGTTTTTTGCGGCCAAAATAAAGTGCATCCTGTTGAATGTTAGGCTTATTTTTAAAAGTGAGTCATTTCAGTTTTTATAAACGGTGATGATTTTTACGCGGTATCAATATCAGAATTTAAATAAAAAATAATGATAACTTTTGCAGGGAATATCATGATTAACAACTTAAACGCTTTATATAAAAGAGTGTTACTCGCAAGTATGGCAAGCGTATTGATCGCCTGTAGCTCCGACAATGATGATGTCGTGACGCCTCCGCCAAGTGATAATAATTCGCCGATCGCTCAACCAACAACGGCCACCGCCATTGTTGGTACTCCGGTAATGGTTGATGCCATTGCTAACGACACTGATCCTGATGGCGATGCGCTAACGTTAACAGTCGTGGAGTTAATCGAAGGTTCAGGCACTGGGGTCATTAAAGACAACCAATTGCTGTTTACTCCAGTACAGCCTGGCACTGTTGTGTTTAGTTACACGGTTGCCGACCCGCAAGGTGCGACTGATGATTCAACCGTGACAATTAAGGTCTCTGCAGCAACTGAGACGGGTCACTTTGTGGGAACACAAACTTGTTTAACCTGCCATACAGATAAAGCGACCTTCTTAGAAACAGGCCATAACTTTAAGCTAAGCAAGATTGAAAACGGTGAGGCACCGCAGTTCCCGTTCTCATCGTTAGAAGGCTCGGTCGAGTTGCTTCATGGTGCGAAAAATAGTGCGGGTACACCGAATAGTTGGGATGAGGTGAGCTATGTTATCGGTGGTTACTATCGCACCGCCATGTACATCGATAGCAATGGTTACATTCTTGCGGGCGAAGGTGTTCGAGCTGAATTACCTGAAAATGGTGAAGATTTTACGATAGACAATATCGTTCCTAATAATGCACATTTTCCAGTAGACGGACACTCATTCGATTGTGGTCACTGCCATACAACCGGTTGGAAAGATTACACTCCAGACTCGCCTTTGAATCCAAACCATCAAGATGGTCTTGAAGGTATCGAAGGTACGTTTGAGATGACGGGGATTCAGTGTGAAGCCTGCCATGGCGCTGGCGATAAGCATGTGAAGACTCAGTCTGCAGATGATATTGATCGTATTGCTAAGGGGCGCTATACCTCTGACTTACAGCAAGCGGATATGGCGTTTGGTAAAGCGATCACCTGTGCTGAATGTCACAGCAAGAAGACCAACCGTAAGTTCCCAACCTTTATCAGTGAGCATAACCAAGACTTTGGTGGCGACAGTATCGGTGGTCGTACGATCCCTTATGATATTGGTGGTCGAGTTGCCGGTGATGCGCTATTAGGAATGGATGCCGATACGGGTGAGATCACAGGTAAGAAACAGGATATGGCGTGCCATACCTGTCATAATCCACATCAATCAAAGATTAATGATGACAAGCCGGGTCATGAGAATGCGATGCTGAAACAGTGCGTGGATTGTCACTACGACAAGCCGTTCACGCCAGAGCTTGAGATCCACAGCTTTGTGGCCAAGTGTGAAAGCTGTCATATGCCTAACAACAAGCACTTCTTCAGGATTAATTTGGAATATCCAGCATCTAGTCCTGAGAACTTCTCCAAAGACGGTAAGTATGTTCAGCCTTGGAATACTTCAAAAGACAGTTGCTCAAGCTGTCATAAAGAAGATTACGATGCCCGCGCAGCCTTAATTGAGAAGATGCATCAGTAATAGAATAGATAAGTGCATTTTAAAGCCTCAACTTAATAAAGTTGGGGCTTTTTTATGAGTTATTTTTGGGTGTTAACGAGTAATGCTTATGTTTGAGGTGTTTGTCTTTTTGACTTTGCACCTGTCGTTTTGACATCACTTCCTGTTGTTGAAAAGACAATCTTATTTCTGCTTTATATTTAAAATACCCAGTAAATCAATGAGGTAAAAGTTGGCACATTCGCTGCTATTACAAGATCAGGTTTAGTGTAAGTGCACTAATTAAATTTTAGTAATAGGTGACAATATGACAATTCATGTCAAAAACAACATTCATTGGGTAGGGCAACGTGACTGGGAAGTGCAAGACTTCCATGGTACTGAGTACAAGATGACTAAAGGTACCAGTTACAACAGCTATCTTATTCGTGAGCAGAAGACTGTATTGATTGATACTGTCGACCATAGATTTAGTCAGCAGTTCATTCAAAATCTAGAGATGGAGATCGATCTTAATCAGATCGATTACATCATCATAAACCATGCCGAAGAAGACCATTCAGGTGCGCTGGTTGCGTTAATGGCAAAGATCCCCAATACGCCAATTTATTGCACCGAAAATGCCGTGGATTCGATCGTCGGCCATCACCATCATCCTGAATGGAATTTCAATATAGTTAAAACTGGCGACACCTTGGATATCGGTAACGGCAAGCAGCTTATCTTTATCGAGGCGCCGATGCTGCACTGGCCTGATAGTATGATGACCTATCAAACTGGCGATGCTGTGCTGTACAGCAACGATGCGTTTGGCCAGCACTATTGCGATGAGCGCCTGTTTAACGATGAAGTGGATCAAACGGAGTTAATGGATCAATGCTTGCGCTATTACTCTAATATTTTAACGCCATTTAGTGCATTGGTGACGGCTAAGATCCATGAGGTATTAAGCTTTAATTTACCTGTCGATATGATAGCGACCTCTCACGGCATCGTATGGCGTGACAATCCTGCCCAGATCATTCATCAGTATCTTGAGTGGGCCGATAACTATCGAGAAGATCGCATCACGCTTTTCTATGACTCGATGTCGAACAATACTCGCATGATGGCCGATGCGATCGCCCAAGGGATCCATGATGTCGATCCCAGCGTTGCCGTTAAGGTATTTAATGTGTCGCGCCAAGACAAGAATGACATTCTTGCCAGTATCTTCAGGTCGAAAGGGATCTTGGTGGGTTCATCAACCATGAATAATGTGATGATGCCCAAAGTGGCCGGCATGCTGGAAGAGATCACTGGTCTGCGCTTTAAAAATAAGAAGGCCGCAGCTTTTGGGAGCTTTGGCTGGAATGGTGGTGCGGTTGACCGCATTCATACACGCCTTACCGATGCTGGGTTTGAGACGAGTTACGGTATGAAAACCAAGTGGCGCCCCGATGGCAAGGCGATGCGTGAATGTCGCGAATATGGCCAACACATTGCAAAGCAGTGGGCGTTGAGGGATCTATCTGAGCCATTAAAGCAGAAGATCGTTAACCCAGCTCCGACAGCCCAAGAAATCAGTACTCAAGAGGCTGATGACAAAGAGCCTGTACAGCAACAAGCAGCCGTTGAGTCATTCACTCCCGAAGCTGAAGTTGCGATAAGCCCCGAGCTCGATACGCAAAGCATGGTGTGCACCGTGTGTAACTGGGTGTATGACCCTGCTATTGGTGAGCCGAATCAAAATGTTGCCCCAGGCACTACTTGGTCAGATGTTGCTGTAGATTTTCTCTGCCCAGAATGTGGCTTAGGCAAAGATGTGTTTTTGCCTACCAAGGGAGCTTAAGATGAGTCAGCAAACACAAGCCCCCATAATCATTATCGGCAGTGGTTTTGCTGCGTATCAATTGATCAAAGCGATCAGACGTAGCGATCTTACCACCGCAATTCAGGTATTTAGTTGTGATAGTGGTGATGATTATAACAAGCCAGATCTTAGCCATGTGGCTTCTAAAAAGCAGCTTGCTAGCGATCTAATTAGGGCGACAGGCGCAGCTATGGCCACCGAGTTTGATTTTGAGCTATGGGCTAATACAAGAGTTGATGCAATAGAGCCTGATTGCCATAGGATCTTGGTGGCTGATCAAGCTTACCCGTATTCCAAGTTGGTATTGGCAACGGGGGCTAAAGCCTTTATTCCGCCTATGTCAGGTAATGCCATCGACAGAGTTATGACCCTAAATAGCTTGCAAGAGTACCAAGCGGTAGAGCAACAACTTGCGCTGGCTAAGCGCATACTCGTGATAGGTGGAGGTTTGATAGGCGCAGAGTTATCGATGGATCTGGCGAGTGCAGGGAAAAAGGTGATGACTGTCGATCCCTGCGATCGTTTGATGGCTAACTTATTGCCTGAGTACATTGCCCTGCAGCTGGGCAAAAAGATGCAAGGATTGGGAGTGGAGCTGGCGCTTAATGATAGTGTTGTTGCGCTTAATCACACTAGCGATAGTACTAGTGGGAGTTCTTCAATCCTTGCCAAGTTAGCCTCTAATCGGCAAACAGAGGTCGATATGGTGATCTCTGCCGCGGGACTCATGCCCAATATCGCGTTGGCGCAGCGAGCGGGCATTGCTGTTGGCCGCGGGATTATAGTGGACGGTTTTCTACAAACTTCGGCGGCCGATATATTTGCTTTGGGAGATTGCGCCGAGATAGATGGCAAAGTATTGGCTTACCTACAGCCAGCGCTGCTCAGTGCGAATGCGTTAGCAAAAACCTTATTGGGTCAGGCGACAAAGTTGGAGCTTCCCGCGATGTTAGTGAAGATCAAAACGCCACATTATCCCATTCAGCTAGGGGGAAACACAGTAGTGGGCATCCAACGCTGGCAGATGGAGATTGATGCTGAAGGTTGTAGTGTTAATGCGTTAAATGCTGAGGGGACGTTACAGGGCTTTGTCGTTGCCGAGCAACATATGAATAGAGCCTTCTCGCTGTTGAAATCGCTATAGCTTTCAATAGATTTAAACAATTTTGTATTGCAGATGTTGCTGTAAGTAAATCGCTGACAGCAACATATCCTGAGGAGTTAAATATGAGCCATTTACGGATCCCTAAAAATTGGACCATTCAGCGTTCAACCGGCTTTTTTACTAAGGAAAATGTGCCGGCGGCCCTGCTGGGTCATCACAATACGGCAGAAGGCGTATTTGGTCAGCTATGTGTGATGGAGGGGCAGGTTACTTACTATGGTTTTGCTAATAGTGAAGAGACTGAAGCTGAGGTGAAAGTAGTGATTAATGCAGGGCAGTTTGTTACGAGTCCTCCCCAGTATTGGCATCGTATTGAGCTAAGTGATGATGCTCAATTCAATATTAATTTCTGGTCAGAGTCAGATAAATCAAATAAGCCAATGTTTCACACTAAGTAGGCTTAGAATAGTTAAGATAAGTAGCCTATGAACGAATAAGAAAAGAAGTCAGCCCTTGCTGACTTTTTTGTTTGTGGGTGACAGAAATTTGACTTTTATTGTGACATTTTAGTTATTAAACTAGATTGTATGCGATTGTTTTATCTTTACTTATTTTATTTTACACCGACGTAGCTGCAAATTTAACCATCACTTATAAAAGTGTTGCCTGAGTCGTGGAAATAACATCGACTCGGGTTATACTCCACGCCCGTCATTCAAGCTAAACGCTCCCTAAGATGTGAGACTTTTACGATGAGGCTCCAAGTAAAATCAAGGTTTCTACCCCTGCTAGCATTGCTGGTTACTTTTGGCATTTCGGCGACCCAAGTCATGGCAAGGGATTTAGCCGAAGTTAAAGCTGAAGGGGTGTTGCGTCACCTAGGGGTACCCTATGCAAACTTCGTTTCTCAGTACTCGGAAGGCAACAAGATCACTCATAGTGGCCTCGATATTGAGCTAATGCAAAACTTCGCTCGTCACCTTGGAGTGGAATATCAGTTTATTCCCGCCACATGGACAACGGTTTTTGGCATGCTGACAGGGCGTAATGGTCAGTTCATTAATAATAGAGTCGTCTATGGCGAACCTGAGCCGATAATCGGCGATGTGATTGCTAATGGTTTTACCGTTTTAGATTGGCGTGAGGAGATTGTGGCTTTCTCCGATGATTACTTTCCCTCTGCGGTTTGGCTGGTTGCGCGCACTGAGTCAGAGCTGAACCCAATTAATCCCAGTGGCTCTGAGTTGGATGATGTTTTAACCGTGAAGAAGATGCTGCGTCAGCGAGATATCATCGCCATGAAGCAATCTTGTCTCGATCCCGACCTATATGATCTGTACGGCACTCAAGCCAATGTTATTTTACCCGCTAAGCAATTACAGCTTAATGAAATGGTACCATTTCTACTCAGTGTTAAGGCCGAGGCAACCCTACTAGATGTTGCAGATTCACTGATTGCGATAGATAAGTGGCCAAATGAGATTAAGATTATTGGTCCCATCTCCGAAGAGCAGCGAATGGCGGTGGGTTTTCGCAAAGACTCGCCACAGCTTCGACAAGCCTTCAACCAGTATTTGAAACAGATCCGCGCAGACGGTAGCTATAACAAGTTAGTGAAGAAGCATTACCCTACAGTGTTTCATTACTACCAAGACTATTTTGATAAAGCGGCATTAGATGCCAAAAAGTAACATGAAACAGTTCAAATGGTTTAACAGCAAAACTGCTATCATCATTGCAGGTATCTTACTGAGTGCCTATTTAATTCTTATTTTGACCGTCACCAATTTGGGCCAGAGTCGATTAAAAGAGTCACAAAACAGTGCGCTTAATCTAAGAGTTAGTAATTACACGGAAAACTTAAGTTTTTTCATCGATGCTAGTGAAAAGAATATTGCTAATCTGAGCATGAAACGGGACGTCAGTACCTACTTCTCTAATTTAGCCGCAGGTATGTCGTTGCAGTATGGCTTAGGTTCTAGCCTATTTAACCTAACTCGAACCATAGATAACTTTACTCAGTCGAATAAGATGGATGGCCAACTTATTTACTCTCGGGTGTTGATCGTGGGGGTAGGCGAAAGTGTCATTGTCGATACTCAGCCAGATAGTGCTTTTGATATCAGTCAGCTACCTTTTAAGGAGATGGAGGCCCTTAGTCATAAGATCTTGGTCGTATCTGGTGAGGATGGACCTGATATTCATTTGCTGCAGACTATCTATCATCAGAATAAGCCCGTAGCGATCTTAGTGGCGAGCCTAAATACAGATGTGCTGATCCGTATGTTGTCGACACAAGAGCACCACGATAGCGGCAGTTGCTTAACCTTAGTGACGCCTGTTGGAGACATTGTTGTGTGGAACTCTCTCAACGGTTGTGTCTCAGACCGCGAGCTTGGCACGACGAGCTACTATAGTGAAACCTCAAGGATCATCTACTTTGAGAAGAAGGTTGTTTCGACCCCTTTTCTATTAGAGAGTTGGTTTGAGCCTGTCAGTGAGCAAGATATTTTTACATCGGCTTGGTTTATTGCCGCAATCTCCCTATTGGCACTGCCAGTATTTATGGGGCTTATCTACCTGATGCGGATCAATAACGCTAACTTAGTGCTGCAGACCCAAGTTGAGCTATCTTCCGAGCAACAGCAGAAGTTGGCAATACAAAACACTCAGCTACATGAAGAGATCACTAAGCGTAAGGCATCGGAAAGCAAGCTTGCCTATCAAGCGACCCATGATGAACTGACCAATTTGGCTAATCGTACCCATGGTATGGCTCGTCTGCAGGAAGCGATTCGTGCAGCGCATGCGACACAGACGCAAATTCTGTTGTTGTTTATCGACTTGGATAACTTTAAGCAAGTGAATGATACAGAGGGGCACCATGCAGGGGATCTGTTATTAAAGCAAACTAGCGAGCGGCTGCTTAGATCTGTACGCAGTACCGATATCGTGGCACGTTTAGGTGGTGATGAGTTCTTGGTTATCGTGCCCGATATTCAGCACCAAGACTCTGCCAAACTGGTCGCGAGTAGTATTCTATCTGTGTTTGAAAAACCGTTTCATATCGAGCAGCAAGAGTTTTTTGTTTCGACCAGTATTGGTATGTCTATTTACCCTAAAGATGGCAAAAATGCTGCGACACTATTAAAGCGCGCCGATACTGCGCTATATAGCGTCAAGGATATGGGCCGAAACGGGTTTAGTTTCTATGATGAGAGCATGAACCTTGATGTGCAGCGAAACTTTGCGCTCAATGTCCGTTTGCATCAGGCTATTCAGCAAGGCGATATCGAGATCTACTATCAACCGATACTGGACTTGAGCAGCCGTGAAATTGTCGCAGCCGAAGCCTTGATGCGCTGGACCGATAGTGAGCTTGGTTTTGTCTCGCCTGAGGACTTTATTCCGCTTGCGGAGAAAAACGGCCTTATTCATCGGCTCGGTGACATAGTATTGCTTGAGGCGTGCACTCAGGCTGCGGCGTGGCAAGCAATTAGCCCTATTAAGATTGCAATTAACTTTTCTAGTGTTCAGTTTAGGTATTGCGAGCAATTGCAGTCGCGTATCGTCGATATATTGCTACAGACAGGTTTGCCCGCAAGTCAGTTGGATATGGAGGTGACAGAGAGTTTGTTGATAGAGCAAGATCACGCCTTGATGAAGATGCTATCTTATCTTAAGCAACTCGGTGTTGGTTTATCTATCGATGATTTCGGCACTGGCTATTCGGCGCTCAGTTACTTACAGAAGTTTGCATTTACTAAGTTAAAAATTGATCGAGCATTTATTAATAATATGACCACCTGTTCATCGGACGCATCTTTGGTATCGGCGATATTGGCGATGGCTAAGTCGTTACAGCTTAAAGTGGTTGCCGAGGGGATCGAAACTGAGCAGCAAGCGACTTTTTTACAGCAGCGTAGTTGTGAGTATGGTCAAGGCTACCTCTTTAGTCGCCCGGTCCCAGCGGCTGAGTTTACTCGTCTGCTATTGCGGCAGCAGCACAATATTGGTCTGGTTGAAAGAGTAGAGCAGGCTGGTTAAGTCATGGGCGATAGGTATCGCTCCTCTCCTCGTAGGCTCAATTTTGTGATAAAAAAACGGCCCGATTTGTTATTTTTAACAATAACAAACGGGCCGTTTTCTATATATGGGTTATCTCATTTCGCGATGCAGTTGCTTCATCGCCTTAACCAAGCCTTTAACGTCATCGTTATCGTGGAAAAGGTGAGTCGAAATACGCAGAGAGTAGGTCTTAACTGTGTCATATGGATCTAAATAGAAAGAGGTGGTTCTAACGATATAGCCATACTCTTCGTGTAAACGATCACGGAACTCGGTGAGTAGTTCACCATCATTTAGATCATCGAATGGGTTGAAAGAGGTTAGGCCACTCGATAGTTCGCGAATATTAGGGGCGAAGATCATCGCATCAGGGAACTTCTTGGCAAGCTCTTTCTTACATAGGGCGCTTAAGTCTAGAATGCGTTCTTCAATAGCATCACGTCCAATCTGATCCCAAAGCGCACAACAGTCAGCTAATGCACGCTTAGCTGGGTAGTTATCTTGACCAATCGATTGTAATCTAGCTTGCACAGCTGTGGCTGTTGATGAGCTATTGATAAACCACAGTGGTGTTTCGCGATCGCTCCAGAACTCGAATAGACGGTTAGCGTTGTCACGTACGTAAAGGAAGCCTGTAGCACCTGGGCCACACTGCCACTTATGGCCAGCTCCTGAGTAGAAGTCACAGTCGATATCATGGAAATCAAGGTTGAACATACCTGGTGTATGTGCGCCATCGACCATGGTGACGATCCCATTAGGAATGGCGACCTCTTGGCAGATACGCTTAGCTGGCAAGGTGGTGCCTGTGGTGAAAGTCACGTGAGAGAAAACCATAAAACGTACGCGGTTGCCATATAGGTTGACTGCATCGTTAAACACTTGCACGAAGTCATCTGCACTTACTTCATTGTTTGGCGTGTATACAGGTAGCGCCAACTCGATCACTTCGGCGCCATAGCGCTGTGCGACATGCTTTAGTGGTGTAGTAACACCTGGGTGCTCATGGTTAGTGGTTAAGATAACATCGCCATATTCAAACTGCAGACCGTTGATAATGGTACATAAACCATCGGTTGTATTACGGCTTAGCACAAGTTCATGCTCATCGGCACCAAAGCTTGGTGCGATCTGCTTAGCATAATCTATGGTTGGAACATTGCTATTCCAAGGGTTGATCGAGATTTGCTCGTTGGTGCGGTTATAGTCTTTTAGTACGCGCTTTGGCATGGTGCCTGAGGTACCGATGTTCATGTAGGTGGTGCGTTTATTTAGAATAAATTCATTGCGGACTTTATTCCAAAAACCATGCTCAGACCCATGACCATGGAAAGGTTTAATATGATTGTCACTGCTCGCGTGTGCAGTGGCTGGGAGTAGGCTTGTTCCGACTGCTGCAAGGGCAACGCCTGTTGTCGTTTTTAAAAAACCTCGACGTCCTGCGTTGGCTAAGCTTGCTTCAGAGTTTTTGGTCATGGGGTTTTCCTTGTTGTATTTTTTAATAAAAATAAGTGGTTATGTGTTTTATTTATTTTTATTGCTTGTTGATGGTTAAGGCGGGTTGTTTGTGGGGCATTTTATAGGCTTAGACGGGTTAAAGATGTGATTTCACCCACACTTGGTGTTAGCGTTTTGTGATAAAAATCCTTATTTATCAAGGGTAAAGTCATTATTTTGACGCTTTGTGTTATATTTTTGTTGTTTTGGCTTTTTATTGGGCAAAAGTGGCTGTTTTATGTTTTTTTGAACCAAAGAAGCTGGAAATATATTTTTAAACACAACTCATTTTTGTCCATAACTAAGAGTAAAATAGTGAGTAGGCGCATAAGCGCATAATGAGAGTGTGAGACCATGATTATTTTTACCACCAACTTAGGTGATATCGAGATAGAGCTGGATCTGGAAAAGGCGCCTGTTAGCGCTAAGAACTTTATCAAGTACTGCCAAGAAGGCTTTTATGAAGGCACGATTTTTCACCGAGTCATAAAAGGCTTTATGATCCAAGGTGGTGGTTTTACTGTCGAGATGGAAGAGAAGCCGACTCGAGCTGCAATTGTCAATGAGGCTAACCGTGGCCTTAAGAATGTTCGTGGCAGTATTGCGATGGCGCGTACCGATGCACCGCATTCGGCAACAGGGCAGTTCTTTATTAACTTGGCCGATAATAGCTTTTTAGATCATACCGCAACGACCAATGCTGGTTGGGGTTACGCCGTATTCGGTCAAGTGACTAAAGGTATGGACGTGGTGACAAAGATAGGCCGTGCTAAAACTGCTTCTAAAGGTGACCATGATGATGTGCCAAGAGAGGCGATTATCATTGAGAAAGTGACCATCAATCAGTAATCGATTGTGTACTCTGAGATAATAAAAAAGCGCCTTAAGGCGCTTTTTTATTATCAGTTTATTTAGCGTTTCACTGCCGTCTGGATCTTATAGATACGGTAGCTTATCGCCAGTGCGATACAGATGGCGGCGGGGGCCAGCAGGGCAAAGAATTGTAGCTTAGCAAAAAGGTAAGCCCCCAGTGCGCCGCCAGAGATAAAGCCCGCGATGATCAAGATAAACAGTATGGCTTTACGCTTATCAAATTTCTCGCCTTTAAACACGCCGCCTAGCATGATGCCGAGGTCGGTGAAAATTCCCGTAACATGAGTGGTACGCACAATCGCTCCGCTATAGGTGGTTGCCAGTGCGTTTTGTAGGCCGCAAGCCGCCGATGCCATGTAGTGACCGTAATAGGTGCCATCTTGCAGTAGATAGATAGCAAACAGAAGAAAGCCCGCCTCGATAAGTAATAAGGTGTCGTAATGACGCCCCAGTTTGACGCTGCTGCCGGAGAGAAATGCGCCCGAAAGTGCCGCGCCTAGCATAAAGCTGACTAAGATCCCTAGTAGATGGAACAAGACTGTGGGCGATGAGCTTAACAGCTGAGTGCCGACCAAGGTTGCCGTGCCAGATAAGTGGGAGACCGATTGGTGCTCGAAACCCAGCAGGCCGATGGCATTCACGCTACCCGCGGTAAAAGCCAGAATAAACGCACCATACTCAACCCATTTAGGAAGTCTAGAAATCACGGTATTGCCTTAGTTGCCCTCCAATCAACCGCGCCATTTGAGAGCAGTAAAGTAGGTGGACTATTGAGTCTTGAAATTAGGGAAATGTGGACGTTAAATCCGCAAGACGTATGCTTTTGGACTAAGGTTCATATTTTGCCAATTATCAACATACTAAACTGCAGTATAGATCGCAAAAGTACTGTGAATGCTAAGCAAAACAGAGGTTGTTCGTATTAGAAACAGCATGAGCTCCCCAGTTCATACTGATGGAGCCTAAGACTGGTTTTGTGAGCGGTTGGCAATGCTGCTATTGAGTCTAAAGCGCCAAGCATCACTAACAAGATTAGTGATGCTTGATCTTTGCTAGCTTAACTTTTTTTAAGGCTTAACAGCACACTGGTTAGTGCGCAACAAAGCAGAACTTGCGCTAAGTTGTGATTTAATGCCGCTAGAGATAATCCTCCACCTAATATCAGGTAATAGGTCAAACCAAATAATGCGCCAGCAGTGCCCGCCGCATCTTTATAATTGACCAATGCCTGACTGAGAATATTGGGGATGGCGATACCAAAGCCGATGACGACAAGCATCATTGGCAGCAAAAATAACAGATTAGATTGGCTCAGGTACACGCCGATAGCGCCAATTAGAGCGGCAATACAAGCCAATGAGAGTAATGCCTCCCCTTGCCAACCTTTGCTGATTAAATGCTTATTTGTGGCACTACCTATTAGCACTCCAATGGCGAGTACAATACCGCTTGCTCCAAATTGGTTCTGGTTTAGGCCAAGCTGAGTAAACATAAATGGTGCCAGCGAGTAATAGCCAAAAAGCATCAGGTTAAAGCTGGCAACCAAGATAGCGTTACGCCATATCATAGTGTCTTTTCCCATCTTTATCGCGAGTACTCTCAAGGAGGTGGGCTTACCTCTTTTATTTTGGGTTTCCGGTAGCCGCCAAACACATAACAGCAATAGAGTAATAGCCAGTAATCCTAGGGCTAGAAATACACCACTATGGCCCGATAGACTGGCAAGTAAGCCACCTAAGATAAGACCTAGCGCTGGGCTAATCCCAATTCCCATGCCCATAATTGAAAATACCTTGCCAAGCTCAGGCCCTTGAAAGCAATCGCGTAGCATCGTTTGGGTCACAATTGAGCCTACTGCAGCGCCAAATGCACTCAAGCTTCGCGCCAGTAGTAGATATTCAAACTCTTGGCTGTTGATAGCGATAATTGAGCCCACGGCGTAGCTCATCAAACCCAGTAACATACTGGGCTTACGGCCAATAATATCGGCTAAACGTCCCCAAATGATGACCCCTAGAGCAAATGCAATAAAGTAGATCGATAGCGTTTGTGAGGCTGCCTGCTGACTGACATTAAAGGCGGTCGCAATATCGGGTAGTACTGGGCTGTAGATGGTCTCGACGATTTGTGGAAACATCATCAAGCTGGTGATTAACCAGATCTCGGGTCTTTTATTCATGGTAATTCCGTAATGTTTAATGCTGTAGCTAGATTGCGGGAAGGAGTATAGCGACCCGAGAAAAGGTCGATTACAATAATAAAGACTAAAAACATCTGAAATCGGACAAGGTGAGCTATGGCTATTATCGATCATAACCAGCGCTTTAATGCTGATAAGATCACTGCCGCTGTCGTCGGGATCGCTGCCGATGTGGGGCAGCATGATTCGGGGATGCACCAACATAAAAAAGCACAGCTTTTGTATGCGCCGCGGGGATGTATGTCGATAACCTTATGCCAATCGGAGGGGGACAAACGTCAATGTGTACTGCCGCCCACTAAGGCCGCGTGGATCCCTGCTGGCGTAGAGCACTGCGCCAAGATGCGAAATGTGGTGGCATACCGTTCAATCTATTTTGATATTGAGGCTTTTCCCGAGCTGCCTCACTCAGTGAAGTTACTTGGGGTTAACCCGCTACTTACTGCCTTGATTGAGCGAATGGCAATGTGGCCATGGGATATGCCGAGTCAGCAGCAGGCGGCGCTTATAGCCCTATTTTCCGAGGAACTTAATTCGGCGGAAGAGCTCAAGCTATCGCTTCCTATACCTATAGATAAACGCTTACAAGGCTGGCTTAAGCTGCTGCAGACTGGGCAGCGTCAAGCTGAGCAACTTAAGCTGATGGCGGCTGAGATTGGTGCCAGTGAGAAGACGATTTCGCGGATTTTTACTAAAGAAACGGGAATGAGCTATCAAGCTTGGCGGCAGCAGTGGCGATTGCAGGCCGCAATAGAGCGCTTAGCCGAGAGGAGTAGCGTATCTAGGGTGGCATTTTCACTGGGCTTTGCGAGCGACAGTGCCTTTATTAGCTTTTTTAAGCAGCATCTTGGTAATACGCCAAGTCAGTACTTTAGGGCGGGTTCAGCAGCACTGTAGGCAGTTGCGCTAGGTTAAACCACACCTGCGCGACTCAAACGTGCCACCTTAACCCCTTTTAATGCGGCGATTCGATTCACAATGGCATTAAGCTCAGCCGCTTGTCCCTTGATGATAATTGTCTCTAGGCAGTTGTGATGATCCACATGCACATGGGTGCTACACATTACATGCACTAAATGGTTATGTTGGATATCGATTAGTTTCTCACTTAGGCCCCGTTGGTGGTGATCAAAAATCAGTGTCAGTACCCCAACGACATCCTCCTTACTCTCGTTCCATTGCTTATCGACGAGACGATCGCGAAACAGGTCGCGAATGTATTCGGAGCGAGACTGGTAGCCTCGCTGCAATAGGTCTTGTTCTATCTCATCAAACTGAGATTGTGGCATCGAAACAGTGAAGCGAATGGTGTCGTTAGACATAGCTAAATTCCTAAAAACTTAATTACTTTGAGTATCTTATAGATGTAAGCAAGATGCACCCTTATAAAAGTGATCTAGGTCAATGATGCAGTATTTAGTCTTTGGAATAAGCTGTTTTACTGAACAATTGGGTGTAGTGTTACGATTCGAAAAATAGTATTACTCAATGGATTGTGGATGTTATTGTGAAGCCGTTAATTCTATTAGTTCTCTCTCTTTTGCCCTTTGCTAGTCTCGCAAACACAGACAGGGTGTTAACCCTTGCCTTGGGAGCCGAGCCGGAAACGGGGTTTGATCCTATCTATGGGTGGGGGAAGTACAATCGTCCGCTATTTCAATCGACCCTGATTAAACGCGATAATGCCCTTGAACTGGTGAGTGATCTCGCCCTGCAGTGGCGCCTTAGCGAGGATCGCTTGAGCTGGCTAGTGGATTTACGCGATGGGGTTAAGTTTAGTGATGGCAGCGCGTTAACTGCAGCGGATGTGAAGTTTAGCTTCGATACCGCGAAGAACAGCGCCTCGCTACATGACTTAACCAATTTGGAGCGGGTTGAGATCTTAGATGACCACAGCTTACGATTCTATCTTAAGCAGGCCGATATCACCTTTATCGATAACCTAGTCAACCTAGCTATCGTGCCTAAGGCTAGTTATAACGCAGCCTACGGCCTCAATCCTATCGGTTCTGGTCCACTGGCCTTCGTGCGTTGGGATCGAAATCAGCAGCTTATCATGCAGCCCAATCCATACTATTACGGCCAAAAACCGGCTTTTTCTAAGATAGTAGTGACCTTTAGCGATGAAGATAGTCGCTATGCAAGACTGCGTTCTGGCCAGTTAGATCTTGCTGCTATCGCGCCTCGTTACGCCAAGATATTACCGCCGGGCTACAAGCTATGGAGCATAGATAGCGTCGATAACCGCGGTATCGCCTGGCCCATGGTTCCTGTTCAAGGTGGCGGCATAGGTAATGATGTCACTTCGGATGCTGTCATTCGCCAAGCTATTGATATGGCAGTTGAACGCCAGATTTTAGTACAGCAGTTATTAGACGGTTTTGCGACTCCAGCCTATTCGATAGCCGATGGCTTACCTTGGGGGCCTCAGCAGATCTCGTCAAATAAGCCCGATCTTGATGCCGCCAAGCGCTTGCTCGAACAAAATGGCTGGCAGCTTAAAGCTGGGCTACGCCATAAGGGGGGCACTGTGGCTAGCATGACGCTCTATTATTTAGCGGGTGATACGGTTCGCCAACAGCTGGCATTGGCCGTCGCGCAGATGGTTAAGCCATTAGGCATAGAGATTAAGCCCGTAGGCAAAAGCTGGGAGGCGATCTATCTGCAGATGCATAGTCAGCCAGTGCTGCTAGGCTTTGGCAGTCATAGTGCCACGGAAGTGAGGGCGGTTTATCACAGTGCTAGTCGTGGCAAAGGTTATTTCAATTCCGGCTACTATAGCAACCCGCAGGTCGATAAGGCGCTAGACAATGCGCAGGCCGCGGCATCATGGTCTGAGTCATTGCCATTCTGGCAGCAGGCGCAAACCTTGATCGCGGCAGATCGCCCCTGGACTTGGTTAGTTAACTTACAGCATCTCTATGCGGCTAATGAATGCTTAGATCTTAGTGAACCAGGCATAGAGGCTCATGGGCATGGTTGGCCTCTTGCAAACAATATTGAGCAGTGGCGTTGGCAGTGTCCTAATCGATGAAAAAGCTATCGCGTTCGGTATTACAGGTTAGCCTAAGACTGGTGCTACTGCTGATCTTGGTTATTGTGTTTGCCTATCTATTGCTTAGTTGGTCGCCACTGGATCCGATCAATGCCTATCTTGGTGGCAATGTTTTTGCGGTCTCTGAGGCGCAAAAGTCCTTACTAGAGAGTCAGCTGGCGCTAGATCAAGGTGTTGGACAGCGTTTGCTGCACTGGCTTGGGGGCTTGATGCAGGGGGACTTAGGCTACTCTAGTCTCTATCAACAACCCGTATCGAGTGTGATTGCCGAGCGCTTGCCGATCTCGCTGCTACTGATTGCGCTTAGCTGGATCTGCTCGTTAGTTTTCGGTTACCTGCTGGGACTCACTGCGGCTGTCTATCGTGGCGGTTGGTTAGATCGCATCATTCAAAAGTTCGCTTGGCTAATGGTCTGCATGCCATCGTTCTGGCTGGCGATGCTGTTAATTAGCCTGTTCTCTATCGCGCTAAGCCTAACACCAGTTTGCTGTGCGGCACCGATAGGCATGACGTTTACCGAGCAGTCGTTAGCTAGCATGTTGCAACACCTGCTACTGCCCGTTGTGACACTTACTGCGGTGAGTATGGCACCGATCATGCTGCATACCCGCGAGAAGGTGATCGATGTATTGCAGTCTGATTATGTGCAGTACTCATTAGCCCATGGTGATGGCCTATCCAAGGTGGTGCTGTTTCATGTGATCCGTAATAGCCTGTTGCCGGCGATTATCCTGCAATTTGCCACCGTTGCCGAGCTGTTTGGCGGCTCGCTGATCGCTGAAAGCGTGTTTAGCTTTCCTGGGGTTGGGGCGAGCATCGTTAAGGCTGGCTTGGCCAGTGATATGGGCTTGCTGATGGGCTGTACCCTGATCTCGGCGCTACTCGTCTTTGGCGGTAACTTGATAGCCAGCTTGCTTTCGCGCCGCTTCATGCTCGAGGCGAAAGATGCATAGCACATTACGTAAGCCAAGCTTTATTTTTGCATCCGCTAGTCTATTGCTGTTGGTGCTGTTCGCTTTTTTATGGCCATTTCAGGGGGCAGAGCTCAACCTGCTGCATAAGTATCAAGCTCCCTCAATGGCGTATCTGTTTGGCACCGACTGGTTAGGGCGAGATCTGTTTAGCCGCAGCATACAAGCGCTGGCACAGAGCATCTATGTGGGGGGGCTCGCGGTGCTGATGAGTAGTGTGTTGGCGCTGACGATGGCGATGTTCGCCATGTTGCATCCATACTGTCGTTGGCTGGTGGACTTGCTGGTGGATCTGTTTATGTCACTGCCTCACCTGCTGCTACTGATCTTGCTTTCTTTGGCCTTTGGCGGGGCCGAATGGGGCTTAGTGATTGCCATCGCACTGAGCCACTGGCCTAAGCTTACGCGGTTATTGCGGTTTGAGATGCAGCAAGTGCAGTCGACCCCCTATTATCGGCTGGCGGAGCAGTTTGGCTGTTCTCCATGGCAACGGCTTAAAACCCATATGTTGCCGCAAATTTTGCCTCAGTGGTGGGTTGGCGGATTACTCCTGTTTCCCCATGCCTTGACGCATATGGCGGCTCTCACTTTTTTAGGCTTCGGCTTAAATCCTGATAGCCCCTCTATGGGAGCTCTGCTGGCTCAAGCGAGCCAATATGTACTTACCGGACATTGGTGGCTAGGAGTGTGCCCGGGGCTGTTACTGCTTATCTGCTTACTGCTGATGTCTTATATTGCTCAGCAGTTGTTGGCGGCGCTGCGTCAGGGGCCGCAGACCCATCTAAAAGGAGTCGTGTCATGTTGAGTGTCGATAAACTCAGTATTCAATCGAACGATATCAGTCTGTTATCCCCCTTAAGTTTCTCGATTGCGAAGGGCGAAGTATTTGCAGTGGTGGGAGCCAGTGGCAGTGGCAAGAGTCTATTGGCACAAGCATTACTAGGTCAGGTACCGAGTGGGTTTAGCTTAAGCGGTCAGGTGCTCCATAGCTGTGGTGATAGGCGAGTATTGGCGGCGCAGTCTGCTTCGGTACTCGATCCTTTAAGGCGAATTTCATCGCAATTAAGTTATGCCTTGAGTCGAGTGCCTAAGGGCGCTAAACGCAAGAGGCCTTTTCCACTGGCGGCAGATATTACCCGTTGTTATCGTCATCAGCTGTCGGGCGGCATGGCTAAACGAGCATTACTGGCGCAGGCCTGTTGGCAGGCGAGTGAAATCATGATTGCCGATGAGCCATGTTGTGGCTTAGATAGTCAGGCTGCAGAAGGCATCTATCAACACCTCGGCTACTTGGCTCGTAGTGAGAATGTGGCTGTGATGGTGATAAGTCATAATTTAAGGCAGCTGCTTACTGTGGCTGATCGCATCTTGGTGCTGCGTGACGGTAAGCTGGTTGAGATCACTACCAGTGCCAATATTCGTAGCGGTGCCTGCGATAGTTATACACAAAGTCTTTGGGCTGCGTTACCGGAGCATTGGGGGTTAACAAATGCTAATGCTGCGTAGTGGCTGTCTTCGGCGGCATAATCAAAGCATTCAGTTTCCCGATCTCAGTTTGCAGCGTGGTGAGGTTGTGGGGATCTCAGGCCCTAGCGGTGTCGGGAAGTCATCGTTAGCGAGTGTGCTCGCGGGAATGGTCACTGCCGATGTCGAGTTGCTTGAGCTGCCTGCAAAGCAAGTTAACCAAGCCAACCCTGTGCAGTGGCTGATCCAGCAGAGTGAGTTCGCCTTTAACCCTCGACTGACATTAGCGGCCTCGTTAAATGAGAGCTGGAAAGGCGATGGCTATCTGCCCCTGTTACAGGAATATGGTTTACAGGCATCTTGGTTAGCGAGGCGACCAAGCCAGTTATCTGGCGGTCAGCTGCAGCGCTTTAATTTGATCCGTGCGCTGGTGCCGACCACTGAGTATCTGATCTGTGATGAAGTAACCGCCCACCTTGATATGGTGACCCAAGCCGAATTCTGGCAACAGCTGCTAGCCTGTGCGAAACGCCGCAACATAGGCTTGTTAGTGATCTCCCATGACGAGTATTTGCTCAAGGCTATCTGTCAGCGGGTAATTAACTGGCCGCAGGCTTAATTAAGTTCACATCCCTTCCTAATCGTTAGCATTACAGAGCAATACGTTTGAAACTTTGGCTGGCGCTTATATAGTCGGCGCTTTTTTAACTAACAGTTATTTAGGCTCGGTGAATATTTTTGAGTGTGATTCTCACCTCAGTTTGCTCGAAAAATATCACCAATAATAGCAGTTATTGGCCTACGCCAATAACTGCATGACAAAGTAGAAGTGCAGCCAATTCAATCCAATGAATTAATTCCAACAAGATTGTCAGAGGACAGTTTGTTATGTCTAGACCTAAGAAATGCCGCCACCTAAGTAGCTGTGTACCATGTAGCTTATTTAAACCCAATGGCATTCCATCGAGTGAGCTTGAGAAAATTCAGTTAGAAGCTGATGAATTTGAGGCACTCAACCTAGGGGATGTGCAAAAGCTGAGTCAGCTCGATGCTGCGGCATCAATGGGGATCTCTCGGCAAACCTTTGGTTATCTGTTGGCGAGTGCACGCAAAAAAGTGGCAACAGCAGTCACTCAAGGAAAGGCGCTTTTACTCCCTCAGAACCCTAAGAAGGATTTACTATGATTATTGCTATTCCTATGAGTCGAGATCGTTTGGCGACTCACTTTACCAAAGCGCCAGAGATAGCTTTTTACGATGAACAACTGCAATTAATCGCACGTTTTGAGAACCCCGCGGTGGGCGGTGGCTGCAGCGCTAAAAAGGCGATGCTAAACCTTATCATCGATCACAAAGCAGATATTGTGGTGGTGCAGCATATCGGTGAGCGCATGTTAGGCAAGTTGCTGGATGCGGGAATGAGTGTGAGCCAGACGGATAACACTATAGAACTGCCTGAGCTTATCTCTAGGGCGAAAGATCTGAATCACCGTTTGCTGAATGCTTCCCAAGGGCGAGCCTCATTGAACCATGAGAAGAAGGGCGGTTGTTGTGGAGGTTCATCGGGTGGTTGCGGCTGTAGCGGTGGCTCATCGGGCGGCTGTGGAACTTCCGGCGGCTGTGGTTGCAGCGGAAAAACCGCACCGACTAATAGCTTAGATCCAAGGCTGCTTAAGATACCATCGCCTCAGCAAGCTGGGGTGCAATACGCAGGTTTTAGAGTTATTAAATAATATAAGCAGCTTAGGTATTAAACTTAATAATTGATTGCGATAGCCCTTGGCGACTTTACATCTTGACGGAAATATCCGATGTTAGTAACGGCTGTGAGTGTTTTTTGACCAGGAGGGCGAGATGGCTGTATTGGTTATGGGGTTTATCATTCTATTTGTGGGTTTGGCCTTTATGGGCTTGCCGGAACTGAACCGCGTACTAAAGCTACATGATAGGGCACTCTGGGAGCGTCTACTTGGGTCCCAAGGCTCATTTGTCTCCTCTTTTGATCGCACGACGCTGTTTATTTGGACGCTGGGGCGCGGGTTTGAAAACTGCGAGAATATCGATATTCAGTATCAAGGCTTGTTGGCATATAAGCGGGCGATACGGGTGAAATATACGATTTTGACGGGAGTGTCTTTGATTATTATTGGCGCTGTCATCTCCTTGATGGGAGCCTAGCTATTTAGCCAAGTCGCAGATAATTGAAATAAAAAGCCGCAAACACCAAGGTGCTTGCGGCTTTTTTATTAAACAGTAGCTTACAGCAACCGTTGGGTCGCTTGCTTAGTCTACAGCAACCATCACGTTGCTTGCCTTGATGATCGCGTATGCTTGACCACCAACAACTAGGCCTAGTTGCTCACAAGATTTCTTAGTCACAACTGAAGTGATTTCAACACCCGGTGCTAGTTCGATAACAACTTCGTTGTTAACAGAACCTTCGTCGATTGATTTGATAGTACCGTTTAGTGTGTTACGTGCGCTGATTTTCATAAGTATATCCTTAATAATAAAGGATTTATTATAAAGAGCTTATCGCCAGATAGATATTAATTACGGACAATATGTCGCATTTACTTGAATCTAGTCGTATTTGCTTATCCCAAATCTCTTTTTTTGAGATCTAGATCGTATCTAGTTAATTTTCAATGATTATTTCCTGACCAGCTTTAGCTAGCCCTTATGTTGTGGAAGCGGGGGGAATAGAGTGAAGCATGACTTAGTAAGTGCATCAAGGCTTAGGATTAAGCCTTGATGTTGGAAGGCATTGCGGCGATCAAGCGTCTTTAAGCAGCAGAACCAAGACTTCGAAATGGTCTGTATGGGGGAACATGTCGAATAGTTGCACTTTCTGAACTCGGTAGCCCTGAATAGTGGCTAAATCTTTGGCCAAGGTGTGTGGATTACAGCTTGAGTATAGGATGGCTTTAGGGGCGAATGCAGACAGTGACTGACACAAGCTTTCACCAATGCCACGTCTTGGTGGGTTGACGATGACCACATCGGGCTTATCTTTGGCATCACAGCCTTGAGCAAAGCCAGTAGAGTCCAGCGCGGTAAAGCTAACTTGCGTTAAGCCCATTGCTTCTGCCGATAGCTTGGCGCAGGTGATAGCTTCAGCCGAGATCTCGATCCCGGTTAATGCGCTATGTTTCGATGCACAGTGCAGGCCGAAACCACCGACGCCGCAGAATAGATCCCAAAGCGTATCGGGTTTAAGCTCTGCCATCCACTCTCGAGCCGTTTGATAGAGCTTGGCGGCGATCTCTGGGTGAGTCTGAAAGAAGCTCTTTGGTCGAATGAACAGAGGCACATCGTTAAATTGTTCTGATAAGCGCGTCTGTTCGGTGAGGAAAAGTTCCTCTTCCCCTTCGAGAATGGCCATATGTACCGGCTGAATATTTACCGATACCACTTTAATCTGTGGGTATTCCCTTAATAGCTGCGGTAGTTCTCGCTCTATACGCTCGATAGATTTGTGAGATCTGAGCACAAACCGTAGCAGGTATTCACCCTTGATCTGACTACGGGTGAGTAAGATGAACTTAAGCTCGCCTTTTACTTTATCGACATTATAAGGCGGTATGCCCGCTTGGCGTACAAACAGCTCTAGTCGATGCAGTAGTTGCTGCATATCGGCAGGATATAAATTGCAATCACATAGGCTGACGGGCTCGCCCGTTGGGGTAACAATGCCTAAGATGGGTTGATGCGCCGCGCCAAGCACTACCATTTTAGCCTTATTACGAAAACCACTATCAGGACCAAACACAGGCTGGTGCCACTGTTCAACCTCGAAGTCGCTCAGTAGCTGGCTTAGTACTTGCGACTTAGCTGCAACTTGTTCTGGCATGGGTTGGTTTATATGGCAGCAAGAAAGACACTGCTGCTGATCAAAGTGGGCACATTTCACTGATTGGGTACTCTAAAGCGTTGGAACGATAATATTGGCGACTACTTTTGCTAGCCTGAAGTGCACTATTTTAGTGCTTTTTTACTCAAAAATCGCCCTTTGTGAGAAAGAAGTCAGTGTTATTTTTTGCTGTTGAGCCGAAAGCAAAAGCGCAGCTTACGCTGCGCTCTTTGTATAACACTAAGTGGCGGTTAACCGATTGCTGGTGTGTGGCCGCTGCGTGTGTTTTGTAGACTCTTAATCAACATATAAATCGATGTCGTCAGCAATACTACAGCGAGATAAGTGATCAGCGAGTGCGCCGAGGTACTGCTGTGCTCTGCAATGACTGGCCCGAATACAGAGCCAACACTGTAGCTCAGTAGCATTAGCTCTGTCGCGGCAACGATCTTCTCCAATGCCATCGTCTCGCAGGCCAGTGAGATAGCAATAGGGTAGAGCGCAAAGCAGCTCGCGCCGAGTAAGAAATAACTTACGGTAATTATCGCAATTGAGGTGCCATCGGCGATACCAACGATACCGATAGTACCGAGTAGGCAAAATAGCGCCATCAACAGGCTCTTACCGACTCTCGTCGATAGATAGCTCACTAAAGGTTGTACTAACATACCGCCTAAGATAATCACAGCCATTAAAAATGCGGTACGTTCGGTGCTGGCAAACTGACCATTGATATAGCTTGGCATTAGGCCATAAATAGGACCTAGTAACAGGCCCGATACTAAGCAGCCGATCACCGCCGGTAAGCTGATCTTTCTCACTTCACGCATGCTGATCTTCTCGTGCTCGAGACTTTCTGGCTGGCCTCTTTTGATTAAAAGTGGTGGCAAGATCGCTAACATGAGTAAGCCAATAACCCAGAGGAAGGGGGTAACACCATTAATACCTAATGGCCCAATCGCTAGCTGACCCAGCGCAGTACCACCATAGAGGGATGTCATGTATAGGCCTAAGCGCTTAGCTCTTTGCTTTGCGCTATCAGCCATCAGTAGCCAAGACTCAACGACCACAAAAACACCCGCAACGGCAAAGCCGGCAAGAAAACGAGCGGCGAGCCAGACTGATGCTGTCGGTATAGCCAGCATCGCGACGATTGTCAGGGTCAACATGGCAAGAAAAAGCATCAGTGAGATTCTGTGGCCAATTTTAGCTACGATTGTTTGAATGCAGGTTGTACCAACTAAGATACCTAGATAGAAGATGCTCGCTAACCATGCAACCAATGAGTTATCCATGCCAAATGATGCTAGTGACAATGGAATAAGGCTCATCAGAAAGCCTGATGCGATAGCAAAAAACGATAAACCAGCAACAGGTACGAATGTACTGTTTTTGTGTGGTTTGCAGGCAGAAATGTCCACCTTTATCTCCTATAGATTGATACTTTTAAAAGTTTAAATGTTGGTTTGAGGAGGCGGATTTTATGCTTTTAATATGGAAAGTAAAGTTTAATTTATGTACTAAGAAATAAAAAACGATTTTTTAGATTTATTTGCTTCTATGCGCCTGATTTTTATGCGTTAAACTTTTATTTGTATTTGCTTAATTGATGCTGGGTTTTAGGATGAGGCTGACATTGGTTTCTAAGTTGTTTTGTCGCAAGGGATTTAGCTTTGTCGGCGCCTTGTAACTGTTATTTATAGTCCTTTGAGAGTCTGGTAGTTAATAGATGGTTAAAAAGGCGGGTTTGATAGCCGCCTTTTTACTGTTTGAAGCGTTTTGTCGCAGCAGATTTTTAATCCACAATCTAAAGCTGATTAGCTTAACTGTAGCGCTACAATCTTTAGTGGGTGATTACCATCAAATGATGGGAAATCGTTATGGCAGTCTAACCAAGTGTGCTGAGTGACTTCACGCCCCTGTTTCTCAACGCAGCGCACTAAACTGTCAAACCAGGCATTGCGATCGACTTTGGCAACATTGTTACAGCAGACAATTGTGCCACCGGATTTAGTGGTCAGTAGTGCTGGCTTAAATAGGCTCTGATAGTCATTGATGAGATCGACGATGCCAAAAGGACTCTTGGCGTATCTCGGTGGGTCGAGAAAGACCAAGTCAAATTGAGTGGCACTTAGCTTTGGGTAGGAGGGAAGCTTTTGATTGCGACGACCACCGACTTTAAGGCCTGCCAACTGTCTTAAGGCTGGAAAGGCATCGCTTTGGATAAATTCACAGACATCTTCAGCTTGGTTTAACGCCGCATTCTTACGACCCGCCGCTAGGGCAAATGAGGAGAAGTCGACGTTGACGACACGCTTGGCACCACCGACAGCCGCAGCCGTGCCTATGCCACAGGTGTAGGAGAAGAGGTTTAATACGCTCTTGTCTGCGCTGTTGGCGGCAACATATTCACGGCCTACACGCATATCTAGAAATAGCAGCGGATCTTGGCCTTCATGGCGTAACTTACTGGTAAACTGGATGCCATTTTCTTGCATCTGCTGTTCGCTCGTGGCGAAGCTCTGTAGCTCTTCTGGTAAGCGGTTTAATACTCGAGAGTTCTTGTCAGAGCGATCGTTGTAGATCACGGGAAGATCGGCGAGTTGAGTCAGTTGCTCTGTCACATCGGCTAGTTCATCATCGCTCAGCGATTGGTGAAAGGTTTGGATGAGCCAAGCATTGCCGTAACGATCGATATTGAGTCCATTACAACCTTCTACGGTACCGTGAAATACGCGGTAACAATCGGTATCTTGTGTCTCTGCTTGCTTTAGAAATGCAGCACGCTTAGCAATGGCTTGGGTCAATGCTTGAGAAAGAGGTATAGCTGCTGGGTCCGATGTTGTGATCGACATATATATTAGGCTCATTTGAAATAGTGTCAGAGGTGACGGCGCTAATGATAGCAAAAATGCACCAATAAATACCCTCATTCTTCAATGGCGTTATCTAGGAGATACCTTTGGTGAGAGCATTGAAAATGGCGCCAAAGGGTTATTTCATTTGACTCTAGGCTGAGTTTGACTCAGAAATAGACAGGGTCTTTGTTGTTATCCATGGCAGAGGATATATGAAAGTCGTATTGGTACATGGCATCTTTAATACTGGGCATGTGATGCGCTTGCTGCAAAAGCGACTACAGCAAGCGGGCCACGAATGTTTTGCCCCCACGATTAGCCCCTTCGATGGGCGCTACGGTATAGAACATGCTGCCGAAAATTTACGGCAGCAGATCGACAGCGCTTTGGGTTGTGATGAACAGATAGTGCTGGTGGGCTTTAGTATGGGCGGTATTATCGGCCGTTATTACTTACAGTCGCTAGATGGTGCTAGACGAGTGAGTCAATTCTTCTGTCTGTCGACTCCCCATAACGGCAGTTATTTAGCCTATCTGCCTTACCCGTCAAAAGGAATTAGACAGCTAAGGCCTAACAGTGACTTACTTGTTGAGCTTGCTGAGTCTGAAATCGTATTAGAGGGAATAAAACTTTACTCTTATTGGACGCCCATCGATTTTACGATTGTACCTAGCTCTAGCTCGTTCTGGCACATAGCCGAGAATCAGAGGTTTGTGATTATTCTGCATCTGTCGGTCATTTTTAGCCGACGCATCGCAAAAGCCATCTGTCATAATATTGTGGAAGTGCCATAAGCTAAAGCTTGGTTCCTCTGTTTGTTGGCGCGGGAGAGGCTTAGTGCGTTTCAGCCACAGGGAAACTCAGTCGCGCCCGACACCCTGTTGGTGCGATATCTTCTAGGCTAAATTGCCACTGGTAACGCTGACACAGGCTATCGACGATGAGAAGGCCGAGCCCATGGCCATTATTGCTATCGTTTTCTGATGAATTGAGCCCGCGGCCAGTATCAGTGATCCCTATTGCACGTTTATCTATGCTAATGGATATTTTGCCGGAGTCGCTGGCATTGATAGCATTGCTAATCAAGTTAGTCAGTAGCATTCGTAGCACTGCAGGGCTCGGTTTGAGCAGTGGCGGCTCTCTAAAGTCTAACTCGAGTGTAATCTGCTTTGAGTTAGCTAGGTGTGAAAGCGGCGCGATAATCTGCTCAACTTCGTTTTTTTCTAATGTCCTGAATTGCTTATTGTCGGTGCCTTTCTCTTGTTTTACTAAGCCTAACAGGGCATCGACTGTATGCTGCATATCATGGGCGGCTCGCATAATACGGTCACGCTGGCGAGCTTGAAATGCGGCAGCATCATTCTGCTCCTGTAACTTGGCGGCACCGCTGATCACTGTGATTGGAGTGCGAAGCTCATGACTGGCATAGCGAGCAAACGCCTGCTCTTGCTTTATCATCATCTCATTTTGTTGGCGATAATGATTGAGGCTATTAGCAAGCTCACTAAATTCGGCGGCAGACTGCGGCGGTACACTAAAGGTCTTGTGTGTAGCAGGGGATTTTAGTTGCTTACTGAGTTGCTCAACGGGTTCAACTAATCGGCGGCTTAGTTTGTGAATCGCGAAACCAAATAGTAGAAACAAAACCCCAATGAAGCTAAGCACAAACAGGTTAATTGATTGCCACTCACTGTGACTTAACTCCACGCTTTCTGCAGGCATGATGAGGTAGAGAGGCTGCATTACACCTTCAAGTTCAAACTCACTTCGATAAAGGAAGATCTCTTCGTGCTGGTTGAGTGCATCATCTTCAAATAACTTAAAGTTAGTGACCTCATGGAATAACCCCGTTGCGCCGCGGTCGACCACTTCACCTGAAAAATTGTTGGGGAATTGGCTTAAATCACCGTATTTCTCTGGGATAAGTTCAGTTGAATGGTAAGCCTCAACGTATAAGCCAATTTTGAGAGGTTGCTTTGCACCTTGTTGAAATAAGCTTATGGCGAATGGCGCGCTAACCTCGAGTTCATGTTGATTGACTTCATCCTCAATCCACTGCATTAAGCTCAGCATGGAAATATAGAGCGTGAGCCCTATGGCTAGGGCAATGATACTGAAATAGATCATCAACCTTTGAGGCAGCTTAGAGGCCGATGGGACTCGGTTGAGTAAGCGCTTTAACACGTCTCTTCTCCCTGTTGCAGCCTAAAGCCGATTTTAGGCACTGTTGCTAACATAGGTTGCTTAAAGGGTTTATCGAGTTGATTGCGTAGTTGATACATATGGCTGCGTAAAATATCGCTACTTGGTGGCGACATGCCCCAGATTTCATCGATGATCTGTTCGCGTTTAACCACATTGGGAGCATTTTTCATTAACAGCAGCAGGATCTGATAGGTGATAGGTGTCAGTGCGAGTTGCATACCTTGGCGAGAAGCCTGATGTTTTGCGATGTTTAACTCTATATCACCAAACTTGAGTGTACCTTGCGCCACTTGGCCACGATGCCGTTTTACGAGTGCTTGTACTCGGGCATCGACGACATCGAGATCGAAGGCTTGCCGAGATAATCATCTGCACCGCAATCGAACCCGCTGAGTAGGTCGCTTTTATTATCTAGCGCGGTCAACATTAAGATGGGGGTGCTGCAACCAAGGGAGCGCAGCGCCTTACATAGGCTTAAGCCATCGAGTTTAGGCAGCATCAGGTCGAGGATAATAGCATCGAAGTCGAAAGCCTGTGCTAGCGAAAGACCAAGCTCACCGTTGTCGGCGAAGTCGAGTTCCATGCCTTTGGCTTCGAAATAGTCGCCAAGGATCCCCGCTACATCGCTGTTATCTTCAATAATCAGTAGTTTAATTGTCATTGTGCATGCTGTGATTAACCCGGTATATGGCGATTATTTTAGCACTTTTTTTGTCGAAAAAATGTCAACGACATTTCGTTCACTCAAGTCTAGGCATGCTAACGGCAAATTAGCCTTTGCAGGATAAAACATGTCGTATTCCTCATCTTCTCAAACTCGCGAACATGCAGAGATTTGTCTGTCTGTTGTGGTGCCCTTATTCAATGAATCGCAAATGATAAAGCCCTTGATTGAGCGTTTAACCGCGGTGCTTTCAAGGCTTGATGATAGCAGTGAAATTGTATTTGTTGATGACGGAAGTTGTGATGACTCTTGGCTGCAGGTGAGCCGATTACCTCTGGTAGATAATGAGTATCAGTGCATCAAGTTAAGCCGTAATTTTGGTAAAGAGGCGGCGATGTCAGCAGGTATTGACCACGCCAGAGGATTGGTGGTGATCATGCTGGACGCGGATCTGCAAGACCCACCGGAATTGATCCCTGATATGTTGGCTCAGTGGCGAGCCGGCTACGATATCGTCAATATGAAGCGCAGAAAACGGTTAGGGGAGACCTGGTTTAAACGTTTCTCTGCTGGCTGCTTCTACCGTTTGATGAACTGGGTATCGGACTCGCCAGTGCCTGAGAATGTCGGTGATTTTCGCCTGATGAGCCGTCAGGTTATCGATAGTATTAAGGCTTTGCCTGAGCGTAACCGTTTTATGAAAGGGTTATTTAGTTGGCCGGGATTTTCTCAAAAGACCTTAGAGTTTGACCGCGATCCTCGTTTTACCGGTGAAACTAAGTGGAATTATGGCAAGTTGTTTGGCTTAGCGATGGACGGCATTACCTCCTTTAGCTTTAAACCCCTTAGACTCGCCACTTGGTGCGGTGTGCTGACGGCATTGTGCGCCTTTGTTTATGGCGGTTGGATAGTGGCTAATACCTTGATATTTGGCGGCAGTGTTGCTGGATATCCGTCGCTAATGGTGGTGCAGCTGGCATTAGCTGGGATCCAGTTGTTGGCTCTTGGGCTGATTGGAGAGTATCTGGGGCGAGTGTTTGTAGAGGTGAAGCAAAGGCCTCTATACCTGATTGAAGAGGTAGCCTATCGGGAGTCGTTGGCGCAAGTGAAAGCTCGGACTCGCAATACAAAGCAGGATAATGTTAGCTACTTGGGGGCTAAATAATGTTGAGCACTCGCGACACTCACAGGGGAGTGGCTGTGCTCTTGCTGGTGGTTCTGACACGACTATTACTCCTGCCTTGGTATCCGCTGATGGATACCACCGAGGCGAGATACGGTGAGATGGCACGCCTGATGGTAGAGACAGGAAACTGGGTAACGCCTCTATTTGATTACAATGTGCCGTTTTGGGGCAAGCCCCCGCTACATACCTGGATGAGTGCTGGCTCATTAAACCTATTTGGTATCAATGAGTTTGCTGTGCGTTTTCCCCACTGGTTGGCAGCGATGCTGACCTTAGCCGTTGTCGGTTACTTTGCCAAACGTCTGCATTTACCCGTGACGTCGGTGCTAATCATTTTGGCATCAACAGTGGTGTTTAGCGTCAGCGCGGGTGCAGTAATGACCGATATGGCGCTGACACTGGGGCTGACGCTGGCGATGGTCGGTTTTTACCTGTGTTGGCAAGGTGACAGACTTTGGGGATATATCGGTTTTAGCGGCCTAGCAATCGGCTTGCTGGCAAAAGGCCCGGTGGCATTAGTCCTGTTCGCAATTGGCACTGGGCTTTGGTTGCTGTGGCGCTATGGTTTGCGAAAGAATGGCTTGCAAAAGACTGGCCTATTAAAGATGTGGCGACACTTATGGCAGCGTACACCACTTGTGACGGGCACTCTGCTGATGCTCGCTATCGCGTTGCCTTGGTATGTGATGGCGGAGCGAGCGACTCCAGGCTTTTTACATTACTTTATTATTGGGGAGCATTGGTCGCGCTTTGTCGATAGTGGCTGGCAAGGCGATCTCTATGGCACGGCCCATGACGAGATCCGAGGTACGATCTGGCTGTATTTCATTGCTGCTGCTATGCCATGGTCACTGTTTCTGCCGAGGGCAATTTACAAGATAGTGACAGAGGCTAGAAGCTCTGCGTCAGAAGTCGTTGCTAAGGGGGAGAAACAGGCGGCAGAGCAATCTAAGGGGGTGGCTAGCTATCTTCTGTGCTGGATGCTTGCACCTATGGTGCTGTTTACGCTCGCGGGCAATATTCTGCCCGCCTATGTCTTGCCTGGTATTCCAGGCTTAGCGCTGTTGCTCGGCTATGCGTGGTGCAATGGTCGCCTACCAGGGCTCAATGCAATCGCTTTATCTATTCCAGTCTTGTTACTCATCACCGTTGTCGTGCTGAATTTTGGGCCTGCAAAAGATAAGAGCGAGCGCTGGTTACTCTCACTGCGCAGTGAAGCATTACCGACTTATTACTGGCAGAGGCAGCCGTTTTCAGCACGTTTCTACAGCGCTGGTCAAGCAGACAAGATTGATGCTTTAGACAAGGTGGACTCGAAGAGTGACTTCTACTTAGTGGTTGAGAATAGCAAGCTTGCAGAGCCTCGATTCTCTCACTGCAGTGAAGTGGCGCACAATAAGTATCGGGGGCTACTGCGTTGTCGTCGCAACTAATGGTCTTCTCTATGCAGGCACTGCGGCAATTATGGCTTAAGCACTGGCAAGCTTTGCGCTTCTTAGTGGTTGGCGGCGCGGTATTTATGTTTGATGCTGCGCTGTTTTATGGGTTGCTGAATGGCTTTGAGCTGCCTTTAATGCTCGCTCGCTGCAGCGCTTTTGCCTGTGCGCTTATTGTTTCTTGGTTGGCGAATCGCTACTGGACCTTTGGTGAGCGCAAGCAAGTCCCTAAGGCTAGGCAGTTATTGAGGTCAGTGGCAGTTTCAATTCTCGCGGCATTGGTTAATCTATCGGTATTTTATCTATGCTCCACGGCGTTAAGCGGTGGGCCACTGAATGCTTTAATCAGTTTTAGCTTAGGCGTATTGGCTGGACTCATTATTAACTGGTTTGGTGCCAATCGTTGGATATATCGAGCCGTTGCTCTTGAATAATGCTCAAAATACTCGGGCTTATGTTACAAACTGTTAACTAGTGGTTTTACTCCGGCTAGAAAACCGCTAGTTTCACTCTCTATAGTATTTATGGATGAGGTAATGGTTAACATGAAGTTCTTCAATATGAGATCGGTTTTAATTGGAGGCGGCGTTTCTTATCTACTGGCTGCGTCGACATTACCACTATCGGCTTTAGCGGCCTCCGAGCCATCGTTAAGCTTTACTGAAATGGCAATCGATGCCCCTTTTGAGCTGACTCACCCCATCATCGCTGCCGATCTGCTGCCTGAGGCGGGTAAAGAGTTAGTGGTATTTGGTGTCGATGGTTTGAGTCAGCGCTGGATGGCTATCTATGGGTTTGAAAGGGGACGATACCAACTCACAATGAAGCGAGCGCTGCCCCAAGAGCTACATAGTTTTGACATCACAGAGTTTGTGCCCGGTAAATTACAACAGTTGTATTTCCTATCTCAAGATGAGCTACAGCTTCTCGTGAGTAAAGAGAATAGCTCTAAGTTATATATTGAAACGGTGGCCAAGATCAGTTCACTATCTTTTAAAGAGCGGCCAGACTTCATCAGTCGTGGTGAGTTTATTCAGGATCTCAATGGTGATCTCTTAGACGATATCTTGATCCATGATTTTAATCAGTTGCATCTTTTTTTGGCTAAAGAGCAAGGCTTTGAGCGTCAGACTCTGCCGATAAAGCCGCAGTCTCGTCTATTTGACGATGGCGCCACCTATACTCAATCTAAGCTTTATATCAGTGATGTTAACCTCGATGGCTTGGCGGATATCGTTAAGATTGGCGAGGGAGAGTTGGAAGTTTATAAGCAGACCCAGACTAAAGGCTTCGATCAGGTTGCCGAATACATTTCGGTACGCCAGCCTATCAGTGGTATCGATTGGTGGAACAAGCGCGATGCCTACGGTGAGCAGTTAGATCAGAGTGAGCTGGTTTATCGCAAGGTTGAGCAGCTTAAAGATCTTAATGCCGATGGGGTGACCGATATGGTGATCCGCTACACCAAAAGCAGTGGTGTTTTCGACAGAGTAAATGATTATGAGATCTACCTCGGTGAGAGTCAGAAAGGCGCCTTGGTTTTCCCCAAGACGGCGAGCAGTGTGATTAAAGCCGAAGGGACACTTACTGGTTTGGAGTTTATCGATATCGATAGCGATGAGCGGGATGAAGTGATGGTGGCGGGGTTTGATATTGGGGTATCGCAAATTATCGGCGCGCTACTCTCGGGCAGTATCGATCAAGATGTGCATCTGTTTAAGATGGACTCTAGCGGTCGATTTAGTGATGACTCCAATGTGACCAAAGAAGTTGAGCTAAGCTTTAGCTTCAGTTCGGGGCAAGCGGGCACGCCAGTAGTTAAGCTTGCGGATCTTAACGGCGATGGCCTTAAAGATCTTTTATTGTCGGAAGATGAATCGACACTAAAGATCTATTTGGGTCAATCGGGCAAGCGCCTATTTGGTTCCGATCCCGAGAAGCATCGCTTGCAATTGCCAGTGGATGGCAAGATGTTGATAAGCGATGATCTCAATGGTGATGGGCGAGAGGATCTGCTAATCAAGTATGGTCGACAAGACGATAAAAAACTCTCTAGGCAATTCATAGTGCTATTAGCGAGCTAGCCTCTGCCCTCGGCTTAGATAAATGATAAGCGACCCGAATAGGGTCGCTTTTTTATTGAAGTCAGCATGCTTAAAGTGAGGCTTTATTAAGTTCACACTAATTTACAAAGCTATTCATATACTTGCCGTTTATTTCACTATCTGACAGTTCTTGACGCAAACCTTAGGTCATAAGAGGTGCACATATTGCGAATTAATTAAGGAAGATAGATGAAACAAACACCATGGCGTTATATCGGTTTATCAGTAGTAATGGCGACGGTTGTCGCTTGCAGCTCAGATGACAGCGAATCAACCAGCAGCGGTAGCTTTATCCAATATTACAACGGATCGGCAAACAGCACCTCGACTGCGCTGGTACTGGATGGGTATGCTTACTCGTCGGTGAGCTTTGCCGATTCCTTACCTAGGTATGAGTACGGGACGGGAACGAGCGAACTTGAGATCACAGGCTTAGATGCCCAAGGCGAAGAGCTGAATATCTATCAATCGACGATAGAGCTGAGGGATGCTGATAACCATCTTTTTATATTAGTCGGTGATTATAGTGAGCCTGAGTTAGTCGATATCGTCTACAGCCGCAGCGAAATGGATGAACTCAATAGTGATGAAAGTGGCGACTATAGCAAGATGCAGGTGTTAATCGCCCATGCTGCGATGGGTGAGCCTAGTTTTGACCTCTATTTGGGCAAACAGGGGCAAGCGTTTAGTTCGGCGATCATGCTGGACGCCATTAGCTATAAAGGTCACAGCGATGGTCTGATATTCGATACTGGTGAGTATGTACTGTATCTCACCGAAAGTGGGCAAGCCGAACCTGTGTTTACCACCGCCGCACTGGAGCTGACCGATAATACGGTATACAAGTTCATTATTCGCAATAGCTTTGGTCCTGGGACGCCTAAGATCATAGTCGATAATGTGGACTCTTCTGGCACGCCTGATCCCTATGTCAATATTGATGCCAATGCAGAGTATCGTGTTTTTAATGGACTCAATAATACCGACACGATCGATGCTGAGCTTGTCAGTAATCAGGAGTCCCAGTACCTATACGAGCTAAAGCCGAATCAACTCACTGAGTTTAAAGATATAGGCTACAACGACTATGGCGTTACCATTACTAACAGCGCAAGCAACCAAGTATTAGCCAATAACCTATTGATCACCTTTAACCAGGATGAGAGTAAAACCATTGTGGTTTATGAGGATGAGTTAGGTGAAGCAAAGGGCATGACCATCACCCACGATCATCGACCAAGAGCATTTGAGCATCAGATCAGCTTGGCCAATCTTGTTCCGGAGTTTGAGGAACTGATGATCTATTTTGTGCGCTCGAGTGAGACTATTGAGTCGGCAGAATATAAGTTAACAGGGGTTGAGTTTACCGAGCTGAGTAGCATTAGTTTGCCGTCGGATGACTATGAGATAAGTGTGGTATTTAAAGATGAAAACGATACCTTAACTCTTCTATATCAGTCAGATGTCGTACAGTTTAATCAAGCCGGTAACTACACCATGGTGTTGAATCCAGACGATACCGAGCCACTAGGTTACCGACTAGCCACTTTCCAGTAGTCGGTGTTGAACTCAAGATGGGGTGCAGAGGCGAAATTCACATTAAGCGTATTTTATTTATATAGAGTTAGCGCGTTAATTTTTGATTTCGTTGAGGCGAAAGTTGTGTTTCCCGCCTCTGCTTAACAGGGTACAGCCTGTTAAATCTAGCGACGACTGAGCAGTTGTTTAATACGTAAACTTAGCTGCTTAGTCTGTTTCAGAATTGGCAGTGAACCTTGACTGGTTCTTTGCTCACTTTCCTGAACAATCTGATAAACGGTTTTAGTCGATAGGCCATAGTCTTTGGCAACGTCCGATAATAAACGGCCGTTATTTTTGACTTCGTTAATTACTTTGAGGTTAAGGTTGATAGCATCCATCGTATTTTTCTCTCATTCTAATGTTTAGACATCAGTGGTTTGTGCGTCTTTGAGTGTGGTGACGGAATTCCATCGACAAAGGGTTTTAGCCTGCTCCTGTCGTTATTCGCTGAGCATTGTTATTAATTATTTTTTTAGCCAGCGAATACTCAATAATGAGTATGCTTAAGACGTGCCAAGTTGGTTTGGTATTTTTATTCATTACATTTCATATGGTTAAAGCTCGTTAGTCAGCTTTGGTGCAATAAGCCGTATTTTGTTCGCCCTAAAAAGGTGCGCATGCGCACCACGGTGGTGCAAGGGCCGCTTAAGAAAGCTGGCTAATTTGTTTGTTTTTAAACCAGTTAACGGCGTGACCATTGTCTAATTCGCCGTGCTTTATATACTGCTTTAAAAATACAACTTAATCGTGGTCGCTTTTGCCGAAGGCAAGGGCTGTTAGGGGTAGTAAAAAATGAGTGTAAAACGCAGTTCTTTTCTGATTGGTGGCTTAATTGCCACCATGTTGGTCTCTGGTTGTCAGACAACCAATCCTTATACTAACGAATCTCAAAATGCCAAAGCGACTAACGGTGCCTTAATTGGTGCTATCGCTGGTGCAGCAATCGGTGTTGCTTCTTCGAGTAAGAGTGATCGAGGTAAAGGTGCGTTGATCGGGGCTGCATCGGGCGCTGCACTTGGTGGCGGGATCGGCTATTACATGGATGTTCAGGAAGCGGAGCTGCGTAAGCAGTTACAATCATCGGGTGTTAGCGTGACCCGTAGTGGCGACAATATTATTTTGAACATGCCAAATGATGTGACTTTTGGTGTGGATCAAACGGACTTGAGTCAACGTGCTCAACAGGTGCTTAACAGTGTGGTGCTGGTGGCGCTTGAGTATGATGAGACTAAGCTGAATGTCATGGGCCATACCGATAGCTCTGGCGCCGAGTCTTATAATTTAAGACTGTCTCAAGTACGTGCGAGTGAGGTGGCAAATTATCTAACGAATCATAAGGTTCCTGCTCAACGCGTAGCTTCTCACGGTATGGGAGAGTCAAAGCCAATTGCCTCTAACCAAACTAAGCAGGGCCGTGCTGAAAACCGCCGCGTAGAGATAATCTTAAGCCCTATGCCTCAAGCTTAAGCTATCGTCTTAAGCCTAAAAAGCCACTCAAGAGTGGCTTTTTTTATGGGCGTAAGGTGGGACTTTTTGTCTGGATAACTGACTGGCTAGGTGACAGAACTCTCGCTGTTAGACACTGGGTAAACCCCGCGAAGAACAGACATTGTTATTTAGCGTTAGATGTTTTTTCATTGGTATAAATACTTGTAATTGATAATTAACTTTCTAACGGTGGAAAAATAATGAAGAAATGGATCTTAGTGTCGCTGTTGGCTTTGCCTGTTGTTGCCAACGCAGATCCTATTGAGCTAAGAGCTGCTGGTAGTTTAAAAAATGCGATGAATGACATTGTTGCGGCATATCAACAGGAGAGTGAGCAACAGGTTCACGCCGATTACGGACCATCGGGTCTACTACGTAAACGTATTGAGTCTGGCGAACAGGTTGGTGTATTCGCGTCTGCAAACATGAAGCACCCTCAAACATTAAAGGCTGCAGGTAAAGGTGACAGTGTGGTGATGTTTGCCCGCAATCAGATGTGCGCCATCGCTCAGCCAAACGTTAAACTCGACAGTGAAGGCCTGCTCGCTGTTATGTTAGACCCAAATGTGCGTGTGGGTACCTCTACACCAAAGGCCGATCCGTCGGGAGACTATGCTTGGAAGATTTTCGCCAAGGCTGACGCATTACAGGCTGGCGCTAAGGCGCAGCTTGAACAAAAAGCACTGCAGCTCACAGGTGGTGAGAAAAGTGCAAAAGCACCCAAGGGCCGTAACACCTATGGCTGGGTGATGGAAAATAAGCGTGCCGATCTGTTTCTCACTTATTGCACCAATGCAGTACTGGCGCAAAAAGAGGTGAAAGATCTGCAGATAGTGCAGATGCCCGCCCCTTTATCAGTCGGTGCTAATTATGGCTTGATCGTATTAGATGACGCTGAGCCTCAAGCCTGGAAATTGGCCATGTATATTCTGTCAGAACCCGGGCAAGCTATTCTTGCTGACTACGGCTTCGATGCACCGCTTAAGCAGTAGTGGCTCTGATACATGAGTTAAAAAGAAAAAGGCCGCGATTGCGGCCTTTTATCTACTTGATACTAATGGTTAATGCATTAAGAAAACGGTTGCTAGCCCTAGGAAGGCAAATAGGCCTATGACATCGGTTACTGTGGTTAGCACCATACCGCCAGCGAGCGCTGGGTCGATATTCATCTTCTTCAGTATGAGTGGAATGCTAGCACCAGCAAGGCCTGCCACCGTCATATTGATAAGCATAGCCCCTCCAATAAGCGCACCAAGCGCCATATCGCCTTTCCAAGCCCAGACAGCACCAAAGACGAGAACAGACCACAGAAGCCCGTTTAGGAAGCCAATAGCTAGCTCCTTACCTATCAACCAACGGGAGTTACTTTGACCGATTTGGCCAAGGGCGATACCACGAATAACCAGTGCTAAGGTTTGGTTACCAGCCACGCCGCCCATGCTAGGTACGATGGTCATCAAAATAGCGATGGTGGCAAACTGTTCCAGCGTGCCTTCAAACATGTTACTGACAGAGGCAGCTAAGAGGGCAGCGAATAAGTTAACCGTTAGCCAAAGTGAACGGCGAAAGGTACTCTTTAACACAGGACCAAAGGTATCGGTATCGTCATCCATACCCGCCATACCCATCATCGAGTGTTCGGCGTCTTCACGGATCACATCGACCACGTCATCGATGGTGATACGCCCCAATAGCTTATTGTTATCGTCGATAACAGGAGCCGAAACCCAGTCGTGACGTTCGAACAGTTGCGCGACTTCGCTGTCAGACATACCAACCGGGATCCCTTCAAGATCGGAGATCATGATTTCCCGCACCGAGGCATCGGGGTTACAGGTCAGCAGATCGGCTATACGCACACCGCCAAGCACTCTGTCGTGCTTGTCTACCACATACAGCATATCTGTCGCATCTGGCAGCTCTCCGCGTATTCTTAAGTAACGCAAAATCACATCGATATTGACGTCGGGTCTTAAGGTGACCGTATCGGTATTCATCAAGCTGCCCGCAGTATCATCGGGATAAGACAGCGCCTGCTCTACGCGAACCCTGTCTTGCTTGGTCATCGATTGCAGCACTTGCTTGTAGACGCTGTCAGGCAGGCTACGAAGAATATACGCCAGATCATCGGTGTCCATGTTTGCGGCTGCTTTAGCTACGCGCTCAGGACTCATCTGGGTGATCAGGCTATCTTTGAGCTCTTCACCAAGTTCATCGAGGATTTCACCTGTGTGTTCCTGGTCAATCAGTTGCCATAACACTTGACGGGTGCGAGGTGGCGATGATTCGAGAATAAAAGCAATGTCCGATGCTGCCATGTCCTGCAACATATTGCGGACATGGACAAACATACCGTTGCCTAATGCTTGAGTCAGCTGATTGAGACGTTGGTCCGTTGTTTCATTGTCTAAGACTTCAATCGGCATAGCTCCCTCACTGGGTATTTTAAAAGGCGCTTATCATAACTTAAGTGCTGGATATTTGTGTGTGATAACTTGCGTGATAACTAACTTAGTCGTTAAGTAAATGATGAATGATTAGCTATCTTCATCAAATTTGGCATCAATCAATTGGCAGATGGCGTCGAGTGCCGTTTGGGCATCGACTCCCGTAGCCACTAGCTGAACCGTTTTGCCCATTCCCGTCTCTAGCATTAATAAGCCTAATACGCTTGTCGCTGAGGCTTGTTTTTCGCCCTGAATAATTGTGATTTCGGCATCAAACTCGGAGGCCAGCACCACAAGTTTTGTGGCTGCTCGGGCGTGAAGTCCTAATTTATTACAGATAGTGACTTCACGTTTAATGGTCGGCATTCTTTAGCTCACGGTGGCGGGCTTTGACTTTATGTTTGCCTCCTTGGAAGTGTGCGGCAAGGCGCTCGGTGATATAAACTGACCGATGTTGGCCTCCGGTGCAGCCGATGGCGATGGTGAGATAGCTGCGATTATTACGCTCTAAATCGGGGAGCCAATCTTCGAGCATCTGCTCAATCTGTTTAATGAACTGATTGACTCTTGGACGTTCATTCAAGAAGTCTTGGACAGGTTTGTCGAGACCTGTCATTGGGCGCAGATCGGGTTCCCAATGTGGATTAGGCAAAAAACGTACGTCAAACATGAAGTCTGCCTCTGTCGGCATACCATGTTTAAAACCGAATGACTCAAAGTTGATCATCAGTTCTTTATCGACGTTACCGAGCAAAATCTCTCGCACCTGATCGTTAAGATCGTAGATATTCAGGTTTGAGGTATCGATATAGTGATCGACGATATTGGCTAACGGTTCGAGTAAACGTCCCTCAAGCTCAATCGCCTCTTTTAGTGAGACATTATCATGAGACAAGGGATGAAGACGACGGGTTTCGTTATAGCGTTTAAGCAGCACTTCATCACTGGAATTGAGGAAGAAGCTTAATAGCTCTACGCCCTCAGGCAAATTGGTTAGATGCTTAGTCAGCTCACTCTCTTTTTCTGGAAGATTGCGAATATCGACACTGATCGCAACCAGTTGAGTGTTGCCCGAGAGCTCTTTAAGTAGCGTGCCCATCATAGGCAGTGGCAGATTATCGACACAATAATAGCCGAGATCTTCGAGCATTCTTAATAGAACAGATTTACCTGAACCGGAACGTCCTGAGACTAAAACAAGCTTCATCGTATGATTACCTGGTAGAGTTTAAACTGATGTTAGTTTTTATATGATTATATTGCACAATTGTAAGGATCAACTTTTTTAGGGCTGAAAGCAAGAATTTGCGTGGGTAATAAAGATAAATAATATTGCTGTAATAATTACTTAGGTCTTTAAGCCGTCAGTATTTCATCTGAGTAATACGACTAATTTAAAGACCCGAGTAAGGTGTTACTGGGTAATGACTTGGTACAGCTCAGACTCGTTACTGGTCTTTCTCAACTGCTTCAGAACCGCCTTATCGTTGAGTTTCTCAGCCATCGAAGACAGTGTCGCTAAATGTTGCTCACACTGCTCGGACGGGACTAGCAACGCAAATAGAATATCCACAGGCTGCTTATCGATAGCGTCAAATGCGATGGGATCTTCACATTTTATCAATACTGCAACTGGACGTTCAATATTTGCCAGCCTTCCGTGTGGAATAGCTATACCATTACCTATACCCGTGCTACCCATCTTTTCTCTTGCCAACAGACTTTCAAAAATCTCTTGTGAAGAAAGGGTAGGGTATTGGACAGCGGCAATATCACTGATTAACTCCAATACCTTTTTCTTACTGCCCGGAGTGGCACAGGTGGTGCATTCCGGCTGCAGGATGGTACTTAGTTCCATCGTTAGTGTTTAGTTAACTTCTCTTTGTGTTTAATAACCTGACGATCTAGCTTATCGATCAGGGAGTCTATGGCAGCATACATATCCGCATGTTCCGAAGTGGCAAATACTTCACCTTTTTTTAGGTGAATTTTGGCTTCGGCAATTTGCTGCGTTTTTTCTACGTTCAAAATAACCTGCACATTATTGATCTGATCGAAATGTCGTTCAAGCTTTGTGAATTTGTCTTCCACATAACCCCGAAGTGAATCAGTAATTTCTAGATGATGTCCTGTCACGTTGATTTGCATATAATGATCCTCCAAGTGCCTAATTTTGAGTTATAAACTCTTACGTTGGTTTGAGGGGGGGATCAGCATTGCTTCGCGATATTTCGCGATCGTACGTCTAGCAACTTTAATCCCTTGTTCTGCCAAAAGCTGCGCCATTTTGCTATCACTCAATGGTTTCTTCTGGTTTTCAGCTGCGACTAACTTCTTAATAAACGCTCTGATTGCGGTCGATGAGCACTCCCCACCATCATCTGTGCCAACATGGCTAGAGAAGAAGTACTTGAGCTCAAAGATACCTCTTGGGGTGTGCATATATTTCTGTGTCGTTACTCGTGAAATGGTGGACTCATGCATTTCAACGGCTTCGGCAATATCATTTAACACCATGGGCTTCATGGCTTCTTCACCGTACTCGAAGAACCCTTGCTGGAACTTAACGATACAGTTAGTCACCTTGAGTAGGGTGTCGTTACGGCTTTCTAGGCTCTTGATGAACCATTTGGCTTCCTGAAGATGGCCTCGAATAAACTGTCCATCTGCCTGATTAGTGGTGCTACGCGCCATAGAAGCATAATGCTGATTAACATTGATCTTAGGCATATAGTCTGGGTTCAGCTCAACCACCCAGCGGCCTTTTTTCTTGCTAACCGAAACGTCGGGGATGACATACTCGTCTTTGCTGCGAGCGATCGCCAGCCCAGGCCTTGGGTTAAGTGTTTGGATCAGTGCAATAGCGTCACGTAGCTCGTCTTCTTTGAGCTTAGTCTTGCGCATTAGCTGTCTAAAGTCGCGTCCGGCGATCAGATCTAAGTAATCTTTGATCAGTAATCTAGCGTTATCAATATGCGGCGTATCGGCCGCGTATTGCGCCAGTTGGATCAGTAGGCATTCGCTTAGGTTGCGCGCTGCAACGCCAATAGGATCAAAATGTTGTACACGCTTTAAAACGGCTTCAACTTCATCCAGCTCGGTCTCTGGATCGCCCATGGCCTCGAGGATCTCCTCGCAGCTCTGGGTTAAATAACCACGCTCATCAATCGCATCGATAATTGCGGTAGCGATGGCAAGGTCGTTGTCAGAGAATGGAGTCAGGTTCTTCTGCCACTCAAGATGTTCGTATAGGCCTTCACTGGTTTCACCTTGAAATGGCATATCATCTTCGCGGCTAACACCGGAGCTAGAGTTTGAGGAAACTGTGTAGACTTCATCCCATGTGGTGTCCATAGGCAGGTCGTCTGGCATGGAGTCTTGAGTCAGTGCATCGGAGGTTTCAACGCTGGCGCTATCTTGATTAAGATCGTTATTAGAATCACTCGATGACTGGTCTTCATTGTCGCCAATATCACCGTCTGACTGCTCTTCATCTAATTCCAATAGTGGATTAGATTCTAATGCTTGTTGGATCTCTTGTTGCAGCTCTAAAGAAGACAGTTGTAACAGGCGAATGGCCTGCTGTAACTGAGGAGTCATTGTGAGCTGTTGACCCATTTTGAGCTGGAGTGACGCTTTCATCTTACCGCTATTCCCTACACTGTAGTTAAACGTTAAAGCTCGCTGGTTTGGCGAAGGAAGCCTAAAAACACAACACTATGATTTTATTTAGAAATGAATTCTATGTTTTGGGCTTTGACTTCCACTCTGTTAATTAACTATAGCCTGAATTGCTCACCTAAGTACACTGCTCGAACTTGCTGGTTGTCTAAGATTTCGGCAGGTGTACCTTCGGCAATGAGATTTCCGTGACTCACAATATAAGCATGTTCACACACATCCAATGTTTCACGAACATTGTGATCAGTGATCAGTACGCCCAAGCCACGGCTCTTAAGTTGTTCAATAATTTTTTTAATATCAATAACAGAGATCGGGTCGACACCGGCGAATGGTTCATCTAATAAAATGAACTTTGGATTCGCTGCCAGTGCTCTGGCAATTTCTACTCGGCGTCGTTCACCGCCCGATAATGCCATACCTTGGCTATCGCGAATGTGAGTGATGTGGAACTCTTCGAGTAAGTGTTCTAGCTGCTCTTCACGTTGCTCGTTATTGATATCCTTGCGGGTTTGTAATACCGCCATGATGTTGTCACGAACCGATAGCTTTCTGAAAATACTGGCTTCCTGTGGTAAGTAGCCGATACCCTTACGGGCGCGCAGGTGCATAGGATCGAGAGTAAGATCATCATCATCGATAAAGATCTTGCCCTTATCGCTTTGCACTAGACCCACAACCATGTAGAAAGTCGTAGTTTTACCGGCACCATTAGGACCGAGCAGACCCACAATTTGGCCTGTCTTTACGGTTAGGCTGACATCTTGTACTACGGCTCGATTCTTATAGCTTTTAGCAAGGTTTGCCGCTTTTAAGGTAATCTGGGTCATTGCTGTTCCTGCTTCTTAACTGGCGCATCAGGTTTCTCTTCCTGATAAGTTTCAGGCTGAATAATAGTGATAACTCTGTCATCACCCTTGCCAGTACTTTCTGCAATAAGCTGCTGTAAACTAATGTTGTATTTGATGCGGTTACCAGTAACTTGGCTGCCGTCTTGCTCTAGGGTTGCCCCACCGATTAAGGTTAATGTGCGGGTTGCAAGCTCATAGCGGATCTCTTTCGCACTAGCGGTTGCTGGACGACCATCTTCCATCATCTGAGTGTAAGTTGCTGGGTTGCCAGTAGCGACTAGCGTCTTACCGCTCTTATCTGCTTTGGAGAATACGCGTAGCTCATCGGCATTCATCTTAATTGAGCCTTGAGTAACCTCTACTGGGCCAAAGAAGATAACCTGATTATTTTTGATATCGGCTTCTTGGCTTGCGGCTGCAATTTTAACTTCTTGTAGCAGGTCATCGACTTTAGCTACAGAGCTGAAACTCAACAGGCAAAGTAGGCCTGCAAGGATAGATTGATTGTATTTCATAGTGTCCTTCTACTCAGCAAGTACGCTTTGCTTAATTTAGCGCGAGTGCAAAAGTGTTCATGTAATTGAGCGCTATTTAGCTTCGTAGATACCTTCTACTTGGCTGACTAGTTTAACGCTCTGGGCATTCAGATCGGCGTATAAGCCTAAACCTTGAATGACAAATTCGTTGCCCGTGACGTGAATGATTTCGTCAGAGGTCATGATCATCGTATTCAGATCAAGTTCTAAATAGCTGGTACTTAACGTCTGGATCGGCTCTTCCGGACTAATCGAGTCGATAATAACATTGTTTTCTAAAGCTACCTTACCCGTGGCTTTATTCAGGCTGCCTTTTTCGCTTCTGAGGCGCCATTGAGCTTGGCCGTCATCTGGGTAAATAAGGTAAACAGGCTCAGTAAAATAGGTCATGCTGACACTATCGAAATGTTCCATGTGTTTAGCCGAAACTTCACTGTTGATTAAGCCTAACTCGTTATATTCGACGCTACGTAAGTCATCGATAATATAGTCGGGGCGCTGACTCATATCGATATCCAGCTCTTGTTCGCTCTTCTTAGACTGCACTTGCCAGTAGAGCAGAAGTGCAGTGCCAAAAAAGGCGATAATCGCTAGGGTCACGCGGTTCATATACTCATCCCATGGGCCGAGTCAAACTTGTCTTGGCTTAACAGTAGTAGGTCGGTCAACTCGCGCAGGGCACCGTGGCCACCTCTAATGTAGGTTGTCATCTTGGCATGTTGTTTCACGTAAGGGTGGCCATCTGCCACACAGACGGACAAGCCCACCTTCTGCATAACCGGTAAGTCGACCATATCATCTCCAATATAGGCGACTTCTTCAGGGCTTACATTATAAAGCTCGAGTAGTTCGTTATAGGGAGCCAGCTTATTGTCGACTCCTTGATAGATATGCGTGACGCCAAGGGCGGTAAATCTGTCTTCAACGATTTGTGATTTGCGGCCAGTAATAATCGCCACATGAATACCACTAGTGAGTACCGAGCGCACACCATAGCCATCACGAGTATGGAAGGTTTTTAGCTCTTCACCACTGTTGCTCATGTAAACCAGACCATCTGAAAACACGCCGTCGACATCGCAGATCAGTAATTTAATTTTACTCGCCGCTTGCCAAACATCTTGGCTAACCGGGCCGTAGAAACCTTGGTGAGACATGTTAAATCACTCCCGCTTTAACCATGTCGAGCATGTTCAATGCGCCAACGGGTTGCTGCTGTTCATTAATTACCACTAGGCCGTTAATGTTTTTGGTGTCCATCACTTTTAGTGCTTCGGCCGCCAATACATTTTCGGTAATAGTGACGCAGCCTTTAGTCATTACTTCGGCAATTGGAGTGGTGCGTAAGTTGACTTCGGCATCGATAACGCGGCGCAGATCGCCATCGGTGAAGATACCGACTAAGGTGTTGCTGCTGTCGACCACAGCTGTCATACCTAAGCCTTTCTTAGAGATCTCATATAGCGCCTCGGTGATACAGATATCATCTTGCACTTTAGGTAGCTCAACGCCTTTATGCATCACATCACTGACTTTTAACAGTAACTTACGACCTAAACTGCCGCCAGGGTGAGATAGTGCAAAGTCATCCTGGGTGAAGCCGCGAGCCTGCAGCAGGGCAACGGCTAAGGCATCGCCCATGACTAAGGTTGCCGTGGTGCTTGAAGTTGGGGCTAGTCCTAGTGGGCAGGCTTCCTCTGGCACTTCGATGCAAAGGTGTAGTTGAGCAAGCTTAGCCATATTGGAATCAGGCTTGCCCGTTACCGAGATCATAGGCAGTCCCATGCGCTTAATGACGGGCATCAAGGTTAAGATTTCGCTCGACTCGCCTGAGTTAGAGATAGCGAGCACGATATCGTTTTCACTCAACACACCAAGGTCGCCGTGACTGGCCTCACCTGGATGCACGAAAAATGCCGGTGTCCCCGTGCTGGCTAATGTGGCTGAAATCTTGTTGCCGATATGGCCAGACTTACCCATGCCCATCACGATGACTTTACCTGTGCATTGCAAAATTAATTGGCAAGCTTGGGCAAATTCTGAAGAGTCGACGTACTGATACAGATTATCGAGCGCTTGTTTCTCGATATCGATGACCTTGGTACCCCATTGGCGTAGTTGATGTTCATCTACCATTTCTTGGTCTCTCTTTAAATTGCTGCTTAACGTATCGCACCTAGGATTAAGATAAGAAAAGTAACGCTTGGTATGCGATAAATGTAATAAGTAGTACTACGCCATGCCAAGGTTTTAGCTGTTTGGCGCGTCCCGTTAATAAGATCAGTATTGCAAGTGCACTGCTTGTTGCGAGCACCATATAAAAGTCACGAGTACTCGCCGCGGCATCTACGGCGCCTGGCGCTATGATACCTGGTATAGCAAGTACTGCTAAAATATTGAATAAGTTTGAACCAACTATGTTACCGATAGCAAGGTCGTCTTCTTTTTTTAAGACACCGGCAACACAAGCGGCAAGTTCTGGCAAGCTGGTACCCACTGCAATAATGGTTAGGCCGATAACCAGATCCGATAGATGGTATGCCTTGGCGATCCCAACCGCACCTTGCACCATCCAGTCTGCCGACAGAGGTAATAATACCATGCCCACAACCAGCCATAAAATGGCTTTCGGTGTAGGCACATCGGCTGGAATTTCTTCTTCAGCATCTCGGGCCAAGGCATCACGATTCTTATTGGTCAATGCATGCCAAATCAGGTAGCCCATTAAACCGATAAACATCACCAACAAGGTGACACCCTCTATGCGCGTTAAGAAACCATCATGTAGGAAGTAGCCTACAATGACAGTGGCGACCAGCATCATTGGAATTTCGCGTTTGAGGGTTTGCGAACTGACGGAGATCGCTCCGAGTAGCGCGGTAATACCTAAGATCAAGGTAATGTTAGCGATGTTAGAGCCCAGAACATTACCAATAGCGGTATCTGTCATGCCATCGAGCGATGCGGTGGCTGCAACAAACATCTCGGGGGCGGAGCTCCCCATGGCGACAATCGTTAAACCAATTAACATCGGCGGTAAGCCAAGGTTACGGGCGAAGGCTGCTGCACCATAAACAAATTTGTCGGCACTCCAGACTAGTGCGCCTAAGCCTGCAACTAACAGAAAAATATTAAATAGCATCGATTCTTAGTATGTTGGGATCTAGCCGCTTATTTTCGCTGTAATTGAATTAAAATGAAAGTATTGAGGTGAGATAGTATCGATTTGGTTGTACCTCTTTGGTCAATTACGTACAATTTCTCCCTTTCCTGTACGGAAAATGGAAGTTTCCACAATTTTAGATGCAGGGCACTTGCATGACTCACACCCCCAAAACATTGGTCGAAACCCAAAATATGGCATTTAGCCGCGGCACGCATGTCATTTTTGAAGACGTGACGCTGTCGATCCCAAAGGGAAAAGTCACCGCTATTATGGGGCCAAGTGGTATCGGAAAAACCACCCTGCTTAAGCTTATTGGTGGGCAGTTAACCCCCGATAGCGGTTCGGTTAAATTCGATGGTGTTGACATACATAAGTGCAGCCGTAGTGAGCTTTTTGCCCTGCGCAAACGCATGAGCATGCTGTTTCAAAGTGGTGCACTGTTTACCGACATGAATGTCTTCGACAATGTCGCCTTCGCCCTCAGGGAGCACTCCGGGCTACCTGAAGCGATTATTCGCCGTATCGTCTTGATGAAACTCGAAGCCGTAGGCCTCAGAGGCGCGGCGCAATTGATGCCCACGGAGCTGTCTGGTGGTATGCAGCGCCGGGCAGCCTTAGCCAGAGCAATTGCATTAGAGCCCGAGTTGGTGCTTTACGATGAACCATTTGCCGGACAGGACCCTATCTCTATGGGGGTGTTAGTTAAGCTTATTCGTGAACTGTCCGATGCGCTTAATCTGACCTCAGTCGTGGTTTCACACGATGTGGCTGAGGTGTTGGGGATTGCAGATTACGTCTATGTATTAGCCGACAAACGTATCATTGCTCACGGTACGCCAGAAGAGTTGCGTTTGTCTGAAGATCCAAAGTTAAGACAATTTATTGGTGGTGAGCCAGACGGTCCAGTGCCGTTTCATTACCCGGCAGAAGATTATAAGAAGGAACTACTCGGTGAGCTTGATTGATCAAATTGCTCGATTAGGCAGGGCTAGTATTGAACTAGTGATAGGGCTAGGAAAAGCCGGTCTGATGCTATGGGGCGCAATAATGCACCGCCCTCGATTTCGAAAAGGTACGCCGCTGCTATTAAAGCAGCTATATGTGGTGGGCGTGCAGTCGATGGTGATTATCTTAGTCTCAGGCTTGTTCATCGGCATGGTACTCGCGCTGCAGGGCTATAATATTTTAGTGGGCTTTGGGACGGAAGAGAGCCTAGGTCCCATGGTCGCGCTAAGCTTGTTACGAGAGCTTGGCCCCGTGGTGACGGCACTGCTATTCGCTGGTCGAGCAGGTTCTGCGTTAACGGCAGAGCTTGGCCTAATGAAGAGTACTGAGCAGCTGTCGAGTCTTGAGATGATGGCGATTGACCCGCTGAGACAGATTATTGCGCCGCGCTTTTGGGCTGGTGTCATCAGCTTACCGCTGCTGGCATTGATGTTTACGGCTGTGGGGATCTATGGTGGACACATAGTCGGCGTAGAGTGGAAAGGCATTGATAGCGGCAGCTTCTGGTCGATACTTCAGGCATCGGTAGAGTGGCGGGAAGATATTGTTAACTGCATGATTAAGAGCTTATTGTTTGCGGTGGTGGTGACATGGATTGCGCTTTACCGTGGTTATCATGTTATTCCTAACCCAGAGGGGATCAGTCGAGCGACAACTCAGACCGTTGTCCAGTCTAGCTTAGCGGTTTTAGCGCTTGATTTCCTATTGACGGCGATAATGTTTGGCCAGTAGTTGATATGACGATTAAGAGAGTTTTCTAGTCGTTAATTATTGTTTAGATTTATTGAATAGAGTGGTAAATGAGTTATGTTGACAAGGAAAATTGAGATTCTAGTCGGTCTTTTTTTATTGTCCGGATTGGCAGCCTTTCTAGTGCTGGTGTTTAATGTGGCCAATGTTGAGGTTAAATCGGGCGATAGTAGTTATACACTATATGCCAAGTTTAATAATATCGGCGGGCTCAAGGTGCGATCACCGGTGAAGGTTGGTGGCGTTGTAGTGGGTCGCGTCAGTGCTATTGACCTAGATCCTGAAAAGTTGGTCCCGGTAGTGACACTTTCGATGGACAAGCGTTATCAGGATTTTCCCGAGACTAGCACTCTCTCTATTTTAACGTCAGGCTTATTAGGCGAGCAGTTTTTGGGGCTCACCCCAGGTTTTATGGATGATGATATTGAGCTATTAGCCGATGGCGATCGTATTGAAGATACCCATTCGGCGTTAGTACTAGAAGAGCTGATAGGCCAGTTCCTCTATAGCATGGGTAAAAAGGATTAGCCTTTTTAAGAAGAGAGTTGGAGAGTTAAAGCATGTTTAAAGGTTTTTATCGAGCCGTAATGTTTGCCATGATGGCACTGTTAAGTGTTGGAGCTCAGGCTGCCGCAAGTACCGATATCGATCAAACCAACCCTTTTACCTTGGTTGAGGCTGTCGCTAACAAGACCTTTGCTCGTTTTCATCAAGATGAAAAGCTGATTGCTGCCGATCCCGATCACCTAAAGGTGATCGTGACCGAAGAGTTGATGCCCTACGTTGACTATAAGTATGCCTCTTATAAGGTGTTAGGCCAGTATCTACGGGACACCACTAAAGATCAGCGTGAGCGTTTCGTAGAAGCATTTAAAGGCTACCTGATTTCGACCTATGCTCAGGCATTTACCGAATATACCGATCAAACAGTAGAATATGGCAGAGCCGAAGACTTTGCCGGTGAGAAGTTTGTGAGTGTCAATGTTCAGGTTGTTGAACCGGGCCGCCCAGCGATTAAGTTACAGTTTAAAGCCCGTCGTTTAAAAGATGGTACTTGGAAAGCGTTTGACTTAATCGCCGAAGGCGTTAGCTTGTTATCATCGAAGCAATCAGAGATCACTAACCTTGTGCGTCAGCAGGGGATCGAGTCAGTGATTGATATGCTGAAAGAGAAGACAAATCAACATATTGATTTGAACGCTAACGAGAAAAAGAGCTAGTGGCAACATTTAAACAGCAAGGGATTAATTGCAGCGTATCGGGTCGGTTAGATCAGGATGCGGTGATCAGCCTATGGAGTGGACGCAGTCGTATTTTGGAGCCAGATACCGCATTTTTGCAGCTATCTGGTATTGAATATTGCGACAGTGCTGGCGTGGCTTTTTTACTGGAATTAGTCAGTATATTTGCCGCCAACGGGGCGACTTTGAAGTTAATATCGCCTTCAGAGCAGCTTAAGAAATTTATTATATTATACGATTTAAACGACTTCTTTATCGAAGAAGCTAAGTAAGGTGAACAGTTCCATGGAATGTAAAGAGATTGAGACCATCCTTTTAGACGCACTTTCTTTAGAGGAAGTAAAAGTGACTCAAGAGGGGACACACTACAAGATTATCGCTGTAGGTGAATGCTTTGACGGTATGGGACGAGTGAAGCAACAGCAGACAATTTACGGCCCATTAATGGCTCACATCACTAGCGGTGAGCTACACGCTATTACGATTAATGCTTTCACGCCAACACAATGGAAGCGTGAAAAAGTCTTTAATATGTAATCGCGGATTTAGAGAGTTAAAGTGGATAAATTAAAAATTGAAGCAAGTGGTGCACTTGCTGGAAACGTGGTTATCTCTGGCGCTAAGAATGCCGCTTTGCCTATTTTAATGGCAGGTGTGTTGGCCGAGACTGATTTCAATGTTTCGAACGTACCAAATCTAAGAGATGTGAATACTAGCTGTGAACTACTGCGCTGCTTGGGCGCTGAAGTGACCCGTTCAGGCACAGATAAAGTATGTATCTCTACCACCAATCTTAATGAATTCTGTGCGCCTTATGAGTTGGTTAAGACCATGCGCGCATCAATTCTCATTCTAGGCCCGCTGCTTGCTCGCTATGGTACGGCCGATGTGTCTCTGCCTGGCGGCTGTGCTATTGGTGCTCGTCCTGTTAACTTGCATCTGCAAGGTCTTGAGCAGATGGGCGCTAAGATTGAGGTTAAAGAAGGCTATATCAAAGCACGTGTTGACGGTCGTTTGAAAGGCGCGCATATCTTTATGGATATGATCAGCGTTGGCGCGACGGAAAACTTGCTAATGGCTGCAGCATTGGCCGATGGTGAAACCATCATCGAAAATGCTGCCCGTGAACCTGAAGTGGTCGATTTAGCCAACTGCTTGATCGCTATGGGCGCTAAAATCGAAGGTGCGGGTACCGATACCGTGCGCATCCAAGGTGTCGAGTCACTGCAAGGTTGTGACTACCAAGTGATGCCAGATCGTATCGAGACTGGTAGCTTCTTGGTTGCTGCGGCTGTGACTCGTGGCAAAATCCGTTGTACTAAAGCGGATCCTAAGTCACTTGAAGCTGTATTGGCAAAACTTGAAGATGCCGGCGCAAACATCACAACAGGTGATGACTGGATTGAGCTAGATATGCAGGGCAAACGCCCTAAAGCGGTAAATATTAAGACCGTGGCATACCCAGGCTTCCCAACCGATATGCAGGCTCAGTTCTGTGTGCTAAACGCACTCGCAGAGGGTACGGCTACGATTACCGAAACCATTTTCGAGAATCGTTTCATGCATGTTCCTGAACTTAGCCGTATGGGCGCAACCATGGAGCTTGAAGGCAATACCTGTATTATTCATGGTATTGAAAAGCTAAATGGTGCGCAGGTGATGGCTACCGATCTACGTGCATCGGCAAGTCTTGTGATTGCAGGCCTTGTTGCTGAAGGAACGACGATCGTAGATCGTATCTACCATTTAGATCGTGGTTACGAGCATATTGAAGATAAATTTAAAGGTCTAGGCGGGCACGTTGAGCGCGTTAAGTCATAAACTTTAAAGTTATACGAATGAAAAGCCATTTAAGTATTCACTTAGATGGCTTTTTTGTTTTATGAGCTAGCGCAAGTTGTAGCCGAATAAAATAGGAAGCAGATCAAAAAATAGCCCGGAGCCAGATGCTATGTTGATGGTATGCCTGTTTTTGTCACGTTTAACATCTACCTCTTCTACGGCCTCGTTTTTTTCTCGATGGGCTGTGCCGTGGTTTTTCGTAATTTTCGCTATAGCCAACTAAAGGTGGCACCAACGCTGTGGGCGTTGGCCGTGTTTGGTTTCTCCCATGCTTTTCATGAATGGTCTGAACTCTATGTGTTGATATTTTCGGATCATATCGCCCCTGAGTACCGCTTATTAACCCAATGGCTCTGTTTGGCTAAGCTATTTCTATCCTATGCCGCCTTGATGGTGTTTGCTTGGCAGATCTTAACTATCAGTAATAAGCGTCTTGCCTATATAGGTCATGGGCTGATCATTGCCTTAATACTGAGTTACGCTTATATGCTGATCCCAGATCTGCATCACTTAGCGGTGAACAAAACCGGCTTTGAAGAAGCCAGTCGATATACTCGGATATTAATTGGCTTCGGCTCTGCGGCTTTGGCTGGTGTTGGTATGGTTGTTTACGGCAACAGTTTACGCCAAGAAGAACATGGCTATGGTTTTTACTTCGCACTGTGCGGCATAGGTTTAATGATTTATGGTGTGCTCTCAGGGTTAGTGCCAACCGAATATCACTACAGTGTGCCTATCTATCGTACATTGGCGGGAGGGATCATTTTAGTCGCTCTATTTAAGGCGCTTAAAGTCTTTGATTTAGAGAAGGAGCACAAGACTGCCGCTAAACTGAAACGCGCCATCGAAGCGGATAAGTACAAGGCGATAGGTCAGCTGGCGATGGGAGTCGCTCATGAGATCAATAATCCACTGGCTTCGTCCACTTTGGCGCTGGATCTATTGGAGCGAAAGCACCCTCATTTGTTTGATTCAGAAGCCAATTACCTAAGCCGTGTCCGCTTAGGGATTGAGCGCGCATCGTCTATCAGTAAAGAGTTGTTGAACTATGCTAGGCCAGCATCGGGGAAGCGCTGCTTCGTTGCCCTTAGCGAGGTGTTAGACTCAGGTGTGAAGTTACTGTCACATCGAACTAAGCAGTATAAGATCCAGTTGAACTGCAGTGAAAATATCGTTTTATATGCCGAGAGGATCAAACTAGAAGAGCTGTTTATTAATCTATTGTGCAATGCCATCGATGCCTCACCAGCGAATAGCTCGATTATCGTGATTGCTCAACAGGATGAGCAGAAGGTATGTGTGACGGTTGAAGACTTTGGTTGTGGAATGAGCGAAGAGTTGCTGGCGCGGTCAACAGAGCTATTCTACTCAACTAAGGCTGTTGGCCAAGGGACAGGGTTAGGATTGGCAATTTGCGAACAGATAGTATCACTACATAATGGGAAAATGCGTATTGTGAGTAGCGAAGGAAAAGGTACGCGGGTTGAGTTGACATTTTATCGGGAGCAGCACTGATGACCGCAATTTTGTTAGCGGAGGATGACAGAGAACTAAGCCAAAATATGGTTGAAATTCTTGAGCTTGAAGGCTTTAACGTTACTGCGGTTGAAAGCGCGGAAGCCGCGATTAAGGCGAGTGAGACGCAACACTTTGATATTGCCTTGATGGACTTGTTGATGTCAGGAATGACTGGGGTTGAAGCCATCTCTAACTTAAGGCAAAAACAACCACTCATTGCCGTTATTATTATCACCGCCTATGCCACTGTCGATACGGCCGTGGATGCCATGAAAAAAGGGGCCGATAGTGTGATGACTAAACCCTTTAAAAGCGATGAACTCATTGTCACCATAAGGCGAAGTCTAGCAGAGAAGCAGTTGTTTAAGAGCCGTGTCGATCTCGATCCGGATCTGGTTTATGGCGCACTGGCGAATGCTTATCGACGTAAAGCACTTAAGGTTTTGGCGGAACATAAGACACTTAAGTTTATGGATTTATGTCGTTTAGTAGAAATAGAGGATCATACTAAGTTTAACTTCCACCTGCGCCAGTTAAAAAAGGCCGGGCTTGTAACTCAAAATGAGAACAAGATCTACATTTTGACAAATACTGGACAATTTGTGATAACAAGTCATAACATTTCTCAAGACTAAATTTTCTATTTAAACAGTGTATTAGCTCATTTCTGATAACTATAGTTCACAACTCTCTGATAGCGGTGAACTCTAGTTATCTATCTCTTTAGTAGTAACTCTTCAATACTTGATGCATGCCCAAAGAGGCATATCAGTCGCCACTCCCTGCAACGTTGGCGATATGAATAGCAATGTTGAGGATGAACTTATGAACGCACACATTCCATGTAAAAAACTACTGCTTGCCAGCATGATAACCATGCTGGTGGCTTGTGGTAGCGATAACGATGACAATACAAACCTACCTGTAGAGAATACCCCACCTGTGGCGGTGGCTGATTTTGCCAATGTCTTGGCTGAAGATGTGGTGACTATTGATGTGCTTGCTAATGATAGCGATGCCGATGGTGATACACTAACTATCGTTTCTGTCGATTCTGGTAGTGCCGTGATAAAAGACGGTAAGGTCGACTTTACTGCTGGCACCGAAGCGGGAGAGGTCAAGTTTAACTATACGATAACCGATGGCACAGATGAGGCATCAGCCGTCGTCACCGTGACAGTTGAGGCACAGCCCGTGCCTGAGCCGCTAACTTATGTTGGCAGCGCCGCGTGTGCGGGTTGTCACAGCGGTCAACATGAAACCTTTAGCAAGACTGGGCATAACTTCAAGATCCAGAAAATTGCTAACGGCGAGCAGCCTACTTTCCCGTACACACCTGAAGCAACGATTACAGGGGCAATTGATCTACTCCAATTTGCGGGTCCAGATGGTGACGGTACAACCAATAACGATCTTGGTGCACCAACGAGTTACGATGATGTCACTTATGTAGTGGGTGGCTATCATTGGAAGATGCGCTGGTTAGATGCCGATGGTTATATTGTCACAGGTACCAATGTGCAATATAACATTCGCAATAGCGATGGTGAGTTGAATATCCCTGAGAATCATCTAAACGATCCTGATGTGATGGGCAACTACAAAACGAGTGACTTTAATTACCAGTATAAGTGTGGTAACTGCCATACAACAGGTTGGAAGCGTACGACTACTGAAGATGGAGATACACGTAACCCAGACCGCCAAGATGGTCTACCAGGCATGGGCGGTACCTTTGCCGAGCAAGGCATCCAGTGTGAAGCTTGTCATGGTGCAGGTAGTGACCATATTAAGGCACCTTCAAAAGATAATATTACAAAAATTGCCATGGCTCGTACAACAGACGACTTCCTAGCCGAAGATATGGCGTTTGGTAAGGCGGTCACCTGTGGTGAATGTCATACTCGTGATGGCGAGAAGGATTACCCAACGTATGTGAGCGCATATAACGCAGCCTTCCCTGATGGTAGCCAAGTGGGTGGACGCATTATCTCTAGTGGCGGCCTATCTAAGCATCACCAGACAGCCGATGAAATACTGGGTGTGGTTCCTGAAGCCCACGGTAGCTATCAAGCGGGTGACGAGATTGGTCCTAAGCGTAATATGAGCTGTACAACTTGTCATGACTCTCACAAGTCGACGGTCAATCAAGATAGTGCCGATGGCCTACATGCTGGAGCCGTGAAAGCCTGTACTGATTGTCACGATAAAGAGTTCACCGACGGTGGTGGTTCATTTGGTCATGCAAATATGGCTGAATGTACAACATGTCATATGCCAAAGCTTGCCAAGAGTGCAGTGACTCATCTAGGTAAAGACGGCACAACAGCTTTCGGTGATGTGAAGTCTCATCTATTTACTATCGACTTAGACCCAGCGGCCAAGCAGTTCACTGAAGATGGTAAGTTCCAAATGCCTTGGTCTACTGCGCAGTACTCTTGTGGTGAATGTCATGCAGATTATGCAGACAAAGCTGCGGCGCTGCCTAAAATCCATAAATAAAAATAAGCTCATCACTATTTAGTCTCTCCCGACAAGCCACGCTAACCTATTTAGCGTGGCTTTTTTTATGGGCGAAGGCTGTGTTACACCGATTAGGCAAGCCGGTTCTAGGTATTTTAAAAGCAGGTTCTAGGAAAGGCTGAGATAGGTTCTAGGAAAGGCTGAGATAGGTTCTAGGAAAGGCTGAGATAGGTTCTAGGTGCTAAGAAAAGCAGGAAAGCGAAGAAAGGTTCTAGGTGCTAGGAAAAGCAAGAAAGCCAAGACGGTAAGGCTGAGATGGTAGGGCTAAGACGGTAAGGCTAAGACGGTAAGGCTAAGACGGTAAAGCTGAGACGGTAAAGCTAAGACGGTAAGGCTAAGACGGTAAGGCTAAGACGGTAGGGCTGAGACGGTAAGGCTAAGACGGTAAGGCTAAGACGGTAGGGCTAAGACGGTAAAGCTAAGACGGTAGAGCTAAGACGGTAAGGCTGAGACGATAAAGTTAAGACGATAAAGTTAAGAAGGTAAAGTTAAGAAGGTAAGGCTGAGACGATAGGGCTAAGACGGTAAGGYTGAGACGGTAGGGCTAAGACGGTAAGGCTAAGACGGTAGGGCTAAGACGGTAGGGCTAAGACGGTAAGGCTAAGACGGTAGGGCTAAGACGGTAAGGCTGAGACGGTMGGGCTAAGACGGTAAAGCTAAGACGGTAAAGCTAAGAYGGTAGGGCTAAGACGRTAAGGCTGAGACGGTAAGGCTGAGACGGTAAGGCTGAGACGGTAAGGCTAAGACGGTAAGGCTAAGACGRTAAGGCTGAGACGGTAAGGCTAAGACGGTAGGGCTGAGACGGTAAGGCTAAGACGGTAAAGCAGAGACGGTAAAGCTGAGACGGTAAAGCTGAGACGGTAAAGCTAAGACGGTAGAGCTAAGACGGTAGAGCTAAGACGGTAGAGCTAAGACGGTAGAGCTAAGACGGTAAGGCTGAGACGGTAGAGCTGAGGCTGGTGCTAGAAAAAGTCGCTCTAGTTGAGAGAGCAAGCGCTAAATGAAAAAGGCAAAACAGCTGAACCTGTTTTGCCTTTTCGCGTTTTATGTTTTGCTAGCAGCTAGCACAAACTAACATTCAGGCCTAGAATTGAGAAAGCTTCGCGGCTAGAGCGGACTGCGTCTTGCCATACAATCAAAAGCGGTACTCAGCTCTTATCTTTCAGCCTTTGCTTTTCCGTCTTTCTACCGTCTTAGCTTGTATCGTCTTTTTCGTCTCAGCTTTTCCTAGAACCTAATTATAGTGAACAGGCTTCTCGGCAATGATGACTGGCACTTCGTAAGACTTACCATCTCGAATAACTGTCATCATCACCTTCTTTCCAGGTGTGGTTTCTGCGATTCTGTCCATCAGCATCTCAACACCTGGAATTGACTCACCTTCGTACTTGGTGATCACATCTCGGGGTTGTAGCTTAGCCTGTGCTGCAGGGCCGTTACGGTCTATGCTGGTAATGACGACGCCTGTGAGATCTGGCAGGTTTAAGATCTGGGCCATCACAGGGCCAACAGCTTCGCCGCCAATCCCAAGGGCACCACGAATGACTCGACCATTTTTAATTAATTTATCCATAATACTATGGGCAAGCTTAATGGGAATGGCGAAGTTGATACCGTGACCACCGCCTTCACCACCAATCTGGAAGGCTGCGGTATTGATACCGATAAGCTGGCCCGTGGTGTCGATCAGTGCGCCACCAGAGTTGCCGGCATTAATGGCGGCATCTGTTTGCAGGAAGTCCAAGTAACCAGAGCTTAAGCCGTTACGACCCGTCGCACTGATAATCCCTTGAGTGATGGTTTGGCCTAGATTATATGGGTTACCAATAGCCAGTACGACATCACCCACGCGTGCGGGTACGTTGAGGTTTACTGGCACGATAGGGAGGTTGTCTCCCTCGACCTTAAGCACGGCTAAGTCTGTTTCAGGATCTGAACCGACAACTTCCGAGGTAAACTTACGTCCATCTTGCAGGGCAACTACGATCTCATCGGCGCGTTTAATCACATGATAGTTGGTAAGAATATAGCCTTCTTTACTCATTATCACGCCAGAGCCAAGCCCTTGCAGTGAACCAGGGTTTAATGGCTTAGATTGATCTATGCTCAGGCTATAGATATTCACTACGGCAGGCGCGGCTCGGCGTACAGCTGTAGAAAATGATAGCTCGCTGTTACTGGTCGATACTCGGCTGCTGATCCCGTTAGTAATGCTTTGACCAGTAATGAGTGGAAGAACAAAAATAATCACTACAGCCATGATAAGGCCGAATAATACGGCTTTACCGACATATATAAGTGTGTCTTTGATAATCATGTCTGAGAATAAGTGCTGAAAAGATGAATTATATTAACATGTTTGTACTAAATTGTACGTAATGAAAAGCGCCTTAAATCCTAAAAGAGAGCCGAGCATATCGCTCGGCTTTCAGTTTAGACTATTGGGCTGGCTATCTAAGGATTAAATAGAGGCTAGTATTATCGCGTCTAATCTTTAATGCCACAGAGCCTTTCTGCTCTTTAAGTGCCGACTTAAGAGCTTTAAGGTTGTTCACTTTAGTACGGTTAACACCGACTATGATGTCGCCTTTTATTAAGCCGCTCATCGCTGCGGGTGAGCCTTGAGCAACATCGGTGAGCTCTATGCCCGATGAGCTGGCATTCTCCAACTTTGCCCCTTGTAGCATAGGATGCACCGCACCTGCTGCCGCTTCGGCTGCCTGAGTTGATTCACCGAGTATGGCGGTAACAGTTTCTTTATCACCATCGCGGATTAAACCAAATTCGACTTTCGTTCCTGCGCCCATGGTTGCCACTTTTGCGCGTAACTCCTGGAAGCTCTTAATGCTACGGCCATTAACGCTGACGATAATATCACCGACTTTTATGCCGGCTTTAGCTGCGGCGCTATCTGGCATCACTTCGTTAATGAAGCCACCGTGTTGGGTTTCGATCCCGAAGCCTTTTGCAAGCTCGCTAGTGAGATCTTGTCCCATCACGCCAAGTACGCCGCGGCGTACTTCACCGTGTTCGATGATCTGCTTCACTAGGTTGTTGACCATGTTCGCTGGAATAGCAAAACCAATACCAACGTTACCGCCACCTGGAGCGACAATCGCGGTATTGATTCCGATAAGCTCACCGTTGAGGTTTACCAGTGCGCCACCGGAATTACCGCTGTTAATCGCGGCATCGGTTTGAATAAAGTTTTCTAACATCTCGATGCCAAGACCACTGCGGCCCATAGCACTGACTATGCCTGAAGTGACCGTTTGGCCAAGCCCAAATGGGTTGCCGATTGCGACTGCAAAGTCGCCAACCTGAAGTGCGTCAGAATCGGCACGTTTCAGTGCAGTAAGGTTTTTAGCTTTGATCTGCAGTAATGCAATATCTGACTCGGCATCGGTGCCAATGAGTTTGGCTTCTATTTCACGGCCATCATGTAGGCCGATAAGGATTTCGTCTGCACCTTCAATCACATGGTTGTTAGTGACGATATAGCCTTCTTTGGCATTGATGATGACGCCGGAGCCGAGCCCTCTAAATGGACGTTCCTGCACTTGCTCACGAGGAGCGTTGGGGCCAAAAAAGTATCGGAAAGCATCCGGTACTTTTTGTTTAGAAACATGGGTGCCAGAAACTGCTACGGCAACAACTGCAGGGGTCGTTTCTTGTAGCATTGGAGCCAAGCTAGGTAGCTCTTGCCCATCGACGGCCAAAGGAATTGCAGCTTGAGAGACTACTGGGGCTAGCGTCAGGGTTGCGCCTAATATCGCTGCTGAAAGTAAGGATAATTTAGTCTTCATTTATATGTTGCTCCAATTTTCAAAACAAAAATCTTTAAACCAATGCGAATAGCTGCGTACGGTCAGTACTGCGCAAGGTACATATAGTCGTATGCTGCTTCATTCATATTGGTTCGGACTCAAGTGAGTATCAAAAAGTTCATCAATTATTAACAAAGGTTAATTTATCCCCATGGCGCTAGGCCGCAGTTAGTTCTTTCTTCTCGATAAGCTCAACTTCCTCTTCGCTCTTTTCGGTGTTTTGTACTTTCAATTCTGGTAGCTGTTTATCTGTCACAGGTGATGTGAATAAACTTGCAGATGCATTCCACTGCTGATTGACTCTATTTAGCTGTGCCGTCAGTTCTGCAAGTTGCTTGTAATGTTCATCAAAGTGATCTGATACTTCCTGCTTGTATTGACTGAGCTCGAGCTGAGTTTGCTCTAACTGCTCATTATTACTTTTATGGCGATTGTTTTTAGCTAATAAAGTATGGCCTACGTAGCCAAAGACGCCACCAATCACAAACGCGGCAAGGGTTAATGCCCACTCCATATAGACTCCTAAATAAACTTATATGATGCTGATTGAGCCAAATATACATCGCAGCTTTGTAGCGTGGTACCATTTACTCAGAAAATTACTGAGAATAACCCGACAAACGGCTCAAATTGAGCCGATTTGTGTATCTGCTACTTACTAATCGGGTGATTTACGTGCTTGGGTTAAAAGATACCCAGCCACTTAGTAAGGTACTTTGTAGCGTGGTACGACTTACCCAAACATGAACTAAAAAATAAATTATCAAACGGTTTTATTTGAGCCGATTTGTGTTCACACCTTACAAATAGAGAGTGATTTACGTGTCGCAATTAACTCCCTGGCAGCATTATCAGCAAGATTTAACCCGAGATGATTTTTCCCATGACTCTGCTCAAGAGCAGGCCGTAAAGCAACTGCAGCGGGTCTATGATGATCTGATTGCTTTAAACGACAAGCAGAGTAAAAGTAACAAGTTATTTTCTCTATTTGGCAAAAAGCGTAAACAGGGTGTGCAAGGCCTGTATCTATGGGGCGGGGTAGGCCGTGGCAAAACCTATCTGATGGATACTTTCTTCGATGCTCTGCCGGGGGAAAAGAAGCTACGGGCGCACTTTCACCGTTTCATGCATCAGCTACATATTGATCTTGCTGAGCTTCAGGGGCAAAGAGACCCGCTAATTATTATTGCTAAGAGAATGGCGGCGCAATATCAGGTGATCTGCTTCGATGAGTTTTTTGTGTCAGATATCACCGATGCCATGCTGCTTGGTACTCTGTTTGAATCACTCTTTTCCGAGGGCGTCGCACTGGTAGCAACCTCGAATATCATTCCTGATGAGCTTTACCGCAATGGTTTGCAGCGTGCGCGCTTCTTACCTGCGATAGCGGCTATCAATAAGCATTGTGATGTCCTAAACGTTGATTCCGGTGTCGACTACCGTTTAAGAACTTTGGAGCAAGCTGAGATCTTCCATTCGCCACTCGATGCCAAAGCTGAGCAAAACTTAGCTGAGTATTTTAGCAAGCTAGCACCAGAGTCTGAGGTTTCGACGTTGGGGTTGGAAATCGATGGCCGTGTGATTGATATTCGCCAGCAGGCTCAGGGAGTGTTACTCATCGATTTTCGAGCCCTGTGCGATGGTCCGCGAAGCCAGCGGGATTATATGGAAGTCGCTCGGCTTTACCACACTGTGCTGCTGAGTAATGTGGAGCAGATGGGTGAGCAGTTAACGGGTGATGATATCGCGCGCCGCTTCTTAGCCATGGTCGATGAGTTCTACGAGCGCAACGTAAAGCTCATTATCTCATCGGCGGTTTCTCTTGAGGAGATCTATACTGAGGGCTTATTAAGCTTCGAATTTAGGCGTTGTCGTTCTAGGCTTACAGAGATGCAATCTCATGATTATCTGGCTTTGGAGCATATCCCGTAGATTTTTAGCGTAAAATTAATAGAAAACTTGGGCGGGATCGCTTATTGTTCGCCACCAAAATTTTCCTCAAATAGCTGAAAGACCCCAGTTACGGCGATCTTTGGCAATGTTTTGTTGGTTCTTTTTTGAAATTGAGTGAGCAAAAGGGCGGAATGAATTAAAACTGATAAGAATTAAACTAAAAAATTAGGTGATTTTTAACTCAGCTTTGTCTATAATCCGCAACCTGCCCTCGTTATCCACCAATAAGGTGGAAGTTGTAAAGCTTATTCTTTGCTCGAAGGGGCGGGGAATGGCACTTTTTGTGTTTCTGCCAATGATGGCATAAACATGTGAGACAGAATTTTAACATTGGGTTTTTGTAAATGAAGACTACTTTTACTGCTACACCTGAAACAGTCACTCGTGATTGGTTCGTCGTTGACGCCGAAGGTAAAACTTTGGGTCGTATCGCTACTGAAATTGCTACACGTCTACGTGGTAAGCACAAGCCAGAGTATACGCCTCATGTAGATACTGGTGACTACATCATCGTTATTAACGCTGAGAAAGTTGCTGTGACTGGTAACAAAGCTAAAGGCAAAGTTTACTACTCACATTCTGGTTTCATCGGTGGCATTAAGCAGATCACTTTTGAGAAGCTACAAGACCATAAGCCTGAAATGATCATCGAGAAGGCTGTTAAGGGTATGCTACCTAAAGGTCCATTGGGCCGTGCCATGTTCCGTAAGCTTAAAGTTTACGCTGGTTCAGAGCATAACCACGCTGCACAACAACCTCAAGTTCTTGATATCTAAACGGGATTATAGCAATGGCTGCAACTCAATACTACGGCACTGGCCGTCGCAAAACATCTACTGCTCGCGTATTCGCTAAAGTAGGTACTGGTAACATCATCGTTAACAAGCTACCTCTAGACGAATACTTCGGTCGTGAAACTTCTCGCATGGTTGTTCGTCAGCCTCTAGAGCTAGTTGAAATGACTGAGAAGTTAGACATCATGGTAACTGTAAAGGGTGGTGGTAACACTGGCCAAGCAGGTGCAATCCGTCACGGTATCACCCGTGCGTTGATGGAACTTGACGAGTCTCTACGTCCTTCTCTACGTGCTGCTGGTTTCGTTACCCGTGATGCTCGTAAAGTTGAGCGTAAGAAAGTTGGTCTACGTAAAGCACGTCGTAAGCCACAATTCTCTAAGCGTTAATTTTCGCTTTCAGAGTTCAAAAAACCCAGCTATATGCTGGGTTTTTTCTTATCTAAAATCTGCTTTTTACCGCGTCTGCATTATCTTATCTTCGACCATCCTTGCTCTCGTACCTACTATATCCATATAGTCGTGCATTAATCCTTGCTGCTCGCAACGAGTGAAGAGCATAGTTGCACTAGGGTTGAGCTTGTTAACACTGTATCGGGACTGCTAAAACGCTCTGAGTCGATCAACTTCTCATACGAATTGGTATAATTTAAAAATTATGTCGAGTAGATTGAGATTATTTAGCCATTTTTGCTCTGCCTAATCTGAGAAGGGTTAGCGCAGTTTTGAACTGCTTAAGTTCATCATTAAGGTTTTTTTCGCTGGATTGTTCACTTAAGGGAACACATAGTTATGTCTTTTGAGTTAATCATGCTGTCGTTAGGTTTGGTGCTAATAATTGAAGGAATTGGGCCACTTTTGTTTCCAAATCGTTGGCGGGCCTATTTGAAAGAAATTTCCAATCAAAATCAGCAGCTTTTGCAAAGGCTTGGTGGTTCCTTAGTCGCTATTGGGGTGGTGTTGTTGATTATTTTTTCATAAATTACTTGCCTATAGCCCCCATAGATCTGCTAAAATCCCGTTTTAACCACTACCGTGCAGCAAATAATGGGCAAAAACGTTGTAGTTCTCGGCACCCAATGGGGTGACGAAGGAAAGGGTAAGATAGTCGATCTTCTTACCGAACAGGCTAAATATGTCGTTCGTTACCAAGGTGGCCACAATGCGGGTCATACTCTAGTTATCGATGGCGACAAAACCGTTCTTCATCTTATTCCATCAGGGATCTTACGCGATAATGTTAAGTGCATTATTGGTAACGGCGTGGTGCTTGCACCTGACGCACTGATGGCAGAAATTAACATGCTTAAAGAGCGTGGCGTACCTGTAGAGGAACGTTTACTAATTTCTGAAGCATGTCCTCTAATTCTACCATTCCATTGTGCTCTAGACATTGCTCGCGAAAAAGCGCGCGGCAATAATGCTATTGGTACAACGGGTCGTGGTATCGGTCCAGCATACGAAGACAAAGTCTCTCGTCGCGGTTTACGCGTAGGCGATCTGTTTGATGCAGAATTGTTTGCAGTTAAACTGAAAGAAGTCATGGCTTACCATAACTTCATGCTAACCGAATACTACAAGTGTGACGCTGTTGATTACGAAGAGACATTGAAAGATGCTCTAGCAATCGCTGACTACTTGAAGAGCATGTGCACAGACGTATCTGAGCTACTTGATCAGGCGCGTAAAGCTGGCGAACCAATTCTATTTGAAGGTGCTCAAGGCACGTTACTAGATATTGACCATGGTACTTATCCGTTCGTAACCTCTTCTAATACTACAGCTGGTGGTGTTGCAACAGGTTCAGGATTCGGTCCACGTCACCTAGATTACGTTTTGGGTATCATGAAGGCTTACACCACTCGTGTTGGTGCTGGTCCTTTCCCAACTGAATTGAAAAACGAAATCGGCGACTACTTAGGTACTAAGGGTCACGAGTTCGGTGCGACTACTGGTCGTAAGCGTCGTCCAGGTTGGTTAGACGTTGTCGCTATGAAGCGTGCAGTTCAAATCAACAGCGTAAGCGGTTTCTGCTTAACTAAGCTAGACGTTCTAGACGGCCTAGAAGAAGTTAAGATCTGTGTTGGCTACCAGTACCCAGATGGCACTGTAGCAACAACGACTCCTTTAGCGGCTGAAGGTTATGAGCAGGTAACGCCTGTTCTTGAAACTATGCCTGGTTGGAGCGAGTCAACTTTCGGCGCGACTTCTGTTGAGCAATTGCCACAAGCGGCATTGAACTACATTAAGCGTCTTGAAGAGTTGCTAGAAACGCCAATCGATATTATCTCAACGGGTCCCGATAGAAACGAGACCATGATTCTAGTGAATCCGTTTAGTTAATAATAAGAGGCCGCGATAAGCGGCCTTTTTATTGGCTTAGTATGACTGAGTATAAATGGAGTTCGAGAGAGCTGAACTCAAGAAATACGCTATAATGCCGATGACATAAAGTAGAGTATATTCAAGTAATCTTTTAAGATTGCATGATTAAACAATATTTGATTCACCCTATTTGTCATTGAGAACCCTTATGCTGCGTTATGTATTGATTACAATCTTGTCGTTATCTGCTCTACCGAGCTTTGCGACCACCAAGGCTATTGATGTCTATACTCAAGAGCAATTGGTTGATCTGATTCGAACTAAACGTTATTTGACGCAAGTTAAGGGCGATGATTGTCAGATAGTACAGGATATTGAAGCAAGGGCTGAGGTACTAAAACAGCCTTTGTATCAGTATCTTTGGGCGGAAATGCTCAATTATGGGATCTGCGTGAAGGCGAATCCGCCGCGTGGGATCTCTATGTTAAAAACCTCTGCTGAGCAGGGGAGTGCCGAGGCCATGGTGAGAATGGCTGAGTATTATCATGATGGTAAGTTTGTCATCGAAGATAAACAAAGGGCGGTGCAGTATGCATTGCCTGCTGCCGCGACAGGCGATCTGCCTGCACGGATGATGTTGGTTCGGTTATTTGGTGAGGGCTATGGTAGTCCTCGAGATTACGAAGTGGGTTTTCATTGGCTCTATAACGAAGTCTTTAGCGATGAAACCACGCAAGCCGAAGCAATTAACTTGTTAAAGGTGTTAGAGGCAAAGATGCCGCCCAGCGCTGTTGCTAGGGCAAAGAAAGAGCACCTTAGAACGCCACAATAAGCATGGCCCAGAGATGGTCATGTCACTAATTTGGAAAGTGAATGATAAAAGATCCGCAATTTAAGCGAGAGCAAGAGAAGTACGAAAACCCTATCCCAAGTCGTGAGTATATTTTGGAATACTTGCGCTCACAAAAGTCCCCGTTAAGCCGTGAACATATCGCTGCCGCACTGCAAATTGAAGGTGAAGAGCAGTTAGAAGCTATTCGTCGCCGTTTGAGAGCGATGGAGCGTGACGGTGAGTTAGTATTTACCCGTGGCAAGGCCTATGGCCTACCAGAGAGAATGGACCTGTTGACCGGTACTGTGATTGGTCATCGAGATGGTTTTGGCTTCTTGAAGTTAGAAGAGGGCGGTGACGACCTCTATATCAACAACCGTGACATGCTGATGTATTTCCACGGCGACAGAGTGCTAGCTCAAAAAGCTGGAGTCGATCGTAAGGGTCGCCGTGAAGCACGTATCGTACGTTTAGTCGAAGAGCGTAGCGCAGCCTTGGTGGGTCGTTTCCACCTAGATGCAGGCATGGGCTTTGTGATTGCCGATGATCGCCGCATTACTCAAGAGATTTTGGTACCAGAAGAGGACCGTAAGGGAGCTCGTCAGGGCGACATCGTCGTACTTGAGCTAACGCGTCGACCAGGTCGTTACGTTAAAGCGGCTGGTAAAGTCACTGAAGTGCTTGGTAAAGAGATGGCACCTGGCATGGAGATTGAGATTGCACTGCGCAATTACGATCTGCCACATACTTGGTCAGGCTTGATTGAGAAGAAGCTACGTAAGATCCCTGATGAAGTGACAGAGGCCGATAAAGAGGGCCGTGTCGATCTGCGTCAATTGCCTTTAGTGACGATCGATGGTGAAGATGCACGTGACTTCGACGATGCCGTTTACGCCGAACAGAAAAAGTCTGGCGGCTGGCGTCTATGGGTAGCGATTGCTGATGTGAGCCATTATGTTCGCACTGAGTCGGCGCTGGATAGAGAAGCCCGCGCTCGTGGTAACTCGGTGTATTTCCCATCGCAAGTTATCCCAATGCTACCTGAGAAGATCTCAAACGGCCTATGTTCGTTGATGCCTAAGGTCGATCGCTTATGCATGGTGGCGGAGATGACTATCTCTGCAGCAGGCAAGTTATCGGGCTATAAGTTCTATCCAGCAGTGATGCACTCCCATGCACGTTTAACCTATACCCAGGTTGCCGATATGCTTGAGGGCGGTGAGGTGAGCGAAGAGCTTAAACCTCTGTTTCCGCATCTACAGACTCTGCAGTCACTGTATTTAACCTTGGAAGAGACTCGTGCTGAGCGTGGTGCGATTGCGTTTGAAACCACAGAGACGCAGTTTATCTTCAACGAGCAGCGCAAGATCGATAAGATCGTGCCGCGTAACCGCAACCAGGCACATAAGATCATCGAGGAGTGCATGATCTTGGCAAACGTAGCATCGGCTAAGTTTGTGAAGAAGCACAAAGGTGAAGTGTTGTACCGTGTGCACGAGGCACCATCGGAGCAGAAGCTAACAAACTTTAAGGATTTTCTTAAAGAGCGCGGCTTGACGATGGAAGGTGGTTTAGAACCTGAGCCTAAAGATTATCAAGCTGTGATGGAGCAGATTGCAGACAGAGCCGATGCAGAGCTGATTCAGGTGATGTTGTTACGCTCTATGCGTCAGGCAACTTACACGCCTGATAATGAAGGTCACTTTGGTTTGGCATTAGAGGCGTACTCTCACTTTACCTCGCCAATTCGTCGTTATCCTGACTTGATTTTGCACCGCGTTATTCGCTACCTGCTTGCCAAGCAAGAGTCGGCGGAGTTAACCGACAAGTGGACACCCGATGGTGGTTTCAATTATCAGATCGAAGAGCTAGATCAGTTAGGTGAGGAGTGTTCGACCACCGAGCGCCGCGCCGATGAAGCAACCCGTGACGTAAGCGACTGGCTTAAGTGCGAGTTTATGCAAGATCACGTGGGTGATACCTTCGAAGCTGTGATTGCTTCAGTGACTCATTTTGGCATGTTTGTGCGTCTAAATGATCTATTTATCGATGGTCTAGTGCATATTTCAAGTTTAGGCAGTGACTACTACCAATATGATAATATGCGTCAGCGTTTAGTCGGTGAAGCATCGGGTCAGGTTTATCAGATAGGTGACACGGTAACGGTGAAGGTTGCTGGCGTGAATCTTGATGATCGTCAAATTGATTTGATGATGGAAGGCGATTCGGCTGGCGGACGTCGTCGCAGACCCACCAAGCCAATGACGGCCCGTGAACGAGTCAATCGCGAAGGTGCAAAACTTGCGAAGCGTGAGACTTCTAGAGGCAAAGGCACAGAGGGTGGCTCTGAGTCTAAGTCTGGGAAAAAGCGCAAACCGAGTCGTTCAGGCGCTAAGTCTAGCGGCGGTAAATTTAAAAGCGGCAGCAGCGCTGCAGCTAAAAAGACAAAGACAAAAGCTTCGGCAAAAAAATCTTCAGCAAGTAAAGCTAAGTCAGCCAAGCGTAAAGCGAGTAAGAAATAGATGAAAAAGCAAGATATGACCTTTGGGTTACACGCGGTTGAAGCGGTGCTTAAAAACAGCCCTGAGCGTGTCATTGAAATGTGGGTGCTACAAGGCCGCGATGACAAAAGATTAACTCCTATTCTTGAGATTGCTGCCGAGTGGGGCGTATCGGTACAGTATGCTTCTCGCAAGGCGCTAGATGAAAAGTCTGACGGTGGTCAGCACCAAGGCGTTGTAGCCAAGGTAAAGCCAGCTAAAGTGCTTAGCGATAACGAACTTGCAGCCATGCTTGAGCAAACAGAAACGCCTTTCTTGTTGATCTTAGATGGCGTGACCGATCCACATAACTTGGGTGCATGTTTGCGTAATGCCGATGCCGCAGGCGTTCACGGCGTTATCGTACCAAAAGACAACTCTGTGGGTTTAACCCCAGTTGTTAGTAAGGTGGCTTGTGGCGCCGCTGAAGTGGTGCCCTTGTATCAAGTGACGAACCTTGCACGCACCATGCGTAGCCTGCAAGAGAAAGGTGTCTGGATCATTGGCGCGGCCGGTGAAGCCGATTGCGATCTTTACCAAGCAAGCCTAACAGGCCCACTTGCTATCGCTATGGGAGCCGAGGGTAAAGGCCTTCGTCGCTTAACGCGTGAAAGCTGTGACACCTTAGTGTCAATCCCAATGGCGGGTAGCGTATCAAGCTTAAACGTTTCTGTTGCGACAGGTATTTGCTTGTTTGAAGCTGTGCGCCAGCGACTCGCGTAATCTATAGCCAGCTACGTAGCTAGTATCTGACTTTAAATGCCGATTAAGGTTGAGCCTTTATCGGCATTTTTGTATCTCAGTTAGCTGGTGTTACGAATAGGTAGTGGAAGTCGGCAGTGACCAAAATCTGCTACTGGAAGGTGTAGAGTAGATTGAAGGTGGTAATGGTATCGGTTTGCTTAGAACCTTCTGGTACCACTTCTGTGTATTTTACATTGACGCCGATTTTAAATGCCCAGTCTTGGAAGAGGGTATTCTTGTAGCTGGTATCTAGCGTTAGCGTGTTGTTATCTTCACCGGTTTCGGCGGTAAGATCGGCATTAAGGCTAGTGTACTCCTGCAGCTTCATCTCAAATTTAGCGGCAGTACGGAGGATAACGTCTTTATTGGCTTCGGGGATGGGGGCATCGTCCGTCGCTATCGGTAAGTTATATCGATAACCCGGACCGATTTCTAAACTGAGTTTGGTTTTAGAGGTACTCACAGCATCGAAACCATAACCACCAGACACCGTAGAGATGCGGGTATAACTACCAAACTGATCCCAAGTAAAATCGCCGCGTCCAAAAAAGTAACCGTGGTTTATCTTGTAGCTAGACTGTAATTGCAGATCATATTTTTCGGCGGTCGTTTTTTCATTATCGGCAGCGAAATAGGCTCGAATCGTTCCCTCTTGCCTCATTTGGTTGGTGTCATATACGACCTTGGTTCTACCGTTAAAGCTACTCGACTCAGTATTACCCGTGTTGAGCTGAAAACCCGCCTCAATTTCGGCTGTGATGTCGCTAGGGGGCTCTTGGTAATCAGGGGGGACTAAGGCGAAGGCGGACTGTGAGCACAAAAGACCAAATACAATAATGAGAGTTTTTAGCATTCTTCTTATTCTTGATGTTGTTTGGAGTGAGGAGCATCATTTTTGTCGTAGCGACATAATACCTAGAATCAGCCTATGCGCAAACTAGATTGTATTAGCTTTACAGCTTATATCGAGGTTATTGGGATCTAGGACAGATGTAAGGCAGACGCATTGTTTCTCGAGTATTTTTTGCATCAAGGAGCAGCGTTACTAGACTGGTTAATAATTGCTTGAATTCTAGCTTGAGTTTATGTACTATTCCGCGGCTTAATTCAGTCACTTTAATTAGTTCCTTGCCTCTATTAGGTCTGACTGAGCCAACAACGAGGCTAGATAACCGTAAGGAGCAAAAAATGCGTCATTATGAAATCGTATTTTTAGTTCACCCTGATCAGAGTGAACAAGTGCCAGGTATGATCGAACGTTACACGGGTATCCTTACCCAAGCTGGCGGTCAAATCCACCGTTTAGAAGACTGGGGCCGTCGTCAATTGGCTTACCCAATCATCGAATTGCATAAAGCTCACTATGTTCTTATGAACGTAGAGACTACTGCAGAAGCGGTTGAAGAACTTGAAACAGCTTTCCGTTTCAACGACGCTGTTTTGCGTAGCATGGTTATGCGTACTAAAGCTGCCATCACTGAAGCATCTCCAATGGCTAAAGCTAAAGACGAGCGCGACACACGTCGTTCATCTGAAGAGCGTGCACCTCGTGCAGAAGCTGCTGAAGAAGTAGAAGAAAGCGCTGAAAACACAGCTGAGTAAGTTTTTTTGACCACGAACAATTTGGTATTAGCAGGAACCATTACGCGTTCCAGGCAGTTTGATAGTCCAGCTGGCATTGCCCATACGGTCGTGATGTTGGAACACAAATCGCAGCGTTACGAAGCAGGAATGTTACGCAACGTTTATTGCCAAATCCAAGTTGTATTAAGTGGTGAACGCTTTAGTAGCGTTGCAAAAAACTTAAAAGCCGGCGTTGAAATACAGGTCGAAGGCTTCATTAATCTGCAACAGAGCAGAAATGGTCAAAATCGTCTGGTTTTACACGCTGAAAATGTCGAATTGAAAACTTAGGAGACTGTCACATGGCACGTTATTTCCGTCGTCGCAAGTTCTGCCGTTTCACTGCAGAAGGCGTTACCGAGATCGATTACAAAGATATCGTTACTTTGAAGAACTACATCACTGAAAGTGGTAAAATTGTTCCTAGTCGTATCACTGGTACAAATGCTAAATATCAACGTCAACTAGCTCGCGCTATCAAGCGTGCTCGTTATCTTTCTCTACTGCCGTACACTGATTTACATCAGTAATACTGCATTAATTCAGAGGAATATATAATGAACGTTATTTTACTTGATAAAATCGCTAACCTAGGCAACTTGGGTGACCAAGTTTCTGTAAAAGCTGGTTACGCACGTAACTTCCTTTTACCACAAGGTAAAGCTGTTGTTGCTAATGCTGCTAACACTGAAGTTTTTGAAGCACGTCGTGCTGAACTAGAAGCTAAGTTAGCTGCTGATCTAGCTGCTGCTACTCAACGCGCTGACAAAATCAACGCTCTTGAGTCTGTTGTTATCGCTTCTAAAGCTGGTGACGAAGGCAAGCTATTCGGTTCAATTGGCAACCGTGATATCGCTGACGCAGTTACAGCTGCAGGTGTTGAACTAGCTAAGAGCGAAGTTCGTCTTCCACTAGGTGCTATCCGCACTACTGGTGAATTCGAAGTTGAAGTTCAAGTTCACACTGAAGTTAAAGCAATCGTTAAACTATCTGTAGTTGCAGAAGCTTAATAATTTGCGCTAAGCAAATGCTTTAATTAGAAACGCCGTACTAATTTATTAGTGCGGCGTTTTTTTATGCCTAAAAAGCAGGAAAAGCAGGAAAAGCAGGAAAAGCAGGAAAAGCAGGAAAAGCAGGAAAAGCAGGAAAAGCAGGAAAAGCAGGAAAAGCAGGAAAAGCAGGAAAAGTAGGAAATGTAGGGGAAGCAGGAAAAGTAGGAAAAGCAGGAGAAGCAGGAAAAGCAGGAAAAGTAGGAAAAGTAGGAAAAGTAGGAAAAGTAGGCAGGGGAAGACTGCTAGGCGGGAGTCACTTTTTTGTAGGTCGGGCTTTAGCCCGTCAGTATTGTTACTAATAAATAAGCCCATTACCGATTTAGATATCAAGATGAGGAAAATAGGGCTGCCAGACTCATTTAAAAGCAAATAAAAAGGCATATAAGCGCAGCCTATATGCCTTGTTGTGTTATCCCTTTCAGCAGTCAGAAAAGGATTGTCTCGGTATTAGTTGTTCACTAAATCCAGCTCTTCAATCAGGTTTTGCGCGTTATCCACTTCATCCATCATCCATAGGATATAGCGAATATCCACGTGTACTGCGCGAGTGATAGTTGGGTTAAAGAACCAGTCTTTGGTAATGGCTTCGTAAGTTGAGTCGAAGTTAAGTCCAACTAATTCGCCTTTACCGTTAAATACAGGTGATCCTGAGTTGCCGCCTGTGGTGTCAACACTCGATAGGAAGTTAACCGGTACCGAGCCAAACTCTTCTGGCTTATCTAAGCAAGAGAACAAGCGGCATAACCAAGACGCAGGATCTTGATATACGCTTTCAACGGCATGAGTACCGTAACGCTTAGCTTCAATGGCTTCTAATAGCTTAGCTGGTGCGTTAAATGGCTCAACGCCAGTGTGTTTCGCGGTAATGCCTTCTAAGCGCGTAAAAGGCTGCTTGTATAGCGCATCTGCAGATTGATAACCATCGACCATGCCGTAGGTAATACGCAGCGTACCGTTAGCGTCTGGGTATACTGGCCAGCCATTGGCTTTGTTGTAAGCGATGATGGCTTTCATATAGTCAGGACGCGCTTTAGAGAGCTTTCCTGCTAAGGTCTTAGCATCTTTCTCTGCCTGCATATTTTGCGGGTAAAGCGCTACCGCAAGGCGAATAAAGGGATCGGCGCTGGTTTCAAATGCGTTAGCGTCGGCATCCATCCAAGCTAGGCGTTTTTGCTTATCGGTAAGCGAGCTTAGTGCATACAGTGCATCAAGCTTGTCGCTTAAGCTGACTTCGCTATCGCCTTCGTTAAGCATGGCATCAAGCTCTGCTACGCGGTTATCTTGGGCTAAATAAGCTTCTAAGTCTTGCATCCACAGGGTTTTATCAACGCTAATGGCAAAGCTTGAATCGAGGCGCTTAAGGCGAGCCTTAAACATTTTCATGTCGCGATCTTGATAACCTTCTTCGCGCTCAGCATCGCTCTTTTGCTTTTCTTTGGCTAGGCGATATAGCTTATTGGCAGTTGCTAGTAGCTCACTGCTTTGGGCATTATTAAAATAGTAACGCCCTTGACGCTGTAGACGCTGCTCAACCAGTAGCGTTTCTAGCTCATCAAATTGAGCTTGGAATGATTGGTACTCGGCATCCTTTGCTAGCCATGCGAGGAAATCATCTTCGCGGCTCTGTTTAATACCAGTAATATCAGTCGCTTTAAAACCATCGAGTAAACCGTTGTACTTCTTCATACGGTTTGCCATGCCAGCTAACGTGCCTGCATATTTGATCTTAACGTCTTTATCGTTAGCGCTCATGGCTTCGATAGTGTCGATACGCAGCTGATAACGTGTGGCAAGAGTTGGATATAACCAGTCGCTAGCAAACTTAAGCTCGCTGGTTAAACGGTAGCGGCTGGTTGAACCTGGGTAACCGGCTACAAACACCCCGTCGCCAGCTTTAACGCCGTCAGCATTAACCTTTAGATAGCTCTTAGGTACGTAAGGTACGTTATCTTCAGCGTAGGCTGCAGGCTGACCGTCTTTACCTACATAAGCGCGCAGGAAGGTAAAGTCTGCAGAGTGACGTGGATACTCGTAGTTATCGATATCACCGCCAAAGGCGCCAGCACTTTCAGGTGGTGCGTACACTAGGCGTACGTCACGAATAATCAGCTGCTTAATCAGATAATATTCAAGACCGTTATGGAAGCTTCTTACCGAGCAGCGATAGTTATCATCGCTTTCACATTCTTTAATGAGTGTTTTGCGGTTAGCTTGAATGTTCTCATAACGCTGTAGCGGGTCTTCACCGATATCTTTTTTTACCTGCTCCGAGACATCGGTTACCGCTTCAGTAATATACAAACGCTCATTAGGACCAGCAGTTGGCTCTTTATCTTTACTGGTTGCTAAGAAGCCATCTGCAAGATAGTTATGCTCTTTTTTGCTGTTATATTGAATAGCACGGTAGGCGCAATGATGGTTTGTGACAACTAAGCCTTGGGGCGAAACAAAACTGGCGGTACAATAGCCCAGTCCAACTACAGCATTCATTGGGTAGCTGGTTAAGTCCGCTAACTGTTTAGCCGGAATGTCGATGCCACGCTCGCTGAGCTTATCGGCGATAGACGGCATTTGATAGGGTTGCCATTGTCCTTCATCGGCCAATGCCACAGCTGATGGCAGCATCCCTGTAGAGAGAGCGATGGCGGCGATCAATGCATTGCGCATGTTCTTTCCTTAATATTGTTATAGTATTTTTCTTAGTGCAGGTCGTTAGATGTTAAATACCTGCTTTGCTTGACCCCAGTTTTATACCACATTTTGCTTAAACGTTGGAATTTTGGAGATTTAATGTCACAACAACGCGCCTTTAAGGGCAAAGAGAAACCAAGAGATCTTCAGATGGACGCGCTGAAGATGCCGCCGCATTCAATTGAAGCTGAACAATCGGTTCTCGGTGGTTTGATGTTGGACTCTGATGCTTGGGACAGAGTGGCTGAGGCTGTCGTAAAAGAAGACTTCTATTCGCGTGCCCATGGCACCATTTTTACTGCGATGGAGTCTTTGATCAGCGCCGGTCAACCGATCGACTTAATTACCGTCTCTGAGCAGCTTGAGCTTGAAGATCAGCTCGAAGATGTGGGCGGCTTTGCTTATATTGGTGAAATCGCTAAAAATACTCCGAGTGCGGGTAACATCCACTCATACGCCGATATCGTACGTGAGCGTGCGGTGGTTCGCGATATGATTAAAGTAGCTAACGAAATTGCTGATGCTGGTTTCAATCCGGAAGGGCGTAACTCGAGTGAACTGCTTGATTTAGCCGAAACCAAAGTCTTCAAAATTGCCGAGCAGCGCGCTAACGCTAACGAAGGCCCTGAAGGCATTAAAGCGATCCTTGAAAAGACCGTCGATAAGATTGAAGAGCTGTATAACAACCCTACCAGTGGTGTAACCGGTGTGTCGAGTGGCTTTGGCGACTTAGATAAGATGACCGCAGGCTTCCAGTCTGGTGACTTGATCATCGTTGCGGCGCGTCCATCTATGGGTAAAACCACCTTTGCGATGAACTTGTGTGAGCAAGCGGCGCTACACGAAGACAAACCAGTGCTCATCTTCAGCTTGGAGATGCCTTCAGAACAGATCATGATGCGTATGTTGGCCTCACTTGGCCGCGTCGATCAAACCAAAATTCGTACCGGTCAGTTAGATGATGACGATTGGGCGCGCGTATCATCGACCATGGGCATTATGCTTGAGCAGGGCAAGATGTATATCGATGACGGCTCAGGTCTAACACCTACGGAAGTGCGAAGCCGCGCACGACGTATCGCCCGTGAATATGGCGGTCTGTCGATGATCATGATCGATTACCTTCAGTTGATGCAGGTTCCGGCACTGAAAGATAACCGTACTTTGGAGATCTCGGAGATTTCACGCTCACTTAAAGCCTTGGCTAAAGAGCTGGAAATTCCGGTTATTGCACTATCACAGCTTAACCGCTCGCTTGAGCAACGTGCCGATAAACGCCCAGTTAACTCGGATTTGCGTGAATCGGGCGCGATTGAGCAGGATGCGGATTTGATCATGTTTATTTATCGTGATGAAGTGTATAACGATGACTCTGAAGATAAAGGTACTGCTGAAATCATTATTGGTAAGCAGCGTAACGGCCCGATTGGGCGTGTGCGCTTAACCTTCCAGGGTCAATTCTCACGTTTTGATAACTACGCTGGCCCACAATTCGAAGAGGATTAATTATTGTCCATAAAGTCATTTAGGGACCATGATTAATTACAATAGAGCCTCATAGAGGCTCTTACTTTTTAATAGATATAACAAGGTTAGTTGTGAAACCATTCCCACGAGCAGAAATTAGTCGCCAAGCATTGAAGAACAATCTGGCTCGGCTGCATGAACTTGCCCCATCGAGCAAGGTGATGGCGGTTGTTAAAGCCAATGGCTATGGCCATGGCCTACTTAATGTCGCTCAATGTTTAGATAATGCTGACGGTTTTGGCTTAGCACGCTTAGAAGAAGCACTGGCGCTCCGTGCCGGTGGTGTAAAGGCCAAGCTTTTATTATTGGAAGGCTTTTTCCGTGCTACCGATTTGGCGACCCTAGTTGAGCATGATATTGAAACCGTGGTACATCATGAGTCGCAAATCGAGATGCTGGAGCAGGCAGAGGTCGATAAGCCAGTGAGCGTGTGGATGAAAGTTGACTCAGGTATGCATCGCTTAGGTTTTGTTCCCGATGAATTCCACGAGGTTTACCAGCGCTTGTTGGCCTGTGACAATATCGCTAAACCGATCAATTTAATGACCCACTTTGCCTGTGCCGATGAACCAGACAATGATTATACCGCTAAGCAGCTATCTGTTTTCGAAGAGTTAACCAAAGATCTACCGGGAGAGCGCACCTTAGCAAACTCGGCTGGTGCCTTGTTTTGGCAGCAAAGCCAGGCAAATTGGATCCGCCCAGGGATTGCGCTTTATGGGGTCTCACCTGTGGTTGGCGATCTTGGCACTAAGCACGGGCTTATTCCCGCGATGGAGTTGGTATCACAACTGATTGCCATACGTGACCATAAAGCCGGTCAACCAGTTGGTTATGGTAGTCATTGGCTTGCTGATAGAGACACAAAATTAGGTGTGGTTGCTATCGGTTATGGTGACGGTTATCCACGAAATGCCCCGTTAGGCACGCCTGTGTTGATTAACGGTCGTCTCGCTCCTATTGTAGGTCGAGTCTCGATGGATATGTTAACGGTGGATCTTGGCGCGGACGCTAAAGATAGTGTCGGTGATAAAGCCGTACTGTGGGGAAAGGACCTGCCAGTCGAGGAGGTTGCAGAGCATATCGGGACCATCGCTTACGAGCTTGTGACTAAATTAACTCCACGAGTCGCAGTTTGCCTAGATTGAGCAAATAATTAACTTATTCTGTAGTGGTGATAGAGGCAGGATGCCCTTCATCAGAATGAAGAACTTTTAAATTGAAAACTTATTTACTGCGTGCTTTTACCGCATTCGGGCTCTTGTCGCCAATGGCGTTTGCCGCTTCGACTGAGATGACAGAAGATCGTCAGTCAGGTGAAGAGATAGTTATTATCGAGTCTGTGTCACCTAAGGCTAAAACCAAGCCTGAGCCTAAACACGAGCCTAATCAGCCCGAAGACCAATTACCCGACTACCAAGCCGAGTTTGCTGCCGTACCTTTCGCTTTTTCCAGTGAAAGCTTAAGCACAGCCTTTGGTGGTGCAGGTGTACTTAAACATGCAGGTCAGATCCAGTCTTCCATATTGGGTATTGGCTTATATAGCACTAACAATAGCTGGCTTGGTTATCTGCGATTTAACGACTACCAAATACCCTCTATAGAGCAGTGGTTATTTTCTGTCGAAACCTATCAGGCTCGCTTTAAAGAGGGGGTTTATTATGTTCCTAGCCAAAACGACCCCTACGGTGATACCGAGCGCGTCATAGCATTCGGTGATGAGTCGTTCACTAAGTTACATGCGAGGTATATTTTACCCATAGGCCGTGGAGGCCAAGGCGTGTTAAACAGCTTAGGCCGTGCAAGGGGCGATATCAGTTGGAACCCGTTCGAGTCTGGTGTGAGCAGTATAAAATTCAGTCCTTTTACTCATAGCCGAGAGCTTGAGGGCTTTGAGTTTTTACCAGAGGAAGCCAAGGGGCTCGCCGTAGAACTCGATTGGGATAACCGCGATAACGGTAAAAACAGCACTCAAGGTGGGCAAACAAGCTTTAAGGTGACTCGTGATTTCGGTAGTGGCTCGCGCAATAGCTGGACCACTTGGGAGTTTGAGCAAAGCGCCTTTGTTTCTATTGACTCCAATGAATGGTTTGGTCAGCAAATTTTGGCCTTTAATTTCTACCTCGCAGATACCCCAACTTGGACCTCTGACTCTCAGGGCGATTTCCATCGTCCGCCTAGTTTCGCCGGTGTGAGTTTAGGTGGCTTTGAGCGCCTTAGAGGCTACACCAGCAAGCGTTATACTGGCCGTTCAGCCGTGCTCTATAGCGCAGAGTATCGGGTACAACCTAGATGGCAGCCATTGCAGGAGTGGCCAGTATTTAACTTATACGATGTACCTTGGTGGCAGTGGGTTGCCTTTGCTGAGGCGGGTCAGGTCAGTGATGAGTTTAGTGCCAGCGCACTGCACGAAGACTTAAAGTGGTCGGCTGGTTTTGGCGCGCGATTTGAAGTCGAAAGTATAGTGGTGCGTGCTGAACTGGCCTTTAGCGCCGAATCGAATCAATTCTGGATCATGGTAAACCAGCCATTCTAGTTTTAGTTAGGCTCGTTGAAGTCGCAAAAAAGGCACCGTAAGGTGCCTTTGACTTTTGCAGGGGATGGAACTTATTGAGGTGCTAGGGACAAAGTAGCACCTCTGGGTTTTACAGGGGGAACTACAAGTTAAAGCTATAAGCTAAAACCATGATGCTCCATGACTTTTTGTGGGCTATGACAGGTTGCACACGCTTCTTTAGCATCCTTTGCATTACCCGCATCATTCACATCAACAATATGGTCAGCATCTTTATTGGCACCGAAGTAACCGCCATTGCTTCTAATGTGCGACATTGCAGCATCAGACATGTACTTCTGGTGACAGCTCATACATGCCGCAGCATCAGAAGAGGCGTACCATGTTTCAACCACTTCACCGGTAGCTGGGCGCTGTGAGCTTGGAATAGCATGGGCTTGACCTGCATTGCGACCCAACTCGAAGCCGTAGGCTAGACCACCCCAGCCTTCAACTGCTGAGTGACAAGTCGTACAATCTGTCTTAAGGATAGTGCCGCTTCCGCCGTGACCATTATCATGGCCTTCAGCTTTGTGAGCCTTATACATGAAGCTAGTCGATTTCAGTAATGCAACGCCGTTGTCGGCTTCACCATTTCCTTTGAGGCTCTTATCGTTGGTATGACAGGCAATACAGTTCACCCCATTTGAATCATGGTAGAACTCCTTGCTGTGACAGCCATAACAAGTCGCTGTATCAACGATAGAGCGTCGCTCTGCAACGACAGCATCTGGGTCGCCTAATACAGCACGATAAGCTTCGGTCTGTACGTAGGCTGGGTAGGCATTGTCCGCATCACATGTGGTGCGATTAGCCGTTCCCTCTTCGAAGCAGACTTTAAGTACAGGCAGCACTTCTAAAGAACGAGAGGCGATGTCCGCTGGGAAGTTCATCGTTACCGCTACACTGACAGTGTTATCGGCATTCCAAGTGGCTTTAGTCTCATCTTTTAAGTCAATTCGACGCTGACTGTAAGGAGCTTGATTGTAATCAGGGTAGTCTTTCTCTACATCCCAGCTGACAACCATGTAGGGCTTGCTATAGCCTTGCTTGTAGACTTCATCTTTAGTCACTAGCTCGCCATTAGCGTCCATAATTTTGGTTTCAAACTGTATCAGGTTTGCAGAGTCGATAGTTACCTTACTGACTTCAACGCTGTAGTTTTCAGCAGCTTCATAAGGCTTCTTATGATCTGTATGTACTGCTGCGCTGTGGCAATCTGTACAGCTAAACTCTGGGTTTTTATCTGACTTGTGCTGTGCTGGTGAATCAGTATGACAGCCTGAGCATGCATTGGCGTTAGCATTAGCCAGCCACAGATCTTTGTCGGCAAGTGTTTCGTCATCTACGTGACACGTCGCGCAGTCCATAAAGGGTTTAGTCGGGAATGCTGGGTAGTCGAATGCGTGATCGCCACCATAGCCAGCAATGGTATATGGCATTGGAACCACATTGCCCTCGGCGTCTTTGCCTTCACGATTTGGTCCCATATGAATTGCGTGAACCATGTGCCCAAGCTCAACAGAAATTGCATTAGGATCGGTCACGATTCCGTTATGGCAGGATTGGCAGTTTTCCATATCTAAGCGGCGACCACCGTGAGCCTTAAGGCTATCTGGTTGGTGACAGGTATAGCAAGTTTCTAGCGTAACGAGCTCACGAGTCTCAACACCTTCCGTCGAACTTGTCGCTGGGATCCAGTCATAATGGGCATTTTCAGCTAACTCATGACCCGAGGCGTATTCGAATTGCATCTCGATAGCAATTCTCTGGGTTAAGCTTGGATCGAAAACCACACCTGCGGGATCGGTTGCAGTGGTTAGGTTTGTGCTGAATGTATAGGTGTAAGTACCGTCTTTATGATCTTCCAAACACTCTGCACAGTCTTTAATTTTTTCGAAGCCTTGCTCGAATGTCGTACCTGCATCATTGGTTGTATCATTAAGTAGTGAGATCCACTGCTTTAGATCAGAACCTTGGTTGGTTTTTAGTTGAGCTAAAGAGAAGCGGAAGTCGTGGTATTCATTTTCAGGGCTTAAACCATGAAGACCAACACCCTGTTTATTTTCGAGTTCGAAATTGACTGTAATAATACCATCGGCATAGCTTGCATTGTTGATATGCGCGATCGCTTCACTTGCCATATCAATATGTAAGCCGGAGGTACCTGGATCACCATCGCCGCCTGGCTTGCCGTCTTCACCATTTTTTCCATCTTCACCATCTGAACAGCCAGAGATTATAAATGCAGAACTAATCAACAGGGCTAACGATGTTTTTCTTTTCATTATCATCATCATACGTTCCTTAAAGGTAACCAATTTTGGTTGTTAAAATATTATTAATCTTGTTTTGCCTTTGATATGAAGTTGATCACTCTTGCTGATTGTTGTTGTTTTGGGTTTATATTTCGAAAGATTTTTGTGTGTTAGTTGTTTGTGTTGCATAGAGTTGCTCTCGTGGTCTTTTGTTGTTGTGATTACGGGGTTTTATAGTGGTTAGTGTAAGTTGTTAATAAGTGGAAATGTAAAATTCGGATTTTGCAAATCTAAAAAATGAGGTGTTTTTCTGCAGGTAAATATTATGGGTAAGTCACAAAATTGCGTATTAGCTAATATTAGATTCAAGAAAGTTGACCTCTTGTATACCTAAGGTTTTAGGATTGGTTTAGATTACCTATATATAATTTGTTAGTTTTATTTAAGCGTTTGATTTGAGGGTGAATGAATAACTTAAGCACTAATAGCCTCTTCGATATTCAAGTGTTCGTTTTATTGTATGAATCACTCAATGCTACCGCAGTGAGTCAAACACTTGGCGTGCCGAGCTCTAAGATCAGTCGAAGTTTAAAATCGCTTAGACATTCATTGAATGCACCACTCTTTTTCCGTAAACAGCAGGGGTTTGAAAGAAGTGATTTAGCTAATGATATTTATCCCAAAATGAAACGGATACTCGATTTAGCTAAATATTGTGAAAGAATTGAGTTAGATAATAATAGCTTTCTATCTCAAGAAATTGTCATTGCCTGCCCGCCGACATTGTCGCTGAACCTGTTAAGCCATTTGCAAAAAAAAGCCAGTGAAGAGTCGCATCAATATCTATTTCACCTTAAATCTTGCACCAGTAATATTGCTGATTTAATAAAGCAGCAGCATGTGGATATCGCGGTCACTTATAGTGCTTATAACACCGAACAGTTATGGTCTGAGCTTATCGATAAATCGGGAGCTTATGTGTTAGTTGCTAAGCATGGGCATCCTATATTCACCGTGGATAGGGTGACGGATATAGAGCAAATTCTTGGTTATCCCTATATCAGTTTTTCTGGCAATGAGCTGAATGATGCTATGGATCCGCTAGAATCCTATGCACTCGACAGTGGGCGGGAGATCAATATTACTGCGAAAGTATGTTTCCTCGCCGATCTGATGTTGCAACTGGAGCAAAGCGATGCTGTTGCTTTGTTAAGCCATAAAGATGCAATTGAGTTTTTGTGCCAAAGAGGGAATATTGCCTCATTTCAACTCGACGATGAGTTAAGCCACCAGATCAACCAAAGAAATGGGCAATATCATTTCTATCTGACTCAGATGAGAAAAGATCAAAATTACTCCGGCTGGGTTGCCGAGGAGATCCGAAATTACATCGCGTCAAATATGATCTCTGAAAAGGGAGGGCAAGATGAAAAAGTTGCCTAGTATTAATTTCAGTACGATTGAAATTTTATGCCTGTTATATCACAAGAATAGTACCAAGGATGTGGCAGTGGCTTTAGGCTTATCACAGCCAAAAGTGAGCCGAGCCCTGAATGCATTGCGGGATGTATTTGATGACCCTCTATTCATTCGAAAGAACAATAAACTGGTTGCTACTAAGTTGACCCATGCCCTGTATGAATCCTTTTCTGAAATACTCAGCTGTGCAGATTCGATAGAGGGGCTCGCCATTAATCGTACGAATGTTCCTGAGCCACCAATGGTGATATGTACTGTGCCACAGTTAGAGATCGGTTTAGCTCAACAGGTGATTGATGAGGCGCAGAACAATAGTGTTAACTCAACGCTTGCTATTTCCACATCGGCCTGGTCAGAAAGAAGTGAACAACAGCTGATTGATGGAGAAGTGGATGCGGTGATCAGCTTTATGCCTTCAATGAGAAAAGAGCTATTATCGAAATCGATTATTCAACACAGAGGTGGATACCTTATCGCTCGAGAAGGTCATCCTATTTGGCAGGCTCCCACCATAGATAATATGATTGATTATCCGATAGTAAAGCTGGTGACTATGCCATTTCCTGCCAACAAGTCTCCTATCGGTGTCTACGCTAAGTCAAAAGGTAAATCTGTGCAGGTTTATGCGACAGCACCGGATCTTGGCAGCGCAGCGAGTAGTCTACTGAATTCAAATGCCTTCATGATTGTTGGTGTTAAAGGCGCAGTGGATTTTCTGGCAAGCATTAAGGGGTTACGAGCGAGTAAGATTGACTACTCTCAAGATAAGCTTTTATTGCAAGACTTTTCACACCCGACTGTCTACCTATGGTTGAAACGTTCCCTCGATGGCAAAGTCCTAGCCCCCTTCTGGCTACAACAAACGCTTGAGTCCTACATCATCAATGCACATAAATAGTCACGTTGGCTTGTGATTTGTTAAACATTCACCGCATGGCTTTCTCCTCAAGCCAGATGTAGTGCTATAATGCGCGATTATTGCACTTCGCCAATTGTTATCTTCCTAGATTGCAGATATTGCTAGCCACTTTATATGGCTTGGGCAGAAGTCGGGTATTTTTCAAATAGACACTTAAGCCTAGAGGGCTGCATGTCTTTATTTTAAGTTGGATAATTAGTTTATGTCAGTTAGACAGATCAATCGTACCTTCTCAATTGCGCCAATGCTGGATTGGACCGACAGACATTACCGCTACTTTGCGCGTTTGATGTCTTCTCAGGCGCTACTGTATACCGAGATGGTGACAACCGGCGCTATTTTGCATGGACGAGGTGATTACCTAGCTTATAACGAAGAGGAGCACCCGCTTGCGCTGCAACTTGGTGGATCAAATCCGGTCGATCTAGCGGCTTGCGCCAAGCTGGCCGCGCAGCGTGGTTATGATGAGGTTAACCTTAATGTCGGCTGCCCATCGGATAGAGTGCAGAACGGTCGTTTTGGTGCTTGCCTTATGGCTGAACCTGAGCTCGTTGCCGAGTGCGTATCGGCGATGAAGCAGGTGGTAGATATTCCAGTTACGGTGAAAACCCGTATCGGTATCGATGAACAAGATAGCTATGAGTTTTTGACTCAGCTTATCGACACGGTGAAAGCCGCGGGTTGTGAAGAGTTTATCGTCCATGCCCGTAAGGCTTGGCTGCAAGGCTTGAGTCCAAAAGAAAATCGCGAGATCCCACCATTAGATTATGAGCGTGTTTATCAGCTTAAGCGTGATTACCCGGAGCTAAATATCTCGATTAACGGTGGCGTAAAGACTCTAGAGGAGTGTCAGAGTCATCTGCAACACCTAGATGGAGTCATGGTTGGCCGTGAAGCCTATCAAAACCCCTATATCTTGGCTGAAGTGGATCAGAAGTTGTGCGGTATGGATACGCCTGTGATCAGCCGAGATGCCGTTTTGGAGAAACTACTTCCTTATATCGAGAAACACCTGCAACAAGGTGGCCGCTTGAATCATATCACCCGTCATATTATTGGGCTCTACCAAGGCCAGGTCGGTTCACGAGTATGGCGCCGTTATTTAAGTGAAAACGCCCATAAGCAAGGCGCTGGAATCGAAGTCATTACTCAAGCTAGGGCTGAGATGGACTCGGTTGTTAGTCTGTAATAGACCGAGTTTAGTGAAATTCACCAGAGCATGGTGAGTTTCACTAATTTCTTTTTGTGTTCAAACATTGTTCAGTTCCCCATAAAAACCTTCACAGCAAAATACTCTTGTAAAACATAATCTTAATAACTTTTTTGAAAGTTGGCACACCGATTGTATTAGTTAACGTGTAATTAAGAATTCTGTAATTCAGAACTTTTTTTAGAACGATGCAATTAGGCGAAACTCGAAAAGGAATCCATTATGTTTAACTCTACTGTATTAAAAACCGTTAAAGCTTCAGTGTTTACTGCTCTACTTCTTGGTACAAGTGCGACTGTCCATGCTGAAACCTCTCTTGTTAGCGAAGTCGCTAATAATATCGAGCAAAATATTTCCGCTCAGATGCAAGATATGATGACTAAGGCTCAGACTGAGTTAAGTCTTTCTATTCAAGCTCAGATGTCTGAAATGTTGTTTGATATGGAAAGTGAACAGCAGACCACTAACGAGCAGCTTGCTGCCGAAAACAAAGAGCAACCATTAGTAACTAGTGCGGTAGTTAAGGATTAATTATGTTGTTCTTAGCTCAGTTTATGGCTCTGCTGCTATTGCCCGTTGTGAGTTTAGTTATGTTTGCCTGTCTGGTGTGTTCATTAGAGTGGCACAAGTTAGAAGATTAATTGAAAAGGAAGTTAGTCATGGTTGATTTTGTAGAACGTTTAAAAGACCCGCGCTCATTAGTTTGTGGTGTTAGTGCGGCAATGGCCGATAAGTTTGACTGGTCTTGCATGTGGACACGAGTGGTGTGTGCGGTGGCTATATTCTGTAACCCTGCTATGGGCTTATTGACCTATTTTGTATTGGCCTTAGTGTTACCTAAGTGGGAAAAGCCCTATTAATGCTGACGCTTTATAATAATGACAAAGAGGGAAATTGGATGAAAGTGCTAACTACCTTGAAAGGCATCGCCTCAAATTGTTATCAAGCGCATCAACATGCTGTGGTAATCGCAATAAAATGCGGATGCTAAAAACAACCTCTAGCATCCGTACTCAGTCTCTCGTACGAGACAGTATTAACGCTTTAAAAACGCAGCAAACCTTGCTTTAGCTTCTTCACTTGCCAGTCGAGCTTCAAATTCGACAAGCTCTTTTTTCATCTGCTCCCGCACCTCTTCTCTGTTATAGCGGATTAACTTCTTGGTTGTTTGTAGCGATATCGGTGGCAGAGCCGCTAATTTATGTGCGCGCTCCAAGGCAAAGTCGAAGATCGTTTCACTGTCGACAATCTCATTAATCAAGCCATAGGAGTGCGCCTGAGTTGCATTAAAGCTTTCGCCCAGCATTAAAAGCTCGCTTGCCTTGGCTTGACCAACAACCTGAGGTAAAAGTAGGCTTGCGCCAGCCTCAGGAACTAAAGCCAGTTGCACGAAAGGTAGCTGAAATTTAGCGCTGTTATCGGCATAAACCAGATCGCAATGCAGTAGCATGGTCGTGCCTATTCCTACCGCGGCGCCAGTGACCGCAGCAACGACAGGTTTTTTTAGATCCAGTAGACAGAAGAGAAAGCGAAACGCCGGATGATCGGCACCTAAACCGCTATTTTGTAAGAAGTCGGCGACATCATTACCCGAAGTAAAACAATCTGCTTGGCCGCGAAACATAAAGGCTAGAATTTCATTGTCCGACTCGCCTTGGATAAGGTATTCTGTTAGCTGTGTATACATTTGTAGGTTAAGCGCATTGCGCTTATCTGGACGATTAAACGTAATAATACGTACCCCATTATCGTCCTTAACCTGAATCGTACTCATTCGTTATGTCCTCATTCTACGAATTGGGTTTACATGGAGTTTAAGACATTGAAGCTAATATTCAAACGATTGTTTAACTTGGTGCTATTAAGTAGCTTTTCTTTCACGGCTTATGCTCAAGTCGTGCTCGTCGATGGTTACGTGCGCGCGATGCCCCCAACAGTGCCTAATAGTGCCGCCTATATCACGGTTGAGAATCATGGTGATGTAACCCGTTTAGTGGCTGTCGAGGCTCCTTTTGCCAAAGAGGCACAGCTCCATACGCTGATTGAAGAAGATGGCATGATAAAAATGCGCCAAGTCGATGGCTTTGACATAGACTCACATGGAAGCTTAGTGCTGTCTGAGTCTGGAAACCATATTATGCTGATGGGCTTAAGCTCTCCTTTAGTCATCGACTCTATGCTCAATATGACATTAATATTTGAAGATGGCACAGAGCAAGAAATAAGCCTGCCCGTTAAAAAGCAAGCACAGCAAAGTGATGCCGGGCATCATCACCATCACCATTAAGGAGTCATTACAATGCAAGTGACATGGAAGAAAGCCCTAGCCGTTGTTGGTTTCGTTTTCCTCATTGGTTATTTTATTAGTGTGTGGTGGAGCGTTGAGCCCGATCCAATAGAGCAAACGGCCTATACACTGGAAAATGAGCAGAAAGTGATTGGCTATGCAACAACCACTTCACTCATTCTTACGATTGAGACGTTATTAGATAAGCCAGGGGGATGGCTTTCAAATGATGTGACTCCGCCATCAGTCTTTATGGATAACATGCCTGCATTTGAGTTTGGAGCCATAGAGCAGACGCGAGACCTAGCGCTGATTATGCGTAAAGAGTTTAGCCGTTCACAGTCACAGTCTACCGCAGATAAAGACCTGTTAGCGGCACATTCAAAGCTCAATATTGAGCATACTAGTTGGTTAGTACCTAGTGCGGAAAGTGAGTATCGTGACGCTGTAAAGCTACTCAAGCTTTATCGCGCTCGTATGATGGCCACAGAAAATCCTGACGCGCAGTTTTACGCCCGTGCCGATAACTTAAATGAGTGGCTAAAAGAGGTGCAAAAGCGCCTCGGCAGTATGTCACAAAATCTGTCTGCAAGTGTGGGGCAGGAGCGTCTAAATACAGACCTTTCTGGTGACAGTGCGGCAAGACAGTCTACACCGGGATTTGGCGCCCAAGAGATCAAAACTAGCTGGTGGAAAATCGATGACGTTTTCTATGAGACTCGCGGCGCTACATGGGCACTGCTGAACTTTATGAAGGCGATTGAAGTCGATTTCGCCGATGTATTACAAAAGAAAAATGCTCAGGTGAGTCTGCGTCAGATTATTCGTGAGCTAGAAGAAACTCAACAACCCGTTTGGAGCCCGATGATCCTTAATGGTTCAGGTTTTGGGGTTGTCGCTAATCACTCTTTAGTGATGGCAAACTACATCTCCCGCGCAAATGCAGCGGTTATCGATCTAACTAACTTATTGACTCAAGGTTAACTATGAAAAAGACGTTATTGGCGTGTGCACTATTAACTTCATTAGTGGGCACTTCTGCTCAAGCTGCTACGGTTGTCGGATTTAAAATTGGTGGTGACTACTGGAAGGCTGATACCAATGGTACTTTTGCTGAAAAGGGTCAACCACAGCAAGAGTTTAACTATGACTCATCTTCTCAAGGCAGTATCTGGGTTGCAGTAGAGCATCCAATTCCGCTAGTTCCAAACGTTAAAATTAGACAAAATAGCTTAGAAGCCGATGGCAAGATGAGCGGTGCTGACTTTAACTATAACGATCATAACTTTATAGGCGACGTAAACAGTACAACCGATCTAAGCAACACTGACTTTGTGCTTTATTACGAGATCTTAGATAACGATATCGTAGCGCTAGATTTAGGTGCGGCTTATAAGAAGATGGACGGTAAATTCCGTGTTGCTGATGCGGGCCACCCAGAGACTAAGGATATCGATAGCGGTATCGTCATGGGGTATATCGATGCGCAAGTTGGCGTGCCGGGTCTTGGCCTATATGGTTTCGCAGATGTGATGATGGGTGTCGATGAGTCAAGTGTTTACGATTACTCATTGGGTCTTGGCTGGAACTTTGATGGCACCGCGCTAGACTACCGCATTCGCGCTGGTTACCGTGACTTTAAATTCGATGTTAATGGCTTCGATGGCGTGACGGCCGATATGCAGTTTAAAGGCTACTTCGCCGGTGTTGAACTTGTTTTCTAATTGCTGAGTTGAGTTTGATACCGTAAATAAAAAAACCGCCATTTGGCGGTTTTTTTATGTCGTTAACTTGGCGCGCTTCAGTAATTACTGAGGTACTTTTAAGCCATTGTTAATCGCTGCGATATCATCTTCATTCAAGGTACCAGCCGCTTGCTTAAGGGCTAGGATTGAGTTGATATAACCATAACGTGCGTCAGAAAGCTTACGCTTCGAGTCGTACAGGTCACGAGTACGGTTTAGTACGTCAACGATCGTACGGGTTCCCACTTCAAAACCGGCTTGAGTTGCTTTCAATGCGCTCTCTGATGAGATCACAGATTGCTCATAAGCACGGATAGAGCTGATAGAAGCACCGACGTTATTGAAGTTGTTACGTACGTCTTTAACCACTTTACGGTGTGTTTGCTCAAGCTTCTCGCTTGCTTCAACATACTGGTATTGTGCCTGCTTAACACGTGAAGAGACCTTGAAACCTTCAAAAATTGGAATACTTAGGGTCACGCCCACAGTGCCGTTATCGAAATCAGGCTTACTGATATCGCCTTGCTCTTGCTCGATACCTTTCTGGTAACCGGCGTTTAAACTTAGTGATGGCATGTGACCCGCTTTATAAAGCGTGATGGTCTCTTCTGCGATATCTTTACCAATACGTGTGGTCATTAAGTCAACACTGTTGGTTTCAGCCATCTTGATCCAATCAGAAGAAGACGCAGGTGCAACAGCTGTCGCTGAGAAACGGTTAGTATCAAGGATATTGATACTCTTATGGTCGATACCTGTGATTTCACGTAGTGCTTCGTAGCTGTTAGCAAGGGTGTTTTCAGCTAGGATTTCAGTTGCGTTTGCCAAGTCATATTGCGCTTGCGCTTCGTGTACGTCAGTAATGGCGGTCAGACCTACAGCAAAACGTTGCTTAGTCTGCTCAAGTTGACGCTCAATGGCGCGTTTTTCAGAGCCTTGGAACTCGTAGTTATCTTTAGCCGTGAGTACGTCAAAGTAAGCATTGGTTACGCGAATAATCAGGCTTTGTAGCGCTGAAGCATATGCTGAGTCTGCTTGAGAAGCGGCTTTTTCTGCTAGGCTTAAGCCAACCCATGCACTGTGATCGTAAATCACTTGGTTTAGGGTCACGCCACCAACAATACCGCTGCTGTCGTCACTTGGATCATTCCAAGCTTTATCGTAACCGATATTGGCACTGATAGTCGGTAGTAGTGGAGCTCGATTTTCTTCAATCTGTTCATACAAGGCATCGCGTTGGGCTTTAGCTTGTAGCGCAACAGGATCGCTGGTCAATGCTTGTTGATATATTTGTAGAAGGTCATCGGCATGAGCTACTTGCGTTGTTGCTGCAAGAGTTAGTGCAGCGCATAGAGAACGGATCTTGAATTTCATTTGCTGTCCTTTTAGACAAAATTCTCCATTGAGGAGCGAATTTAACTTGTTATGTTTAGTCTTGTCTTACAATAACGCACACAGAGTAAGACGGTTTGCGCTTCCCGACGCTTCCCAATACATCTAAACTTAGTGGTTAAATAGTAAAAACGTACAAATTCTAAGTCAACTAAGAAGTGTAACAGTTTTTTTGGCTTATGATTAGTGCTGCTTTCATCATAGTATTAATATTTTAGTTTGGCTCGGTTTCGGCATTAACCCCCTTATAAACAAGCATGTTTAGGAGACGAGATGGATAGCAGATTTAATCGTAATGATGTCCAGTTATTGGGTAAGAAAACCCTCTATAAAGGCTTTTTTAAGATGGATGAATATCGCTTTAAACATCGTCTTTTTAACGGTGGTTGGAGTGATGTGGTCTCAAGAGAAGTATTTGAGCGTGGCCATGCGGTGGTAGTGTTACCCTACGATCCGATCTCAGACCAGGTTGTGTTGATTGAGCAGATCCGTATTCCTGTGCTCGACAGTGGTAAAACCCCTTGGTTACTGGAGTTGGTAGCGGGTATGATCGACTGCGGGGAAACGTCGCTTGATGTGGCTCATCGAGAGCTACAGGAAGAGGCGGGCTTGTGTGCCCAGGCGTTAATGAAAGTAAATGAATTCTTTTCAAGCCCTGGCGGAACCAGCGAGCGTTTTGATTTTTACTGGGCTAAAGTCTCTGCCGCCGAAGCGAAGGGAGTTCATGGCTTAGATCATGAGCAGGAAGATATTCAAGTACATGTTTTAAGCCGAGAAGAAGCGTATCAGATGGTGATTTCTGGGCGAATTGATAATGCATCGACAGTGATAGGTCTGCTATGGCTGCAGTTAAATTATCAAGATATCGTTAAACAGTACGCATAGAGTTAAACAGCTCTTGCGCTGAAAGGAAGTTAAAAAGAGTTAGGATTGAGTTGTGTCAAAAGTGTTGTTAGCTAGAAAATCTAAGTACCAGCCTAATGTCAGCCAGTTTTTGGCGCTGTGTGGGCGCAATTATATGCATATTCAACGTTGGCTCACTCTGGAACCTAGCGAAGGTAAACAGTGGCGGGTTAGAGGGGAGTTTGGTCAATTAGATGTCTGCCTGTTAGAAAACACTAGATATACTCAGTTAGTGCAGATTTCACGCTGTGTAGGTAGCAACGAATGGTTAACTACACCAAAAGTCTCGGTGCGCATCTACCATGATGCTAAATTAGCAGAAGTGTTAACTAGTCAACAGATTTACCAATTACGACCAGTGTATGATTATCCAAATATGCATATGCATCATCGGGATGAAAAGTACCAAGTCAATGCTTTTCTAGAAGAGTTATTGAAGATAGATAACTTAACTAAATTTGTCAGTTGATCTGATCATTGGGTAATTAATTTGCTAAAGACAGCTATCTCTTATTCAATTTCTGAAACCGAGAGTGTGAGAATCGTGCAAGTCACAGATCCTCACCTGTTTGCTGATCCCGAAGCCCAACTACTAGGAGTCAATACGGCTCAAAGTTTAGGGGCTGTGCTTAACACCATCTCTGCAGTTAATTACCCCGCACACTTCATGCTCGCAACGGGTGATATTAGCCAAGACTACTCTAACGAGTCATACCATAGCTTTGTCGAAGCGATAGCTCCTGTAGGCTTACCTTGTCACTACCTGCCGGGAAACCATGACGATCCTCGTATCATGAGTTTGCATATGCAAGGACCTAAGGTGTTTGGTCAAAAGCGAATTTTGGCGGGGAACTGGCAGATCCTTATGCTGGACTCGACGGTAAGAGGGCGGCCAGGCGGACATATGTCTGCTGAGGAGTTTGAGCTTATCGATAGTGCGATAAAAGCCGAGCCCGATCGCTATATACTACTGGTGATGCACCATAACCCGATTCTTACGGGTTGTAATTGGCTCGATCAGCACTGCATGGATAATGGTGAGGACTTTATTGAAAGCGTCGCTCAATACCCGCAAGTGAAGGGATTACTCTGGGGACACGTTCATCAGACTATCGATACTGAGCACGCAGGTCCCCATGGGCAGCTGCACTTGATGGCAACGCCGTCCACCTGTATTCAGTTTAAACCTAAGTCTCCCTATTTTGCCCTAGACGCACAGCAGCCAGGCTATCGTTTGCTGGAACTTAAGTCTGATGGTAGCATTCTGACTAATGTTTACCGTGTGCCAGGTGAAACATTTTCACCCGACAAAGAAGCAGGCGGTTACTAGATAAGACAGACCGCAGTGTGAGGAAGTATGCTGCTATATATACATGGATTTAATAGTTCCCCCCTTTCTGATAAAGGGTTAGTGACAGCACGATTTATCAAGCAAAACTATCCTGACTTACCTTTTTTGCAACCACAATTGCCCAGCGAACCACTAGAAGCGATGGCGCTGTTGATTGATATCGTTGAGAAGGCCAAAGAGCAGGGGCAACCCCTTACTTATATTGGTTCATCGTTAGGTGGATATTTCGCAAGTTATTTGGCGGAAACGTACGGTGGACGCGCAGTTTTAATCAATCCTGCGGTAAAACCTTTCGAACTGTTTGATGAATTCATTGGCACTCAGTACAATCCCTATACGGATGAAACCTACCAAGTTGTTGCTGAACATAAACAGGATGTGGCGCGTTACAATACGCCCGCAATAATCAATCCCGATCGCTTTTATGTATTGTTACAGACCGGCGATGAAGTGCTCGACTATAAACAGGCCGTGCAGAAATATCACTGTTGTAAGCTCTTAATAGAACCCGGTGGTGACCATAGCTTTATTGGCTATGAGGGCCAACTTGCTTCTATCTGTGAATATCTGTTTTCTTGACAAATAGACCCGTAGGGCCGCAACATGGCCTGAATAACAAAATAATATGTGTGCCATGACAAACCAATACACCTCAGATGCTATTGAAGTCCTTAACGGACTCGACCCTGTAAAACGTCGCCCCGGTATGTATACCGATACCTCGCGTCCAAACCACTTAGGACAGGAAGTCATAGACAATAGTGTCGATGAGGCATTGGCGGGGCACGCTAGTCGTATCGACGTTATTTTGCACGCCGACAACTCATTAGAGGTTATCGATGATGGCCGTGGTATGCCTGTCGATATTCATCCCGAAGAGGGGATCCCTGGTGTCGAGCTTATCCTGACTAAGCTACACGCGGGTGGTAAGTTCTCCAATAAAAACTACCAGTTCTCAGGTGGCCTCCACGGTGTGGGGATCTCAGTTGTAAACGCACTCTCGAGCCGAGTCGAAATTACTGTAAGGCGAAATGCCGAAGTCTATCAGATGGCTTTCGAGCATGGCGAGAAAGTCGAAGACCTACATGTAACAGGTACCTGTGGTCGCCGTAATACCGGTACTAGCGTCCATTTCTGGCCAGATGCTAGCTATTTCGACTCGGGCAACTTCTCGATTTCCAAGCTGAGCTATTTACTTAAAGCCAAGGCGGTACTTTGTCCTGGGCTACGGATTAAATTTGTTAATAAGCAGACCAATGAAACCCAAGAGTGGTTTTATGAAAGTGGCTTAGAAGATTACCTAAAGTCATCGGTTAATGGTGTGCAAACACTGCCTGAAGTGCCATTTGTCGGTAGCTTTGCCGGTAATTTAGAGGCGGCGGACTGGGCCATTACTTGGCTACCAGAAGGTGGCGAATACCTTAACGAAAGTTACGTTAACCTAATTCCAACACCGCTTGGTGGTACCCATGTTAACGGCTTTAGACAGGGCTTATTAGAGTCCATGCGTGAGTTCTGTGAGTTCAGAAACTTGATGCCGCGTGGCATTAAGTTGACCCCTGAAGATATCTGGGATCGCAGCACCTTTATTTTATCGATCAAGATGCAAGATCCGCAGTTTGCGGGCCAGACCAAAGAGAAGCTTTCTAGCAGGCAGTGTGCGGCTTTTGTATCGGGCATCGTCCGTGATGCATTCAGTCTTTGGCTGAACACCAATACCGAGCAGGCCGAGGCGCTGGCCGACATGTGCATCAACAATGCACAGAAGCGCTTAAAGGCGGCAAAGAAGGTGGCGCGTAAGCGTATTACTTCGGGCCCAGCCTTGCCTGGCAAGTTGACTGACTGCAGTGGCCAAGATCCGATGCGAGGCGAACTGTTCCTTGTGGAGGGTGACTCTGCGGGCGGTAGTGCTAAGCAAGCACGTGATCGTGAATTCCAAGCGATTATGCCGCTGCGTGGTAAGATTTTGAATACTTGGGAAGTAGATGCTTCTCAGGTATTAGCATCACAAGAGGTACATGATATCTCGGTTGCTATTGGGTGTGATCCCGATAGTGCGGATATTTCAGAGCTTAGATACGGCAAGATCTGTATTCTCGCCGATGCGGACTCGGATGGTCTGCATATCGCGACTTTGTTATGTGCGCTGTTTATGAAGCATTACCGAGTGCTGGTGGAGCAGGGGCATATCTATGTGGCTATGCCACCGCTGTTCCGTGTCGATATTGGTAAAGATGTATTTTATGCCCTCGATGAGGCTGAAAAAGACGGTATTCTTGACAGAATCACCGCTGAAAAAAGGAAAGGAAAAGTCCAAGTTACACGATTCAAGGGATTGGGTGAGATGAATCCACTGCAATTGCGTGAAACCACTATGGACCCAAATACGCGTCGATTAGTGCAATTAACCATAGATGATGCCGAGGATACAATGGCGATTATGGATATGCTTTTAGCCAAGAAACGTTCTGGAGACAGAAAGACTTGGTTAGAGACTAAGGGTGATCTCGCCCAGCTCTAGTCGGTAATGTAAGATTATCATCAGACAAAAGAATAATAATGACGTTTGAAAAGTATCGAAATCGATTAGCCGTTGGGGTATCGCTGCTTTGCGCCCACTTTATACTTAGCTTTAACGCTGTTGCTGCCGACCCTATGATGATCACAGTGTCGAAAGGCTTTGGCTTAACCTTATATGCTTCCGATCTCGGCGATGCTAAACAGCTCGCCGTCGGAGATAATGGCACGTTATTTGTCGGCTCCTATCGGGACGGTACGATTACCGCCTTGGTGGATGCCGATAGTGATGGTCGAGTGGACAAGCGCTATGTGATTGCTAAGGGGCTGGATTACCCTGAGGCGATAGCATTTCATAATGGAGCCTTATACGTCGCAGAAGAGGAGCGTATTTTACGCTTCAACCAGATAGAATCGCGCCTGCGTCGGCCGGGACGCCCAAAAGAGGTTTATGACCGACTACCGGGAAATAGCAAGAAGAGTCGCCGCGCAATGCAGTTTGGCCCAGATGGGCTGTTATATGTAGCCATTGGTGCGCCTTGTAATGTGTGTGAAACCGAGGCGCCATATAGCAGCATCATTGCGATCGATGTTGAAACTGGTGACAGTGAGCAGATCGTCAGTGGTGTGCGTAAGGTGTTGGCCTTCGACTGGGCGATTGAAGATAATCAGTTGTGGTTTGCCGATCTGGGGCGTGATTGGATGGGCGATAACCTGCCGCCAGATGAGATCAATAAGGTCGAGCGTAAAGGCAGCCATTTTGGATTTCCCTATATTCATGCCACCGACGTTATCGAGCCTGCTTACGATAAACCTAAAAACTTGAAAGTGGTGTCGCCGACCTATGAGCTACCGGCTCATGTAGGGGCGAAAGGATTGCACTTTTACCGTGGTACACAATTTCCTGAACGCTTCCATAACCAGATGTTTGTTGCCGAAAATGGCTCTTGGAACCGCTCGAGTAAGGTCGGCTATCAAGTCGTGATGTTAGAGATTAAAGATGGCCAAGTTGCTAAAAGAAGTACGGTAGTGAGTTTTCTAGACGGAGAGTTTCCCGTCGCTAGACCATATGCATTGGTCACGGCACCCGATGGTGCCATGTATATTTCTGATGATCTAAAGGGCAACGTATATCGCTTGTTCTATAAAGAGTCAGCAAAAAATCAGTCACAGGATAATGATTAATGAGTGATGCGATAGATTTAAGCCTTGATGGCGTAGAGCAGATGCCTCTACGCCGCTTCACGGAAGAGGCATATCTGAACTACTCCATGTATGTCATCATGGATCGTGCATTGCCGCACATTGGCGATGGACTCAAGCCGGTTCAACGACGTATTGTCTATGCCATGAGTGAGTTAGGCTTATCGGCTCAATCAAAACATAAGAAATCGGCGCGTACCGTCGGTGACGTGTTAGGTAAATATCACCCCCACGGTGACAGCGCCTGTTATGAAGCCATGGTATTGATGGCGCAGCCATTCTCATACCGTTATCCGCTGGTTGATGGTCAAGGTAACTGGGGTGCCCCTGACGATCCTAAGTCTTTCGCTGCCATGCGTTACACCGAAGCGAGATTGTCTAAGTTTTCAGAAGTGCTACTTAGCGAGCTAGGGCAAGGAACCGTAGATTGGGGCGTCAACTTCGACGGCACCATGAAAGAGCCGTTAGTCCTGCCTGCACGCCTGCCACACATTTTACTCAACGGTATTACCGGTATTGCCGTCGGTATGGCAACCGATGTGCCGCCTCATAATGCCAAAGAGCTGGTGGGCGCCTGTGTTGAGCTACTCGATAACCCTAAGGCGGACTTACCCCGTCTGATGGAGTTTGTTCCTGGTCCTGATTACCCGACAGAAGCCGAGATTATTACGTCTAAAGCTGATATCGCAAAGATCTATCAGACGGGGCGAGGCTCGATTAAGACCCGTGCGGTTTATACCGTTGAGAATGGCGAAGTGGTCATTACTGCACTGCCGCATCAAGCCAGTGGCGGTAAGATTTTAGAGCAGATTGCCAGCCAGATGCAGGCGAAGAAGTTACCTATGGTAACGGACTTGCGTGACGAGTCAGATCATGAAAACCCGGTGCGTATCGTGATCGTACCGCGTTCAAATCGTGTCGATTGCGACCAGATGATGGCGCACCTATTTGCCACCACAGATCTAGAAAAGAGCTACCGAGTAAACCTAAACGTTCTAGGTCTAAATGGCCGCCCGCAGGTTAAAGGTCTGCGTGAATTATTGACTGAGTGGCTCGAGTTCAGAATGACCACGGTCAAGCGCCGTTTAGAGTATCGCTTAGATAAGGTCCTATCCAGATTACATATTCTAGATGCATTGATGATTGCATTTTTGAATATCGATGAAGTGATCGAGATCATTCGTTATAACGATGATCCCAAGGCGGAGCTAATCTCTCGCTTCAACCTTTCGGATAAGCAAGCTGATGCGATTTTAGATTTAAAGTTACGTCATTTAGCCAAGCTTGAAGAGTTTAAGATTAAAGCTGAGCAAAGCGAGTTAGAAGCTGAGCGCGATAAGCTGCAGTTATTGCTAAGTTCTGAACGCCGCATGAAGACCTTGATCAAGAAAGAGTTGATTAAAGATGGTGAAGACTATGGCGACGATCGCCGCTCACCACTGGTTGAGCGCAGCGAGTCAAAAGCGTTAACAGAGCAGGAGTTAGTACCTGCGGAGTCAGTCACCGTCGTGCTGTCTGAGAAAGGCTGGGTGCGCTGCGCCAAAGGCCATGACGTTGATGGTCAGAGTCTCTCCTATAAGGCAGGCGATAGCTTCTTACGTTCCGCTCAAGGCCGCAGTAATCAACCGAGTGTGTTTATCGACACTTCGGGCCGGGCATTCGCCACAGAGACTCATACCTTGCCATCGGCGCGTTCTCAGGGTGAGCCTATCACCACACGCTTTAATTTAGCGCCTGGAGCGACGATGGAGCACTTGCTGTTGTCCGATGAGGAGCAGTGCTATCTATTAGCTTCCGATGCCGGCTACGGCTTTATCTGTGCGAATAAGGACATGGTATCGCGTAATAAGGCGGGTAAAGCCCTGCTGAGTTTGCCTGCTAATGCCAAAGTGCTGTTGCCACAGAAGGTGGATAAGGCAAAATCTCAGTCGATCTTAGCGATTACCAATGAAGGTCGAATGCTGCTGTTCTCTCTCGATGCACTACCGCAGTTGTCGAAGGGTAAAGGTAATAAGATCATTGGTATTCCTGGTGAGCGCGCGAAGAATCGTGAAGAGCTGTTATTACATCTGAATGTGATCCCAGAAGATACCTCTGTCACCCTATGGGCGGGTAAGCGTAAGCTAACCCTAAAGCCGAGTGACTTAGAGCATTACCGTGGTGAGCGTGGCCGCCGTGGTGCTAAGCTACCTCGTGGCCTGCAGCGCGTCGATAGTGTCGAACTTGGTGACGGTGAGCCTGTTATTTAAGCTCGTACAAGACTAAATTACAGTCAGTTGAAAACTAAAAATGCAGCCTAAAGGCTGCATTTTTTATTGGAACGATAGGGGAAGTTAAGCCACTTCGTAATAGTTCGGCTCTATGTCGACTTGATTTTGGATGATCTGAGTCGCCATCTTGGCACACTTTCCACATTGGTTAGCTACACCTAGGCGTTTCTTTACGTCGGCTAACGACATATCACCTTGGCTAACGGCTTCCTTAATCTGTGTATCGGTGATTGCGTGGCAAAGACAAACGTACATTAAATATCATCTCTAAATCGAACATGGCCCGAAGTATAGATGAAAATGATTCTCAATGCTAATAACTCCTGAGTATAGTTATTGGCCATTACGTCTAAGGCTGTTATTAAAAACCGTGCCTAGTTCACACCTTCTGCCGAATTGGTCGTTAAGCCATATTTTGTCGACCATCTCGCTAGCCGTTAGTAACCACGCTCGAAGTGTACTCTATGGGACAGTTTTTCGCCTTTAATCCACTTATGGAAGTTCTCGGCAAAAATCTCTACCACCTGTTCAGGAAAACTTGGCGCGGCAATATGCGGCGTAATAACCACATTGTCTAGAGACCAGATAGGATGCTCTTCTGGCAACGGCTCTTGGTTAAATACATCTAAAATGGCCTGCTGCTCTGGGTGGGCTATCAGCTGTTGATAGAGGGCATCTAAATCGAGTACATCGCCTCGTCCAAGATTGAATAGCACCACCTCCTCTTTTAATAACGACAGGGTGTGTTTGTTGAGGGCGCCTTGGGTATCGGGCGTGCTAGGTAAAATACTGGCAACGGCATCGGCTTGTGGTAGATAGCGAGTAAGATTAGCTAGGGTGTCGACCTCATCGAAGCCTTTAGTGGGCTTAGCGCCGCGGTTAATGCCTATGACATGCATACCGAAGTGTTTGGCTGTTTGGGCGATATGCTTGGCAATCGACCCTGTCCCTAATAGTAATAGGGTTTGCCCTTGCAATGTTTTAAAGCTACCCGGTAACCAAATCTTTTGATCTTGCTGAGTGCGGTATTTTCTGTGCTCTCTTTGGTAAGCCAGCAGGTAACCAAACAGGTATTCACTCATCAGAGGTCCAAAAATACCTCTTACATTGGTAAGCTCATAGTCTTTACGTTGTCTTGGTTTGACTAGGGCATCGACCCCCGCAAAAGTGGACTGCATCCACTTTAGGTTTGCGGCATGGGGCAGCAGTGGCGCGGCCAATTTAGGCTCGGCTAACCAGATATCGGCATTGAAAATGCCTTGAGGATCATCGTCTAATATCTCGGTATCGGGCAGGTGGCACGAATTTAAAAGTTGACGATATCGCTCATTTTCTCTGGTGAGTAATAGTAGCTTGTGTCCCATACTAACTCCCTATATCCTACATTGACCTCGGTTTTAACTTGCTTGGCCAATGTCTAATCTAATATCTAAGGCTATTGAATTCTTTAACTATCTTGGGTCTTTTATCTACCCTTGGCTAGCTGAAGTTTCAACGGCAATTATAGCCTGTTGTCTTGTGGTTTTTGGCGCCGATATCAATCGGTTCTTGCGTCGCTATCTTGCGGGACGCTCCTTTCTATTACGCACGCTGATTTTTGTTATCGTAAACGCGTTTGGTTATGGACTGATCATTATCCATTTAAGCCCTGTTCTAGCGCAAAATATGGCAAAGATCCCATCCCATTGGCTATTCCTGCTGGTTGTTGCGATTTTCTTTGCCATAGGCAGTTGGGCGCAGCGCAACAGACAAGTTTAAGTCATTAATTTCAGTGTAGATTGTTTTCTTTGGTTTGGGCAACTTGTGCTGTTTAGTGGCTGACGAAAGTGCTCTTATATTGCTTAACTTGGGTTGAGGTGAGCGATGGCTCGGTCTGGGTAATTTGTGAATATCCCGTCGACGCCCATCTGCTTGAGCATGTCGAGATCCTCAAGGTTATCGACTGTGTACACATAGACCTTAGCACCTCGTTTATGGGCATCGTTAACCATCTCTTGGGTGGTAAAGCTTAAACCAAGGTGGATTGAGTAGGCATCGAGTTGACTGACCACCTTAGCAAGCTCAAGTGGCACCCCTTCGATGAGCGGGGCTACGGTTGCATTCGGGTATTGTCGCTTAAACGATGCCAAGAAGGGGTGATTAAACGAGGAGACCAGTAGTTTACTCGCATCATACTCAAGCTCACCGATAAGCTTAGGGTAAAGCGCGATAAAGGCCTCGAGGCAGCCGAGCCCCTTAAGCTCGATATTGACTAAGGTGTTGTGTGGCTTTAGTAGGCTTAACACTTGAGTCAATGTCGGTATGGGCTCGCCATCTATACGGATCTTGCCTAACGCTTGCTTGGTGTACTCTTCAATAAGACCCACTCCAGAGCTTTTTGGCTCAAGGCGTCTGTCGTGAAAGACGTATAGCTCATCCTCTACGAGGTGAATATCGAGTTCAACCGCCTTGGCGCCTAGCTCAACAGCCTTTTTAAAGGCTGCAAGGCTATTTTCTGCTAGGTAACCACTGGCACCTCTGTGGGCAAATATCATCATAATGGGGCCTCAATCGCCGTCAATTTAGCTTCTTAATAAGCTCTGTACGTCTTTACTCTGATTAGAAGATAGATGCACCTCAAGCTGCGGGTAAGCCAGCTCTAGATCGTTCTCACGTAGTTTTTTACTGATCTGTTTATGTAGCTTGTGCTTAAGCGGCCAACGGGTGCCCATATCTTTGGCATAAGCACGTACTTCGAAATCTTGAGTATGTTGGCCAAAACCAGCAAACCAGACTTCAGGTTCGGGTGAGAGTAGCGCATCGTCACACTCTTGCACCGCTTGATAAAGCGCCGCCTCTACTCGTGCTGGATCGGAGTCGCGCGCCACCGACACATAGATGATCACTCGTGTGATTGGATCTGATAAGGACCAGTTGATCAGCTGCTCGGTAATAAATGCCTTGTTGGGCACGATGATCTCTTTTCTATCCCAGTCGATAATAGTCGTCGCGCGAATTTGGATTTTACTCACGGTGCCGGTGAGATCGCGGATGGTTACCGTATCGCCAATACGCACTGGTTTCTCAAAAAGAATAATCAGACCAGAGATAAAGTTAGCGAAGATCTCTTGTAGGCCGAAACCTAAACCAACTGAGAGGGCGGCAACCAGCCACTGCAGCTTAGACCATTCCATACCTAAGGTGGAGAAGCCTGCAAGTACACCAAACATCACCACTAAGTAACGGCTAACAGTGGTTAAGGCAAAGCCTGTACCTTGGCTGAGATCTAGCCTCTGTAGAATCGTCAGTTCGATAAGACCGGGCAGGTTAGTCGCTATCATCATGGAGAAACCAACGATGATCAACGATAGCAGCAACGACTTAAGGGTGATTGGGATCTGCTGTTCGATACCGTTAACTGTGGTGTTGCTCGACCACAGGGTGACCCCGTCAAGCAGTGAAAACAGTGCGGTGTGGGTTTGAGTCCATAGGCCAACGATGCTGGCTAAGAAGGCCAGCAATAATAGTGAACGTACTAAGCCTAATGACTGGCTCGAAATTGTCTCTAGATCGACTATTGGCTCTTCGTAGGTGTCGGCTTGCTCGTTGACGCTTACTTCGCCTTTCTCACGCTGTGCCAGCACTTCTGCACGCTTGGCCTTGGCTCGCTCGAAGGCGATACGGCGACGTTCAATTAACATCCAACGTTTGATTAGGTTGAAGAGCAGCAAGAAACCTAAACCGAATATCAATGATAACTGCAGTTGCAGGAACATCTGGAATGCGGTGTAGTAGTAGCCTTGGAAAGCCAACACGGCGCAGGCGAGTGGCATGAAAATTAGCATGGCCCACAACAGCTTTTGCAGTAGCTTCTTATTCTTACTGTGATCGGCAGTATCTTCTTTGTTAGATAGGCTTAGCATATCTTTGTAAAACCAAAACAGCATCAAACAGAAGATAATAAATGCACCACGGCCGAGACTGTTGCGAACTAAAGAGGTGTCAATCACCTCGGTAAAGGCCATGATCGCTAAGAAAGGGGTTGCCATAATGGTGAACTGTCTAAATCGCTCCTGCCCTGAGCGAACAATGCTTCTTGGCGATTTAAAGTGATTAATCAATAAGCCTCTGTCCAATGCCAGTAGGTAGATGAAGCGATAAAGTTGATAGAGCAGACCCAGCGCCATGATCCCCATACCGATGGCGGAGACGAAGTTATGACTCGATAGGTAGAAGATCCCGCCAGCTAACACTATAGGTAGCGGTTTAAGCAAGCTGTAGCCTAACGAGTTTATAAGTACATGGAATGTATAGATAAACTTATCTTGAGTCACATTGCCGACGAAAGGCAGTTCACGACGCATCGCCGATTTAAACTTCGGGGTCAAAATGTCTTGAGCTATGATGCTGAGCACAAACAGTATTAGCCACCATGACCACAGGTTGCCCTGTTCATCGAATGAGCTCTGCATTTGGCTCCAAGGAGCTTGTTGTAGCATCCATTGAATGCTCTGGTGCAGATCGGTGATCCATAAGCTGCCAATGCTGTTTGCGTTAGGTACCCAGAAAAGGTGTTCGTTCAGTGTACTCTTAAGTGTTAAGTATTGCTGGTTTAGTTGCTCATAACTGACCCTTAGATCGGCCAATTCACTCAGGTACTGGTCGTAACTTTGCAGTAGTTGCTGCAGCAACATGCCTTGAGAAGAGAGCAGTTTTGCTTGCAAAGAGTTATCTGCACCAATAGAGGTGACTTGCTGGCTATTAAGGGTTTGTGCCTGCTCAATCTGGTAGCGGGCGAGTCGAGTATTGGCAATCTCGCTCTGCACCGGATCTTGATTTGGGGGCTTAGGCAGTGCCTGTAGCATTTGCAAGAAGCGTTCACCAAAGGCTGAGTTTAGCTTAATCCAGCCTATTTGCTGTTGGATCGTGGTCAGCTGTTTGGCTTGTGCTTGATATTGGGCTTCCGCTTGCTCCTGCTGTGTAAGCGTAAGGCTGATTTTATGGTTCAACTCTTTCAAGTTTTCACCATAAATTAAGTTATTGTCGCTAAGCTCTTGGGCGATAGGATCATGCTGTTTGTCATCGGGCAGCAAGCTACCAGCAATGGCCGCTTCGGTGCGCGCCTGTCTTTGCAATACAATCTCTTGGTTTAGGCGTTCAATAAGTAGCTCTTGTTGAGCCAATTGCTCTCGTACTAGCTTGAGCTGCAGCTGATTTAAATCGATCTCCTTTTGGCTGCTGGCCAATAGCGCTTCGAGTGTTTTGACCTCTTGCTCGTAGAGGCGTCCTTGAGCCATTAAGAGCTGATTATTAATGGTTTGCTCTTCACCAATGCGAATTTTTTTATGTTTCTGTAATGCTTCACGAGCATTAACGAGTGCATCGGGCAACTCGTTATGGGACTTGATTAGCGCATTTATTTTTTGTCCTAAGCTTATTTCAACGTCTTTGAGTTCCGATAGGCGCAGATAGGCGAGTGAAGCCTGCTGGTTGATATCTTGCAGATCTAAGTCGCGAGGTGCCTGCTGCGCATCTTCAATTTGGCTTAGTAAGTTTTGCTTATGTTTCGCATAGTTATTGAGTAGTTCGCGGGCACTGTTTTCTGTTAGGACTAAGTCATGGATCTTGTCCTCGAGTAGCCCGAGCTGCTCTTGTGGTGTCGATTCGCTGTTGGTAGGCGAGAGCCCTAGACGCTTATCAATTTGAAGTGGTGAGTTAGCATTAGCCGATAAGGCGAATAGGCACAGCAGAAGCAGAAAAAAACGATGCATGATAAGAGTATGAATAAGGCAAAAAAGGACATGTTCATATTAGCCAAGTTAGCTTGATAAATAAATCGCTCTAAGCACTCTTTTTTACACGGTTTGACTTATGGTTCTGCTGAGTTTCAAACAGTGCGGTAGCAACCACTAAGGTTCCACCTACGACAGTTTTAAGCGCTAGCTCTTCATTGAGTAACAACAAAGCTAACATGGCACCATAAAAAGGTTGCAGGCAGGAGACTAGGCCAACCGTTTTTGCGCTTAGAAGCCTTAGTGCAGACGTAAATAGGGCATGGGGGGCTGCGGTAAAAACCACTCCCAGTAAAATAATCAACCACCATACATTTTGCTCGATGCTACTTAGCTCTACGTTTAGCCAAGGAACCAAAAAGAACACGGCAACCGAGGTCTGATAGAACATGGCTTGTTTGCCACTGTAAGCAGTGAAATAGCGTTTATGCAGTAGGTTGCGAGCGGTAAAAAGCGCGGCGGATAAGATGCCAATAGCAATCCCTAAGGTGACATCATTACCTAGACTTGCCTCAGGGATAAGCAGTGACACGCCAATGAGCACCACGATACCACTGATGACATCGGCCAGTTTGAGCCTTGTCTTGGTGACTATGGGTTCGACTAAAACCGTCATCACAGGGTAGGTAAAGAAGGCGATCATGCCGATGGCAACCGATGAGAGTTGCATTGAGGCAAAGTAGGTGACCCAGTGTAGGCTGACGATGATGCCAAGGCCTATAGCGATGAAGTAGTCTTTCTTGGCGTTTAATGACAGTCGTTGTTTGCTGAGTTTGACGATTAACGCTAGCACTGTGGCTGCTACGAGGCAGCGCAACAGAGTGATATCGAGCGCACTAAGAGGAATAAGCTTTGAAAATAAAGCGGTACCACCGAAAAGTAATACCGCGAAGTGTAGTTCTAACAGCCCTGTCTTTTTATTGTCCATGCATACCTTAAAGACTAGTCTTCGATTTTCGCAAAGGCTTGACCCATACGAGTCACGCTCTTTGCTTCTACTCCATCGGCAAATTCATCGAGTGCGTCTTTGGCGAAAAGCATTACGACTGTGCTACCTAGCTTGAATCGCCCCATCTCGGCGCCTTTCTCAAGGGTTACAGCGTTCGGGCCTTCGGTCGGGTAGTCCCAAGTGAATACTTTCTTACCTGTAGGTGGCGTTACTGTGCCAGCCCAAACGGTTTCGATACTTGCCACGATTGTTGCGCCAACCAATACCATTGCCATTGGACCTATTTCGGTCTCAAAAATAGCGACAACACGTTCATTGCGGGCAAATAGTCCAGGAACATTTTCGGCGGTTAACGGGTTAACAGAGAAAAGTTCACCTGGTACATATGTCATCTTAGACAGAGTGCCTTTAATTGGCATATGAATGCGGTGATAATCTTTAGGAGCCAGATAAATGGTGGCAAAGTCACCGCCTTCAAAGCGCTTAGCATCTTCAGCTTGATCGCCTAGCAATGCAAGTGAAGAATAATCATGTCCCTTAGCTTGGAAAATTCGGCCTTCTTTAATCGGGCCAAGTTGACTCACTGCGCCGTCAACAGGGTGGACAATGTAATCATTGTCTTCACAAATTGGACGAATTCCCGGTTTTAACGCACGGGTAAAGAACTCGTTGAAGGTTGGGTAAGCTTTAGCTTCAGGCTCTGCTGCTTCGCTCATATCAATCTTGTATTGCTTGATAAACCAGTTAATAGCGGCTGTCGTTACTGAGCCCATCTCGGCTGCAGCAAGTTTCCCCACCAGACGAGAAAGCAGGTGCTTTGGCATTATGTACTGCAGGGCAATTTTGATCTTATCCAATTTCAATATCCTTTAATCTTTTCACCTAAGGTGAAACCTTATCTATATTTTATAAAACCAGCGAGCTGTTGTACGACATAAATTATCGTAGGAAAACATATTTATCTTAGTTATTCGCTGATTTGGATTTATGTGCTTAATTAATACGTTGTGATTACTCGTCAGGACCCGCTCTAAAATGGCGAGCGTGTCTTTGCTCATCGAGACTAGCAATAATACGGTGGTAATTATTGTATCTGTCTTCGGTGATTTCACCTGCTTTAAAGGCTTCTGTAATAGAGCAGCCAGGATCATTTAAGTGTTTGCAGTCTCTAAACTTACATGTCCCTAAATAATCTCTAAACTCAACGAAGCACCATCCCACCCGCTCTGCGGGCAGATGCCATAACGCAAATTCTCGCACACCAGGGGAGTCAATTAAATCTCCACCGGTTGAAATGTGTAGCAGTTTTGCTGTGGTGGTGGTGTGCTGACCTAGCCCTGAGTTTTCGGATATATCGCCAGTAAGCAGTTCTGCGTCTGGCATCATTGCATTGATCATCGATGACTTACCTACACCAGACTGACCCACAAATACGTTTACCTTGTTATCCATCAGTGCATGAAGTTGCTCGACACCTTCACCTGTTTTGCTGCTGACCCGATAGACTCGGTAGCCGATCGCCTCATAGCGTTTGAGAGCCGCATCGATCTCAGGGGCTTCTTCTGGCGTAATCAAATCAACTTTATTCAAGATGATAACAGGCTCGATACCTGTATCTTCGGCAGCGACAAGATAACGGTCAATAATCTGGGTAGTGAATGCCGGCTTTACCGAGGTCACAATTAAAATCTGATCGATATTGGCGGCGATGATTTTCACCCCGTCATAAAGATCTGGGCGTGAAAGCTGAGAATGTCTAGGATGCACAGCCTCAACGACACCTTCGATACGACTTGCTCCAGACTCGCTGGTCAGTGCTAGGCGTACGAGAACCTTGTCTCCAGTAACCAGACTTTTAATATTGCGACGAATATTACAGCGAGCAAGGTGGCCTGAGTCTGTCTCGACGTCAGCGTGTTGGCCGAAGCGAGAAATAATGGTGCCTTGCTGTTCAGGGCCTAACGTACTGTCTTGTAAGTCAGTCGTCTCGCCCGCATCGCGGCTCTGTAATTTCTTTTTTTGGTTGGTCCGCATTCTGCGTAATTGACCATGGCTTAGCGGTTTCTTTTTACTCACGTATTAGTCTTCAATGATAAAGGTGATTTTGTGTTGCTTAAAAAACCAGTATGATACACGGTCTAGAATAAAAAAGCCTGAATTTAGGCTAACAGGAATAACAGGTCGCGTTATGGCTATAGATGAAAACAATCTGATTTGGGTCGATTTGGAAATGACAGGACTTGAGCCTGACGTTGACAGAATTATTGAAATTGCCACGATAGTGACAGATAAAGAGCTCAACATTATTGCGCAAGGGCCTGTTTTTGCTATTCATCAATCAGATGAACAGCTCGCTTTAATGGATGACTGGAACCAGAAACATCACGGCGAGTCTGGTCTTGTTGACCGCGTGAGAGCCAGTACGGTAAATGAAGCGCAAGCGATCGAGCAGACAATTGCCTTTTTATCGCAATATGTGCCAGCGGGTGTTTCACCTATGTGTGGTAATAGTATTGGTCAAGACCGCCGTTTCTTAAATCGTTATATGCCAGCACTTGAAGATTACTTCCACTATCGAAATATCGATGTGAGTACAATTAAAGAGCTTGTTCGTCGCTGGGAGCCATCGGCAATGGAAGGCTTTAGCAAGAAGAACACTCACCAAGCATTACAAGATATCGAAGAGTCTATCGCTGAATTGCAGTTTTATCGAACTAAAGTATTTAGAATTTAACCAATCAGTCAGATTATTTGAAAGAAAGGGTTGCAGAGTAGGGAAATTTTCATATAATGCGGCCTCAACTTTTCGCTAAGCACCAAACTTAGCGGCTATAGATGAAAGTTGAAATGCGACATTAGCTCAGTTGGTAGAGCGATACCTTGCCAAGGTATAGGTCATCGGTTCGAACCCGATATGTCGCTCCAAATTTTAAATTGAAATGCGACATTAGCTCAGTTGGTAGAGCGATACCTTGCCAAGGTATAGGTCATCGGTTCGAACCCGATATGTCGCTCCAATTTAAAATTAAAATGCGACATTAGCTCAGTTGGTAGAGCGATACCTTGCCAAGGTATAGGTCATCGGTTCGAACCCGATATGTCGCTCCAATTTAAAGCTTATGGGAACACCAAGTCCGGTAAGTAATAAGATTTATGCGACATTAGCTCAGTTGACTCTTTATAAGAGCAAAAGGGCGATACCTTACCAAGGTATGAGTCATCGGTTTTTGTTTCGAATCCGATGTGTCGTTTCAATCAAGTAAAGTTTTATGCGACATTAGCTCAGTTGGTAGAGCGATACCTTGCCAAGGTATAGGTCATCGGTTCGAACCCGATATGTCGCTCCAATTTCAAGATTTATGCGACATTAGCTCAGTTGGTAGAGCGATACCTTGCCAAGGTATAGGTCATCGGTTCGAACCCGATATGTCGCTCCAATTTCAAGATTTATGCGACATTAGCTCAGTTGGTAGAGCGATACCTTGCCAAGGTATAGGTCATCGGTTCGAACCCGATATGTCGCTCCAATCTTCCCCTATATAAAGTCCTGAAAAACTCAAAATTAAATAAATCAAAGCTTTGGATGCATATGCGGCATTAGCTCAGTTGCGCTCGTAGAAATGTTGATACCTTTTTTCCAAGGTATAGACCTGTTTGCATAAAGAGCTGGTTCGAACCTACTCTTGTTTAAATCACTCTTGTTTAAACCCAAAGTCGCTCCAATCTTCTCCTATATAAAGTCCTGAAAAACTCTAAATTAAATAAATCAAAGCTTTGGATGCATATGCGGCATTAGTCCCTTTGTGCCTCGTAGGTGCCATAAGCCAAGCCTAGCTTTGTTTAAATTACAGGTCATTCCATCTTCTTAGTCATACCTGCTTGTGTGAATTTGGAGCCAATTTTTGTTGGTGCTCATTTTCAATGTCGTGATCTTGTATCGGATGTTTTTGCGTGATCGAGCGCTTATTTCTTTGATTTTCTCTAAAGTAGGCTGATTTGCTTTTTCTAAAGTTTGACTGCGTTCAAATATTAAGTCGTTTTTTCATACCATAATTAAAACTGACTAAAATTTGGACGTGTCACATTGATGGTGGCGGACTAAGGAGCTCAAAAATGCGTATTCAACAACTCCGTGAACTTTTAGATTATGTGGCGACATGCCGCATAGAGATGGCGCAACTCTATAGCCGTTTACACTCACAAGCAGACTCTTCAAGAGTAAAGTTGATGTTAGAGTACTTTCAGCAGCATGAGCGTAATACTGCTGAAAAGTTAGAGAATTATATCGATGATGCGCCTAAAAAAGTCTTAGATACCTGGTATAAAGATATTGTTTTTGAAGACTTTATTGGCCAATGCCAGAAGCTTACTCTGCCAGGGAGCATGAATGAGGACGATGTGCTGGAGCTGCATCTTAAGCTCGATAACAGCTTAATCGATCTGTTAGAGAAAACCGCTAGCTCCTCTGCTACAGCAGAAACTAAGGGGGCACTGGAAGATCTCGTTAGAGTTAAAAAGATCCAGCAGCAACGATTGGTCCACAGCAGTATTCGTATGGACGATATCTAAGCCTGCAGGTATTCGTCATTAAGGCACCGAGAGGTGCCTTTTTTGACTGCAATGCAAATCAAACGAGCCGCTATAATTGTGGTAGATCAAACTTAGGTTATCTATTGAGGGTTAGCTTTCATTTGCACTTAAGCCTTTGCCTTTAAGCTACTACATTAATTATTCCCCCAATCTTCAGGAACCGTGATATGCGCCAAGCAAACTTAATTCCGACATCTCTGTTTCAGACCCAGCAGATTAGAGCCGCAGAATTGTCAGCTGTAGAAAGTGGCGGTGTCAGCTTGTATCAATTGGTAGAAAGAGCGGGGGCTGCCGCGTTTCAACTATTAAGTGAAAGACAAGCAAACACTAACGAAGTTTTAGTCTTAGCGGGACACGGAAACAATGGCGCAGACGCTTATGTTACCGCCTCACTGTTATTAGAAGCGGGTTTTGACGTTACATTGCAAGCCAGTACGCCCAGTACACCGAGTGATGAGCTTAAAAGTGCTATTTGCCGATTCTTAGAATCTGGAGGCGAGGTCGTAGAGTTTTGTCCGTCCCAGATTGCCGAGGCAGAGGTAATTGTCGATGGCTTATTGGGAACCGGAATTACAGGTGAGTTAAGTGCGGAACTCACTAATGTTATTGATGCTGTTAATCATAGCCGCGCTTGGATACTTAGCCTCGATGTCCCTTCTGGTCTGAACCCTGATACTGGCAGCTATACCACTACAGCGATAGAGGCCGATGTTACCTTGACCTTCGGTGCTGTTAAACAAGGTTTATTGACCGGGAAGGCTCGTCACCATTGTGGTGAACTCTTGATAGCAGAGCTGGGGTTAACAGACTTTTTACCTGAACCAAGTGCTACTCAGATTGTCAGTAGTCAGTGTGTAAAGGCATTTGTTCCTCGTAAGCGAGATGCCCATAAAGGGGATTGTGGCAAGGTTTCTATCGTCGGTGGTGATTATGGTATGGCAGGAGCCGTCAGGCTCGCTGCTGAAGGTTGCTTAAGGAGTGGGGCAGGCTTAGTCACTGTCGTATCAAGGCCTGAGCATCAACTTATTGTTAGCGCGACTCGTCCTGAATTGATGTTTTGGGGCTGTGAGTTAGTCGATATGGAAGTCTATTTGAAACTGGGGTGGGCATCGGCTCTGGTTATCGGGCCTGGCTTAGGAACAGGTGATTGGGGTTATAACTTACTTAAAGCTGTCGATCTTAGCGATAAAGCCTGTGTGATTGATGCCGATGGCCTCAATCAGTTGAAGGGAATGCCGATGAGGCGCAAAGACTGGGTCTTAACTCCTCATCCGGGTGAAGCGGCTAGGCTACTTGGAGTGAGTATTGAAGAGGTTGAACAAGATAGGTTTAAGGCTGTAAGGCAACTGCATCAGGAATATGGCGGAATTATTGTACTTAAGGGCGCTGGTACCTTAATTTTTGATGGTGATAACTTAACGGTTGCGCCTGTTGGTAATCCAGGGTTAGCCAGTGGCGGTTGTGGCGATGTACTTGCTGGGGTGATTGGTGGGCTGATGGCGCAAGGGCACACGAGTATGGAAGCGGCCTGTTTAGGGGTTGTGATCCACGGACAAGCGGCAGACTTAGCCGCTAAATCGGGCGAACGTGGTATGTTAGCCAGTGATTTGATGCCCTACATTCGCCAGTTAGTTAATGAAATCTAGTTTAGAAAGCTAGGTGATTAGGTTAAAGTACTGCATTCTACGCTGGGAATTACTAGGACACTTTTCGATTCGTAATGAGTATGCAAGCAATTACATTAAATTTAAGTGATGAGCAAGAAACCGTTAAGTTAGGGACTGAGTTAGCAGGACTCATTAGCCCGCCATTAACGGTTTATTTAAGTGGTGATTTAGGGGCTGGAAAAACGACCTTTAGTCGTGGGCTTATCCAAAGTCTTGGGCACCAAGGCGCGGTTAAGAGTCCTACATATACTTTAGTCGAGCCCTATGAGTTAGATGGCTTAGATGTGTATCATTTCGATCTATATCGTTTGTATGATCCTGAAGAGTTAGAGTTCATGGGGATACGCGATTACTTTACTGAGCGCAGCCTCTGTATCGTAGAGTGGCCTGATCGTGGTCATGGTTTATTACCTCCTGCTGATATACATATCCATATTAATTATGTTAATACTGGGCGGCAGATTGAGTTACAGGCACTTTCTTCGAAAGGTGAGAAAATACTGGCGGCCATAAATAATAATGATAATAAACAGTAATATATTTAGGTTATTTCTACTTTTTGTTACTTTCGGTGCTTCATTTTTTGCGCAGAGTGCGAATAAACTCGAAAGCGTAAGAATTTGGGCTGCGCCAGAGTCAACTCGTATCGTATTCGATTTAAGTCAGTCTCCAGATTACAGCTATTTTACGCTGACGAATCCTTATCGCTTGGTCGTTGACTTAAAAAAAGCATCTAATAACGTCGATCTCAATAAGATCAAAAACAACAGCAAGCTGGTCAAAAAGGTACGTAAGAGTAAACCGCCGGAGAAAGGAACCTTACGTATTGTTATCGATCTGGCAAAGCCGATTAAAGCTAGCCTATTTGCATTGCCTCCAACAGCCCCATACGGTAATCGTTTGGTGGTTGATTTAGATAGCGATGGTTCAACGGCGAAAAAAACACCTGTTAGTAAGCCGAAAAACCAGTTGAGAGATGTGGTCATCGCAATTGATGCGGGTCATGGCGGTGAAGATCCTGGCTCAATAGGGCCAACGGGTATATATGAGAAAAGGCTTGTTTTAGAGATATCTAAGAAAGTTGAGGCAAAAATTAATGCAACACCTGGTATGCGTGCGGTAATGACGCGCACAGGTGATTACTTCGTTAATCTGAATAAGCGATCTGAAATTGCCCGCAACAGTAAAGCCGACCTTCTAATCTCTATTCATGCTGATGCTTTTACCTCGCCTCAGCCTCAAGGTGCGTCAGTATGGGTTTTATCTATGCGCCGTGCTAACAGTGAGATTGGTCGTTGGCTAGAACAAAAAGAGAAGCACTCAGAGTTACTGGGCGGAGCGGGTGAGATTATTCAAAACACTGACAATGAACAGTATCTGGCGATGACCTTGCTAGATATGTCGATGGATCGCTCAATGGCGATCAGTCATAACATTGCCGGAGATGTACTTTCCAACCTTGGACGAGTGACAAAGCTACATAAGCATAAACCTGAATCGGCAAGTTTTGCGGTATTAAAGTCGCCAGATATTCCCTCGATTTTAGTTGAAACGGGTTTTATCTCTAATCCGAGAGAAGAGCGTCTATTATCACAACGGGATCATCAAAATAATGTCGCTAAAGCGATTCATAAAGGCGTTGTGAAGTATTTTGAAGCTAACCCTCCAGTGAACTCTATGTTGGCAAGCAAGAGCAGTGTTGAGCATAAGGTTCGCAGCGGTGAATCGCTATCTGTTATTGCGCATCGTTATCAGATCTCAATAAGCAGTTTAAAGAAGGCCAATAACCTTACTTCAAATAGCATTCGAATTGGCCAAAAACTGAAAATCCCAAGAGCTTAAGGTTGTTAAGAGTAAATCATGGCAATAGAAAAGTTACCGCCACAATTAGCTAACCAGATCGCAGCCGGCGAGGTGGTTGAACGCCCCGCATCTGTGATTAAAGAGCTGGTTGAGAATAGTCTTGACGCTGGCGCTACTCGTGTCGATATCGAGATCGAAAAGGGCGGTGCTAAACTGATTCGTATCCGCGATAATGGCTCAGGGATCCCAAAAGAAGATTTGAGCCTAGCTCTGTCTAGGCATGCGACCTCTAAGCTTAAATCTCTCGATGACTTAGAAGCCATTTTAAGTTTCGGTTTTCGTGGCGAAGCCTTGGCGAGTATTAGCTCTGTGTCTAGGCTGACTTTAACCTCTCGCACAGCTGGGCAGACTGAGGCCTGGCAGGCCCAAGCCGAAGGTACAGAGATGGCTGTTAAAGTGTTGCCAGCCGCTCACCCTATAGGCTCAACCGTTGAAGCGGTCGATCTGTTTTTTAATACTCCCGCAAGACGCCGATTCTTAAAGAGTGATAAGACAGAGTTCACCCATATCGATGAGTGGCTCAAGCGTATTGCCTTGGCTAGACGTGATATCTATTTCACCCTTAAGCATAATGGCAAGACGGTACGCAATTACCGTCCAGCGAATACTGAGACACAATATCTCCAACGCCTTGGACAAATTTGTGGCAAAGCGTTTGCTGAGACTTGCTTGAGAATCGAGTGTAAGCACAATGATTTAAGCTTGAGTGGCTACTTACAGTCACCCCATGCTGCTAGTGGATACAGTGAGACGCAGTATTTTTATGTTAATGGCCGTCTAGTCAAAGACAGACTGGTCAATCACGCGGTTCGCCAAGCATTTGCCCAGTATGCTGAGGGGGTCTCTCCAGGCTATGTTCTTATGCTAGAACTGGATCCCCATCAAGTGGATGTGAATGTCCATCCAGCTAAGCATGAGGTACGTTTTCACCAGAGTCGTTATGTGCACGACTATATTTTGCAGGCACTACAGTCGGCGATGACCCAATCGGTACAACTTCCCATTGCTGCCGAATCGGAAGAGCAACCTGCGACAAGTTGGCAGGCGAGTCCTACAAGGGGCGCCGTTGCCGCTCAGTACTCGGGAGAGAGTGCGAGTAAGCCATCGACCCATTTTGATTTGAGAGAGCCTAACGTACCTTCTCGACAAGTGGATTATTCTACTGGCAGTAACAGTTATCGAAGTGAATTAAAATCAACCTCTAGAGGCGCTCAAGCGAGTTCGCCTTCACTGAGTAGTATTCGAGCTTACGGCGAACTCTTAAATACAGATACAGCTGTGCCTCAGAATTCCAGTATGCCTTTGCGAACAGAAAATGCTCAAGTGGGTATGGGCAGAGCAAGTCATGGTGGCGCGAATATGCCGCCAGTCATTGCAGGCATGTATTGGGTGCTGGTTAAAGAGGACAAAATATCTTTACTGGATATCGCTGTGGTCGCTAAAGCCGTACAAAAAGCGGAAATTAGCGCTAAGTTCGCGCAGGGGTTAATTGGTCAGCCTCTATTGATGCCTGTCGCCGTTGCCGTCGATGATGATTGGGCTGAGATCATTGAAAATCGCGATCAACTATTACGAAAGTTAGGAATTGAGCTATCTATTCGTCTTGGGCAGTTGATTATTAAGAAAGTGCCCCCATATCTAAGAGACAGCCAATTGGCGGTTATAATCCCTGAGTTATTACAGTGGATCCGATTAGAGTTACCAAGCGATGCTGCCGTCATAAAGTGGCTAGCCGAGCAGGCTGCAAACCGATTTACCTCCGCAAGTGAGGCATGGTTTGCCCTAAATACGTTGCCTGATGATGTACAGGGCGAGCTTTATAATCAATCCCAGGACTTACCTTGGGAGCAATGGATAAAAGAAAACCAGAGTGACCGATAAAAAATCACAGAAAATTATTACCTTAATGGGGCCAACGGCCTCAGGTAAAACCGCATTAGCGATTGAGCTTGTTAAGCAGTATGACTGTGAGATTATCTCTGTGGATTCTGCGTTGATCTACAAAGAGATGGATATCGGCACCGCTAAGCCTGATGCTGCGGAGCAAGCAGCGGCCCCCCACCGTCTTATCGATATTATCGATCCAGCACAGAGTTATTCTGCGGCTGATTTTAGACGTGACGCCTTGGCTCAGATTGAAGATATATTGAGTCGTGGTAAGACGCCCCTGCTCGTCGGGGGCACTATGATGTATTTCAAAGCTTTGTTAGAGGGCTTATCACCGCTTCCTGCTGCCGATGAGGCAATTCGAGAACAGATTGCAGCCGAGGCTGAATCCCAAGGCTGGCAGGCTCTGCATGATCAATTGAGAGAAGTTGACCCTGTTTCTGCGGAGCGAATTCACCCAAATGATCCACAGCGTCTGGCTAGAGCATTAGAGGTTTATCGAATTAGCGGCCAATCTTTAACAGAGCTTACAAAGACGAAGTCTGATGCATTCCCTTACGAAGCAGTGCAATTTGCGATTGCGCCAAGCGACAGAAAGGTGTTACATAAGGCTATAGAAACTCGATTTAAAACCATGTTAACACTAGGGTTTACTGATGAAGTCGAGCGTTTAAAGGCTCGAGGTGACTTACATTTAGACCTGCCATCCATGCGTTGTGTAGGATATAGGCAGTGTTGGCAGTACCTAGATGGTGAAATTGACTATGATACTATGGTCGAAAAAGCTATTGTTGCTACTAGGCAATTGGCTAAACGTCAATTAACATGGTTGCGCGGATGGCCTGATTTGATTTGGCTCGAAAGTGGTGCCGAAAGTAATCTTGCAACAGTAATGCGACATAGTCGCTAGCTTATTAGCTGCTGCTGTATAATACTAAAACCAAAGATAAAGTTTTATCGTATTAGAATAACTATTAATTTTAATTAAAAAGGAAATTAGAAAATGGCAAAGGGGCAATCTTTACAAGACCCGTTTTTGAACGCATTGCGTCGTGAGCGCGTTCCAGTATCTATTTATCTTGTTAACGGCATTAAGCTTCAAGGACAAGTTGAGTCTTTCGATCAGTTTGTTATTTTGCTTAAAAATACAGTAAGCCAAATGGTTTACAAGCATGCCATTTCTACCGTGGTACCTTCGCGTCCATTTAACGTGAGTAACCACCAAGCGACAAATGCTCAAGCTGGCTATAACGCTCAGCATGACGATGGCGACGATAAGTAATTTGTTATTAGGGAGATTGCTTTTTGTTTGATCGTTATGAGGCGGGAGAGAAAGCGGTACTTGTCCATATCGACTTTACTGACGAAAATAACCGAGAAGATTTAGACGAGCTGAAGCTTTTAGTTGAATCGGCTGGTGCTCAGTCAATCGGTGTGATCTCTGGTAGTCGTCGTTCACCTGACCGCAAGTTTTTTGTCGGTTCGGGTAAGGCAGAAGAATTGGCTGCGATGGTTGCGGCAACTGATGCCAATGTGGTGATTTTTAATCATGCATTAAGTCCAGCTCAAGAACGTAACCTTGAGCAGTTGTGCGAGTGCCGTGTGCTCGACAGAACAACTTTGATCTTGGATATTTTTGCTCAAAGGGCAAGAACGTTCGAAGGTAAGTTACAGGTGGAGCTAGCGCAATTGCGCCACATGTCGACTCGCCTGATCAGAGGGTGGACGCATTTAGAACGTCAAAAAGGCGGTATTGGTCTTCGTGGACCCGGCGAAACTCAATTAGAAACCGATAGGCGTCTATTGAGGGGACGGATCAGCACGATTAACCGTCGTCTAGCAAAAGTTGATAAACAGCGTGATCAGAGTCGTAGAGCAAGGCAGCGAAGTGATATGTCTACGGTGTCTTTGGTGGGTTACACCAACGCCGGCAAGTCGACGCTATTTAATGCATTAACGACATCTGATGTATACGCTGCGGATCAACTGTTTGCGACATTGGATCCGACATTACGCAAGCTAGAATTGCGTGATGGTGCGGTTATTCTGGCAGATACCGTAGGATTTATTAGGCATCTACCCCATGACTTAGTTGCGGCTTTTAAGGCAACACTGCAAGAAACACGACAAGCAGATCTACTTCTGCATGTTGTCGACAGTGCAGATGAAAACATGGGAGATAACTTTGAGCAGGTACAAAACGTGCTTAAGGAGATCGATGCCATAGATATTCCACAATTGATCGTTTGTAATAAAATCGATCTATTGGATGAGGTAACGCCTCGCATCGACTACGATGATGAGGGGACACCGATTAGAGTCTGGGTTTCTGCTCAGCAAAACAAAGGCTTGGAATTAGTTGAGGAAGCGATAAACCAACTTGTTGGTAAGGCGGTTCTAGAGCTAACATTGAAAATTCCGGCTTCGGCTGGGCATTATCTTGGTCAGTTTTATAAACTGGATGTAATACAGCAGAAAGAGTATGACGATCTGGGGAACTGTATGATCTCTGTTCGCTTATTGGAGGCCGATTGGCGCCGACTGGTAAAACAGAGCCTGGGTGAAATTGAAACTTTTGTCGTCGATCCTGTCGGCACATAATTAAGTATTTTAGTAATCTCGTTTATTTCATACACTTATGGAGTACTAAATGGCTTGGAACGAGCCCGGTAACAAGGGACAAGACCCTTGGGGAAATAAGGGTGGTAATGATAAAGGACCACCAGATTTAGATGAAGTTTTTCGTAACCTTTCTAAGCGCTTCGGTGGCAAAGGCAATGGTTCTGGCGGCAGCATTAGTGGTGCAAGCTTAATCATTGTTTTGGTTATTGCCATAGTTGTGTGGGGACTTTCGGGTTTCTATACGGTTAAAGAGGCTGAGAAAGGCGTTGCCCTTCGTTTTGGCGAATATGTCGGAGAAGTCGATCCAGGCCTTCAGTGGAAAGCCACTTTTATCGATGAAGTGACACCAGTAAACGTGCAGACAGTCCGTTCAATTCCTGCATCAGGAAGTATGTTAACAGCGGATGAGAACGTAGTATTGGTTCAGCTTGATGTTCAATATCGAGTGAGTAACGCTAAAGATTACCTCTATAGCGTAGTCGATGCCGATGCCAGTTTACGTGAAGCGACAGATAGTGCACTGCGCTATGTGATCGGTCACAACACCATGGATGATATTTTGACCACAGGTCGAGATAAGATCCGTCGTGATACATGGGACGAGATCGAGCGTATTATCAAGCCGTATAAACTTGGTATTACGGTTGTTGACGTGAACTTCTTACCTGCTCGTCCACCAGAAGAGGTTAAAGATGCCTTCGATGACGCGATTGCAGCACAAGAGGATGAGCAACGCTTTATTCGTGAAGCTGAAGCCTACTCACGTCAGTTAGAGCCTAAGGTTCGTGGTACTGTTCAGCGCATGGATCAACAAGCGATTGCTTATAAGCAAAGAGTGATTCTTGAAGCGAAAGGTAAAGTGGCTCGTTTTGAGCAGTTACTACCAGAGTATCAAGAAGCACCAGAAGTGACACGTGAACGTATGTATTTCGATACGATGCAAGATGTCATGAGTGGCACTAACAAAGTTCTTATCGATGCTAAGAATAGTGGTAACTTGATGTATTTACCATTAGACAAGTTGATGCAGAATAGCCAAGCGCATAAGTCTGCCAGCACTAATACTAAACCGGCAAAGCCTGTTATGTCAGTTAATAGTACAACTCACACTAACAGCAGCATTCCTCTCGATGGTCGCCCATCTAGAGGTGAACGTTCGTTGGGGAGGAACTAAGTGATGGGTAGATTTACAGCGATAATCGTAGCGGTGCTTATTGCGATTTCATTGTCTTCACTTTTGGTTGTGAATGAAGGTGAACGTGCCATCGTTTCTCGATTCGGAAAGGTACTTAAAGACGATGGCGTGACGCGTGTCTATAGCCCTGGTCTACACTTGAAGATCCCTATGCTTGATAAAATTAAGTTTATGGATGCTCGAGTACAAACTTTAGATGGCGCAGCCGACCGCTTCGTGACATCTGAGAAAAAAGACTTGATGGTCGATTCATACGTGAAGTGGCGTATTAAAGATTTCGAGCGTTATTACCTTTCTACCAACGGTGGTATTAAGGCGAATGCCGAAACCTTACTACAGCGTAAGATCAACAACGACCTTCGTACCGAGTTTGGCCGTCGCACAATTAAAGAGATTGTTTCTGGTAGCCGTGATGAGCTGCAATCTGATGCACTTAAAAACGCAGCAGAGAGCGCTGAAGACTTAGGTGTTGAAGTTGTCGATGTGCGAGTTAAGCAGATTAACTTACCTGCGAACGTCAGTACCAGTATTTACCAACGTATGCGTGCAGAGCGTCAAGCTGTTGCTAAAGAGCATCGTGCACAGGGTCAAGAGCAAGCGGAAATTATCCGTGCTAAGACTGATGCGAGTGTGACCATTCAAACTGCAGAAGCAGAGCGTAAAGCTTTGACTACACGTGGTGAAGGTGACGCAGAGGCGGCAAAGATTTACGCCGATGCATACACTAAAGATCCTGAGTTCTTCAGCTTTATGCGTAGTTTAGATGCATATAAAGCGAGTTTCTCTGGTGATAAAGACGTTATGGTGCTTGAGCCAGACAGTGAATTCTTTAGATATATGAAGAGTTCTTCAGGAAAGTAGTCGTTCCTAAAAGTTAATAAAGAGGCCTAACAGTGAGTTAGGCCTTTTTTATGCCTTTTACTCACTATTTATACGCGGTCGCTAATTCCTACCTATTCCGTCAAGTATCGTGTTATAGCCTACGAAAAGTAAATTCACGCAAGCTAAGTCACTAATTTAGAAGAATATGAATGAAACCAATTAGGATGTTCTGCTAACGAAAATGGCCGTTTTTGTTGGTTCTGATGCGTACTTTTTATGCAGAAGTAGCACTAAAACCAACATAGTTAACTAAGTTGAGTGTTTTAACTATGATCTGCTTCAAGTTTTTGGCTATAATGGGCTGCGTCTCAAATTCGGGTTTAAATTTCGGTTTAAATCAGCTTTGAAAAAGATAGATAAAACAAAAATTCCAACACTCTCTGGAGACAAGTGGATGAGCAATGCGCCAGTCGATACCGGACGTCGCAGATTCCTGACCGCAGCCACCGCCGTAGTTGGTGGTGCAGGTGCCGCTGCTGTAGCGGTTCCGTTTATAAAGTCATGGAATCCGAGTGCCAAAGCTAAAGCAGCAGGTGCGCCGGTAGAAGTAAATATTAGTAAAGTAGAGCCAGGTCAACTTATTCGAGTTGAATGGCGTGGTAAGCCTGTATGGGTTGTTCGTCGTACGCAGGAGATCATTGATGGTCTACCAGCAATCGATGCTCAACTTCGCGATCCAGACTCTATTGAGCCTCAGCAGCCTGCATATGCACAGAATCCTGAGCGTTCAATTAAGGCTGAGTTCTTCATAGCCGTAGGCCTATGTACTCATCTAGGTTGCTCTCCAACTTACCTACCAGATACATTTGGTGAGCAGGTAGAAGGAGTAGCATCAGGCTTCTTCTGTCCTTGTCACGGTTCTAAGTTTGATATGGCTGGCCGCGTATTCCAAGGTGTACCAGCACCATTGAACCTAGTTATCCCTCCACATCAATATATTGATGATAACACCGTGCTTATTGGTGTTGATAAAGGAGTTGCGTAATGGTTAAGAATATTGTCAGTTGGATTGACGAACGCATTCCTATGACCGCTACGTACAATCGTCACGTGGGTCAGTATGCGACACCAACCAATTTTAACTTCTGGTACTTCTTTGGCTCGCTAGCCATGTTAGTACTGGTAAACCAGTTGCTTACAGGTATCTGGTTAACAATGAACTACGTGCCAACAGCAGAAGGCGCGTTTGCTTCTATTGAATACATCATGCGTGATGTAGAGTACGGTTGGTTGCTGCGGTATATGCACTCCACCGGGGCCTCAGCTTTCTTTGTGGTGATCTATCTTCATATGTTCCGTGGTCTAATCTACGGTTCGTACCAGAAGCCTAGAGAGCTATTATGGCTATTCGGTATGCTCATCTTCCTCGTGCTGATGGCTGAAGCATTTATGGGCTACTTGCTACCTTGGGGACAGATGTCTTACTGGGGCGCGCAGGTAATTATCTCCCTGTTCGGCGCTATCCCTGTTATCGGTGATGACCTAACACTGTGGATCCGTGGTGACTTCGTGGTGTCGGGGGCGACTCTAAACCGCTTCTTCGCATTGCACGTTATTGCACTGCCGCTTGTACTTGTGGTTTTAGTATTCTTACATCTAATCGCACTGCATGAAGTGGGCTCTAACAACCCAGATGGCATCGAAATTAAGAAGAACAAAGATGAGAATGGCTGGCCAAAAGATGGCATTCCATTCCACCCGTACTACACAGTGAAAGATATCATGGGCGTTGCTGGCTTCTTGATTGTCTTCTGTTATGTATTGTTCTTTATGCCTGAAGGCGGTGGTTACTTCCTTGAAAAGCCAAACTTTGAAGCGGCTAACCCAATGAAGACACCTGAGCATATTGCACCAGTTTGGTACTTCACACCTTTCTACGCAATTTTACGCGCTATCCCAGACAAGTTAATGGGAGTTATCGGCATGGGCTTAGCTATCGCAGTACTGTTTGTATTGCCATGGTTAGACCGTTGTAAGGTTAAGTCAATCCGCTACCGCAGCATGATTCATAAGGTGAACATCAGTCAGTTTGCTATTTCGTTCCTAGTACTTGGTTACTTAGGTGCGGTACCGGCAACGCCTGCACTGACAATTGTTGCTCGTATCTTCACTCTAACTTACTTTGGTTTCTTCTTATTCCTATGGATTTACAGTAAGAATGAAAAGACTAAGCCGGTACCAGAGAGGTTGACACACTAATGAAAAAATTACTGATTGCATTAGTTGCATTGGTGCCAACTCTGGCTATCGCAGCCGGGGGCGGAGCACCTCTAGAAAAGGCAAATATTGACCTGAATGACCAAGAGTCTCTACAGCGTGGCTTGGATCTATTCCAAAATAACTGTGCAGGCTGTCATAGTACTCAGTATCAACGTTATGAGCGCGTTGCAACAGACTTAGGCATTCCGCTTGACGAGATGCGCGCTAAGTACGTACCTGAAGGCACCAAGATTGGTGAGTTGATGGAAAATGCTATTCCAGATGCAGATGCTGCAAAATGGTTTGGCGCATCGCCTCCTGACTTGACACTTGTTGCCCGTGTACGTGGTGAAGATTGGATCTATTCATACCTTCACGGTTTTTATAAAGATGAAAGCCGTCCATTTGGTGTGAACAATACGATTTTCCCTTCGGTAGGTATGCCGCATGTGCTTGAAGGTCTTCAAGGTCTTCCTGTAAAACAAGAAGATGGAACGCTAGTAGCAACTGGCGGAACGCTATCTGCAGAAGAGTATGATCAAGTGGTTCGAGATATCACGGGGTTCTTGGTTTACTCTGGCGATCCTATCAAGCTTGAGCGTGAACGCTTAGGTTGGTGGGTGATGGGCTTCCTATTTATTTTCTTTATTGTGGCCTACCTCTTAAAGAAAGAGTACTGGAAAGATGTACACTAACCCCAAATAAAGGTTAGAATGTATTATCCGCAAATTGTAAACGGGGAGCATTGCTCCTCGTTTGTGTTTGCATTTTTTGCTTTTGATTTGTGAATCCCGGAGGGTATCAATGGCTGTTGCTGCCAACAAACGCTCAATCATGACCCTGTATTCAGGTGCAGACGACCTATATAGCCATCAAGTACGTATCGTGCTTGCTGAAAAAGGTGTAACGGTTGATGTACTGCAGGTTGATCCAAATGAGATCCCTGAAGACTTGATCGAGCTTAACCCGTACAACACAGTGCCAACTTTGGTAGACAGAGAGCTAGTACTTTATAACTCTCGCATCATTATGGAATACTTAGATGAGCGTTTCCCTCATCCTCCACTAATGCCTGTTTATCCGGTTTCACGTGGTCAAACTCGTCTTTGGATGCACCGCATCGAAGAAGACTGGTACGCACTTGTAGAGCGTATCAGAAAAGGCGACCGTGCCGATGCTGCTCGTAAAGAGCTTCAAGAAGGTCTAACTGCTATTGCCCCTATTTTCGGTGAAGTGCCTTACTTCATGAGCGAAGAGTTTGGTCTAGCAGATTGCTATCTTGGCCCACTATTGTGGCGTCTACCTGTACTAGGCATCGAACTTGATAGCCGTACAGCTAAAGATATCAAAGCTTACATGACACGTTTATTTGATCGTGAATCATTTAAAGCTTCTTTGACTGAGACTGAGCGCGAAATGCGCATGGGTATCTAATGAAAGAGCTAACCCCAAATCGTCCATACTTGCTGCGGGCTTATTACGACTGGTTGATGGATAACCAGTTAACGCCCCACGTTGTTGTCGATGCTTATGTGCCTGGCACACAAGTACCACAGCAATATGTTAAAGACGGCCAGATTGTGCTTAATATTACCGAAAGTGCTGTGGGTGGCCTGCAGATCACTAATGAGTTTATTGAGTTCAGTGCGCGTTTTGGCGGTGTTCCTCAGCAGGTACTATTGCCTATGGCTTCGATTGTTGCGATCTACGCCAGAGAAAATGGTGCGGGTACGGTCTTCGAAATGGAAGAAGCGTATCAATTAGATTGTGATCCTGAAGAGGAGTCTGGGCTTTCGGTGGTACTGAAAGAGCCTGTTGCTGAAACCAGCGAACCTGAGGCCGAGAAAGTTGAGGCTAAAGAGCCAAAACGACGCGGTCATTTAACCTTGGTTAAATAAGCAGTAAAGTCAGTTTCAACGTGATGAAAGCCAGTCCCTAGACTGGCTTTTTTGTGGCTAATTTCTATTTAGGCCATTTGCTGTACAAGCTGTAGTGGTTATCAATCGTTAATTGTGAATTTAGATATGAATCACGACTCAAGATACGTGGTTAGTCTCCTTCCTTAATTTTCTAGCTCCCCCAGTAAAACGGCTTGCTTCAAAAGCAAGTTCAGCCTTCGCTATATTAGCTAATCAAAACAGCTTGTTGCTGATTCATTTTATTCTGAGTAGACATAATATCTTGTCAATTTGTCTCGTTGAGACTATTTGTCCTTTGTTGCTTGTAATTATATGGTGTTGTGTTGTTATTGGTTTTTTATTGGGTGATGGGTGTCTAGAGTTAGGTTTTGTTAATGGTTGTACTTGAAGATTAAGAATAAGATACGCGCGAATTTTCGGTGAAGCAGGTTCTTTAATGGTTTAAAGGCTGTAATCCCCTACAACGAGCAGTTCGGAGTCTTCGGTGATCAAAACAAGAAATACTAAAATCGCAGTTATCATCAGTAGTTTGTTGGCATGCCAGCATGCGGTAGCCAGTGATAAAAATGATGTGTTCTCTCTCGGTGAGATTGTTGTTTCAGAGCAAACAGGCGTTAGAGATATCGCAATTAATAACACCATGACTGCTGAGCAGATTGAACTCATTGGCGCCAAAACGGTTGCCGATGCACTGGACTATGTACCTGGCGTACATGTCGCTCAGTCAAGTAAGGGGGAGAAGTTCCTGACTATTCAGGGGTTTGAACAAGATAAGGTGCTTATTCTGCTTGATGGCGTGCCTTATTATGAAACCAATTATGGCCAGTTAGACCTTAATCAAATTCCCGCCAACATTATTGCCAAAATCGATGTAGTTAAAGGTGCTTCTTCGGTGCTTTATGGTCCCAATGGTATGGGTGGTGTCGTCAACATTATTACCAAGAAAGGCCAAGAGGGGGTGAGTGGTGATCTACAAGCATCTTTCGGTCAGATGGGACAGAATTACCAGTCTGGTTCACTTAGCTTAGGTAAAGATGGCTTTAGTCTGTTTGCATCCGTCGATCACCGTGGTCGTGATGCGATGCGTATGTCTAATGACTTCGAACCTGTATTGTCTGATGTGAGAGACAGATATGGCGACTTACCAAAGCAGATGATCGTTGAAGATGGCGGCAAGCGTGAAAACTCAGCTTATGAGTCGACTAACATTTGGGTTCGTGGTGGTTACGCTAACGAAAGCACTGAACTATTTGCTAGTGTATTTAGTTTAGATTCAGACCGTGAGCTGCCCTATAACACCCGTAATAATAAGGTATTTAGTGACTTTAGTAGCTTTGCAGATATCTCTGAATACAAAGATACGGGGATGGATTTAAGCGGTTTACATCGAGTGAATGATTGGCTCACCGTTCGTGCATTAGGCTACTACCATATGCATAACGACAGCTATGACTCCTATAGCAATCCAGAAAAAGAGGTAAAATTAGCGACTAGTAGCTTCAGCGACTATACCGCCGGTGGTGCGCTATTTACCGATATGGCATTAGCTGATTGGAACAGTTTAAGCCTGTCTGTAAACTTTAAGAATGATGTTCATAAGAAGAAGAATGTTGCCTATGTAGATCCTGACCGTTCCCATGGTTATGAGCGCTCTCAACTGGATACCATTAGTCTCGCAGCCGAAGACACCATGACATTTGGTGCACTAAATGTAGTTGCGGGTATTGCATGGCATAAACAAACTGTTGTTGAAGATCGTGGCAACGATGCGGCATCGGGTGAAGATGGTTCGGATACCCTAGATCCTATGTTAGGTATGAGCTATACCTTCGATAGCGCTGGCTTAGTCTATGGCTCTATTGCGCAAAAGACTCGTTTCGCAACCTTTACTGAGATGTATGACGATACTGGCGCGCGTCATGATATTAAACCAGAACGCAATACCAGCTATACCTTAGGTTGGAAGAATGATTTTAGCCATCAATTGTTAAACAGTATCGATATCGGTCTGTTCTACCACGATGTGAGCGATAAGATTGTCTCTACTTATGTGCCAGATCCAACGGATCCAGATTGGGACCTTGAAGTCTATCAAAACGTGGGTAGCTCAGAGTTTTATGGTATCGAGATCACTACTCTAAGTCAGTTGACTGAGAATATCAGTTTATCTCTAGATTACACTTACACCCATGCGCGTAATACCACAGATGGTCGCGATTCTGATTACTTCCGTGATATTCCGAAGGATTCGGTGACTGCGATTGTTAACTGGTATCAACCTTGGTTAGACATCGACAGCAATCTGCGCGTTCGTTACCGTACCGATATTCTGATTGATGAGCGCTCTGATGAGTGGGAGTCAGATACCTTAACGATCGATATGGGTATTAAGAAGTCGATTACACCGCAGCTTTCAGCTTACGTTAATCTTAATAACTTACTCGATGAATCACACTACGAAGGATATGGCCAGCCAAACGAAGGCCGCTCCTATGAAGTGGGCGTAAAGTACCGCTTCTAAGGAATGGGAATGTTGAGCAGACTATTTAGTGCTGTTGTCATTCTCCTTTGTAGTCTTTCAAGTGTATCGGCATCGCCGATACACTTGGTCGATCAACAAGGCCGCGAGGTGGTGCTGCAACAGCCTGCCAAGCGGATCGTGACAACCTTCACTCCGGCAAACCTATTCTCCTTAAGTCTAGGGCTTGCCGATCAACTCGTTGGCATCGGCGGTAGCACCAAGCACTCTCCCTTTATCAACAAACTTCTCGCGCATCGCGATCCCTTAGTAATAGGTAGTCGTTCGGCTGGTACCAGTTTAGAGACCATTGTCGCGCTTAAGCCTGATTTAGTCTTAGTGTTTGGTAAGAAAGACGGCTATCGACTCGCAGACCGCTTAACCTCGTTAGGTATTGCTAGCTTAGTGATCCAGCCGGAGAGCCTGGAAGATGCTAAAGCGGTACTCGAGTTGCTGGCTAAGGCGACGGGCACCCAAGATAAAGCCGATAAGATTGCGGCTGAAAACCAGCGTTTAGCCAAAATCATTCAAACAGGACTTTCCGGTTTGAATGATGAGCAGCGCCTGCGTGCCTATTATGCCAATAGCTCAGATCTATACCGCACCGCCAGTGAGCAGATGTTTCAGCATCAATTAATGGCTGTGGCAGGCGTTAATAATGTCGCCATGGGGGTACCGGGTTTTTACCCTAAGGTGAATGCTGAACAACTATTGCTGTGGCAGCCACAGTTGCTAGTGCGTGAATCTAATGACTCAACCAAAGTAGATGAGCAACTTAAAAAGTCACTGATGGCGCAAATTGCTGAGCTACCGCAAATCAAAATACCTAAAGGCAGCTTCTGGGATATGCCATCACCGATGGCGATGGCTGGTGCGCTTTATATTGCGGCGAATGCCTACCCTGAGCGATTTAATAATATCGATCTCGATGCTGAAATTGCCCACTACTATCAAGTTGCCTTTGGAGATGCTTGCCTGTCGCCACTGCATGAGATAAGCCGATGTCACTAGTGAAAGGGTATGCGCTACAGCCGATACAATGGATTGGAATCGCCATCGTCATCGCTCTTGTCGGTCTTTGTGCTGGTCGCTTCTCTGTCAATCCAGCGGATCTGTTCAGTGCAATTCAAAAGCTACCGTCAGTGCTGAGTAGCTTGATAATTACAGGCCAGGTTCCCGATGATCTGACTCAAGAAGAGCGCGTTATTTTGCTTATTCGTTTTCCTCGTTTACTCACCGCCTTGATCGTCGGCGCAGGGCTGGCGGTTTCTGGCGCCGTTTACCAAGGGGTATTTCGTAATCCACTCGTGTCTCCAGATATTTTAGGGGTGGCATCGGGCTGTATGTTTGGTGCGGCGATGGGACTCATTATGCCGGGGAGTAGTTGGCTTATGGTGCAGCTGCTGGCATTTGTCTGTGGCTTATCAGCCGCTTGCGCCGCCATGTTTATGGCCAGACGTTTTGGCAGTAACAGCCTGCTGTTGATGATTATGACAGGCATTATCGTCGGTTCGATATTTGGTGCCGCCCTGACCATGCTAAAAGCCTTAGCCGATCCCTATGGTGAGTTACCCGCCATCGTATTTTGGCTGATGGGCTCGCTTTCTGTGAGCAGCTGGAGCACGGTGGCGCAGCTTATTATCCCTGTTTCCCTTGGTTATGGGCTTATTCACACATTGCGTTACCGCCTTAATGTTCTGTGTTTAGGCGACCATCAAAGCCGTAGCTTAGGGGTTGAGCCTGCAAGGCTGCGCATCGTGTTGATTGTGATTAGCTCCTTTATCGTGGCTTCCTGCGTGGCAACTGTTGGCTCTGTCGCCTGGATTGGCCTTGTTGTGCCGCACATGGTTCGTACCTTCACTGGAGCCAATAATATGCGCCTTATTCCTATCTCCACAGCCGTGGGCGCCATGTTTTTACTGCTAGCCGATAGCGTGGCTCGCGCGAGCTTTAGCATGGAGATCCCCATTGGCATAGTTACCTCTTTAGTGGGCGCGCCTCTGTTTGCCTTCCTACTGTTTCGCTTTCGTCAAGGAGGGGCTTACTAATGCTATCGGTTACGGACATTAGTTATTACGTTGACGATAAGTGCTTATTAGAAGGGGTTAGCTTTGAGCTAAAAGCAGGAGAGTTTCTAGCGATTTTAGGGGCTAATGGTGCGGGTAAAACCACCTTGATGAACTGCTTATGTGGACTAAACCAGCCTAGTCAGGGGACTGTGTATCTTAATTCCTCGGCGCTAGACAAGATGAGCCGCGCCGAAATTGCGCAGCAGATGGCGCTGGTGCCACAGCAACAAGAAACAGCCTTTGCTTTTACTGCGTTAGAGATGGTGGTGATGGGGCGTACCCCTTTTCTATCGACCTTTGAGTCTCCCTCTGAACAAGACATTCATGATGCTAAAAGAGTGATGCAGCTGCTTGATGTCGGGGGCTTGGCCAAGGCGGATTATAACCGCCTCTCTGGTGGTGAACGTCAACTGGTGTTACTGGCTAGAGCGCTGTTTCAGAGTGAGCAGTTACTGCTACTCGATGAGCCAACCAATCATCTCGACTATCGTAATAAGTTTCAAATTTTATCTCAGGTTAAGCGTAGCTGCATCGATTCCAATACTGCGGTCATTGCCATCTTACACGATCCCAACCTAGCCCAGCTGTATGCCGACAAGGTGCTGCTATTGGAGCATGGCAAGGTGTTGGATTATGGCGAGCGCGCAGCAGTTATGACCAGCAAGAACATCAGTCGCCTCTATGGCTTGGCCACAGCTAGTTACCAAGTCGCCTCGCAGGAGTTTTTTATGCCACAGAATGTATTGGGATTAAGTCAGAGTAATGTACTCATCATTACCGGCGAAAGCGGCAGTGGCAAAACCACGGCTTTGGCTCGGTTTATCGAGCAGTGCCAGCAAAAGCATATCCCGCTCAAGGGAATGCTCTGTCCCGGGGTGATGAAGGAGGGGCGGCGTTTCAGTAGCGACATCGTTGATATTGCTACGGATGAGCGCTGTCTATTCGGTCATCGTACCGGTGTATTAGATAAGAAGACTGGCACCCGCTTCAGCTTTACCCAAGAGGGGATAGCGCTGGGTAAGCAAGCGCTCGACCACAATAATTTCCAGCAAGGCGATATCTGTATTGTGGATGAGATCGGACCGATGGAACTAGGGGGGCAAGGATTTGGCATGCAGATAGCCCCACTGCTTGCGGTGGCTAATAGCCGTCATATCTGGGTGGTTCGCCCAAGCTTAATTGAGCAAGTATGTCGTCATTGGTCGTTAAACAAGCCTGAAATCATCGATGTTGAAGATCTTAGTTTGCCACAAAAACTGATGCAGTTTATCAGCGTCGAAAAAATAGGTATGAGAGTAGGTGAATCGATTACATGAGTGACTTAAGTTTGAAGCAGTCTAAAGAGCTTGAGCAAAGCTCACTCGCTGCCCGTTTGGCAAACATTGTGCTGTTAGCTCTCGCTGTCATGACATTGAGCCTAATAAACGCCGATAGCCTGCTGTTTCCATCAAGCAGTGTGATGACCTACCTAGTGGTTACCGCTATCGTCAGTTTAGTTTGTTTGTGTGGTTTCTCGATAAAAACGCGTTTACAAGCCAACTATGTATGGGCAGTCACTTTTGTTGCGCTGTTGCTACTTGGATATAGCCAAACACTGGAGCCACCAACGGGTGATAGCGCTATGCTTACATCCTTATGGGCGCAGCTATTTTTCCTATCTCGGCCTATCGCGCTCGGTTTGGCGATTGCAGCCAGCCTTGGTTATTTATTTCATGGGGTTTGGCGTGACACTCATTTAGAGAGTCATAGTCACCTACTCAGTTTGCTGGCGGGTACCGCATTTCTTGGTGGTGAGATCGCAGGCAGTTACTGGGCATTTATTGGCTGGGGCCGCAGCTGGAGTTGGAGCGGTCACTTCTTCTTTTCGGCGTTAACTTACCTGTTATTCATTCTGGTATTTCACTTACCTAAGGCCTGGTTTGCTAATGCTAGAGCACTGGGCATGGGTAAGGCGGCGGTATTGGGCTTTATCTGCGTATTGATGTTGGGGTATCGCTTGTCATGAGAATGAACTGGTTATTTTCGATGCGCCTCGCCTTCGTGTTGCTAATGCTCCTGTCGCTATGGTTCGCCATAGGCGTAGGCCTGAGTGAGTATGAGCTCTATCGTCAAGTGTTAAGGGCGTTAAACGATCTACCTATGTCCCAGTGGCTACAAAGCTTAATAGCTGCGCCCATGGTAGGGTTCTGGTTAGCGGGTCTATTTGGCTTGATGTTGCTGCTAGGGTTAAACACCGCCTTATGTTCTTGGCGCGATCTATTGCCTATCTGGCGTCATAAGCGTTGGCGTAGCCCGCGGATCATGATGCTGCCCATTCATATCCTGACCTTACTGGTTTTCATCTTCCATGGCGTTGATCTGGTATTTATCCACGGTCACGATAGCGCGGTGCTACATCAGGGCGAGCGTTTCAATAGTGGTCGTTACCAGATTAAGTTAGTTAGCGTCGACTATCGCGATGATGTCAGCCTGATCACTGAAGATGAAACAGGCTTTAGTCCGGCTGGGCGGATCACTCGCCGCAGTGTGGAGCAGTTCGATCCTCGTATAAACTCCGCCTATTTTATTGTTCAAGATGGTGAGCAAAAAATCAGTGGTGATGCAGGGTTTATGCGGCCCTTTAGATGGAGGGACCTGTATATCACAGTGACAGATTTTAGAGTGCCACATCAAGAAGAGGCGCGTGGGGTGCAGGTTAAGGTGCTCGCGGTACATAACCCGCTAGTGAATTATTTTTTTGTCTGTTATGGCCTGCTATTAGTGAGTTTATTGCTGCAAGGACTGGTGTTTTGGCGCCGCTCAATTAACAAAGGGGGCCGTCGATGATGGGTCGTATTCATTACAGTTTGTTGGCTATTTGTTGTGCGCTGTCTTTGGCCGTTAATGCATCAGAGGCTAGAGGCGACAAGGCGCTGAACCATTTAGCAGAGCAATGGCTGGAGCAGATAAAACAGCCTGTTGAGCAGTCGGTGCAGCTAGGTGAAGAGGCCGCAGCATGGCAACAGCAAAAAGCGCAATCCCTGTCACAGCAGCAGCAAGATCTCGGTGAGCTCTATTGGACCGAATACCAATTGCAAAAACAGCAAAGGTATCTGGCCTCACTACAGGCAGAGGTCAAACTTTTGCAGCAAGATATCGCGACGATTAGTGCACTTAAGCAGGAACTAGAGCCGCAGTTGGAGATCTGGTATGCCATGCTGGAGCGTCAGATCAGCGCTGACTTGCCTTTCGATTATGAGGAGCGTAAGCGACGTCTAGCGTTTCTACGTAGTGCGATGGATAGCAGTGAGTTGCCATTGGCCGAACGTTTTCGGCGCTTGCTTGATGTTATTAGTATCGAGGTCGCTTACGGTTATGGCCAGCAGATAACTCAGGAGATCATCGTTATCGATGAGCAGCCTGTACAAGTGAACCTGCTGCGTTTAGGTCGCCTATCTTGGTTCTATATGACGCCCGATGAGCAAAAGCTTGGTTGGTTTGATAGCCAGTCTCGAAAATGGCAGCCTTTAGCGGCTAACGAGCAGGGCGATATTCGATTAGCCATGGCAATCACATCGAATAAGCAGGTTGCCCAGATTGTTAACCTGCCATTGGGAGCGCAAAGATAATGAGATCAGCAATTTTAGTCTTATTGTTAAGTGTATCGCCATTGGCTTTTACACAAGAACCGACTGTAAAAGAGACTGCGGAGTATCAAGCGCTTGAGCAACAAATTGAGCTGCGAGCATCTGAGATAGCGCAACAGAACTTGCGTTGGAGCAGTGACTTAAAGCAAGAGATTGATGAGGTTAAAACTAATCAACAGCAGCTGGCTAAGCGCTTAAATGACAAACGCACCCAGCTTGAGCTGTTAAATCAGCAGTTGATTGAGTTAGCTCAGCAAAAGCAAAGCCTCAGCCAAGACTATCAGCTTGCGGTTGATGATATGAAACTAGTGCAGGGAGCCTATCAAAAGGCGTTGAGTAGTCTATCGCAGCAATGGCTGCAGAGTCCTACGCAGTTTGCTGCGCCTCAACGGCAGATTAGCTTAACGCTTGCCAAGGCGAGTACTGGCTTTCCAAGCTTGTCCCAGCTTAATGAGCTTGTCGGCTACGCTATCGATGATATGCAGATGACGGCTAAGGTACTCAGTGCCAGGGCGCCGATTGGCTCGGGCAACGGCAGCGTGAGCGAGCAAGCGTTAAAGGTATTTGGCGGCTTAATGGCGGTGAGTTATATCGAAAAGTCAGCGACTGAAATGCCGAGTTATATCGCCTTAACAGGTGAGCTTCCCGTTGCAATCTCGCCAGTTGATTCAACAATCAGCGAGCAGTTAACCGCATGGCTGGAAGGTCAATCTCTACTTCTGCCACTGGATTTAAGCCAGGGGCGAATGCTGCCAAGTCTTGCTGATAAGCAGAGCCTATCTGAGTGGATAAAAGATGGCGGTGAAGTGTTATGGCCAATCCTTATCTTAGCGGCGCTGGGCATCGCTATAGCGCTATGGCGCGCGGTGATGCTGCTTTATTGGCGGCCGTTGGCACAGCTTAGTGAGCGAGATGAGACTAAAGCGGATCTACAAGCGATCAAGCAGCATCTCTTAAAAATGCCAAGGGTACCTGCTGCTAGCGTGTTGGCTAACGCAATCGTTGTGGGAAGTGGCGTTGAGGCGATGGATCAGCGGCTGAAACAATTAATGCTAAAGCAGATGGCCCAGTTTGAACGCGGGCTCGGCTTTATCGCGTTGTTGGCAGCAATGGCACCTATGCTGGGGTTACTCGGTACGGTATCTGGCATGATTGAGACTTTCCAGTCGTTGACCGAGTTTGGTAATAGCGATCCCAAATTGCTCTCTCAAGGGATCAGTAAGGCGCTAATCACCACGCAGGCCGGATTGCTGGTGGCATTACCTCTGCTATTACTGCATTACCCACTTAAACGCCGTGCACAAGCATTGAGTTTGAATATGGAGCAGCAGTCGGCGCTGTTACTGGCGCTGAATCTTGAGCGGGGAGGCGAGCATGTCACTCGATAACATGCTGTTTTCGGCGCGCCAATTTGCTCATGCCATTCTAGGCTTCATTGAGCTTGGCGGCATTGTCATGTGGCCGTTATTCATCTGTTGTTTATGGATGTTGTGGTTAGTGAGCCGGGCATTATTCAAAGAGGCTGGCTTAAGTCAGCAGTTAATGAACGTGGCAACTCAACATGACTGGCTTAATCAGCGCTTGAGTTTGTTAGCGTTAAGGCAGGCACAAGCACAGCAATATGCGGATCTTCAAGGAGTGAAGTTACTCGCCATGGTTGCGCCGCTTCTAGGTTTACTCGGGACGGTTAGCGGCATGATTGCAATGTTTGACGCCGGAGCCAGCTATGGTTTTCATGATCCAGCGGTGATTTCAGCAGGGATCTCCATGGCGATGGTCACCACTCAAACCGGTTTGTTTGTGGGGTTGACTGGCGCGGTATTGGCATTTTTTTGGCAACGAAAACTAAACCGTGTCGACACGGATCTGTTAGCAGGAGACAAACATGCTTAGCGATCGCTTTAGGCAGGATAAAGATCCTGAGATCAACATGACGCCCATGCTCGATGTGGTTTTCATCTTGTTGATTTTCTTCATTGTGTCGACTAATTTTGTCCAGCAATCCTCGGTGGAGATCAAGCGGCCTCAAGCAAGTACAGCCACCAGTGTCGACGGTAGCCCAATTGTGGTCACACTCGATACCACAGGGCGGGTGTACTTTGAGTCAAAAGAGATCGATATCTATTACCTTCCCGGCAAGCTGCAGCAGATCGCCAGTCAAACCCCTAAGGCAAAGTTGTTGGTGGTTGCCGATACCCACTGTCCAACAGGGGTCACAATTAAGGTGCTGGATATTGCCAAGCAGGCCGGCATAAGCTTTAGTTCTGTGGCGTCAGAGATCCGCTAATGGATAGGAGGCGCGCTCAACAAGTGTTGGTAACCTCTGTGCGGTTAATGTTGTCAATTGCCGTGACAATATTGCTCTGTTATTACCTGCCTAACAGCCTTAATGCTAATCAACCAAAACCGTTTTTGACTCAGCAAGCAAAAGAGCTAGCACTGCCTTTGCTTCCTGCTGAAAAGCCGAAATTGCCGACACCCAAAGAGGTGCAGAGTAAGCCTGTGACAGCAAGCGTAGCAACGCCAGTATCGCCTAGCATACCCATCATGCCTACGGTTGCCGATCTGCCCCTGCAAGTGCCTGTGTTGGCCATTCCAAAACTTAGTGGTTTGAGCCTACCTAGCGTTGCACCTGTGATAGCTGGTATTAGAGATGTTGATAAAGCGCCGGAGTTACTGCGCTTTATTCAGCCGAAGATCCCGGTGGCTGGTCGTAAGTTCAAGAGCGGCGGCCGAGTGCTTTTACGCCTTATCGTTGAGGCCGATGGCGTGGTGAGTCAGGCACAGGTGTTAGAAGCTGAACCTAAGCAAGTGTTTGACCAATCGGCGATAGAGGCGGCGCGAAAATGGCGTTTTAAGCCTGCTGTTTTATCGGGTGAAGCGGTGAAGGTGTTTGTTGATGTACCGATTAACTTTAAGGTGAGTTAACGATGAATTTTCTCAGATTATCGACAGTCCTGCTTTTGCTTATCTCACCTCTTATCTCAGCTCTGAGCCATGGGCGAGATTTAACTGATAGCCATGGGCGAGATTTAAATCGATACGAGTCAAACCTGCTCAATAAAGCGAGCCCACTACTAGAGAAGAGTGATTTTGGTGCGGCGCTAAAGCTGATGTTGCCACTGCTTGAGCAGGCTGCGCCACACCAAATCGTATTTCAGTATGTGTGTAAAACCCTTAGCGATACAGGCGCGGAAGCTAAGTCGCTAAGTTGCTGGGAGCGAGGCTATCAGCTTTATCCAAATCAGAGTCAAATAGTCATTAACTTGGGTCAATCACTGCTTCAAGTTGAGCGATATGAGGCTGCTATTGCGACACTATCAAGGCTGGAGTTGTCGACGCTAGATAAGCCCATCGAGGCGCAGGTGCGCTACATGCAAGGCTACGCCTATTACCAGTTGGCCCAATATCAAGCGGCGATCGATCTCTTGTTATCCTCAGATGTGAAGCTCCATTGGTGGCCGCTTATTAGTTACAGCCAATTGGCGTTGGAGCAGTGGCAAGAGGCTAAAAGTAGTTCATTGCAGTGGCTGGCTTTCGCCCCTGGTAACCGCACAGCTTGGCAAGTATTAACTCGCAGTGAACTCGGACTCGGTCATAAGCTTGAGGCGGCGGTGGCAAGTGATATTGCGGCGCAGTTGATAGGGGCAAATGAAAGCAAGGGCAGACCACTAGATAGCATCGCTCTATTTGGCCAGATTAAAGCCTATAATCTCGCGGCGAGCTGTACCTCACTAAGCGATAATGATGCAGCTCACCAAGTCGCAGATAAAAAAGCCTTTGATTCACAAGCTTTAGCCTGCGCCCAATATGCCTGGCTGTCGGGACGATATGATAAGGCGTTAGCTTTTTTAGAAGGGGTTAATATCGATAGCGTTAAAGGTAATGGTTTGGTTGATGACTTCTATCTGCTACAAGGCCAGTTGTTTGCGGCATTAAATCGAGGCGACAATGCCCGTAAAGCTTGGAGTAATGTGGGTCAGCAAGTCTTACCTTTGGGCACCGCGGCTGAGATTAAGCATGCTCGTCAGCGACGCAACCAGTTGCAGGGGCAGGCGCTGATGTTAATTGGCCAAAGCTACTGGTTAGAGTTGCAGTGGCCAGAAGCGCAGGCCAGTTATCGAAAGCTGGCACAGACTCCAGGATTTGAAACCCTCGCCGCAGCTTTTGGGCAACGTTTAGAGTCAATCGTGCCGCTAGAAGAGAAACTCAGGTGATCCAAGGTGATGGCTGTGGTAGCATCAGCGCCCAAATCATCCACATTTGGTTTTAGTGATCAAACTTAGCTGAAACACAGGCTAAGCTTGAAGCAGTAAAACACAGCGATATAGGTTCTTGGATCTTTTATGATCTTAATGATCGACAATTACGACTCATTTACTTTTAATCTGGTGCAGTACTTCCAGCAGCTTGGGCAAGAGATTGTGGTTAAGCGCAACGATGAGGTCACTCTTCAAGATATCGAGTCTCTAGCGCCAAACCACTTGGTGATCTCACCTGGCCCCTGCACGCCAAATGAGGCTGGGCTGTCGCTGTCGATTATTGAGCACTTCGCTGGCAAGCTGCCGATCCTTGGGGTTTGCCTTGGGCATCAGGCGATAGCGCAGGTATTTGGTGCTAATGTGGTTAGAGCCAAGCGAGTCATGCATGGTAAAACCAGTGCTATCAGCCACACTGATAGTGGTTTATTTCGTGGCTTAAATAATCCGCTGACCGTTACTCGTTATCACTCTTTGCTGGTGGATGCGATTCCTACAGGTTTTGTCATGGATGCTTGGTTTGACGATCCCGTTCATGGCCGAGAGATCATGGCGATGAGTATGCCTGCCAAGAAAATTTATGGTGTGCAGTTTCACCCTGAATCAATATTGACGGAACAAGGCCACGAGCTGTTGGAAAACTTCATTAAAATCAGCTAAATAATAGTGAACTGTTACATGCTGAAAAAGAAGATCTGACTATATCAATTAAGCAAACCTATGGCGTGCAGTTTCATACTCAACCCGAGCCCCTATCCTGATACAACAAGCCGATGAACTGTTAGCAAACATAATAAAAGTCAGCTAAATCGCCACCATCTGTTACAAATTTTACCGCTTTTTCAGATAAGTCCGTTGCCAAAGTGTGGTATAAAAGTCCGCAAAAATACCAATAATAATAGGGATGGATATGAAAAGCGTCATTCGTCATGTCGGCTTGAGTGCACTTTCACTGGCAGTGTTAGCGGGTTGCGGTGCAACCACAGTTTCTCCAGAGCAAACTCAAACAACGAACCAAACAATATCTCAAGTAGACTTATCGGCTCCCCCTCAAGTCGAGCAAGCGTTAACCCTAAAGCAAGTTATGGCTAATCCAGATTGGATGGGCCTGTTCGCTAAAGGTGCCTATTGGAGTGATGACGGTCAGTCCGTTTACTTCGCTAGACAAGCCCACGGCGCACCGACCAAAACCTATTACCAACAAGATATCAGGGGGACAGCCGCAAGTGAGTTAGCGTTAAATCAGCTACATACTGCGGATCAGCGCCGTGGTGTATTGAACAATGAAAAGACGCGCAAGGCTTATATCTACCAAGGTAACCTGTTCGTTAAAGATCTTGCTACAGCTAAAGTGCAGCAGTTAACGCGCCAAAACACAGCAGTCGATGGTGTGCGCTTTCTAAATAATGGTGATATCGCCTACTGGCAAGGCGATAACATTTTTAAAATTCACCAAGGCTCAGGTTTAGTCGAAGAGATCGCCAACATCAAGATGGCGGCAGAACCTAAAGGGGTTCAAGAGCCATCGAGTTATATCGCCAAGCAGCAACATCGACTTATTCAATATGTGGCTATGCAGCAAGAAAATGCTAAGTCTAAACAAGACTATAAGGCTGAGCTTGCCAAGGCCGATCCGACAATGTCCGCTAAGACATGGTATCTAGGCGATAAAGAGGTCGTTACCGACTTAAGCCTGTCTCCCGATGGCCGCTACGTGATCGTTGCGCTTAAGGATAAAGAATATAGCTGGCGCAGCGATCACGACATCATGCCGAATTACCTTGGTAAAGACGGTTATGTCGATGCGGTGCCAGCTCGCGCTCGCGTTGCAGAAGATAAAAATCCGGGTGAGCGTTTAGTGCTGCTGGATCTTGAGACTCATAGTAAGAAAGATATCACCATCGAGGGCCTAACAGGTTTTGATGAGGATGTACTCGCTGCAGTTAAGAGTGAGAACGCTAAAGCTAAAGGCGAGAGCTACAAGAGTGAAAAGGCACCGCGTAACTTGCAGTTAATGCAAGACTGGGGTTGGTCACAGAGTGCGGTTCAGTGGACAGACTCAGGCGATAAGGTCGCTGTCATGCTAGAGGCCGTGGATAACAAAGATCGTTGGATAGCCACAGTTAACTTAGATAAAGGCAGTTTAACCACTCAGCACCGCTTACATGATGATGCTTGGGTGAACTATAACTTTAACCAGTATGGTTGGTTGCCAAATAGCGACAGCCTATATTACCTATCGGAAGAGACGGGTTTTTCACATATTTACCTGAAACAGCAAGGCGAGAAAGCTAAGGCACTAACTAAGGGGAATTACGTGGTTAGCGATATTACCTTAGGCCCTAAAGCACAGTTTATTTACTACAAGGCTAACAAGACGCACCCTGGTATCGATAACGTCTACCGCGTTGAGATAGCAACCGGTAAAGATGAGCAGCTCACTCAGTGGCAAGGCCAGCTTGACTATACCTTAAGTCCTGATGGCACTGCGCTGCTGCTAGATGCATCGACGCGTATTCAGCCTGCAGAGCTGTTTGTGCAGCCAATTGGCGGCGAGCTTAAGCAGCTGACTAATTACACCAGCGACGCCTTTAAGGACTACCCATGGCAGGCTCCAGAGGTTGTGGCTGTGCCATCGACCCACGGTGCGGGTGAGGTTTACGCCCGAGTGTACCTGCCGCAAGGCTATGACAAAAACAGTGCGGACAAGTATCCAGCAGTGATCTTTAACCATGGTGCGGGCTACCTGCAGAATGCCCATTACGGATTCTCGGGTTACTTCAGAGAATTTATGTTCCATAACTTACTGGCCCAACAAGGCTATGTGGTGATGGATATGGATTACCGTGGTTCTAAAGGCTACGGCCGTGACTGGCGCACCGCTGTGTACCGTCAAATGGGCACGCCTGAAGTAGAAGATCTCAAGGATGGCGTAAACTGGATGGCGACTAACGTCAATGTTGATGCCGGTAAGGTGGGGACCTACGGTGGCTCTTACGGTGGCTTCCTAACCTTTATGGCATTGTTTAACGAACCTGAGCTGTTCCAAGCTGGCGCGGCATTGCGCCCAGTAACGGATTGGGCTCACTATAATGCGCCATACACCTCTAATATCTTGAATACGCCAGATATCGACCCAATCGCTTATGAGCGTAGCTCGCCCATTGAGCATGCTCAAGGCCTGCAAAAGCCGCTGCTTATCATGAGTGGTGTGCTTGACGATAACGTGTTCTTCCAAGATAGCGTGCGCTTAGTGCAACGCTTGATAGAACTTGAAAAGCCGATGTTTGAAACGGCTATTTATCCGGTAGAGCCCCATGGCTTCCGTCAGCCATCGAGCTGGTTAGATGAATACCGCCGCATTCATAAGTTATTTGAGCAAGAGCTTAAATAGTTAGTCTCTTATTGATTATGGCATTTAAAAAGGACTCCTCTGTGGAGTCCTTTTTGTTAGTTTTAAGATCAGTTTTAGCATAATTATAGATAAGTGGTTAAACTGGTTGCGTATTAATAGATGGAGATAGTGGCTAAGTGGCAATTTCGGTCGCAGGAGGCGTTAAGCCAGCACAAGTAACAGAGATAGAGCATCGACTGCAAAAACAGCTGATCGTTGGTAAGGGTAAGTCAATTGCCATGGCCGATGAGTTTGATGCTGAAATGGAAGATGATGCCAATAAGCTCGAAATTGAACGTGAGGCGATTCGTGCTCGTTTAGCGAAGCAAAATCAAGCCAAATTAGTATTTGATGCCGTGTCGAAGCAACTGCTCACCAGTGTTAACTCCAGTATTGAACAGCAACTCTCATCGCCGGAGCAGGTGTTGGCTAAGTCTCGGCTCGATGAGAAACAGATTCTACTGCTGGAGCTTCTCTATTCTAAACATGTCGACTTAGCGCGAGTCAGACCCTTGGTCGCCGCCTTACCTTGGCTCGAGCGCGATCTAGCTAATATCGTCAATGGCTCGAGTTTTAGGCACCGTAGGCCAAAATCTTCTGATGTTCAGGTTACCGATATTAAGCTGGTGCTCAACTATATTGGCATCGAAAACTTACAGATGTTAATCCCCTATTTTTGTCTTCGCCGCATGATGCCAAGCGGTCAGCCACAAATGTTGTGGTTAACCAGAAAGCTGTGGCGTTACAGTGTCGTCTCCTCGATAGCGGCCTTAGCCTTAGCCGAACTTCACGAAAAAGATAAAGCCTTTATTTATAGCTGCAGTCTGATGAGTCAATTAGGCGCTACCTGTGTCATCAATCAGTGTGCGAATACCTTCGATGATATTTGGGGAGAATGGCTCAGAGAGGCGAGTGCGAGTCGCGATAAAGAGCTATATGACGCAGTGATGGCAACGGAGTTTCCTGCAAATGATGTCTATCAGCAGGTGTTGAGCCATAGTCGTTCGCTCAACTGGCAGCTTCTTAGGTTACTTAATTTCGACAACAGCCGTTTGACACAAACCTATAAGGCTATCGATACAAGCATGAAGTATGCGGAGTTGGATCAAGACTCAGCCTTAATCGAGCGAGCCAGTTGTTTCGCTAAAGTTTACCTTCTACACGAGGCTGGCAATATCTCGGCTGCTGAACGCAGACTAATGTTCGACTATTATCGAGTTACCGAGCAAGAGCAGGTGAGGCTAAATGCACAAAACTTTCGCAAATTGGTACTGTTCTAACCTGTAAAGTATTGCTATCTGATATTTTTATGTTAATAACCAACCATTAAGCTTGGTTATTTTTATACGGTTTTAAGCCGAGTTATGCAGTAATTATGCTCAGCTTTTGCTTCATTTAGCGCTTTAATCTAGCCATGATAATTCGCAGGAAAGGTCACTAAATTGGCAGTAAAATACATATTAGTTATTCACTATCTATGAATAACTAGCGTTATTGCGGTCTAGGTAACTTTTTTATGACTATTTATGCTTAAAGCCCCGCTATATCTGCTTTGTTAATTCTAAAACTCAAATCTTTATGCAGTGTTTACCCATGTTGCTCACATGAACCTTGTTAAAAACTGGTATTTTGATCACATTTTAGCTAATAATGTCCTCCTAGTTATACAAACAATCGCCGTGTCACCTACACAAGATAAAGACACAGGGCGGAATACGGCCAGTTAAAAGGTCGATAATTATGAAGGATGAGAAGGAATGAGCTCAAATATGAATCTTACACGTGCCCAATTTGACGAAGTTATGGTGCCTAACTATGCGCCTTCTGCAGTGATTCCTGTTCGTGGCGAAGGTAGCCGAGTTTGGGATCAAGAAGGTAAAGAGTATATCGACTTTGCTGGTGGTATTGCGGTTAACTGTTTAGGTCATTGTCATCCGGCTTTAGTTAGCGCGCTAAAGACTCAAGGCGAGAAGCTTTGGCACCTGTCGAATGTCATGACTAACGAGCCCGCGCTGGAGCTGGCGACTAAGCTTGTTGAAGCCACATTTGCCGATCGCGTTTACTTTGCTAACTCGGGCGCCGAAGCGAACGAGGCTGCCCTTAAGTTGGTTCGTCGCTATGCAATGGACAAGTTTGGCGCTGAAAAAGATCAAATTATCGCATTCGATAAGGCCTTCCATGGCCGTACTTTCTTTACCGTGAGCGTCGGTGGTCAAGCGGCGTACTCTGATGGATTCGGCCCAAAACCTCAGAGCATCACTCACGTACCATTTAATGATATCGCCGCACTAGAAGCGGTTATATCTGATAAGACATGCGCCATCATGATGGAGCCGCTTCAAGGGGAAGGTGGCATTATCGATGCCGATCCTGAGTTTCTAAAAGCGGTTCGTGCCCTATGTGATAAGCACAATGCCCTATTGGTTTTCGATGAAGTGCAAACTGGTGTCGGTCGTCTGGGTGAACTGTATGCATACATGCGTGGTGATGTAGTACCAGATGTACTGACAACGGCAAAAGCGTTAGGTGGCGGCTTCCCGATTGCGGCTATGCTAACGACAAAAGAGATTGCCGATCATCTAAAGATTGGTACTCATGGCTCAACTTACGGTGGTAACCCACTGGCATGTGCGGTCGGTAATGCCGTGCTAGATGTTGTGAATACACCTGAAGTGTTGAATGGCGTTAAGCAACGTGAGCAGTTGCTGCGTGAGGGGCTAACCAAGATCAACAACAAGTACGATGTATTTACTGAGATCCGTGGTCAGGGCTTATTGATTGGTGCCGTGATGAACGAGAAATATCAGGGTCGTGCAAAAGAGTTCTTGGTTGCCGGGATCAACGAAGGCGTAATGAGCCTAGTGGCTGGTGCCAACGTTGTACGCTTTACACCTTCATTGGTGATCCCTGAAGCTGACATCGCCGAAGGTCTAGCGCGTTTCGAACGTGCAGTCGCTAAAGTTGTCGAAGCCTAAAGGGCAAACGGGGCGCTATTGCTAATAGCGCTCCTTTTTTTGTCTGTAGGATAGCTTGAACGTTTATTGAGCAGGGCTTGTCATATAGTGATAAGGCAGGCAATTAACGGCGAGCGACAGCGAGGAGACTCCTAGATGTTAGTTATACGTCCAATTCGATCGACTGACTTCGATGCTCTGTATCAAATTGCAGAGGAGTCGGGACACGGATTCACATCTCTACCCGTGAATGCCGATCTGCTAAGGAGCAAGATTGCTCGAGTAGAAGCGTCATTTACTAAGCAGATCGATAAGCCTTTCGATGAAGGTTATCTGATGGTGCTTGAAGACACCGAGACTGGCGAAGTCGTTGGCACTTGTGGACTCGAAGCCGCAGTGGGGATGGAAGATGCTTTTTACCACTATCGACTGGGTACAGAGGTGTATTACTCTGAGCAGATTGGTGTGCGTAATGAGGTAGAAACCTTAACCCTTTGCCACGATTACACCGGTGCAGCTGAGCTTTGTACCCTATTTTTGCGCAGTAGTTATCGTAAAAACAATAACGGTCGCATGCTTTCAAGAAGCCGATTCCTATTTCTAGCGCAACACGCAGAACGCTTCGGCGAGACCGTGATTGCCGAGATGCGTGGTGAAAGCGATGCCGAGGGTAACTCTCCCTTCTATGGCTGGCTACAAGAGCATTTCATCGGTATCGATTTTGTACAGGCCGATTACCTTTCAGGCTTGAGCCAAAAAGCATTTATGGCGGAAATGATGCCAAAGAATGCCGTCTATGTGTGCCTCCTGCCTAAAGAGGCGCAAAAAGTGATTGGTGAGGTTCATACCAATACCCGTCCAGCCCTAAACCTCTTACAAGCGGAGGGCTTTAGATGCCGTGGTTATGTCGATATTTTCGATGCCGGCCCTACGGTTGAGTGTCAGTTGCATGATATTCGCTCCGTAAGAGAGAGTCGCTTGCTGACTGTCAGCATAGGTGAGACCCCCAGCGATGCTACAAGCTATATCGCGTCAAATACTCAATTAGCCAATTACCGCGCTGCAGCAGCTAATCTCGCTGTAGCCGAAGACAGTGATAACGTGATCTTAGATGCCGAAACGGCTGCAGGCCTACTGGTCTCAGAGGGTGAGCAGATCCGCGTATTGCCAATGTAGGAACAGAACATGACACAATTTATTGAAGGTAAGTGGGTTGCGGGTTTAGGTCACGAGGTGACATCGATTAACCCTGCCAACCAAGAAGTTATTTGGAACAGCAACACCGCGACGCCAGAGCAGGTCGGTGCCGCAGTCGATGCCGCCCGTAATGCCCAGTTTGACTGGTTTATGATGGGCTTTGACGCGCGTCTAGCGATTGTAGAAGCCTACCGCGATCAGCTTGAGGCTAACAAGGCCGAGATGGCGGAAGTGATAGCGCAAGAAACCGGTAAGCCTCAGTGGGAAACCGCCACCGAAGCAGGCGCCATGATAGGTAAGATTGGCCTGTCTGTTGCTGCCTATAACAAGCGTACAGGTACCACAGAGAACGACACGCCGGCTGGGCGCGCAGTACTGCGCCATAAGCCACATGGCGTTGTTGCCGTGTTTGGCCCATATAACTTCCCTGGGCACTTGCCAAATGGTCACATAGTGCCGGCACTACTTGCGGGTAACACTGTGGTGTTTAAGCCATCTGAGCTGACGCCAAAAGTTGCTGAGCTGATGCTTAAGCTATGGGAAAAGGCGGGTCTTCCTAAAGGTGTGATTAACCTAGTTCAAGGCGAAGTCGAAACCGGTAAGGCGCTTGCGGCTCATCCACAGATTGACGGCCTATTCTTTACTGGTAGTTCACGCACGGGTCATATTTTGCATCAACAGTATGCAGGCGATCCGGGTAAGATTTTGGCGTTGGAGATGGGCGGTAACAACCCGCTGATCATCAAGGATGTAGCCGACACTAAGGCAGCGGTTCACGACATCATCCAGTCAGCATATATTTCAGCTGGCCAGCGCTGTACCTGTGCCCGTCGACTCTATGTAGAAAAAGGTGCGGCAGGTGATGCACTGCTAGAGCAACTCGTGGCAGCGGTTAAGCAGATTAAGGTTGGCCCTTGGAACGCTCAGCCTCAGCCATTTATGGGCTCGATGATCTCAGAGGCTGCGGCTAAAGGTATGGTTGAAGCCCAGCGTAACCTTGTGAACCTAGGTGGTACCTCATTAGTTGAGCTCACTCACCTTGAAGCGGGCACAGGCTTAGTTTCTCCAGGTCTTATCGATGTGACAGACGTCATCGAACTGCCTGATGAGGAGTACTTTGGTCCATTGCTGCAAGTGGTGCGTTACAGTGACTTCGATGAAGCGATCAGGCTAGCTAACGCGACCCGATATGGTCTGTCAGCGGGTATTTTGGCCGATAGTCGTGAAGATTATGACTATTTCCTTGCGCGTATTCGTGCGGGGATCGTCAACTGGAATAAGCAGATCACAGGCGCATCGGGTGCCGCGCCATTTGGTGGTGTTGGCGCATCGGGTAACCACAGAGCGAGCGCGTTCTACGCCGCCGATTACTGTGCCTACCCAGTTGCTTCGGTTGAAGCCGATGCGGTCAGCCTACCAGCAACATTGAGCCCAGGTTTGAGTATTTAATCTCAAGCACAAAAATTAAAGGGAAGCGCTCGGGGCGCTTCCCTTTTGTTTATAAGTAAATCGTATCCCTAAAACGTGTACAGCCGCGTGACTTTAATAAAATAATAAACACGCTGGCCTAAAGGAGTTAACAATGCACACGAATGTAAATGCGCTGTTTGAAGCGCTTTGGCAAGATTATATCGAGATGACACCTTCGGCAGCTAAAGTTCATCAATTGCTGTCTAAAGGTGAGCCTATCATTAACGATCACATTGCGCTGCGTACCTTTAATATTGCTAAAGTTAATCTTGAAGTATTGGCTGCGCACTTTGAATCTATCGGTTATGTTGCCTGCGGTGATTACAAATTTGAGGCTAAGAAGCTTAACGCTAAGCATTTTGAACACCCTGATACGACTCAACCAAAGGTGTTTATCTCTGAATTGTTAGTGGAAGAGTTCAGTGAAGAGCTGCAATCTACCGTTAATGGCTTAATTGAGCAGATGGATGTGGCAGCGACCACGGCCGACAATTTTTTGTACTCAGGTCGCCATTGGGAGCTAGACACTAAGACTTATGAGGCACTATTGGCTGAGAGTGAGTACGCTGCTTGGGTGGCGGCTTTTGGTTATCGAGCGAATCACTTCACGGTATCGATTAATCATCTACCGGGTTACGACACCATCTTTGAGGTGAACGATGCCTTAAAGGCTGCAGGTTTTGTATTGAATGCTTCGGGTGGGGAAGTGAAGGGAACTCCAGAGGTATTACTCGAGCAATCATCGACGATGGCAGATAAGGTCCCTGTTAGCTTCTCAGACGCCGTGATTAGCATTCCTAGCTGTTTTTATGAATTCGCCTTGCGCTATCCCCAAGCGGACGGAAAACTTTATACAGGCTTTGTGGCAGCTTCTGCGGACAAAATTTTCGAAAGCACTAATGTTAAGGGCTAACTTTTACACTTAGATGCAAAAAAGCCGGACTCGAGTCCGGCTTTTTATTGAGTGATCATGAGTGAGCTCAGAACAACAGGGTTACTTTCAGACCCGGTAGGCTCTGACTGTGTTCAAACTTGAGTTCAATCTTATATTGCTCGGCAATATCTTTCACGATCGATAAACCTAAGCCGTGACCCATGGTCGCTTCATCTAGGCGTTTACCCCTATGAGTCAGTTGAGCCAACTGTTCGGTTTCAACCCCAGGGCCATCATCTTCGATGCTCAGCTTAAGCTGTTGCTCATGGTTGCTAATACAGACTCTAATTTCAGACCTAGCCCATTTAAAAGCGTTATCGAGTAAATTACCGAGTAGCTCCATGCCGTCTTCACGGTGCATAGGAAGTCGGGTGATACTGCTTGGAATATCGAATCGGCAGTGAATCGACTTGGTGCGATGAACCTTATTTAAGGTCTGGGCCAAATCTTCGATATCCTTTGGCAGTTGCATCTGCGCCGCCGGAAGCATATCACCAGTTATCCTTGCGGCCGCGAGTTTTCTTTCAATCATCTTGTGCACGAGATCGAGCTGTTTCTGTAATGCCTCGGCCGACTCCGGTTCTTTCAGATATAGGGCTTCGACCTGCTGCTGCATCACCGCTAGCGGTGTCTTTAGACCGTGACTCAAGTTACCGAGATTATTACGGCTACGCTCTATCTGCTTACTGGAATAGGCGAGTAGCTCATTGTAGTTTTTGGCTAACGGCTGCAACTCAAGCGGGATAGAGTTAAGGTCAAAGGATGAGATCTCACCCTCGCGTAATTTTGCCAGAGTATCTTTCATCTGGTGCACGGGCTTGAATGACTGACGCAGCACCAAAAAAATACCGGTGATCATTGCCAGTAACATGGCCAAATTTACGATGAGCTTAGTGCCATAGACCTCAGAGAAGACCTTACGACCGATACTGAGATCTTGCGCAACGGTAAGGGTTGCGCTGAGTCCTGAGGTGTCGGACTTTAATCCGATAGAGAGTAGCTGAATATCGTGATTCTGCGGCCCTTTGGTCTGCCAGGCTCGGGTTTCACCTTTTTCAAGGTCGACGACTTCGAGGCGCTGATCCCACAGCGATCGCGATCTTAACTCTTGCTCAGGAAGGTCGAGTTGGTAATAGCGTCCTGAATAAACTGGGCGGTAGAAGCTAGAAAGCTGAGTTTCATCGATGCTAAAGGTGCCATCTTCGATGTGGGTGGCGAGGAGGACCTGCTGTAAGTCTTCTTGTAATCTGGCGATAATCGAGTCGTGGAAGGCTTGGCGCAGCATTGACTCGAAAAAGATAATCCCCACGGCGGTGGCGATTACCACTAAGCCCGTTAACCACAGGCTTAGTTTGGTACGGATTGAGATCATTGAGCTAGACCGTGAAAGATATACCCTTGGCCACGGCGAGTCTCAATGGCGGTCTTGCCAAGTTTCTTACGCAGGTGCGTCACATAAACTTCAACCACATTACTCTCTTTCTCATCGTCAAACTGATATAGCTTATCGGTGAGTTGAGCTTTGGATAAAAGCTTTTTTGGTGACATCAGGAAGATCTTGAGCAATCTAAATTCCATAGCGGTCAGTTCGAAGGTTTGCTCACCGACAGTCACCGACTGTTGCCCTTCATCTAAGGCGACACCTGCATAGGTCAACTGTTTATTCGGCGTGTTAGCCTTACCGTGTGCCCGTTGAATGAGTGCCTGAATTCGAACCAGCAGCTCCTGAGTGTGGAATGGCTTACCGAGATAATCATCGGCACCAGAGTTAAAGCCTTCGACTTTCTCATGCCACTGGCTTCTCGCCGTCAACATGATGACTGGTGTGTGTATACCTTGTTCACGCCAGCTTTCTAGTAGCTCTAAGCCGTTACCATCGGGTAGGCCTATATCGAGAATGACGCAGTCATAGTTGGTTTCTTTGATTAAGTAATCAGCTTCACTGACTTTATCGGTGGTATCAGTAACATAGCCAGCTTGCTTAAGCTGTTTAACTAACTCTTCGACTAGCAGGGTGTTATCTTCAACAAGAAGTAATTTCATAGAGTGCTCTCAATGGTGCCTTGCAGGGTGACAGGCGTTTTACAGAGTTGGTTCATGTTAACCCAAAAGTGCCACTTCAGTGCAACAGATTTGATTCGTAAGTCAATATAATACCAATCAGTATTAAACTTTTTCGGCGTTACAACTCGCTGGAAGCTGCACGGGTTTTGCCAGTTGGCCTGTGCTGGCATCGAGCACGAGATCAACAAGTTGCCCCTTTGAGGTACGTATTTGCACCTCATAGCGCCATTGGCTCTGCTGCTGATATAAGTGAGCGTCAATGAGCTTGCCATTACACATGGCTTGGATGCTGCTAAGGGTAACGTCGAGAGAGAGGATTTGACCGCTTTTAACTAAGGTCTGGGCCTCATAGTGCTGAACTTCAATTTTTTGATTAGCGACCGCTGCAGGCAGGTGTAGCATCGCAGCCATAAGGCATAGATATAATGCTAATTTCACACTGAACTCCTAATAAAAAAAATGGCCTGAGATAATCTCAGGCCACTTTATAGAAGCTGTCTTAAACCGAGCTTAATACTGGCTTATCGAGTTCCGTAAACCACGATAGTTTTACCGTGTGCTTGGATAAGGTTCTGTTCCTCAAGCATTTTCAAGATACGACCTACAGTCTCACGAGAGCAACCAACGATTTGGCCAATCTCTTGACGAGTGATCTTGATCTGCATGCCATCTGGATGTGTCATCGCATCTGGCTGCTTTGCAAGGTGAAGCAAAGTTTGTGCAATTCTTCCAGCAACATCAAGAAACGCAAGGTCGCCTACTTTCTGGCTTGTGCTGTGCAGACGGTAAGCCATCTGAGATGAAAGCTTCATCAAGATTTCAGGGTTAACTTGAATTAACTGCTTGAACTTCTTGTAAGAGATTTCTGCGATTTCACAAGCTTGCTTAGCACGAACCCATGCTGTACGTTCTGCTTGCTCTTCAAACAAACCTAGCTCACCGATAAAGTCGCCCTGATTCAGGTAAGAAAGAATCATCTCTTTACCTTCTTCATCTTTAATCAAGACGGCAACAGAGCCTTTTACTATGTAGTAAAGTGTATCTGAATCTTCACCAGCGTGGATCAAAGTACTTTTGGCTGGATATTTATGAATGTGACAGTGTGATAAAAACCATTCCAAAGTAGGATCTGGTTTTGGCTTTCCAATCAGAGCCATGCCTATGTTCCTCGGCTGATTACATTATAAAGTAAGAATATGCTAATTAAGCATCTTACGTCAATTAAGCTATTAAAACCTTGATAGAAGTCTTAGTTTAGACTTACCCACTCAAAGCCGTCTAGCCATTTAGATATACGTATTCTGATACATTAGTGATATATGTCAACTGAATCCGCAGCTAAGCCTAATTGTTGAGTGAACAATTAGGCTTATATCACATCTTGTTACAATCATTTTCACCTCAAATGTGCAGAGGATTAGATTTATACGTGTATACAATATTCTTAATAGTGGAATTCTTATATAGAGAAATAGTTCTCATTAGTGATTCTGTATTGTTTGCACTCGACATTCAAGCTAATTTCTGGCTAACTTGGGTAAGAATAATATTAAAGAGACTGTTAATTCTTGTCTTATTTACAGTCATTTTTAGTGAGTTGTAGGAGCCTATCGTGAATTGTAGACCTTGGATTTTAAATACTGTTGTGGTCTTTTTTTTAGCCGTTAGCACTGGAGCTAACGCGTTCTCGATTCCGCAGCCTAAAGGCGCAGAAGAAGCAAGTCGTTTAGCGCACATTCAACTCAAAGCGACCCAGGGTGACAAAGATGCACAGTATCTGTTGGGGTTAATGTACTTATCAGGTCGTTTTGTCGCACAAGATAGAGACTTGGGCGTGCAGTGGCTCACCGAAGCCGCCGAGCTTGGCCATGCAAAAGCGCAGCAAACTATCGCTGATTTAGCATTCGAAGGTAGCCTAATCGAACGTGACCTTTCGACTGCCGAGCAGTGGTATAGTGAGTTGAGCAAACAGGGAAACAAGTGGGCTAATTTTAGACTCGGTTTTATTTATGCAGCAGGTGGTCAAGGGATTGAGCGAAATTGCGGTAAGGCGGTGGAGCAGTTTAATGCCGTAGGCGATATGGTTTCGCTTGGCAATGTGGCCTGGATCCTAGCGACCTGCCCAGAAGCGCAATATCGCAATGGTAATAAGGCACTCGAATTGTCATTGGCGCTGCTTGAATCAAATGAGCAAGATCCGACAAACTTAGATAACCTTGCTGCCGCTTATGCCGAAATCGGTGATTTCAATGCCGCCATCTCGACTCAGCAGAAGGCGATTGAGGCATTAAACTTGAGCACAGATCAAAGTAAAACGGCAGAGTTTAAGCAGCGTCTTAAGCGCTATCAAAACTATGAGCCCTACCGTGAAGTGTTGCCGCTAACGGGTAATTAGTAATTGCATCCTACTCATGAACAGTACTGATAAATAGAAAGCTCCTCAATAGGAGCTTTTTTTGTACCTGAAAAATATAAAGAGCAGCACAAGCACCCAGGTGGAATTTTGCTTTTGATTAGAAAGCTAAGAAGTGGTCAGTCAGCGCTCCCAAGGAAGCAAACGGATCAAGCATGGATGTGGAATTTACTTTTGTGGGTCTCTGTAAGGTCAGCTAGCGATCCCAAGGAAATAAACAGATCAAGCATTGAAGTGGAATTTACTTTATATGCGGGGAAACTAAAAAGTCAGCTAGCGATCCCAAGAAGACAAACAGATCAAGATGGGGGAATTTACCTCCAAGGGACCGCTAACTTATCGTTCTTTCGCCTGAAATCCCGATAAGCCGCAGTCTACATAAGCAGGCTTAAACTAATCTTAATAAGTTATGGCTTAGTAAAAGTTACTCATCCTCTTGAGCAATAAGTTCTAGTCGCTTGTCCATCAAGTCTTTTACCAATGGGGTCAGGATAAGCTCCATGGCTAGGGACATCTTGCCACCGGGTACGACTAATGTATTCATGCGTGACATAAATGAGCCTTGGATCATTTTTAGGTAGTAGGGAAAGTCGACATTTTTTATGCCGCGAAAACGGATCACCACAAAGCTTTCATCTAAGGTTGGAATGCTCTTAGCGCTAAATGGATTTGAGGTATCTACCGTGGGCACGCGCTGGAAGTTAATATGGGTGCGAGAAAACTGTGGTGTCATATGGTTAATATAATCGTCCATACTGCGTACGATTGAATCCATCACCTTTTCACGACTGTGGCCACGCTCCGACGTATCTCGGATAATCTTCTGAATCCATTCAAGGTTAACAATCGGCACCATGCCGATAAGCAGATCCACATGTTGGGCGACGTCACAGTCATCGGTGACAACACCACCATGAAGCCCCTCGTAATAGAGCATATCGGTATTTTCAGGCAGTGGGTGCCATTGGGTAAAAGTGCCAGGCATCTGGTTAAAGGGCACTGCTTCATCGAAGGTGTGTAAATAAGCGCGAGTCTCACCTTGTCCAGTATTACTGTAATCGCTGAAACACTGCTCAAGACGGTTAAAGTCATTCGCTTCCGGACCGAAATAGCTAATATTTCGATTCTCGGTCTTCTCTTTACGGATCATCACCGCCATTTCTGGGCGGGTGAAATGATGAAAGCTGTCGCCTTCCACAATCGCGGCATTGATGCCGAGTTGTCTAAAGATATGATTGAATGCGGTTGTCGTGGTCGTCGTGCCTGCACCAGAGGAGCCAGTTACTGCAATGATCGGATGTTTCGCTGACATTTTTTTACCCAAAATATAGATAGTTAACTATCACCTGTACACTAGCCTAAAAGGCTAACTATAGTGACTCAGGTAAGCAGATTGCGGTTCAGTATCTTAAGTTATACGGACTCGCTTCGCTTAGGTCAATTTAATCGTAATCACTCTCTTGATAGACGATATCTTCTTTGCGTCTGATGCCGATGGATTCCTCTTCCTCGTTATATTCAACCACTAAGATCCCCTGTTTGAGTGCGGCCCTGCACTGAACTATGGCTCTATCCATACTATGTTCACCATCACCAGAAAAGCTGCCATCTTCGACTTGGCTGATAAGGTACTCTTTAATGAGGTTGTCAAAAGTCTCGCTAGGTAACTGAGTTAAAGACTCATAAGGCACTAACATACTGATGTTTCCAATGAGGTTAAAAAGTTTAATACGCGTTTTTCAAGATAATACTGCGGTCGCCACGGACTACCACCATCGATAAAGCCCACATGACCACCATTTTCGTGCAGCTCGTAGTGTACCTGATCGGATAGCTGTGCCTTTGATGGGATCACTGCGTGCGTCATAAAGGGATCATCTTTAGCGTGAATGACTAAGGTCGGCTTAGTGATCTGACGTAAGTAAGGTAAGCCACTGGCGCGAGTATAGTAGTCATCAACATCGGTAAAACCGTGTAGCGGTGCGGTGATCTTATCATCGAAGGCATAAAAGGTTGTTAGCCGCTCAATGTCCCTTTTATTGATTGGCATTAAGGGCTGTAATTCAGGTTTGGCTATTTTCCCACGCATCTTCTCTTGTAACTGTTTAATCAGATAGCTTTGGTAAACTTTTGAGAAGCCTTTCTCAAGTCGATTGGCGCAGGAGCCAAGCTGCAGTGGCGCCGAGATGGCAACGCCTCTGTCAATAAGGCTACTATCTTGTTGCTCACCCTGATACTTAACTAACACATTGCCGCCTAGGCTATAGCCCGCCGCAAGTAAGCGGCTGCCAGGATATTGCGTCTTTAGGTGATTCAAGCTGGTTTGTAGATCTTGAGTGTCGCCACTGTGGTAGCCTCTCACGAGACGATTGAGTTCTCCGGAGCAGCTGCGATGGTGATGCACTACAGCACATAAGTCTAACGCCTTACAGGCCGCTAACATACGCCGTGCATAATGGGATTGTGCACTTCCTTCTAAGCCATGAATTATCACCAAGATCGGCTGACTCTCCTTTGGGGAGCCTTGCCAGTCGAGATCGATAAAGTCACCGTCGCTAAGCTCTAATCGCTCACGTCTAAGCTGTGGTTTGTCCACTTTGGTTAGCACGGGTAGAATCGTTTGGATATGGGGATTTTTGGCCCACCAAGGGGGGGAAAATATCTGACTCATAGTAATTGGCTATTGCTGAAAATTAAAACGTATGTTTAATTGTTATTGTCTGCAGAGTGTAACACAGATTTTATACAGGTCTTTTATTCGCTTTGTTTGTCGTTGTAAGCGCTAGGGCCGCGCAGTTTTGCCGCCATAAAATTCATAATAACAATGAGAGGACTCGATGGAGCGACGGACCTTTATCACAACCGCATTAGCAGGTACGGCTTGCTTAGCGCTGGGAGTAAATTATTACTCGTCAGATTATGTTGGCGTCAATAAAGAACTCGATGACAAACACCGTCTGTTATTTAGCGTGCTCGTTCCTGTCTTTCTCGATGGAGCACTCCCCGATGTTGCAACCTTAAAACGCGATTCGATAAATCGAACTCTAGATGCTATCGAGCATACCATCTCCATCCTTCCCCAAGACTCCTTTGACGAACTAGAGCAACTTCTTGAGATGTTAGAGGGGCGACTTGGCTTATTGATTTTAACCGGCAGCATGACGCCTTTGATGATGCGTAATCAAGCCGACTTGATAGAGATGCTGCAGAGTTGGCGTACCAGCTTCATGGATATGATGGTGACTGCCTATCAGGGGTTAAGAGAGCTAGTGATGGCGAGCTATTATTCAAGCCCTGAACACTGGAGTCGATTGCATTACGCGAAACCGACATTTCTTGAGGATATGAAGTGAAGTTATTGGTTAAGACTCATCTGACCGGAAAGGGGAGTATTTATGGCTATTGAAGATCCAATTGTTACTGGGCTCGATTCCGGTTGGAGCCATATTAATGCGGCTAAGCTCACTGAAAATCAAACCTTAGAGGCCGATGTGGTGATTGTCGGCAGTGGTGCAGGGGGCGGTGTTGCGGCAGAAATTCTTACCGAAGCAGGATTGTCGGTGATTATCGTTGAGGCTGGTCAGCTAAAGTCATCGAAAGACTTTGTGATGGAGGAGCGAGTCGCCTATCCCGATCTCTACCAGCAAGCGGCAGGAATGAAGACCACAGATAAGGCCATCGGAATTTTTCAGGGGCGCGCCGTAGGTGGTTCCACAACCGTTAACTGGACAACTTCGATTCGTACTCCAAAGCCAGCGCTGGATTATTGGGCTCAGGCTAAAACGGTTGCAGGCCTGTCTCGCGCCGAGTTAGACCCTTGGTTTGAGAAGATGGAGCAGCGGCTTAATATCAGCGAATGGGCTTACGAGCCTAACCGTAATAATCAGGCGTTGAAGCACGGCTGCGAGAAGTTAGGTTGGGAACATACAGTCATTAAGCGCAATGTACTGGGCTGCTGGAATACTGGTTATTGCGGCATGGGCTGTCCGGTCAATGCTAAGCAATCTATGTTAGTTACTACCATTCCTGCAGCACTGGAGCGTGGTGCGACACTGGTGAGTCAGGCTCAGGTTCTCAAGCTTGAGCATCATAACGACAAGATTTTTGCGTTAAAGGCCCAAGCGGTCGATAACAATATGAAGCCGCTTCCGGTTGAGCTGATGTTTAAGGCAAAGCACTATATCTTGGCTGCAGGCGCTATCCACACACCAACTATCATGCTGCGCTCTAAGCTGCCTGACCCCTATGAAATCATTGGCAAGCGCACCTTCCTGCATCCCACTCTTTTGAGCGGCGCGGTGTTTAGCGATCCAATCAATGGTCATAGTGGTGCGCCTCAATCTATCTATTCCGATGAGTTTGTCTGGCAAGACGGTGCCGATGGTGAGCTCGGTTATAAGCTTGAAGTCCCGCCAATTCACCCGATTTTGATCGCTTCTAAAACCCTTGGTTATGGTCAGAGCCATGCCCAGCTGATGGAGAAGTTTAATCAGCTACAGGTCACTATCGCACTGGTAAGGGATGGTTATCATGACAATAGCCAGGGAGGGCAGGTGAAGTTGACAGACAGTGGCTTCACTCTCGATTACCCGTTAACCGATGCATTTTGGCGAGCGGCAAGGCGCGCGTTTGCTAGTATGGCTGAGCTGCAATTTGCAGCCGGTGCACAGCAAGTGTTACCGATAAGCGAGGGGATGCCCTATCTTTCGAGCTGGAGTGAGGCTAAAAAAGTGATCAGTGAGATGGATTTAGCGCCTTTGAAAACCGTTGTTGCATCGGCCCATGTGATGGGCGGCTGTCCAATGGGAGAAGACCCTAAGTTGTCGATGGTGAACAGCTTTGGTGAGTCACACTACTTCGATAACCTATCAGTGATGGATGGCTCGATATTTCCAACGAGTCTAGGGGCTAATCCGCAGCTATCTATCTATGGTATTACCGCGAGAAACGCGACTCGATTGGCGCAGAAGCTTAAAGTTAGTTAAAGGCGTTGAGCCTTTTTATAATGAAAGCGAGCATTGGCTCGCTTTTTTATTGTGATGCTAGCTTATTTGCAATGATGGAAAGTCGCGGCTATCGAGGTCAAACAGGGCTAAATATTGGCTGAGGTTAGCGTTATTGGTATTTGTTCCCGCCTTAACCGACATAGATTGCAGAGTCTTTAAAATCATCACCTGAGATTTTCGCTCCAGCATCAGCTCAAGCTTTAACATCTGTTGGTATTCTTCAGTTTCAAGTAGGGCCTTACTTTGGCGTCTTAACTGCCTGTAGGGAATCAGCAACTTTTGCTCCCAAGTGAGAGTCGCTTGTTGCAGTGTTTGCCATTGTGGCTTTGCAAGCGAGTAGTGATGTTTATCCAGCCATAGGGTTAATAGCAACAAATTGACATTGAGCTGGTGGTCATCCTGTAACTGCAAGAACAGAGTCTGATGCGCCATGTAGAGGCTATCGCAATCATGCCACAAGCTTGGAGTAATAGGGTTAGACAATGTCATAGGGGTAGACCTTCTGGTTATCCATTATAGGTGAGGGTAACAAAAAGGGGAGCCATGCTCCCCTAGTATTGCTCACTAAATTAGGCTTCGGCGCGAACGCTCTGCTCTATGGTTTCGATCTCTTCTTGGATCTCTAACCACTCCATCTCACTCTCTTCTAGCCCTTGAGTCAGCGATGTACGCTCGGCAAGTACTTGAGTGAGTTTCGCCTTGTTATCGGCATCATAAAGACTGGTGTCGGCCAGCATCTCTTCAAGCTCTTTTAGGCGCTCGTTTGCTTTTTGTTGATCTTTCTCAAGCTTAGTCTGTACCTTTTTGAGCGGTGACAGCTTCTGTCTCAGCTCAGCCTCTAAGCGCTTCTGTAGCTTCTTATCTTGAACGGGTTTAGCGAGTTCGGCTTCTTCTGACTTACCGGCGGTCTTAGCGGCATCGAGCAGCCACTGATGATAATCATCGAGATCGCCGTCGAAGCTTTTTACTTCGCCTTGGTCAACAAGGTAGTAGTCGCTACAACTTAGGCGCAGTAAGTGTCTATCGTGGGAGACGATAATCATGGCGCCTTTGAAGGTTTGCAGTGCCATGGTCAGCGCATGGCGCATCTCTAGGTCTAAGTGGTTGGTTGGTTCATCGAGTAGTAATAGATTAGGGCGCTGCCATACCAACAGTGCTAGCACTAAGCGGGCCTTTTCACCGCCAGAGAAAGGGCGCACCGGCGCCAGTGCCATATCGCCATTAAAGCCATATCCGCCTAGGAAATTACGTAGCTCCTGCTCCTTAGTGTTAGGGGCGAGACGCACTAAGTGTTGCAGTGGTGAGTCATCTAGGCTTAAAAATTCCAGCTGGTGCTGGGCAAAGTAACCGATGTTTAAGCCTGGATTGGTCTCATATTTCCCTTTCATTGGCGAAAGCTCACCAGAAAGTAGCTTCACTAAGGTCGACTTACCGGCGCCGTTGCGGCCAAGTAAACCGATGCGAGCACCAGGCACTAAGTTGAGGTGCACCTTCTTAAGGATCTCGGTTTCACCGTAACCGATAGAAACCTGCTCCATGGTCACCAGTGGATTTGGCAGCGCTTCCGGTTCTCTAAAGGCCATATGAAACGGGCTGTCCGCCTGTGATGGCAGCAGCTCGGTCATACGTTCAAGTGCTTTTAGGCGGCTCTGGGCTTGCTTCGCCTTACTGGCTTTATAGCGGAAGCGGTCGACAAAAGACTGCATATGAGCACGCTCTTTCTGTTGACGCTCAAAGGCCACCTGTTGCTGGGCCATACGCTCGGCACGAATACGCTCGAAAGAGGTATAGTTGCCTTTGTAGTAGTTCAGCTTAGTGTTTTCGACATGAACGATTTCATCAACGATACCGTCGATAAAGTCACGGTCGTGACTGATCAGAATCAGTGTGCCTTGGTAGGCTTTAATCCAACCTTCTAACCAATACATGGTGTCTAAGTCTAAGTGGTTGGTTGGCTCATCGAGTAACAGTAGATCTGAGCGGCACAACAGGGCCTGAGCCAAGTTAAGGCGCATACGCCAACCACCGGAGAAGCTCTTCACCGGATTGCCCTGTTCTTGCTCACTAAAACCTAGACCCGCTAATAGGCTCGCCGCTCTAGAATGAATCGCGTAGCCACCAATGGCGTCGATTTTTCCGTGAAGTAGGGCAATTTTATGACCGTCATCGGCTTCTTGGGCTGCATGTAATTCTGACTCAAGCTGTCGATACTCGGTATCACCATCGATCACATATTCGATTGCTGCAACTTCAAGTGCCGGAGTCTCCTGCGCCACTGTGGCGATCTGCCAGCCGCTAGGCAGACTGAATTCGCCTTTATCTAGGCTAATCTTGCCCATAATTAGTGCCAGTAGCGACGACTTGCCGCTACCGTTAGCACCGACTAGACCGACCTTGTGGCCTGGGTAGACAGTTAACGAAGTTTCATCGAGCAAGGTTTTCGAGCCACGAATGAGTTGAGCTTGAGTGATGGTGATCATTGAAGTCGGCTTAAAGTCTGAGTTAGCGCAAATATTGGGGAGTGATAATAGCCTAGAAGGCATAGCGACTTCTATGCGCATCGGGGAAAAATACGGTCATGGCGCAGCTTTTATGGCAAAATGTTAGGCATATATGGACTGGAAGTAAAATCATGACAACAACTAAAAAAGTGAAAAAACGTTTCGTGGCTGGCGCTAAGTGCCCTAAGTGTCAGGCTAAAGAGTCTATCGTGCTATTTAGGGAAAATGGTGTAGAGACGGTTGAGTGTGTTGACTGTGACTATCGTGAACAACAGACCGAAGAGAAAGTGGCAAAGAAGGCCACGGGTGCGGTAATTGGCGTATTTACTCCAGATTAGCCAGTGGAGGCTTGCCTAAATACACTCTCAGTGAGCTGTACAGTTGTATATCTTGGTGTTTATATTTATCTTGACTCGTGTAAACTAGTTCCTTTGTAGGCCAACAAAATGTTGGTATTAGCGAACATAGGTAAAGGTAATGACGGTGATACGTTGGTGTGTGCTTGGAGCGAGCCTTCTATTAATGGGCTGCGAAGCGATTCATGATTATAAAAAATCGCAGATGTTTAGTTCCTTCGATGACTTTCGCCCCGGGCCAGATGGCGGCAGCGATCTGATCTGGGCGCAACCTAGAATCAAAAGCCTTCAGGATCTTAGGCAAATTCTCGATGAATATGACAAGGTTATCGTCGATCAAGCTTGGTTAGTGCTTGATGATAAAACTCGCTACGATAACCTCGACGAGCAAGAGATTATTCAAGTGTCGCAATATCTGGTGAGTAAGATTAAAGACAAAGCCAGTCAACGCTTTGAATTAGTCACAGGCCAGATGACAACACCCTCAGGGTCAGTGTTGCCCTGACTAATATCGAAACACCGAATCCGATCTTAGCGGTGACCAGCAGCATACTACCCGTCGGGCTAGGCATTTCCAGTATTTCAAAGGTCGTGACGGGTGAGCATACCAATGTGGGCAGCGCGACCATAGAGTTGATGATTAGCGATGCCAAGACTGCTCAACCTATCGTTGCTGTGATAGACAGGAAAGCGGGCAGTAAAGATTTAAGCACTATGATCGACTCAACCGATGATGCAAAGGATGCCATAGATTGGTGGGTAGAGCGCCTTGGCAAAACCTTGCGCAATGAGCATTTGTAACTCATCGCTTTTGAGGAGCAGGGCAGGTAAGCCAAATGTGTTGAGGTGAGTAGATTTGTCACTGGGAGTGATATTTAGCGGTTATTATCCATTGGATATGCTGCAACTAGAGCAATTACTGCTACAATAGCGCGCTATAATTTAAAGCGATAGAAAACGACAACTTTGCTCCTAGCATTTTGGAGCCTTGTCACCATGATATTATCACTGCAAAGCGCGATTTGATGAGCCTGAGTAAGGTATCGAGTCTTAGAGGGAAAACCGCCCTAATGAGCAGTGAATACTTAGGAAAGATACTTTGACTCAAACAGTCCCCAATACCGATGGCCAAGCGCCGTTTTCAAGTCTTAACCTTAAGACTGAGTTACTCGATAACCTAAAGACTATGGGTTATGAGTCGATGACTCCTATCCAAGCACAAAGCTTGCCTGCGATCCTAAATGGCGAAGACGTGATTGGCCAAGGTAAAACCGGTTCGGGTAAGACTGCTGCGTTCGGTTTGGGCTTATTGCACAAGTTAGACGTTAAGCGTTTTCGCATTCAATCTTTAGTGTTATGCCCCACCCGTGAGCTTGCCGATCAGGTCGCGAAAGAGATCCGTACCCTAGCTCGTGGCATTCACAACATTAAGGTGTTGACCCTTTGTGGTGGTGTGCCTATGGGGCCGCAGATTGGCTCCCTAGAACACGGTGCTCATATTATTGTGGGTACGCCAGGCCGTATTATTGATCACTTAGATCGCGGCCGCTTAGATCTAGAAAACGTACATACATTAGTGCTTGATGAAGCCGACCGTATGCTAGAGATGGGCTTTCAAGTGGAACTTGAAGGCATCATGGAGCGCATGCCAATTGAGCGTCAGACGCTACTATTTAGCGCGACTTTTCCTGAGCAGATCCAGTCGATTGCCGACAAGATCATGTTCAAACCTGTGATGGTGAAAGTGGCTTCGACTCACGCAACAAACACCATCGAACAGCATTTTTATGAAGTGGGTAATAACAACGATCGCATGCGTGCGCTCAAGTTATTGCTACTGCAGTACCGCCCAGAGAGCGCAGTAGTATTTTGTAATACCAAGCGTGAGACTAAAGATGTCGCGGCGCAGCTGAAGAATGACGGCTTTAGCGTTGTTTCTTTACACGGTGACTTAGAGCAGCGTGATAGAGATCAGACTCTGCTGCAGTTTGCCAACAAGAGTGTGTCAATCATGGTGGCAACCGATGTCGCGGCTCGTGGCCTTGATATCGACGCTCTCGATGCGGTGATCAACTACCATGTCGCATACGACACCGAAGTGCATATTCACCGTATTGGTCGTACAGGCCGTGCGGGCAGTAAGGGGTCGGCACATACTTTCTATAACCATGAAGACGGTTATAAGATTGCACTACTGGAAGATTACTTAGAGCGCGATATTGTTAACGAAGCATTGCCGCCAGAGAACCTTCTAGACACCTTCCCTGTGCAGCCTGTGATGACCACCTTGCAAATTGACGGTGGTAAGAAGCAGAAGCTGCGCCCTGGCGACATTCTTGGTGCCTTAACTGGTGACAATGGTATCGAAGGTAGCGAAGTCGGTAAGATTAAGATCACCGATATGCGTTCTTATGTGGCTGTTAACCGTAAAGTGGCCAAGAAGGCACTGAATAAAATTGTTAACGGCAAACTAAAAGGTCGTTCATATCGAGCTTGGGAATTGCGCTAAACGCATTTCCTTCCGATATAAAAAAACAGCGCTTAGGCGCTGTTTTTTTGTGTTTTTATAACTGTCTTAAGCTTAGCTTGGCTTATTGGCACTGCGGTTGCCATTGCTACTTCTATTCGCGTTAGGGCGACGTTGACCCGATGGCTTACCATTGTTGCCTGAAGCATTATTGCCCGATGCATTGTTATTCGCGTTTGGTCTACGCGGCCGTCTAGGCTTACTTGGTTGTGCATTGGCATTTGGCTGGTGGCCACGAGCCATTTCGCCGCTACGTTGACCATCTTTGTGCTCGACTTTAGCAGCGCTGTTTTCACCATGACCTTGGCGGCGTGGGTTTGGTGACTTGTTGCTAGCACCACCCGAGTTAGCGCCTTTATTAGGACTACGTGAGCGACCATTGCCACGACCCTGATTACCCGCATTACGCGGACCTTTGTTCTGGCCGTGAGACTTAGCCGTTAGGTCCGTTTCTGGTAGGCGATGGGTTGGCTCGTAGCCTTCAATCACACGACGCTCTAGGTTCTGCTTGATCAGTAGCTCGATATCGCGAAGCAGCTTTGCCTCTTCATCGCTCACAAGTGAAACCGCATGGCCAGATGCGCCTGCACGACCTGTTCGACCGATGCGATGCACGTAATCTTCAGGTACATTTGGCAGATCGAAGTTAACCACTTGAGGTAGCTGGTCGATATCCAAACCACGTGCGGCAATATCGGTTGCCACAAGCACGCGAATCGCGCCGCTCTTAAAGTCGGCTAGGGCTTTGGTTCTTGCCCCTTGGCTCTTGTTACCATGAATAGCAGCCGCAGTAATATCTTTGGCTTCTAGGTTTTTAGCCAGACGGTTCGCGCCGTGCTTAGTGCGGCTAAATACTAATACCTGCTTCCAGTTATTCTGCTTGATAAGTTTTACCAAGACCGCGGCCTTTTGGCCCTTATCGACTGGACAGATCCACTGCTTTACCGTGTTAGCGGTTGCGTTACGTGGTGTAACAGAGATCTCAACAGGGTTGTTAACTAGGCCCTTAGCGAGTTGGCGGATTTCATCTGAGAAAGTCGCTGAGAACATTAGGTTCTGACGCTTCGCAGGCAAAATCGCTAAGATTTTTTTGATGTCATGAATGAAACCCATATCTAGCATACGGTCGGCTTCATCTAGCACTAATACTTCAAGCTGGCTAAAGCTCAGTGCGCGCTGGTTATAGAGGTCCAGTAAACGGCCTGGGGTCGCGACAAGGATATCGACGCCACGACTCAACTTAGAGATCTGCGGACCAATACCAACGCCACCAAACACTACGGCTGACTTAAGTGGCAGTTGCTTACCATAAACTTCAACGCTTTCACCTACCTGAGCCGCGAGTTCACGAGTCGGTGTCAGTACCAATGCACGCACCTGTTTTGCCGGTGCCTTAGTGCCTTTTGAAAGTAGCTCTAGCAGTGGCAGGGTAAAGCCTGCTGTTTTGCCTGTACCAGTCTGCGCGGCGGCCATCACGTCTTTACCTTCAAGTACGGCTGGAATTGCTTGCGCTTGAATAGGGGACGGAGTGTCATAACCTTTGTTGGCAACGGCTTTCAAAATTTGGGCTGATAGGCCCAGAGAGGCAAAACTCATAGATAGGTCTCATTTCGGCTGCGAAATAGGCGTTAAAGTGCGACTGGCAGCGGTTTAAGGGGGCCTGCGGATGCTGGCGGCCGTGCAGCTTACAGGATCTGCTTAAAAAGCGCTAATTATTAAACAATCAGTGGCTAAATAATCAAGTTATCCCATAACTGACTTCATCTATTGAGTATGGCAGTTAATTAGGCTTGTGTTATTGGGCGTATCGATACGCGTTTCTCACCTAAATGGGCTAATTTTGAAAAAAAACATCGATTGTGTGATTTTTGGGCGATTAAAAGATGTTGTATCTGGGCTGCATGTGTTAATCTCGCGCCCCTGAAAGTTCATCTACCGATTTTTACCAGCAAAATCTAGGTAAGGATTATACCTAATTCGGCGGTTTGTCATGCTGCAACCTATCGTGAGTTATCATCAAGACGATGAAGATCATTGGGTTGCCAATTTGTCTTGCGGCCATACTCAGCATGTTCGCCATCGTCCTCCTTGGGAGCGGCGAGACTGGGTGACTCATCGAGAAGGCAGAAATGCCATGCTGGGTTATAAGCTCAATTGTAAGCTGTGTGAATTAGACTCGGAAATGGAATGATACCAATCAGTATAAACCTCGTGGCAATGAAAGGTGATCATTGCCAGCCTGGTTGATAAACAGAATTATGAACGCGAGAGTGATACTTAGGTTGTTGGTCTTGCGTATTGATTGAGCTTAGCTATAACTATCTCGAATTGGCTCTCCTGTTAAGGGGCGCCTTTTATAGTGCATAGCCTGCTTAGCTCAAGTATTAGAATTATTGTTAGGATAAAAGTAACATGACACAAACTAAGAAGTATGATTTTCGCGTAGTTGCAGATGGCGCAACTTGGACCGCTCAGATCACTCGTCGTCAAACGGCACGTAAGATCGTGGTTTCTAAGAGCAAGAAAGGTTTTGCCACTGAAGCAGAAGCGCAGGCTTGGGGCGAGACTGAGCTTAAGTCATTCTTAGAGAACTTAATTAAGCGTAACGAACGTAAGGCTAAGGCACGTGAAGAGCGTAACGAAGCGGCTGAAGCTAAAGAGCTAGCTGCCGATGCATGGCGCGATGCTCGCGAACCTAAAGGTTCTGATTACGGTTTCGATGAAGATAACCTAGATTACGAGTCTGATTCAGATCGTTAATTTATTTTTCAACGTCATTTGAGACTGAGCTGATTTAGCCTCGTCTAAATCAAAGACTAAACCGCATTAAGCCTAGCTTGATGCGGTTTTTTTATGTGGGTTGCTCAGGCTCAGTTATTGTCGATAAGCTCACTTTTATTGATCTAGCTCAATTTTTGTGAGTCCGATAGCAAATATATCAACCCCGTTTTATTCTGCGATTAATGCCTGCGATACTCAGCCAAGATTGAGATTCATTCTCGTATTTTACGTTCACAGTTATTGAACTTAAGCCTTACATCAAAGTCTTTATGAAGGTTCACTCGTTCAATTAGTAAAGATGCCAAGCATCGACTCATCTCCCACAGTGGTTAGTCTGGAAGAACATGGATAAAACAGTAGAGAAAAAGCTTACAAAGTGGCTTAAACAGCAGAAAAAGGCCTGTGGCTTCTATCTGAATCTGTCGGTTTTTTTCGGTGTGCTGACCGGACTCAGCTTGATGTGCCAAGCCTGGCTCATCGCGACCGTTTTACAAGGGATCATCATAGATGAGCTACCCAAGTCTGATTTTATCGATCACTTCTGGGCTTTATTGCTACTAACCATAGTGCGCGGTATTTTGGCTTTCGCTCGAGAGCGAGCCAGCTTTCAGGCCGGTGCACGACTGCGCATACAGATGCGCGGTGCAGTACTCGATAAATTAGCGCTACTCGGTCCCGCCTTCATCAAGGGCAAACCCGCCGGAAGCTGGGCCAGTATCGTGCTGGAGCAGGTGGAAGATCTACACGATTTCTACGCTCGTTACCTGCCGCAGGTGGTGCTAGCGGGCTTCATTCCCTTGATTATTTTAGTGGCGGTATTCCCGATAAACTGGGCGGCGGGCCTTATTCTGCTGGCGACCGCACCGCTTATTCCTATGTTTATGATCTTAGTTGGTATGGGCGCCGCCGATGCTAACCGCAAGAATTTCAGTGCGCTGGCGCGTTTAAGCGGCCACTTTATGGATAGGCTAAAAGGCCTGTCGACCCTCAAGTTATTCAATCAAGGCGAGAAAGAGGCTAGGGTGATCCGCAAGGCCTCGGAAGAATTTCGAGAGCGCACCATGGCCGTACTGCGGATGGCGTTTTTAAGCTCCGCAGTATTGGAGTTTTTCGCTGCGGTATCGATTGCGGTACTGGCGGTCTACTTTGGCTTTAGCTACCTGCATCATCTGGACTTTGGTCACTACGGCGTGTCAATCAGCCTGTTTACTGGTTTGTTTGTATTGATCTTAGCCCCCGAGTTTTATCAGCCACTTAGAGATATGGGTACCCACTATCATGCCAAAGCCCAAGCAATTGGTGCGGCAGAAGAGTTGATGGCGCTGCTGGATCACCCAACCGAGCAACACGGCGGCGATAAGCAAGTGAGCGGAGCTGTAGAGATAGAGGCCAAGGATTTAATGGTCTATAGCCTCGATGGCAGCTTGCTGCTAGGCCCGGTTAGCTTCCAGGTAAAAGCGGGTGAGCATGTGGCGATCGTCGGCCCAAGTGGTGCGGGGAAAACCAGTTTGCTTAACGCCCTGTTGGGTTTCCTACCCTACAAGGGGCAACTTAAGATTGCTGGTACAGAGCTAAGTGAGTTATCGCTCGCGGATTGGCGTAAGCAGTTGGCATGGCTTGGGCAGGAGCCACAGCTGTTTCATGGTAGCTTGCGAGACAACATTGCCATGGGGCGAACCTTATCTGATGAGGCGATCTGTAAGTTGTTAGAGCAGGCACAGATCTTAGATTTTGTTGAGCTGCAACCTCAAGGACTCGATTACCCTATTGCAGAGCAAACGGCGGGATTGTCCGTGGGGCAGGCTCAGCGAATAGCACTGGCTCGTGCACTTGCCCAGCAGTCGCAGCTATTCATTCTCGATGAGCCAACAGCGAGCCTCGATAGTTTGAGCGAGCAGGCGGTACAAACCACCTTAACAAGCGCGATGCAGGGCAAGGCCTGTGTGATGGTCACCCATAGATTGGAGAACCTGAGCGTCATGGATAACGTCTTGGTGATAGATAAGGGCGCTATTGTGCAGCAGGGGAGGTATGAGCAGCTCGTGTCTGAGCCCGGTTGCTTTAAACAGATGTTGGAGGAAGCCAGTAGCGTTAGTGAGTTTGACCTTGATCTTGACCTAGCTAATGAAGCTGACCTTAACGTCGACACTCAAGCTAAAGATGCAACGTCGGCGCAGCAAACACAAGCTGAGGGAGATAAATAATGCGAGCACTACTTCCTTATATTAAACGCTTTAAAAGCCAAGGCTTTATGATGTTTATTGGCCTGTTTTTAAGCGTGACTACCTTGATGGCTGGCATAGGTTTACTGTCGTTATCTGGTTGGTTCCTGTCGGCAACGGCAGTCGCAGGCTTAACGGTATTAACTGCGCAGACCTTTAACTACTTTACTCCAGCAGGTGGGGTGCGTTTCTTATCGATAGTGCGCACCGCCAGTCGCTATGGTGAGCGCCTTGCTACTCATGAAGCGACCTTTAGTTTATTGACGGATCTTCGCTGCTGGGTATGGAATAAGCTGCTTCCCCTGAGCGCCAAGAATCTGCAAGGGGTGCGCCAAGGCGACCTGCTTAACCGCTTAGTGGCCGATATTGATACCTTAGATCACCTGTATCTGCGATTAATGACGCCGTTAGCTGCGTCGTTATTGATGATGCTGGCGCTATACTTTTTCGTTGGCCATTTTGATCCAGAATTAGCACGCACTTTATGTAGTGTATTATTGGCCGTCTGGCTATTGCTACCAACGACCTTTTACTTTCTTGGTCGCAAACCCGGTATTGCCCAGTTAGAGACCAAACGACAGTTAAGAGTCCAGCTATTGGAATACCTACAGGGTCAGGCCGAGTTGACGCTGTTTGGTGCGCAAAAGGCTTATAGAGACAGGCTTAATCAGGCGCAAAGCGTGATGATTAATAGCCAGAATGTGATGAACCGAGTGACGGCGCTAAGCCAAGCCTGCTTGATTTTGTGTCATGGTTTTGCGGTGCTGCTGATGCTGTATTTAGCCGCGACAGGCGTGGGTACGGCGGTGCCGCCAGGACCAAGACTTGCCATGGTGGTGTTCTTAACCATGGCAACAATCGAGATGATGATGCCGTTGGCAGGTGCCTTCCAGCATCTATCGGCCTGTAGTTCGGCGGCGACTAGACTCAATGAGGTGGTCGAGCAAGCGCCAAGTGTCACTTTTGCAAATGAGCAGAGCGTAGCAGTCACCGCGGGCAATATCGCCTTTAAGGATATCGATTTTGGTTATGCCAAAAATCAAAGTGTGCTCAGTGGGCTCAATCTCCATATTCCGTCCGGGCAGAAAGTGGCCCTACTTGGACAAACGGGCTGTGGTAAATCGAGCCTATTGTCGCTATTGACTCGAGAGTGGTTACCGACAAACGGTCAGATCACCATCGATGATCATGAAGTCGGCGATTATACCGAGCAGCAACTGCGCCAATCTATGTCGGTGGTGAGTCAGCGGATCTATCTTTTCAGCGGTAGCTTGCGAGACAACTTGGCCTTGGCCATTGAGGGAGCGACCCGTAAGGATGATGACAAGCTAATTGCCGTGCTACAAAAGGTCGGCTTAGACAGCTTACTGCAGGGAGAAAAGCCGCTCGATACTTGGCTAGGCGAGGGTGGACGTCAGCTCTCTGGTGGCGAGCAGCGCCGTATCGGTGTCGCAAGGGCTTTATTACGTGATGCACCAATCTTATTGCTTGATGAGCCAACCGAAGGCTTAGATAAGCGCACCGAACGTGAGATTCTGCGTCTGTTATTCGAGTTCGCCGAGGGTAAGACGATGCTGATGATAAGTCACCGACTCACCGCCATGAACAAGATGGATACTATCCATTTAATGGACCAAGGTACTATTCGTACCAGCGGAAGTCATAGGCAGTTACTCAGCTCAGATGACTATTATGCTAGCTTGTTTGAGCGTTTAGCCTAGTATCATCGATAAAGATTGACCGCTATCGAAATCGAGTGCAAAGAAAAAGCCCTGAATAATCAGGGCTTTTTTATGGGTAATTGGGTTTGTACTGCTGGTATTAGATTTTAAAACGAGAAACCCGCTCACTTAATCCGCTTGAGGTTTGCAGCATCTCTTGGGCGTTATCGCTGACCTCTTGGGTTTGCGATGACAGTAGGTGAGAGGTATCGCTGATCGCTTGAGTGTTACGGCTGATATCCTCTGAAACCGCACGCTGCTCCTCTGCCGCACTGGCGATCTGGGTCGCCATATCCGAGATCTCGGTGATCGATTGGGTGATGCTTTCTAGGCTATGTTTGGCTTGGTTGGCAAATTCGACACTGTTATGGGCGAGTTGTGTGCTCGATGTCATCGAGGAGACCGCTTGCTGGCTGTTTTGCTGCAAGGCGGTGATCATGGCGCGGATCTCTTCGGTCGAGTCTTGGGTGCGGTGACTCAGTACGCGCACTTCATCGGCAACCACAGCAAAACCGCGGCCTTGCTCGCCCGCTCGCGCCGCCTCGATCGCAGCATTCAGGGCTAGCAGGTTGGTCTGCTCGGCAATCGCCTGAATCGTCGAGAGGATCTGATTGATTTCGGTGGCGTTCTCTTCGAGGGCTGAAACCACCTTAGAGGCATCACCAAGTTGCTGTGACAAAAGCTCGATAGAGTCGCTGCTCTTAACGATGACTTCATTGCCTTCAATGCAGGCTTGAGTCGATACCTGTGCCGCATTGGCGGTCATCTCTGCATGGTTGGCGACTTCGCTAGCGGTTGCCGACATCTCATGGATCGCGGTGGCTATCTGATCCACATCTTGATGCTGACCATTGACGCCATCACTGGCTTTAGTGGCGATATCTGCAGAGTCATGGATCTGTTTGATCAGCTGTTCGGTATCTTGTGAGATGGCTTGCACCATCTGCTGCAAACTTGCGAGGAAGCTGTTCATATGGCGCTCTAACTGACCAATTTCGTCCTGCTTATCGGCAGGGAAACGTTGAGTTAAGTCACCATCGCCCTGGGAAAGCTTTTCGATGGCTAGGCTGAGTTGCTGAAGTGGCTTAAACAGATAGCTAACCGAGACAGACGCGAGCAATAAAATGATTAAAGCTAATACTGTTACCGCGATGAGCGATTGAATGATTTGCGCTTGTATTGCTTCGTAGGCGAGGGCTTTGTCTTCGACTAAGCCTAGGGTCCAGTTGGTGCCTTTTAGTGAAGTTAAGCGGATTAGTTTATCTTGGCGATCTTGCCATTCAATGGTGGCGATCTTGCCGCTATTGCGCAGAGCCTGAATAGTCTGTGGATTTAAACTTGCCGCTAAACGAGTCGCATCTTGCTGAGTGTAACTCCTATCTCTAAAAGCCAAGATCTTATTATTTTCATCCAGCAAGAATGCAAAACCGGCATTAGCGATATTGAGGCTATCGATCTGCTGGGTGATATAGCCGATGCTTAGGTCCGCCGCGAGCACTCCAGAGAATTGACCGTTAAAGCGTTTAGCTAAGGTCACGACGGTATCACCGGAGATATCCACATAAGGCAAGGTGGTGATGATCTCGTGGCTGTTGTAGGCTGCTTGGTACCATGGACGGGTGCGACCATCAAAATCGGCTGGGATCTCAACGGCTTTGTCGCCAGAGATCACCTGTCCGTTTTCTAATCCCATATACAGGTTAATAAAGCCACCTGCTTGAATGCTAAGTTCTAGCTCTTTCGCATTATCTAGGCCGTTTTGCAGCGGAGTCTCATTGGCTGTGATGATACGTTTCTTATCTGCTAACCAACTAAATATATTGTTGCTGACCGCATCGGCTTGCAGTGCAAAGCGGGTCGTGATGGCATTTTCTGTGTGCTGGTTTAGCTGCTTGGTCGCAATAAGGGCGAGTGTCGCTGTTATCGTCACTATGACGACTAAAACGGCGAGTTGGATCTTGTGCTTAATTGTAAGGTTCATTTTAATAATTTTGACCGACAAATCATTGGCTAAAGGCTGTCAGTACGGCAAGGTCTTGTTGAGAGTGGGCGGATTATAGGGGATGATAATTAGTTGAGCATTTGAATCGTTTCATCACTGAGAGATTTGTCTCAAATTATTAATAACTAATACTAAAATTACTAATGGTTACATAACGCAGAAACAACTATGTCAGCTGCACCTTTTATCGTTTAAATGTGATTGGAAATGTCACTAAAGGGGCGGTTTTATAATAAAAGCCCTGCATTAAACAGGGCTTATAGAGGCGTTATCGGCTATTTAGATCTTAAAGCGTGAGACGCGATCGCTTAGTTCATTTGAGGTCTGCAACATCTCTAATGCATTGTCACTCACCTCTTGGGTTTGAGACGACAGTTGATGAGACGTATCACTAATCGCTTGAGTGTTACGACTGATATCTTCAGACACCGCACGTTGCTCTTCTGCTGCACTAGCAATCTGGGTCGACATATCGGAGATCTCAGTAATGGAGTCGGTGATACGCTCTAGACTCTGTTTTGCCATGCTAGCGAATTCGACGCTCTGATGGGCGATATCTGTGCTCGATGCCATAGAAGATACTGCCTGTTGGCTGTTTCGCTGTAAGGTGGTGATCATGGCTCTGATCTCTTCGGTCGAGTCTTGGGTTCGATGACTCAATACGCGTACTTCATCGGCTACCACGGCAAAACCTCGGCCCTGTTCACCGGCTCGAGCCGCTTCGATCGCTGCGTTAAGCGCCAGCAGGTTCGTTTGTTCGGCAATAGCTTGAATCGTTGACAGGATCTGGTTGATCTCGGTAGCGTTCTCTTCGAGTGCTGAAACCACCTTAGAGGCATCGCCTAACTGTTCAGAAAGCAGCTCGATAGAGTCGCTACTCTTAACGATAACTTCGTTACCTTCAACACAAGCCTGAGTCGATACTTGCGCAGCATTGGCTGTCATCTCCGCATGGTTGGCGACTTCACTGGCAGTGGCTGACATCTCGTGAATTGCGGTGGCTATCTGATCCACATCTTGATGCTGACCATTCACACCTTCGCTGGCTTTAGATGCGATAGCCGAAGACTCATGGATCTGTTGGATGAGTTGTTCGGTATCGCTGGAGATCGCCTTAACCATCTGTTGCAGGCTCTCAAGGAAACGGTTCATATGGCCTTCAAGCAGACCAATTTCATCTTGTTTACTTGCAGCAAAGCGCTGAGTCAGGTCGCCATCGCCCTTAGATAGGGTTTCAATTGCATTGGTCAATTGTTGCAGCGGTTTGAACATCTGGTTCACGATGAAAGAAGCAATCATCAAGATGATGAATGCAAGCACTGCAACCACGATGAGCTTATTAACGACTTGCTTCTCAATCATTTGATAGGCAAGGTTTTTATCCTCAACTAAACCCAGTGTCCAGTTGGTGCCCTTTAGGTGAGTTAAACTGATCAGTTTCTCATTGCCGTCTCGCCATTCGATGGTGTTGAGCTCACCATTGTTGCGGATAGCCTCAATGTTTGATGGCGTTAATGTTTGCGCGAGACGGCTGGCATCTTTTTGCGCGAAGCTAGTATCTCTAAATGCGAGAACTTTATTGTTTTCATCCAGCAGGAAGGCAAAGCCTGCATTCTCAATCTGCAGATTATTAATCTGCTCCGTTATGTAACCGATACTTAAATCGGCAGCGATAACCCCCTTCATCGCGCCATTAAAACGCTGGGCCAGTGTCACTACTGCGGCACCTGTGATATCGATATAGGGAGGCGTGATGATCATCTCAGAGCCACTGTAAGCCTGGCTATACCAAGGGCGTGTTCGTGGATCATAATCGTCTGGCCAAGGCTGGCTCTTATCACCTGAGATGATATCGCCAGTATCAAATCCAGCATACACATCGATGAAACCGCCGCTATTGACAGATAACCATAACTCTCTGTCACTGTCTAAGCCTTGCTGTATTCGAGATTTGTTAGCCTTAACGATGCGCTTCTTATCTTCTAGCCAACTGAAGATATTATTACTCACAGCTTCGGCCTGTAACTCGAAGCGTGTTGAGATCGCCAGTTCTGTATCATGGATTAATTGGCGGGTCGACAGGGTTGCCAAGGTGCTACTAATGGCAAGAATAGTCACTAAAACGGCAAGTTGAATTTTGTGCTTTATCGTAAGGTTCATTTTATTTATCACTAATAAAATTTAGGTTAAGCAACCATTTTGGCTAGTAAGATCATGGAAGTGTAGATTAATCCCATGTTTAAAAAACGGCTGAATTATAAAGCAAAGGTTTTAAGTATGTATATCAGATTCATGATAAATGGGAGAGTTATCTCAAATATTACACAATGATAGAAGCGTTTTGTGTACGCAGGTGTGTAGCGTGTCAAAGAGGTGGAAAATTTACATGAAAACAATCCAGTACGGCATTAGGATTTCGGTGATAATGATGGCAGGCCTACCATCGTTAAAATAAAAGCCGACTGCAATACAATCGGCTTTCTAGTCAATTCACTCCCCTGCACACCTTAGGTGTACAGGGAAGGTTTAGCGCTACTCCTCGCTATCACCGAGTGACAGTAAGGTTGCATTACCACCAATGGCGGTGATGTTGTTGGTGCGGGTCTTTTCGGTGACGAAGCGAGTCAGGTAGTGTGGACCGCCTGCCTTTGGCCCCGTGCCCGATAGTCCCTGACCACCGAATGGCTGTACACCCACAACCGCACCAATTTGGTTACGGTTGATGTAGACGTTACCCACATTCACTCTGCTTGCGAGATTGAGTGCGTGACCTTCGTTACGGCTGTGAATACCTAAGGTCAAACCAAAGCCCGTTGAGTTGATCTCTTCGATGACTTTATCAAGTTCAGACGCCTTGTAGCGGATCACATGCAGGATCGGGCCGAAATGCTCTTTATCCAGCACCTTGATCGAATCAATCTCTACCGCCGTTGGCGCCACAAAGTGACCATTCTCGGTGCCCTCTGGTAACTCTAGCTGATTGAGTAAGGTGCCGACCTGCTTAATATGGTCGATATGGGCATTGAGGTTTGCTTTGGCTGTGGCATCGATAACCGGGCCCACATCGGTTTTGACCAAGCCTGGATGACCTATGCTTAGCTCTTCCATTGCGCCTTTCATCACATCGAGTACGCGGTCGGCAATATCTTCTTGCAGGAAGAGTACCCGTAATGCCGAGCATCGCTGGCCAGCGCTGGTGAACGATGAGTCAATGATATCGTGAACCACTTGCTCTGGTTGTGATGTCGAATCGACCACCATAGCATTTTGACCACCGGTCTCAGCGATAAGCGGAATGATCGCCCCTTCACGCATCGCCAGTGTGCGGTTAATCAGTTTGGCTGTACCTGTTGAACCCGTAAAGCAAACACCACCAATGCGCTCATCGGCAGTAATTGCCGCGCCAACAGTAGCACCTGTGCCTGGAAGAAACTGTAGTACTTCCTTAGGAATTCCCGCTTCGTGAGCGAGCTGAGTCGCACGGTAACCAACGATCGATGTTTGCTCGGCTGGTTTTGCCACTACAGTGTTACCAGCTGCTAGCGCCGCTGCCACTTGTCCTAAGAAGATAGCTAATGGGAAGTTCCAAGGGCTGATGCAGACAAAGATCCCGCGACCCTGTAAGAATAGCTCATTGAGCTCACCCGTCGGGCCAGGAAGCAGTTCTGGCTTAGCCATCATTTTCTTCGCTTGTACCGCGTAATAGCGGCAGAAATCCACGGCTTCACGGACTTCATCGATACCATCTTGAATACTCTTACCCGCTTCACGGGTACAGAGCGCGATGAGTTCTTCACGGTTTTCTTCTAGCAAGTCCGCAAGTTTTTGTAGTGCATTGGCACGCACTTCTACCGGTGTGGAACACCAGCTTGGGAATGCGGCATTGGCGCTTGCAAGGGCTTGCTCAACCGCTTGGTTGTTGGCAAAAGCAATTTTACCTACCACTTGTGTGGTGTCGAATGGACTCACCACCTCTTTGGTTTCGCCAGCTAGGGTCTCACCGTTAACCAGTGGACCTGCATGCCATGTGGTGTCTTTAAACTTGTCTAGTGCGGCGAAGAATGGCTCAGATTCGGAGATGATGTTCATATTGAGTCCCTTGGAGTTTTTGCGCGATGGGCCAAAGATATCGGCTGGCTGAACGATCATGTTATTTGAAAGTGTCTGGTACTTTTTCAAGGTCGTCAGTGGGTGAACCACGAGCGATTCGATTGCTACCTTAGGATCGACAAGTTTATGAACAAATGAGGTGTTAGCACCATTTTCCAATAGTCGTCGTACTAGGTAGGGCAAGAGTTCTTTATGTTCACCGATCGGCGCATAGATACGAACCCGAGTCGTAGGACTTTCGGCCAGCAGTGTATCGTACAGCTCTTGACCCATGCCATGTAGGCGTTGGAATTCGTAGAGACGATCGCCTGCCATATCCATGATGACCGCAACGGATTGAGCATTATGGGTTGCAAACTGTGGGTAGATGGCACCTCTCGTTGCATCTGACAGTAGGTAACGCGCAGAAGCAAGATAAGAGACGTCTGTGCCCGCTTTGCGAGTAAACAGCGAGTAGCCTCCTTCACCATTTTGCTGGGCCCACTTAAGCTCACTATCCCAATACGCGCCTTTAACCAGTCGCACCGGGATCTCATCACCTTGCTCTTTTGCAAGACGCGTGAGCCAACAAAGTACAGGTAGACCACGTTTGGCATAGGTTTGAACTACGATCCCCAGCAGTCCCCAGCCCTTAGCTGCATCTGAGTTGTAGAGCATTTTAAACAGCTTGAGGTGGAGTTCGAGTCTGTCCATCTCTTCGGCATCGATGGAGATCCCGACATTGAGGCTACGCCCCTGGACAATAAGTTTGATCAGCGTGTCATATAGCTCGCTGAGGACTCTATCTTCATTGGCCACTTCGTATCTTGGGTGAAGCGCCGATAGCTTGATAGAGATAGTGGGGCGAGGAGCCTGAGTTTCATCGTAATCTTGTGCGCCAAGAGCCGCGATCGCTGATGAATATTCAGAGAAGTACTTGTCGGCGTCAGCTTTAGTGAGCGCCGCTTCGCCAAGCATGTCATAACTGTGGCTATAGCCAAGTTTGCGATTGTTCTCACTGTTTTTAAGGCCATCTTTTATGCTTGTACCAAGAACAAACTGCTTACCCATGATCTTCATGGCAGCAAGCATGGCTTGACGAATCACGGGCTCGCCCATTTTGTTGACTAAGCGATTTAATAGGTTGCTTGGCTTACCGTCAACAGCTTGGTCTAGCTTGACGATTTTACCCGTTAGCATGAGTCCCCATGTTGACGCGTTCACTAACAGTGAATCACTCTTACTTAAATGTTCATCCCATTTAGCACCCGATAGCTTATCTTCGATTAACGCGTCAGCGGTAGCCGCATCTGGAATACGCAATAACGCCTCGGCAAGACACATCAAAATAATGCCTTCCTGCGTTTCTAGGCTGTACTGTTGCAAGAAGGCATCAATACCCACCATTAGGCCTTTCTTGTCATATTGGCGAACTTTCGCCACCAAATCATGGGCTCTTTTAGTAACGCGTTGGATCTCGTCATCACTAGATGGCACAAGTTTGATCAGTTCCGACAGATATTCATCTTCATCGACAATGTAGTTATTGGTGATGGCTTTAAACAGCTCATCGAGGGTAGCTGAGTCATAGTGACCTGCTAGAACTTCACTCGCTTTGAACATAGTAATCGCTTCCATCTTAGCCGCTGGGGCTGATTGCTTGGATAAGGTGTCGCGACAAAACCTCTGTTGTTATTCTTTTGTATACAATTCAAGGCCTCCGCGCGGCCGATTATAACCATAAAATGTGACGGGTGACAATAATGTCATATTTATTGTGATCTGCGTTTGATTTTGATTTTAAGAAATGCGCGCTAGCCCTTGTATTATAGGGCCTAGAGAAAGATTAAAAAAAGTGCAGCGTTTTAATCACATCGGCTTTATATGCGGTTTTACTGAATTATTACCGATGGTTTTCATAAGGTTCAGGACTTTACTTTCAACCGCTAAAAAATTACCTGATAAACCAATATGATATTAATAAGTGCAGCTTACATTGAAAATTTTTGCTATGAGAACGCCAATGCTTTGCCCTGTGATTAGTCGCTGGCGTAAGTTACAAAAGTCTGAGCGGTGAGCTGGGGAGGGGATGAGGTTTTAAAGACGCCCATTGAGAGATAAGCTAAGTTAGTCGTTAAAGTGAGTACTCGAAAGCTTATAAACAGGCTTGTGTAGGACTTTATTGGATCAGTAAGGTCGTAAGCCGAATAACATCCGCTTGTTAAATGAGGCGCTTATGAGCGATTGTGAGGCTACTTTATGAGGTCCAGCCAATAAAAAAGCCTGTATATACTCAATACAGGCTTTTAATGTGGTTTACTTACTTATAAATAAGCGATTACCAGCGGTTCTTAGGCTTACGCTGTGGCTTTGGCAAGTAGACTAAGATGATACCTAAAATCAGACCACCGGCAGCAATATAGCCACCTTGTTTCCACATCTCGAAACGCTCGTTCTTCTGCATGCTGGCAAGCTTTGCCTTGGCGCTATCGCGTTCGTTAGTCGCACTGTCTAGGGCTTTTTGAGCCGCAGCAAGTTGAGACTTAACTTGGCTAAGCTCTTGAGCATTGCTGTCGCTGCTATCAAGGGCGGCTTCAAGTTTGGCCTTAGTCTGCTCTAGTTCAGCTTGAATCGCTGGAAGCTGTACGCGAAGGCTTGGTTTGGCGCTTAGCATCTTGCTCTGGATCCAGCCTTCACGACCCTTATGGTCGATTATCTTGCTGTAGTCGCCTTGAGTTTCATTAAGTGAAGTCACCTCTTGACCAGCTTCTACGCTGCCCAAGATCCGGAACTGCGTCCCAGCCCCACCATGAAGGTAGATGTAAACATCATCTGAGATGTAGCGCGTTTGGTTTGCGGCAAGCAAAGAGGGGGAAAGTAGCATCATTCCCGCAATAATTAGAAGTCTTAACACTAATCTATTCTCATCTACGAAATTTAGCCCACATGCTAGGGATTTAAAGGGGTTAATGCAAGTGGCAAAAGAGGGATAAAACGCAAAAGGGAAGTTTGATACAAAAATTATCAAACTTCCCTTAATATTACGTGATTCTTGTAAAGCCGATGTTGCTCAACCTTAGTTGAAAATACCTTTAATCATGAAGAAGAACATGATCGAAAGACCAGCACCCGCTGGAAGGGTTACAACCCAAGAAACCACAATGTTACGTACCACACCGATGTTAATCGCAGCAATACCACGAGCCATACCCACACCTAGTACCGCACCCACAAGTGTTTGCGTAGTTGAGATTGGTAGACCTGTACCCGATGCGATAACAACGGTTGATGCCGCTGCAAGCTCAGCAGCGAAACCACGGCTTGGTGTAAGGTGAGTAATGTTCTTACCGATGGTTTGCATTACGCGTTGACCAAAGATAGCAAGACCCATAACGATACCCACAGCACCTAGAGGCAGAATCCACCAGACTAGAGGCGCAGTGTTGTTAATCTGACCGCCGCTTTCAACAACCGATACAACAGCTGCTAGAGGGCCAATCGCGTTAGCAACATCGTTTGAACCGTGAGCGAATGCCATACAACATGCGGTCACAACCATTAAGATAGCGAATACTTTCTCAACGTTACCAAACTGTGTTTGACGGTCAGCCTGGCTGTCCATCTTAAGGCGCTTAATGGCGATCATACCGCCAATACCTACAAGTATCGCTAGAACAACAGCTAGGGCATACGCTTCAACGTTAGTGAAATGTAGGCCAACGTGCTTAAGTCCTTTCTTGATAGTCACTAGCGACATAACGAAGCCAGCCAACGCCATATAGAAAGGAACATAACGCTTAGCGTTTTCTAACGGGTTGTCAGTGTTGAAAATAAGCTTTTGTACGCTCTGGAATATCATAAAGGCGATAAAGCCAGATATTGCAGGAGTGATGACCCAAGAGCCTACGATACCACCTACTTTGCCCCAAGCTACCGCATCACTACCCACACCCACTGCGGCGAAACCAACGATGGCGCCAACAATTGAGTGAGTGGTCGATACAGGCCAGCCTAAAGCAGAAGCAACAATCAACCAGATACCAGCAGCAAGCAAGGCTGAAATCATACCGTAAACGAGTAGTTCAGGTGAGTCGATGAAGTAAGCTGAGTCAATGATACCTTTACGGATCGTACTCGTTACTTCACCACCCGCTAGGTATGCACCAGCAAACTCGAAGATCATAGCGATAATGATCGCTTGTTTAATTGTAATAGCATTAGAACCTACTGAGGTTCCCATTGCATTAGCTACGTCGTTCGCGCCAATACCCCATGCCATTAAAAATCCAAATACAGCCGCAATGCCAATAAGCCACGGGCCATTGGTGACTAATACATCAACCATGTTATTACCTTGATAACCTTTCCGATTAGACGCGAGCTAACATTAGCTCTAGGCGGGAACCGACTCGTTCAGCAAGATCTGCCAAGTCACCAACCCACTCAATTATCTTGTAGAGGAACATTACATCTACAGGGTTTAATTCAGATTCGATAGCGTAAAGCTGTCTACGGATCTTAATCTGTAAGTCATCGGTATCCTCTTCGATAGAGTCGAGTTCACCAATCATTTTAGCCACTAGATCCACTTCACGGCCTCTGAAACCTGTTTCTAAAAGGTCATCGAGTTCGTTAATTGCTTCTTTAGACAGAGACACTGCATCGATGCAGCGCTGTAAATAGGCAATAAATGGTTCTTGAATGGCTAGAGGTAATTCTAACTGTCGGCCAATGACACGGCCGGAAATGTCTTTTGCTTTGTTAGCAATCTTATCTTGCTGGGTTAATAGCTCCAGTAAGTCAGTACGCTCAACAGGCATAAACAGACCGCCAGGCAGAGTCAGACGGATCTCACGCTTTAGTGAGTCCGCTTCTTGCTCTGCAGAGCTAATTTGCTTACGTAATTGAACGGCTTTGTCCCAGTCTCCTGCGACAGTAGCTTCAAAAAATGGGACAAGTAATGACGCACAGTCGTATACTTTGTCGATATGCTCTTGAAGAGGCTTAATTGGCGATTTTGCAAACACGCCTAAAATAGAGTTTACTGGCATTGCCGTGTACCTATTTTGGTTATTCCACTATTGGAAAAAGCGGGCGCATGTTAACCCAAGCGGCCGCGTAAGAAAACTGTGTTTTTATATTTAAATTGACAGTTTTTTATTCTAGCTAGTTATATCCTAACTGCAAAGCGGATCCTACGGCGATATTATTACAGAAATATTACACTGTGTATCTTTAGTGACAGTTTGATTAATTTTTAATGACAAGGTGAACGGTAGATCGATGGAAGCTGAAATAGAGCTGAAACTTTTTTTTAATGAAAACCATAAAAAAAACCTTATAAACCTGCTAGATAGCCTACCCAGTTGTGATGGGAAGGGCGTAGAGAAACTAACAAATAGTTACTTTGATACTCCAAACCTCACTCTACGAAAATGGGACATGGGTCTGCGGATCCGCGGCATTAATGACCATTTAGAGCAAACAATTAAGACCGCTGGCCAAGTTATAGGCGGTATCCATTCCCGCCCCGAATTTAATGTTGATATAGATCAAGATTTTCCGAAATTAAATTTATTCCCGAATGAAATTTGGCCTACAGAGTCAAATATCGATCAAGTTCAGTCTGAACTCCAGTGTCTGTTTAATACCGATTTTGAACGTCAGAGCTGGCATATTTTTGTTGATGACAGCTTAGTCGAGGTCGCTTTAGATGTTGGCGAGATCCGAGTCGATGACAGCTTCGAGCCTATCTGTGAGTTAGAGTTTGAATTGCTAGCGGGCGATACCAGTGCGTTATTGACCTTAGCGGGCTTGGTCAGTCGAGAGATCCCGGTACGCTTGGGCAAGGCCAGTAAAGCGCAACGCGGCTACCAATTAGCTGGCCAATCCAGTGTCGAAACTATTGAAGCACTTAAGTTTATTGAAATAGACCCAAGGCAGAGTCTTAAACAAGTGGCAGTTAATTTGTTGGCAGTCGGCCTCGATCGCTGGCAGACCATAGAGGCGATGATGTTAGCGCCCAAGCAGTCAGTGATGTCCTTACCAACGCTGAGCTACCGCTTACGTGCCTGTATTCGTTTAATTAAAAGCACGCTGAAACAGTTTGAGCTGCTTGAAGATTCATTCCAAACCGACTTCGATAGTATCGAGCAGCGACTTAATTTTATTGAAGAGGGGCTAAGCCTCTACAGCATCATTGAAAATAATGCCGCGTTAGTGGCAAAGCTACCTATGCATCAGGCGTTGGTGGATGTGGCAACGGCTAAGCTTGAGCAGTTGGATATTATTGGCCAAGTTGAGCAGTTACTTGGCGACCTCTGTTATGGCCGATTACAAGTGCACTTAGTTAGTCTGCTGATGCAGTTAAATGATGGTGAAGTGATCATCGACAAAGAGCTAGATCTGAGAAGCTTTGCCGATAAGATGCAGGAAAACTCCTGGCAGAAAATTTTAGACGTGATGCCGCTCGACAATGAGTTGAGTAGCTCCGACTATCTTTCGGTGGCTAAGGCACTCGATGACAGTATTTTTGTGGGTGTCGCCTATGGTGGACTCTACAGTGAAAAATCACGGGATCAATTTAGAGCGCCATGGCAGGATCTGGCGCTGGGGATCCGTACGCTAGCAGCCTATCGCCAACTAAAGTCAATTAGCGAGACGGCTTATTTGGATATCAGCGATTGGCTTGAAAATAAAGAGCAGAGCTTAGTGCAGGCGATGGAGTTCTCGCGCCGAAGTGCGATGCAGAGTGAGCCTTATTGGCGTTAATCCCTGTTCTATTCGCTTAAATAGAAAGCCCACATTTTTTTGCATTAGCAATAAAGAGTGGGCTTTTTGTTGGTCGAGTCGATAGGTTACTCCGACTTTTTGTCTTGTATGGCTTGCTTAAGCTCGTCAATTTCCGCTAGCAGTTTTTGCTGATTATCTTCCATGCGTCGCAAACTGGTGTTGAGCTCGGAGCGGATCTCTTCGGCATGGGTATCGAGTTTTTCTGCTTCGTCTGGCGAGACGAATACCGATGCCATATAGCCTGAAATCACACCGAAAAAGCTCACGCCACAGACGATGACGACGCCACCTATGATATGACCTGCGGTGGTGACAGGGTAATAATCACCATAACCTACGGTTGAGATGGTGACCAAGGCCCACCAAATCGCACTCTCGGCGGTATCGATATTGGCCCCTTCTACACCGCTTTCCACGATCAGCACCAATACAGACGATAGGGTTAAAATAATGACTAGCGCGACTAGCAGGCTAGCAACCGTTGCCTGTCTGCGCTGCTTGACCATGGGAACGATCAATGAGCGGGTCATACGAATGAGGCGGATCACTCGCAAAATTTGGAATAGACGCGCCATACGTAGTGCTTCGATAGCGGGGATACTGGCGATAAAATCTATCCAATGACTCTTTAAGTAATCGACTTTATCACTGGCTTTAAAGAGTTCGAAAAAGAAGTTAGACATGAAGATAAGACAGATACTGAAATCTATCATAAACAATAGTCGCTTCGTTTCGCCATCGACGCGACCGAATGTCAGTACCAGTACCACAATCACTGATAGCAGCGATAGCAGCATCATGGCTAGCTGACCGGGAGTGGGGGGCGTTTCAGGCTGAAGTAGCCAGCGCTTTTTTGTTGCCATGGCTTAGATCCGTCTTGATTGGTGCCAGTCCGTGTTCATCTGGCACCATGTTTTGTGCTTATTTGTCGGCACTAAATTGTACTAAATCATCTAACACATGCTTTTTAATTTCAAGTTGTTGATCTGCTGATAGATTGTATTTCTTCGCCAAAATCTCATAATCACTCGGACTCAATGACACGGTAAGACGGGGGCGTTTAGGGCGTTTAGTCACGCTTAACCCGAGAATTTCCCTGATCTGATCCGATGGACTCACGCCAGCATCGAGTGCTGCCTTACGGATGGCATATTGGAATTTCTCATCCAGATCGAAGGCGATTTGAGTCGCTTTGGCCGCTTTTTGGTTTTGTTGCCACTGCGCGGGTAAGGGATTTTTTTGTTTGGTCATGGGGACTATACCTAAATTTACTGATCCGTATTAACAAGGTACGGAAACTCTTCCATGCTATCATTCATCGGAGTTGAAACAGAAATGGTTCTAGATCTGCATCTAGAACCATTGATTTATTGGCCCGGCCAATATTCTCTGATATCTGATAGAGGTCGATAGAGGGTGAGCATTACATCGGTATCACCGCTTTCATAGACCTCGACATCGACAGCCTTGTCTTCGTTATCGTCAAGTAGCTGATAGGACTCAAACGGCTCACCGGTTGCGCCATCGGCATCTTGCGGAGGCCTAAGGCCACGGTAATCTTGGCGGTGGAAATAGCCAAAGTTGCCAGATGTGACTTGATGATAGTGAGGTGATAACCACTGCTCATAATCATTTAAGTCTGCCGCTAACGGTTGCGTCGTTAACTCGGCTTTACCTTCTTCTTCGAAAATCTCACTGAACTGATCGAGATCGAAGAACTGCTCAACCTGGCCACGACTTATCTTAATCGAAAGGGCCAGATAGGTTTCGTCATCCTCATCAAGACCGAGGAAGATGGCATCGCCACTGTGACCTTTTAGCACCCACTCTGTCTGTTGTTTACGCTGATACTCATAGGTGTTCACCGCTTCAACTCGCAGCTGCTGACCACGAAGTTGTGGGGGCAGCGCAAAACTGTCATCAAGGGAGATATGATCTCCCTTGATGAGTTTTGATGGGTGGTCGAGTTGACGTTTAGGTTCCTCTTTCTTGCCAAATAGGCGGTTTAGAAATCCCACGCCAGTCTCCTTTAGCCCTTACGCGCTTTAATGCGATCCAGTACGGCGTTAGCGTTAGACTTCTGCTCGCCAATACCTGCTGCGGCTAGCTTGTCATGTAATGCCTTATCGCTGTTCTCTTCCGCCAGCGTTTCAGAAGCCTTTAGGCGATCATCAAATGATTGCTGACGCGCCTTGATTCGCTCTAGTGAATCCTTAGCGTTAAGCAGCTTTGAGTTGCTGCCCGCAAACGAATCGGTAATCGTCGCCGTGGCTTTTTGCACGCTTTCGGTCGTCTTAACCATAGTCAGCTGACGTTGGTAATCGGCAACTTGACGCTCAGTCTTGCGCACAAGCTCTTTTAGGCGAGTCGCATGGGCGCTAAAGCTGTCGTTTGCCGCTTGCTGATCGGCCAGTTCTTGATCAAGCTGCGCAATCTTTTCTGCCACTTCAAGTGCTAGCGGCTCGTTGCCTTTTTCAAGGGCTTGCGTCACATAGCCTTCATGCTCGGCTACAGAGCGCTTTAGGCGATCGACTTCACGGCTCGCTTGCATCTCTTTCGCCATCACTTCGGTTAGGTCGCGCTTAGCCTTAGTGAGGTGCTTCTCTGCATCACGAATTTCTTGTTCGAAGATACGAGTAGAGTTTGCATCTACGATGCTTTGGCCTACTTCAGTGGCACCGCCACGGAAGGCTGTAAGAATTTTGTTTAGAATGCCCATGATGTGGCTCCTTTAATTCAGGTAATCGACGAGTTCGTCGATGACTTCGAGACAATTATCAGAAAGAACAGATAGCTCCTGCTCGATCTCTTGCATGCTTGAATGCACTGATAGTGCACCGTAAACCACGTACTTATCGTCAATCTTGGCAAACGATGACAGTGGCATTGGAATGTTGAGCTCTAACATGGTCTCAAACATCTCAGCACGTCGTTGTTGATTTACTTCATCCTCGCCCCATAAATAGCTGATGCAAAGGATCTGGTTGTCCGTGACCGATACGAATACCGGGATCTCTTCACGACCAACTACGTTAACTTGTAAGACTTCCACGTCACCATTAATTGGATAACAATCAAATTGAAAGCCAGTATGGCTGTTGTCGCCAAGTTCATTTAGGTGGTTGGCAATTGTGTGGATATTCATATTTGTCCTTATTGACATATTATGTCTGTGATTAAAGATAACACTGCGACATAATATGTCAAGCGCTATCTTTACGATTCAAAAATAAACTCTACTGATTTTCTAACCAAGCCTGCTGATGGTATTGATACAGCTGGCTTGAACCTAAAACATTGGGCTTAATCTCTGCCTTATCTTGATAAAAGTTTCCTGGAAACTCGAAAGCTGCATGGATCAGACCTGGGGTTAGCCAAGGATCATCAACGGGCAGTTGCTGCACACTTTGTAGCCTAGCTCGGGCACTTTTTCCACCTAAGGTGGCGATGCTCCAGCCCCATTCACCAAAACTGGGTACATTATGGTGGTACTGGTCGACATTAAAGCCAGCGAGCTCCAAGGTCTTGCCCACTGAAATAAAGGCGTTAGGGGCATGATAAGGTGACGTCGACTGTATGGTTAAGGCAGCGTCATTACTCATTAGTTCCTTAAGCTTTAAATAGAAGGCATCGGAATAGAGCTTGTTAAGATCTGGGTGACTAGGGTCTGGCAGATCGACAATAATCGCATCGAACTTTTCCTCCTTGGCCAGCAGTTTATCGACACCGTTAAAGGCATCGTCATACATAATTCTGACTCGGGGATCGTTAAGAGCATCTTGGTTGAGTGCCAACAGCGCCTTACTCAGATGCTCAGGCATATCGCTCGATGGTTGCTTAAACAGCTCGACCAACTCGCTGTCTAGATCCATTAGGGTTACCTGCTCAGGCTGCCATTGCAGCACTTGGGTCAGGCCTAAGCCATCACCGCCGCCAATGATCAACACCTTGTCGTGACGCGCGCTGGCCGCCATGGTTGGGTGCACTAAGAAGGAGTGATAGATATGCTCGTCGCTGCTAGAGAACTGCAGCCGACCATTGATATAGAGGGAGTGCACCGGACCTAGGCCGTTGCCCCTTAAGCGCTCGGTAAAGGTCAGCTGCTGAAAACGGGTCGCCTTGGCGTAAACCACCTTGTCTTTATAGAGCAGGTTATTAAAGCTCTGCTCCCATTGAGGACCATGCAGGGCCAGCATGACTAAGATCCCGGTGGCGATGAAGTGGCCTACTAACAGCAGTTTTACATGGCGTATTTGATGCCAGAAGCGCCAGATAAATAGAAAACCAGCGAGTAGGTTAAAGCTTGCCGTGAGCGCCGCAGCCAGCTGAATATCGATAGCCAACATAAAGCCGACCCAGATGGCCGCACCAATACCGGCACCAACATAGTCAGCGCCATAGATGGTGCCCGCGTTGTGCATTAGGTGCGCCTCAGACAGCGCTTGGCGTACCCGGGCGATAAGTGGGATCTCCATACCTATCATCAGGCCGAGCAATACGCCCCAGACATAAGGCAGATATTCGCTGAGCTTTTGCAGCGTACCAATAAAGCCGCCATCGGGCAGCTGATCGGCGGGTAGGCCTAAGGTATTGGCGATAACAAGGGGTAACTGCTGACCAAAGCCAATCACCGCAGCGGTGATTAAGATCGCCAAAGATCCACACAGGGCGACGCAGAGCTCCAACACTGCAAAGCCTGTGAAAGCACAGCGAATTTTACGGGCGGCAAAGGCGCCGAGGCCCATGGAGACGATCATCAAACCTATCATGGTGTAGATGGCGGCTTCTAACGCACCAAGAATACGCCCTGCATAATGGGATAGTAGATACTCGTAGATTAGGCCGCAGCCAGCGAGTACGGCCATGATGCCGAGCAGTAAGGCATCATCGAACCAACCGAGTTTGCCCGATTCAATGGTTTTATTATGGGTTGAAGTGGTAGCGCTGCTTGAATTGGTTTGCATTGGGTGTCGGTAGCTTATTTTTAATAGATAATTCTTAGTCGTGAGCGTTTCGATTCGAGGCCGTAGTTATTCGAGATAGCCGCTATTCAAAATCCTGTTAATCGCCAATCACTAAGCAGGACAATAGAAAAGGGAGCGCAGCGAGCGCTCCCTTGCTTTGTCACCTTAGGCCATCAAGGCAGCGAGGATAATGGCAATCGAGACGCTGATCGCCATCTCCACAGCGGCGAGGCCGATATTGTGTTGCTTCTCAACCTCTTCACATAGATCGATCTTGGCCAGTACCAGCTTCTTCACGAGCTTGATAAGCAGCATCAAAGAAAGCAGCATCACTACAGAGAAGATCAGCCAGCCGATCAGGTTAGCGACATAGGCATGTGGGTCGAAGATAATGAAGTGACTGGCTGCGTTGAAGCTAAAGGCCATGGCAAGCATATAGCCGCTATGGCGAATCGCTAGTGCCACATGTCCTTGAGCAAAGGCCTCTTGCATCGATGCGCCTTGGTTGCGTTTAGCATAACGGTTCTCGCGTGCGCGGGTGAGCAGCACTAGCATCAGCTGAGAGATAGCAAAGGCACTAAAGATGGCGATAAAGGTATAAACCGTAAGATCTTCAGCCCACAGCAGTACCGAGCGGATGATAATCGCTGTGGCGATGGCTACGGTGGCATCGACGATGGCGACCGAGAGGTTGCCCTTCACTATTAAGGCATTCTTATCGATATCATTAAGGGCGATTTTATCGTGCAGGAAACGGCCGAGCTTAATCAGCACTAGGCCAAACAGACCATAAGCGGTCATGCCGATGGCTTCAACTAAGTAAGACTCGGCGGCTTCACCAGTAATGGCACCGGTTAGCACAATCCCTAAAGCCATCACTGCACCCGCGGTACTAATACCGAAGGCAAAGTTGTCGTTTTCGGCTAACTCATGGCGGCTATTTACCTTTACCGTCCATCCCTGTAGGTAGCGCATCAAGGCCAGTAACAGCACGGCAATCGTGATGTCGATAAATAGAATGATCATCAGCTCTGGGGTGAGGCCGTGGTTTTGTAAAAATGTCATAAGAGTTCCTTAATTATTTGCCTCGGCGAACACCGCGAGTGGTACGACTGCTGGAATTACGGAAGCTGCTGTCCTTAGAGTAGTTAGAGCGGAACTTGCTCTTGCTGCTCGTGGTGCGTCCTGTTGAACTGGCCTTTGGCGTGCTGCTACTCTGTCTCGAAAGGCTGGTTGAGCCAGTACGCGACTTGGCGTAAGGGCTATCGAACTTACGACCTTGAGAGTTAAATTGTTTCTTAGTGCGCTCATAGGTTTGAGTCTGTGCTCTGGCCTGCTTTGGCGAAGTGTAGCGGTAACGGCCAACATCGTTGTAGTAACTGTAGTTACGACGACTAGACCAGCGATCGTAACCGATTGGGCCACGGGTCAGGTTGGAAAACATGGAGTACATGCCGTACCAAGCCCAAAATGACATGCCGTTCGAGCCGGTCTGCCAGCTACCGTAAGCTGGGTTGCCCACTAATTGACTGCCAGCACCAAAGTCTTCTGCGCCATTGGCGAGTGCCGCCGCTTCACGACTAATAGAGTTAACCCGTGCCAGTGCGCCATCGGACATATCGGCGACCACGTTCAGGGGGTCGGACAGCATATCGTTAAACAGGCTAGGATCTGCCGCTTGATAGAGGTTTTCTACTTCGGCAAGTTGCTGATCGATATCGACAAAGTTTGCAGGGTTTTGCGACTCGGTTAAGCGCCGTGTGAGCGAGGTAAACATAGGGCCACGATTAGTCGCATCGGTGGCGAGCTCGTTTAGCAAGGGGCTTAAATCGGGCTTTTGCTTTTCCAATACTTGAACGTATTGCTTAAGCAAATTCGCATTACGGATCTGACCGTCACTCAGCATAGTGCTAAGGGTGTCCAGACGCTGCTGTGTCAGTTGCTGATACTTAGCAACTTGAGCGGGTCTATCATCGCCGCATCCTGCGAGGGCGAAAACCATTAAGACGGTGAGAACGCGGATTAGCATTCCTGCCATAGTTTCTCCAAATTGGGGTGTTGTACTTAAAGTGGCCAACTTCATATCGCTTAATGCAGGGATACACAGGCCTAAAAGACCGATGAGTCTTAGTTAATTAAGTCTTTTTCACTTGCTGAAACATTGAATTCGCAAGAGAAATTATTTGGCTTACTGCAATTGCCACTGCTTGAGTATAGTATTGCTTATTAGAGCACAAAAACACTACCGTTCCTGTTTTCATGGCGCAGTTAGAGAAAAAAGCCTCAACTGGCCAACATTATTAGCAAAAGTTGCTCACAATTATTCACGCTCTATCTATATCATCAACGACATAATATGTCGATATACAAAATTGTTAGGGATTATTATGCACACGGCTTCAATGGGTAATAAGCTTGTTTCCACTCAAATGGCTGCGAGTGCAGAACAGTATTGGCAAAGGTTGAATGACAACTCCGCGCACTTAGTGTCATCCTTGACCCAGGCGCAGCAACAAGAGCTAAAAACTATCTTTGCGTTAAGCGACTTTATCGGCACGCAGCTATGTCGTAACCCACAGTGGATCCCCGCATTATTTGAGCATGAACTGGATAACATTGAGCGCCAAGCCTTCGATGGCGAACTGAGTAAGCAGTTAGCCGGTGTTACCGATGAAGAGCAGGTAAAACGTATTTTACGTCAGTATCGTAATCGTCAGATGGTGCGTATCGCTTGGCGTGATTTTTGTGATTACAGTGAACTGCAGGAATCCCTATTAGATTTATCGGCGCTGGCAGAAGCGCTGGTGATTGCCGCTCGCGACTGGTTGTATCGCGAGATGTGCGCCTCACAGGGAACCCCAAGCGATAGACAAGGCAAGCCGCAGAAGTTATTGATCTTAGGCATGGGCAAACTGGGTGGCCGTGAGCTGAACTTCTCCTCCGATATTGACCTTATTTTTACCTTCCCCGAGCATGGTGAAACCCTTGGTGGGCGCCGCGCCATAGAGAATCAGCAGTTCTTTATTCGTATGGGGCAGCGCCTAGTAAACCTCTTGAATCAAGTCACGGTGGATGGATTTGTCTACCGCGTCGATATGCGCCTGCGCCCGTACGGCGAGAGTGGGCCATTGGTGGTGAGCTTCAGCGGGCTAGAAGATTATTATCAAGAGCAGGGGCGTGATTGGGAGCGCTACGCCATGGTCAAAGCCCGAGCGCTTGGGCCTTGGACGTCGGACTCCGACGAGCTACATGACTTATTACGCCCCTTTGTGTACCGCCGTTACTTAGACTTTTCGGCCATCGAGTCACTGCGAAAGATGAAGGGCTTGATCACCCAAGAGGTGCGCCGCAGAAAGCTTACTAACAATATTAAGCTCGGCGCCGGCGGTATCCGTGAGGTTGAGTTTGTGGTGCAGAGCTTTCAGCTTATCCGTGGCGGCCGCGAGCCCGCACTACGTCAGCAGAGCCTGTTTGGTGCCATCAATACCCTGTACCAGCTAGGTCAGCTGGAATACTTGGCCGTCGATGAGCTTGAAAAAAGCTATATCTTGTTGCGCCGAGTCGAGAATTTACTACAGGCCATCAATGATGAGCAGACACAGACCCTGCCGAGCAATGAACTGAACTGGCAGCGCTTATGTTACGCCCTCGGAGCCGACACCGAGATGGATCTGCGCGAGCAGATCGAGGCCGCTATGAGGCGGATCCACCGTCACTTTAACGATACCGTCGGCGGCAATAATCTTGATGATCATAGCGAGACCTGGACCCAGCAGTTATGGAATGCCTATGAAGATGATCACGCCTTAGCCATATTAGAGGAGCAGGGCATAGATGACGAGGAGCTCTGGCCTCTGCTGAACAGCTGGCACGATACCGTGGTGCGCCGCACCATTGGTCCTAGAGGGCGTGAGACCTTAGACAAGCTGATGCCTAAGCTCTTATGTGAGCTCACCAATATTCCGCATCCATCGAAAGCATTTGAGCAAGTCTCAAAAGTGCTAGATCAGATTCTGACGCGCACCACCTACCTTGAACTCTTATGTGAAAACCCCGGCGCACGACAGCAGCTTGTGAGCCTTTGTCTCGCCAGTCCATGGATTGCCGAGCAGCTGGCTAAATTCCCCATGCTGCTCGATGAGCTTATTGATCCGGCGCAGCTCTATGACACCACATCCCTTGATGATTACGGCAGTGAGCTACGCCAATACCTGCTTAGAGTGCCTGAGGATGATATGGAGCAGCAGATGGAAGCGCTGCGCCAGTTTAAGTTATCACAGCAGTTAAAGATTGCCGCGGCAGACGTGACGGGAGTATTGCCTGTGATGGAGGTGAGCGATCACTTAACCTTCCTAGCCGAAGCGATTATCGAGCAGGTAGTGCATCAGGCATGGGCTCAGGTGAGTGCTCGCCATGGGGTGCCTGGAAATCTTAAAGACAATGAGATGGGGTTTGCCGTCGTTGGCTACGGTAAGGCCGGGGGCATAGAACTCGGCTACGGATCAGACTTAGATCTGGTCTTTCTCCATAATGGCAGTCAAGCGGGGCAGACCAACGGCGACAGAGCGATCGATATCGGTCACTTCTATCTAAAGCTTGCCCAGCGAGTGTTACACCTGTTCTCGACCCGTACCAACTCTGGTGAACTCTACGAAGTGGATATGCGCTTAAGGCCCTCTGGTGCATCGGGGTTATTGGTGAGTGAAATCGAACACTTCGGCGAGTATCAGCGCAGCGATGCCTGGACCTGGGAGCATCAAGCCTTAGTGAGGGCGCGCTTTATGTTTGGTGACGTTTCCCTTTGCAGTCGATTCAATGAGATCAGAGCCGAAGTGCTCGAGACGCGACGGGATAACGAGGCGCTGGCCAAAGATGTCAGAGAGATGCGGCTTAAGATGCGCGATCATCTATTAAGGGTCGATGAGGGGATGTTCGATCTTAAACAGAGCAGCGGTGGTATCGCCGATATCGAGTTTATCGCTCAGTACCTAGTATTGGCTCACGCCTACGATCACAAGTCACTGTCGTTCTGGTCAGATAATGTGAGGATCTTTGCCGAGTTGGCCGAGCTAGAACTGCTCCCCTTTGAGACCGCACAGCTATTAACTCAGGCTTATTGTCACCTGCGTGACGAAAGCCATAAGTTGGTACTGCAGCAGAAGAAGCCGGTGTTGCCGATTGATGCCGTTAAGTCCCATAGTGAGCAGGTTGAAGCTATCTATAAACAGATCTTAGGCGAATAATCGCCTCTGTTTTTGCCGATGAAGAAAGCCTCTTATCTCCAACGCTTAATGTGACGGATATGGGAGGCTTTTTGCGTTTATACTGTCGCCGCAAAAGCGCAAGCAAAATGCATTGCAGATTAAGAACCCTGTAGAGTAACACTTAGTCAAGGCTAGAGCCTACTGGCTAAATTCTTGAGTTTAAGGGTAAAGACAATTTAGTTTGTACTATGCGGTAGATTGGTTTGTTATATGCAGTAGTCAGTGTGTTCTCTTTTTTTAAGGAGCTCACGATGAACGCTCTCAAACAGGCAAGCCATTACAGTACTTTCAACGATAGTCTTACCGAGATGAAGATCTTTAAGGGGCAGTTTTTTACCTGCAAGATTTTTACTTGGCACTCTTTCACTCGGTACTTTTTTACTCGGTACTTTTTTACTCAATACTTAGGTCGTCGATGGCCTTTAGCGAGAGGTGGCAGCAATAGAAAGCCCAAGCATAGACGAACCCATGAGTTTCCCTTTTACTGGTCACTGCTTCTGTGCCTATTGCTATTGATTAATAGCGTTATGGCAGGGCCAAAGAGTCTCGTGCCAACCAAACTAAATAGTGCTTTTGTCGATGCGGATCAAAGCATCAATCTTATCATTGTCGATCGCAGGCTTGAGCAGGTTGAGCAGATCCTCTCAGGCGTGAGAGGCGAGTTGCATCTGCTTATTCTTGAGGAGGATGTTGATCCCTTTGAGCAGATAAATCGGGCGCTATATGATGAGCCGCTCTATTCGAATGTGACCATAGTCGCTAAGGCTTCAAGCTCGGCAATCTACTTGGGCGGCCGCTGGATAGATAAAAACTATCTGCTTGAACATCAGTCCAGCCTCAGCCTTTTCGCAGAGCAATTTAGCGATAACAGCGAGCTGACCCTCTATACGACGAACCTCATCACTAGCCATTATGGTCAAGAGTTTATCGGGGTATTGGCAAATCTAACCCAGCTCAATGTCGATATTATCCATATTAAAGGGGCTCAAGAAGACCCGCTCTGGGTCAAGCGTACTCGCTTTAGTTTTTAAGAGGAGCTGCTAAGGTCTGCTGCTAAGGGATAAGCTAGGATACGTTTTGTATCAAACTTTCGACAAAATCTGCTTTGAGGTTAATGGTTTCCTGCTTACTATCTGCACTTGTATATCCCACTGTTGTAAAAGGGATTAATTAGAGGAATGTTTGATGACTTCTGTCAGTGGTGCTATAGGAAGCGCAGTTGGAAATACAGTAGGAAGCGCAATAACAGCTTCGGTCACTAATACACCTGTGGCTAATAAAACAGCTACGCCAGCAGCGACTCCTGCGGCGCCTTTACCTAATGTGGGTGCCAGTACCAATGTGGCGATTTCAGCCGATGCCCAGCAAAAGCTGGCCGATGAGCAAACAGCTGCTAAAGCCAACATTTCTTCGACTGAAACTGCTAAAGCCGAAGAGGAAGATGGCGATCTTGAGTCCTTTGTCTTTGGTGCGCTAGGGCTCGATCATCCTGAAGAGATCGATGAGAACGGTGACCCGTCATATTCTGCAGGCCAATATGTTAAGGCTGCGGCCACGGTTGGTGGCATGATTGCGATGTTTATTTAGACTTCGTCTAAAAACTGTTTTTTACCAAGCTGCGCTTGAGCTTTAAGTTAGACTGCGTCTAACGATTAAAGCCGTGAGCTTCCAGCTCACACTCGGCCAAGAAGGGGTCAACAGCAACGCCCTCTTGCCCATTTCTTTCATAAAGAGTCTTGCCGCCCCAGACGAAGTGGTCTCCCTCATACTTATTTGAAATAGTCTAACGCTTCCGATGGGGGATTGGTGTTTCCTTTGGCTCTGCTGTAGAGGAGATAATTCATGGATAAGTAGAGTCAGAGTGAACTTTTTAATGATGGGCTGTTTTCAGTTACCAGAGCTGAAGAGTTTGGCTATCTGCTTGGCTTTGGTTTTTTGGCACTATTGCTGAGCATTGGCACTTTATAGCCATTGATTAGGCTAGTGAAAGGCTATCGAGCTTTGATGGCTAATTATGAGGATAACAAGAGGAATAATAGTGAAGCGGTTTAAGCTGTCGCAGGTTTCAAATTTAATGTGGTTTATGTTTATCATGTTCTCTTTTGCTGTGGGTCTGGCAACGTATGTTGTGCATCAGTTTCATGCATCTTTTAATTGGCCTACGGCTAAAGGGATGGTGGTGAATAGCTGGATCATAGAACGCTACCATGAAAGAAGTAGCGCCGAATCTCATTACGAGGTTGCTATCGAGTATTTCTATGCTGTTGACGGTAAAATTTACCACAAGAGCAATAAGACAGACATCACAGGTGCCATCCCCGGTTACTCTTTGGAGGAGGCCGAAGCCTTGGTGGCGGAGTTTCCTAGTGACAAGAAGATCCAAGTGCACTACAAGCCCAGTAACCCCGATACCGCTGTCATCAAGCCAACAATGCATCTGTTTATGATAGTGGCTTTGGCAGTGTTTTCTTTGGTGTTAATCCCCGTCTGCTATGTGATGTACCTGCAGATGACCTCGGCCCCAGACAGTTTTATCGTTCGCAATGTGTAAACACAGGTATCAAGCGCTGCTTGATACCTCCCCCCCAAACTTTGAGGGTGACTTAACCTTATAAGTCACCAAAGGCTTCGAGAAACTCTTCGTCAGTGAGTTCTCTTGGCGGCTTTTTCTTGCCAAAGCTTTTAATCGGGCGGCCCCTTAGCGGGTTATTGATAAAGGCGTCATCGCCCATATAAGTGATGTTTTTGGTGAGTAGCACATGGGTGATAGCGTTATCTGCAAAGGCCTCTTCACCTATTTCCGTAAATGAGCTTGGAATGGTGAGCTGACTAATGGCGTTGTTAGCAAATGCATAATCGCCAATGATCGACACTGACTTACCTAGCTTAAGCTGCTCTATCGCGTTAACGGTAAATGCGCCTTCTACAATTTCAGTCACAGAGTCTGGGATATCGACGCGAGTTAATGCGTTTTGTGCAAATGCGTAGTAACCAATGCGGGTAACAGAGCTTGGGATGACAATTTTGTTAATACCAATCAGTATAAACATTTAGTCGCTCAGCGAGAGTTTAGCGGTTTTGAGGCAAGGCAACGAGCGAAGGGCATAGTTGTTCTACGTTCAAGCTCGTTAACACAGCATCAGAATCGCTAAAACTCGCCAGTCTGGAACGTTTTTGGCTGCCTACTTCTGCGTTGATTAGCTTTATAAGGGAATAACCATTATTGCAGCTATTCGCCTTGAATTAGTTTGCCAAAAATCGTTCTGAGCTGATCAAATTCTTATACTGATTGGTATAAGGCATTACGCTGAAACGCACCTTCACCAATTTCGGTGACAGTATTAGGGAGTACTACACTGGTCAGAGGGTTCTCTGGCGCTTCATCGTCACCTAAATCTTCTACTTCTGAAAACGCGTAGTCTGAGATCTCGGTAACGGTGATGCCGTCAAAATTGTCGGGGATGATGATGTTTTGATAGTTGCCATCATAGGCATCAATGCTGCCTTGTTTTTTATCGAAAGATACATCATCTAATGTGAGTGTATGCGGCTGGCTCACGGTCAATTCTCCCTTTGTTTGTGCGTTAGGCTCTGTTACTTCAGTTAGTTGTTGAGCTGAGCTTTCTGTAATAGAAAGCCCAAGCAAGATGGCGACTGTCGCGCCAATTAACAGCCGAGCTAAGCGGGGGCTTGCAGCGTTAATATTAGTCTTCCATCCAATCTAAATTTGGCAGTGCGTCTAAATGCTGGTTGTAACGCTTTTCGTTAAACGAGGCGTTATTTAGCATCACATCACTTACCTCGATAGCAAGCGCACAGGCCATCCATTGAATCGCTTCTTCGCGAGGCGTGCCTGTCATCACCAAACGCATTAAGGTCTCTTTGACCTTCTTAGGTTCACCATCGGCGATTTGATTTTCCACTGTTTCAATTAAGGTTTCTTCAGTCATGTAACTGTCTTGCTGATTATCCATTTTTACGACTCTGTAATGTAATTAGCGCCATTATGCCGCAAGCTTGCTGTGAGCAATAGATTGGCCATCGAAATATTCGAGCCTTGCTAGCAATAGCGAGAGGAACAGCGTTACTGGGAAGCCAAATTAGCTTGTTGCTTTAGCCAGTCCACAAACAGCTTAGCCTTAGGGTTGAGCTCCTTATCGTGTGAAGCCACATAATAAGTCTGTTCGCATGGGACCTGCTGGTTGGCAAAAGGGGCGATGAGTTCGCCTCGATTAATGCGCTTACTCACTAACTGTCCGCGTCCCATGGCGATACCAGCATGGTTCATGGCGGCGATAACGGCTAAGTCTGAGCGGTCAAAACCGATAGAACGGTTATCATCAATGCTGAGACCCTGTTTATCGGCCCAATACTTCCACTCATCACAATCTGAGTCATATTCCCAGGCTTGGTTATCGTGCAGCAAGGTGCAGCGACTCAAGTTCTCCAGCTTGCCGATGAGATCATGCTCGGCGGCGTACTCAGGGCTGCAGACTGGCATGATGGTTTCATCCATCAAGTGCTGGCAAAACAGTTTACTGCGGGGGCGATTATCGTAGTAAATCGCTAAGTCGATATGAAAGCTGTTGAAGTTAACATTCTCATTGCCGGTCAAAATATTGATTGAAATGGCCGGATACTGGCGGCTGAAATCGGCAATTTTAGGCACCAGCCAACATTGGGCAATGGAAGGGCGAGAGTACACGGTCAGCTTACCCGACACCTCTTGGTTTTTAATCTCAAACACTTCCTGATTCAAGCTTTTTAAGCTGTCTTTCAACTTTGAAAACAGCCGCTTGCCATCTTCCGTTAGCTCGATCCTGCGATGAAAGCGACTAAACAACTTAAAGCCTAACTCATTCTCCAGTGCGGTAATTCGATGGCTCACGGCTGAGGGGCTAACGCATAGCTCTTCGGCGGCGAGGGAAAAGGATTGGTGGCGAGCCACCACTTCGAAGGTATGCAGTTTTGCAAGCTGATAGCTGCTGAGTAGGCGACTTCTGCTGAACACATCTTGTTGGGAGTACATGACTAACTTCTCAAATTTTGATGTGAGCATTTTACCCTAAGGTGCTTTTTAGCGCCGATAACATCAACACAGTTGAAGCTTAGATCATGTAACCCCCACTTTTGTGACACCAGAGTGCCTGTTGCCACAATCTGGCTCAAGCGAACTGCAATTTATATCTTTTGTCAGCATTTCATTGATTGGCTTTAATAGCGCCACTTTTACTTCTTTCAACTAAATAGAGAAATACAATGGAATCACAACTGTGGATTATCGGTACTCTGCTTAGCAGTATCTTGTTGATTGTCATCAGCATCGTTAAGTTCAAGTTGCATCCTTTCCTAGCACTCTTGTTAGCCAGCTTCTTTGTTGGTGGCATGATGGGCATGGAACCACTTGAAATGATCAAGGCGATGGAGTCTGGTATTGGTGGTACTCTCGGCTTCTTGGCTATCGTTATCGGTCTTGGCACCATCTTAGGTAAGATGATGGAGATCTCAGGTGCAGCCGAGCGAATTGGTATCACCCTGCTAAAGTCACGCTACTTAAGCCCCGATGTGATCATGGTGCTAGTGGGTCTTATCTGTGGTATCACCCTGTTCGTGGAAGTGGGCGTGGTACTGCTTATTCCATTGGCTTTTTCTATTGCACGTAAAACCAATACCTCTTTGCTAAAGCTCGCCATTCCGCTATGTACCGCCTTGATGGCCGTACACTGCATCGTGCCGCCACACCCAGCTGCGCTGTTTGTGACTAACGCACTAGGCGCCGATGTGGGGTCGGTGATTATTTGGGGTCTGCTAATCGGACTAGTGGCTTCATTAATTGGTGGTCCACTGTTCCTTAAGCTGTTTGGCGACAAGCTGCCACACTTAAGCGTACCTGCTGAGTTTAATGAAGTGTCGACTCGCCAAGAGAGCGAGCTACCATCACTTGGCACCACCTTGTTCACCATCCTTTTGCCAATCATTTTGATGTTGGTTAAAACCGTGGCCGAGCTGTACATGGAGCCGGGCAGCACGCTTTACACTACCCTTGAGTTTATCGGTAACCCAATCACCGCGATGTTTATCGCAGCCTTTGTGGCGTACTACCTGCTAGGTCTGCGCAACAAGATGACCATGGGTACCTTGTTAACCAAAACCGAAGACTGTTTCGCCTCAATTGCTAACATCCTGCTGATTATTGGTGCGGGCGGCGCGTTTAACGGCGTATTAAGTGGCAGCGGCATGGGCGACAGCTTGGCGCAGATTCTGGCTAACCTTGATATGCATCCAGTGCTGCTTGCTTGGCTAGTTGCCATCATCTTGCACGCCGCAGTTGGCTCAGCCACCGTTGCTATGATGGGCGCAACGGCGATTGTGTCACCACTGTTGGTGCTGTACCCAGACTTAAACCCGGTTATCGTGACCTTGGCTATCGGCTCTGGTGCAATTGGCTGCACTATCGTCACTGACTCACTGTTCTGGCTGGTTAAGCAGTACACCGGTGCCACCATGAAACAAACATTTATCTATTACACCACCGCAACCTTTATCGCCTCGCTGGTGGCACTGGCTGCGACCTTTGCACTGTCTTACGTAATTTAAATCAAAAGTCTTATGTTATTTAATCCTAAAAGGGGAACTGAAACCATGAACACTGAACAACTGATAAACGACTTCCCTTTGCTGACTCAGCTTATCAAGCTAGAAGAGGTCAGCTGGTTTGAAACTAAGGCGACTAACTTAGTTGAAGCCCTGCCATTTGTTGGCTTAGACAGCACAGATGTCGCCGATGCCAGTGCCCGTTTGCAGCGCTTTGCGCCTTACTTAGCATTAGCTTTTCCAGAAACGGCAGCTGCTAACGGTATTATCGAGTCTGAAGTGGTTGAGATCCCTCAGATGAAGCAGGCGCTAGAAGCCAAGTACGGCCAAGCGATTGCCGGTAAATTGATGCTGAAAAAAGATAGTCACCTACCGATCTCTGGCTCTATCAAGGCGCGCGGCGGTATTTATGAAGTACTGACCCACGCCGAAAAGCTAGCGATTGCAGCGGGTAAACTTAAAGAGTCTGACGACTACCAAATGCTATTCACTGAACAGATGCGTAACTTCTTTAGTGGTTACAGTATTGCGGTAGGCTCGACCGGTAACTTAGGCATGTCTATCGGCATCATGAGTGCCAAGCTTGGTTTCAAGGTGAGCGTGCATATGTCTGCCGATGCGCGCCAGTGGAAGAAAGACAAGCTACGTAGCCACGGCGTGTCGGTACATGAATATGAGCAAGATTATGGCGTTGCGGTTGAGCAGGGACGTAAGGCGGCTGAATCAGACGCTAACTGCTTCTTTATCGACGATGAAAACTCGCGCACTCTCTTCTTAGGCTACTCGGTTGCGGGCGAGCGCTTAAAGGCACAGTTTGACGCGGCTGACATCAAGGTGGATAGCGAGCATCCGCTGTTTGTTTACCTACCTTGTGGTGTGGGTGGCGGCCCAGGTGGTGTAGCATTCGGTCTTAAGCTAGCCTTTGGCGATAACGTGCACTGTTTCTTTGCCGAGCCAACACACTCTCCTTGTATGTTACTGGGGGTGCACACGGGTCTACATGACGAAATCGCGGTGCAAGATTTAGGTATCGACAACGTCACTGCAGCCGATGGTTTAGCGGTAGGCCGCGCATCAGGTTTTGTCGGCCGCGCCATGGAGCGTATGCTTGATGGTTACTACACATTAAGCGACCAGCACATGTATGATCTACTCGGTCTACTGGCTAAGAGCGAAGGTATCGAGCTTGAGCCATCGGCTCTTGCGGGTATGCCGGGCGCACTGAGAGTGAGCGCTGATAGCGAATATCAGGCACGTATGGGGCTGACAAGCGATATGATGGCGAACGCGACGCATGTGGTGTGGGCGACAGGTGGCGGAATGGTGCCAGCGACAGAGATGGCAAAATACCTAGCGCAATCGGCTAGCTAATAGCGCTAGTTTATCGCGCTAGATTGGCGTAATAACAAAAAGGCAGGGCGTTGACTGGGATATTCAGTCTTGGCTCTGCCTTTTTTGTTTCTAATCTTCTAGTTAGAACATGCTAGAGACTAGGTTAAAAGCCTACCACAGGCCTTTAGATTTGACTCGGCTGGCGCGTTCGAGCTGGGTTTCGATACTCGGGCTGTCGGCTAGCGCCTGCGTCGTTGGAATAGCTGAAGCAGAGACTTGCTCACGCAGGGCGTTAATCTGACTCATCAGCTTATCTTGCCCGCGCTTTAGCTGACTAAAGTGATCGCTAAAATCAGATCCCGTTTCCGTTGAAGCCGCTCCCGCTGATAAGTCTGTCAAAGCGGTTAACATCTGCTGTTGACCCTGTTGTAACAGGCTGAGTTGCTGCTGCAATTGTTCGAGGGCTAGCTCGCTAATGACCGCTGTTTCGCTAGGCGCTTCTACAGGATGTTCGGGTAGGTTGGTGCTTTCGAGTAGCGATGTTAGCTTCTGCCACTGGGGTTCAGTAAGCGCGCGGGTGTTAGCGTTCTCTAGCGGCAGGCCAACGGCGCGCACTTGAGACGCTAAGGTTTTGCAGTTCACCTTGTCTTGCTGCAACATCTGCACCAGCATAGAAGGTAGTTGCGGTGCGAGCTCATGCAGGAACAGCCCCGACAGATACAGATTACGATGAAAGCGATTGCGCCGCACCAGTGCTGTATCGGGGTCGTCATCACGCTCTTTTTCCGCTTGTTGCCACTGCCTAAGGCTGGCGATGGCGTAGCTATGGGAGTCGTAGATCTCAGGCTCTAGGCTAACATTGAATCGAATGCGCATAGCTTCCTCTTACGCCGCGTCGCTTGGTTCTGCCGCGTGATAGCAGCAGATCTCACGTGACAAGGCCTCTTGAGGATCTTTGACCATGACAATCTTATCGTTTAACGAAGGGTAGGCCTCGCGAATCGCCGTTTCAATTAGCATGGCGCCCCCGCCTACTAAGTAGATGCGATTTGGGTTACGGGTGAAGGTCTTGGCTTCGTAGGCAACTGCCGCGCCTAGCTCGGCAATTTTATCTTCGATACGCTCTAGCACCCAATCGACTTTGCTGATGTCATTGATCACCTCTTCAACAAACTCGCGGTTATGGCGGCGCTTAATCAGCTCGTTAGCCACCAAGTAGCTGGCGTCACTGTCGGCTGCGGCCAAGGCTTTGCGCGCTGCGTTGGTGACCATAGATACGCCAATCTCGGCATTGCCATACACGGCGGAGATATCGTCAAACTCACCGACAATGACGCCCATATCAAGGGTGGTGCCGCCGCAATCGATAACTAAAGACTTGGCAAATTCATTGACGCCTGAATCCATCAAGGTGGTGAGTACCGCAGGCAGACTCTCGGGTAGTACTTCAACATCGACGATGGTAAATAGCTCGCCCTTGTTTAGGGTTATTTCTCGCATTAAGTTGGCTTTCTTGCGAGCGATGTTGTCTTCGTTCTTCTGGCAGTCATCGGCTTTGTAGTATTCGGTGATAGGCAGAGTCACTAAGATACTGACGGGACAAGGCTTAACGCCAGTCTGTAGTAGAGCATGGTGCACTGAGAGTAGGTTTAAGTCATCGTACTGAAAGGCAACATGGGTCGTCGAAAGCGCCTTGTCAGACGTGGCATCGTAGGTATATTTGGTCGATGCGATTTGATAGTTGAACACCTTACGGTCGCTAAGTAGCGCTGCGCTTTTCCAGTCTTTACGGAAAGAGTTAGGCGAGGTCACGCTACGCACTTGACCGTCCTCAAGCCAGCTGATCTTAACGTTGGTCGAGCCATCGTCGATGGCGAATTTCATGATGCTTGAATGCATGAGTGTTCCTATAAATAAACCCAATTTTGCAAGTTAATGCGACCCGATTTGCAAAGAACTGAAATCTTTATTGGGTTTATTTTCTAGGATGTGGCGGCACTACCAAAAAACGCTGTTTTCCGTTTAAAACTTATCCAGTTAAAGCTTCAGCGGCTAGTCTGCCATGGCTTCGACTATCTTCCATTCAGGTAACTTGTCTTTTAGATCGGCTTGGATCTTATCTCTATCGCCTCGAATGACGATATAGGGGGTGTTGTTAAACACCGAGCTGGCAATCTGTTGTAATTGTTCAGGTGTGAGTGCTGCGAGTCTGTCTGCTGCTTGTTGCTCCTGCCGAGGTGAGCCACCGCGAATAAGTTGCTTGATGGTATCGACCTCTACCGCGCGAAAGTTTGCCTGACGTAGCATCTTTTGGCTAGTGAGGTAAGTGATTAAGGCGTCCACTTCGACAGCCGATGCGGGCGTTTGTGTCGCCAATGTGAGGTGATCCAGCACGCCACTGATAAAGGCGCCAGTGTGCTCAAGCTTAGTGCTGCCATAAAATTTCAGTGTGCGTGATAGCGGATTATCGAAGCAGCGGCCGTAAATGCCGTAAGTTAAGCCGCGCACTTCGCGAAGATCGTAGTAAAGCCGCCCAGAAAAGCTGCGTCCCAGCCAGCTGGCCAGCAGCTTACAGTCTTGAATACTGTCGATATCTTTGTTGTTCGCATCCAGTGGATAGCCGATACGTACTTGTGTTTGCACGCTACCCGGTGCATCGATGATAAACAGTGTCTTGTTATCATTGCCTAGGGGGATGGCTGGGCTGTTCACAGGGCTATTGCTAAGGTTATTGCTTAAATTGGGCTGAGTGTTAGCTTCGCTATTGATGACAGATGGGGTTGATGGCGTGCTAGCAATCTTTGACTCAAATTGTTGGCTCAGCGCCGAGATAAACGCCTTGTCTTGCTCAAGGCTAGAATTGATTAAAAGTGCCCAATTAGATTGTTCTAAAATTTGTTTTTTAACTTGGTTCAGTTTGTCTAAGTCGAGCTCATCGGCAAGGGTCTTATCATTGAGCGCTTGGTTATAAACATGCTGCTCACCGAGAATTTTCTTGGCCCACACATCATCGATTTCGGCGCCGCTGTATGCGTTAATATGTTTAGCCAACTTGAGTTGGCGGCGCACATTAGCGATATCTAGCTCGTCAAAACTGTCGACTTGCCAAAACTGCATCAACAGCTCACTGGCAAGGGCAGGGGAGTTTGGGCAATCGATACTAATGGTCAAGCTGTGCATACTTGGGCGAATACTCAGGCTCTCAGCGCAGGCAAGTGTTGATTGCTGTACTAGCCAAGTTCTCTTCTCCGTAAAGGCTTGCACGAGTACATCTAGATTGAGCATCGGCAAACTGCTGTAGGCCACCAATGAGAGATGGTTTAGACCCGATAAGGTGTCATCAAACAGGTATAGATCCAGTTTTGGCGTGATAGGGACAGGCTCAGAATGGCGCCACTCTTTATAATTAAGCGGCATAATTTCTGGTGCGCCCTTTAGTTTATCGAATACGGGGAGTTGCGGTTCAGCCTTTGGGGTAAAATTGATATGAGTCTGCTGACAGCCAAGCGCACTCAGGAGTATGCCTGCAACGAGTGTATATGAGCTGAGCTTTGTCAGAGGTTTCATTAGCATTCTCATCTGTAGCGTTATTATATGGGGCATCACATTACGCTCTCTTCAAGGCTGTCGGTCATTCCTTTAGGTAGGAACTCTAGAATCGATTTGGTGGCGCGAATATACCAAGGTGGTAGCAGATCCAGACGCACGGTATTGCCGCTAAAGTACCTTTGGGCGATGGCTTGTAGCTCTTTAGCGCTAACGGCATCGATACGTTGCCATGGCCCTGTGAGGGGATGGTGTCTATCTTGAGGTTGAGTCGCCGAAAGGCTTCTCGCTAGCAGTGACGGCGAGTCTAAAGCGGATAACGCCTTGTTGAGCCAGATCTGCTTTAACTGGCAAAGCTGCTCATCATCTATGGGCTGCGCGGCAACAGAGGCTATCAATGACTCGACATTGTCACTGAGCTTATCGAGCGAAGTGCGGGCGCGGGGCACCAATACTAAGTTAGTCATGCCGTGATGGGTCATGGTTAAGGGGATTGAGTAACTTAGCAGTTGGTCGGGATCAGTCAAACTTGTGCCCTGAATTAAACTGCTCTTGTTCTGAAACAGGTAGGCTTCGAGCAGCGCTAGCACCGCAGCATCGGCTGAATTGGTGCCAGCGGTATGCCAAGCAAAGAGTACTGCCGGCCAAGGGCCGCGTTCATCGATGATTTCACCATGCACAGGCTTAGGAAGTATCTTAAGGTCGCTCAGTTGAGTCCGCTCGATATCCGGCGCCTGCCAGTCGCTAAATTGCGTGTCTATCCAGTCCTGAGTTTGCAAAGGTATGTCGCCCACTAAGCTTAGCTGCATGGCATCGGGGCGATAAAACTGTTGATGAAAGGCATTTAAACTCTCGGGTGTTGCAGCTTTGACATCTTCGACACTGCCGATCACCGCATGGCCATAGGGCGTGCCCTCAACCTGCGCCAGTAAAAACTCCATCGCTTTGCGTACATAAGGCTGGTTATCTATGCTGGTGGCCATCTCTTCAAGCACAGCCCCTTGCTGATTTTTGACTGTGGTTTCATTGAGCGTTGGGTAACGAAAGCGGTCGGCCTCCAGCCATAGACTCAACTCGAGTGCTTGTGAGGGGATCGTCAGGTAGTAGTTGGTGAAATCAAAAAAGGTACTAGCATTAAATTGGCCACTTAAGGCACTCATGGTCTGGGTATAGCTATCGCCGGGGGCATTTTCACTGCCTTTAAACAGCATATGTTCAAACAGGTGAGCATATCCGGTTTGGCCTTTTACTTCATTGCGCGAGCCCACATCGAACTGGCTGGCGATTGATACGGCTTGGGTGTTTTTAAGGGCCAGAGTGCGGACTTGCAGACCATTATCGAGCTGGCGGAGTTGAATTTTCTGCTCTACATCATAGAGCGGCTGGGCAAGTGTATCGAGCGCACAATTTTCTGGCTTATCAGTATCCATTGCGCTGACTGGCAAAGAGGCCGCGTATAAAACAGTAATGCAACTTATTATTAATCGCTTCAATTTAGTCTCAATTCCTTTTTTAACGGCTTTTAGCATCAACAACAAGTTAAGTTATATCAGCTTAATCTGCGGTGTTCTATAGCCGGTAGCTGGTGTGTTTTTACTTTAATCCGATGCGCTTTGCGAGACGGTGTAGGTTACCGGAGTCTAGATCGAGTGCACGAGCCGTCGCTGCCCAGTTATTGCCATTGGCGGCTAACGCTTGACGGATATATTGCGCCTGAAATGACTCGGTGGCTTGTTTTAATGAGTACCCTGAATTGATTTGGCTGCCCGTTTTTAGTTCAACGTGAGGCGTAGGTAAGGACAGCTGTTCTTGTGAGTCTTGCCCTGGCAGATCAAAGTGCTGCGGGGTGATCACCGCAATATCGGACTGAGACTGGGCTCTTGATAATACCGCCGCTCGGCGCAGCACATGTTCGAGTTCACGAACGTTACCTGGCCAGTCATAATTATTTAGCAGGTTAATGCTATCAGGGCTCAAGCTTAGGCTCTTTAAACCGAGCTTTTCTCGACTGCGTTCGACAAAGAAGCCGCTTAATAAAATCACGTCACCCTCACGCTCATTTAACGGCGGCACAACGATGGGAAACACGCTCAAGCGGTGGTATAAGTCGGCTCTAAAACGCCCTGCCAATACCTCTTGCTTGAGATCTTTATTGGTGGCGGCAATAATACGTACATCCACTTTTAGGCTTTTGTCTGAGCCGACCTTTTGTAGATCGCCATATTGTAATACTCGTAGTAATTTAGATTGCAGCGACAAAGGTAACTCGCCTATCTCATCTAAAAACAGTGTGCCGTTATCGGCGATTTCAAACTTACCACTACGGTGGCTAATGGCACCGGTAAAGGCCCCTTTTACATGCCCAAATAGCTCACTTTCGGCCACGGATTCAGGCAGGGCGGCGCAGTTAAGATAGATCAGTGGCTTGTTTGCGCGCAGAGAGTGCGAGTGGATAGATTTAGCAACCAGCTCTTTACCCGTTCCTGTATCACCTAAAATCAAAACGTTAAGATCGGTACTGGCTACTACGCTAAGCTCATTTTGCATCGCTTGCATGGCGGGTGATTGACCTATAATCTCCACTTCACTGTCGCTGCTGTGATTAAACGATGATGGCTCTTGCGACTGCACCGCCTGTTTTTCTAACTTTTCGATAAGTAGTGCATTACTGAGTGATGCTGAAGCGATAGCACTTAAGGTGCGTAGTTCTTTATCGCTAAATCGATTGAATTGCTCTGGGTCGAAACCATCGATAGTGACTGCGCCGATAAGTGCCCCATCGGCGACTAAGGGCAGGCCAATACAAGCATGCACCATCAAATGATCTTCTTGATGGGGGATTAAACCATCGTAGGGATCGGGCAGCTCGCTGTCGGCAGGAAAGCGCACCACGTCGCCCGCACGAGCAATGGCCTCGAGCCTTGGGTGTTCAGACAGAATAAAGCGCCGACCTAAGACATCGGGGCTTAGGCCATCGATTGCCAGTGGGGTAAATTGCTTTCCGCTAAATTGTAATAGAGCGGCTGCATCACAGTGTAGGGTTTGGCGTATGGTATCTAACAGGCGAGCGAAGCGGTCATGGTCGGAAAGACCTGAAGTGATATCGAGTGCGATACGAGTAAGATCGCTTTGGCTTAGTGCCATGATGAACTCCAATTTAAGGCTAACAGTGTAACCTTGCTTTAGCATTTAGCACTGCTAGGCAGTGTCTTTTTAACAGTATTGAACTCTGCTGTTTATATGTCAATTTTACACTCTGATAAGCGTGGCGAGCCGATTAGTCTGGCAACTGGGCTGGTGACAAGCTGCAAATGGTGCTGATTCTAACCTGATGACAAGATGGTAGTTAAAAACCAGAGCCTCCAATCTGAAGGCCCTGATTCTGAAGACTCTAGTTTAGATGTCGGTCGGCATTTATGCTTTTCCAGTTTTTTCTAGGCTCTAGAACCTTGTTTCAATTCTAGAGCCTTCTTTAACCTTAAGCGTTTACCGATTGTTGATCATCAATTACGGCAACCGCTTTTTTCTTAGCGATGGCTTTTTTGATGATATCGAATAGGAACCAGCCCATAAATATTCCACCGAAGCTGAACAGTACGTCACCTGGCATACGCATCCAGACTAAGGTTTCAACCAGTGGGCTGTGGATCACCTCGGGTGAGCGGGCAAACCAATAACCGTTATCTATTACCGCAAAGAACTGCACGATTCCAACGGGAAGCAGTGAGATAAATACCATAGCCGCAAGGCCGATATTCATGGTCCAAAACGCGCCTTTTAGTAGCTTCTCGTTCCACTGCATCTGGCCAGTTAAACCGCGTAAACAGAACAACATTAGTCCCATACCTAGCATGCCGTATACTCCCATAAAAGCGGCATGAGCGTGGGTCGCGGTGGTATTCAAGCCTTGAATAAAGTACAGCGCGATAGGTGGATTGATTAAGAAGCCAAGTATGCCAGCACCGACTAAGTTCCAGAACGCGGTCGCAACGAAGAACATAATTGCCCATTTATAACGGATCATCCATGGGCTAACTGCCCGTAAGCGGTAACTTTCAACTGCTTCAAAACCGATAAGTGCAAGTGGCACGACTTCTAGCGCCGAGAAGATAGCGCCCCAAGCAATCACAGAGGTTGGTGTGCCGGTAAAGTAGAGGTGGTGCAGAGTACCGATTAGACCACCCGTTAAGAAGATCACTGTGGCAAACAATACCGCTGCATTGGCACTTCTTGCGCGGATCAGCCCTAGGCGCACTAACATCAAGGCAATGACTGAGGTGGCAAAGGTTTCAAAGAAGCCCTCTACCCATAGGTGAACCACCCACCAACGCCAGTATTCAGCAATGGCTAAGTTGGTGTGTTTGCCCATAAATAGGCCGGCACCGTAGAACAAGCCGATAGCAACACAAGAGGCGTATAACACCCAAATTACAGGGCGCATTTCACTATCGACCTTTAATGCAGGGCGCATAGATGCCGTTACCAGCGCTAACCAGATGAGTAGACCGGCCAAGAGTAGTATCTGCCATACACGACCAAGATCAATGTACTCATAACCTTGATGACCAAACAGGAAGTTCATATCGAGATCGAAGTACTGCTGCACACCAATCCACTCCCCCGCCATTGAGCCCAGCACCACAATCACCAGTGCAACCCAAAGCACATTAACACCTAAACGTTGGTACTTAGGTTCATATCCCGAAAGTGCAGGAGCGATATAAAGTCCGGTACCAAGCCATGCGGTGGCAATCCAAAATACCGCGAGCTGGGTGTGCCAAGTGCGGGTAACCGAATAGGGGAGAATTTCTGCAAGCGGAATACCGTAGAAGTTTTGCCCCTCGACCGCATAATGAGCCGTTATGCCGCCTAATAAAATTTGCAGCAGGAATAGCCCTATAGCAGTGACGAAGTACTTACCTACGGCGCGTTGAGAAGCGGTTGGTTTGTTGTAGAACAAGGGATCTTGCTTTGCAGGTGTCGGCAAGCTTTCGTGCTTACCCGCAGCGTGATACCACACCAAGGCGCCAATACCGGCAATCAAGGTGACGATACTGAGGATCGACCAAACCACGTTGTCAGAGGTCGGGGTATTACCAATTTGTGGGTCAAACGGCCAGTTATTGGTATAGGTGTAATCGGCATCGGGGCGCTCGGTTACTGCGGCCCAGGCTCCCCAAAATAGAAAGGCATTTAACTGCTCACGACGCTCAAGGCTAGGTACCGTGCCCTCTTTCATCGCATATTGCTCACGCAAGGCCGATAGCTTTGGGTCGTCACCGAACAGAGCTAGATAATGCTGCTCAACCTGTTTAATCGCGGCAATACGGGTTGGTGACAAGCTAATTTCTATATCGCCGTTGGCTTTTGTCAGTGCCGTATTTTTACGTATATCTTCACGTAGCGCTTGCTCAAGTCCTGCTTGTTGCTGGGAGTTCAGTTTAGCGAACTCGGTATTAAAGCGTTGCTTAGCGGTGATATTGAGCCAAGCCTGTGCTTCTCGGTGTAACCAGTCGGCAGTCCAGTCCGGTGCCACGTATGAGCCGTGCCCCCAAATTGAGCCCAGTTGATGCCCCCCCATAGAGCGCCAAACCAGTTGTCCGCGTTCAACATCGTTTTGACTAAATAGTGTTTGTCCTTGGTTATCGACAAAAGCCGTCGGGATAGGTGGCTTTTCTCGATAAATTTCACTGCCTATGCTCAGGAGTACAGTGAAGGAAGCAATTAGCACTAGCAGCAGTGCGATTGCGGTGATTTTTTGTTTGCTCATATTTCCTCTTAGCGCAAAGTCTTTTTGATACAGGCGAGCCCTGTTATTGCTAAGAACGTGCCAAATTGTTTTGTTATTGTTTTTAAAGGCCTTATCAATAAATATTGAATTTTTGGTGGGATTTTATGTTGTCATTTAGACTGTGTGTTTGTTGTTGATATGACACTGTGTGTCTAATTGACAGCAGGAGGTTGAAGGAAGTTGAAGGAGGTCGAGGGAAGGATCTAGGTATCAGGTTCTAGGCCTTAGGTACTAGGTATTAGGATAAGATAATCAAGCTTCGCTTGACGAAAGTAGTGGCACTTCGCCCCTTTCTGTTGTTATAGAGTCGAGCAAGGAGGACTGTTCGCATTCAGCATGACGCGAGACGGAGTTGTAGACCCTCATACTCGGATGGACAAATGGTGTTTTCTGTAAGCTTTGTAACTTTCTTTTGCCCCTAAGTTGGTTAGCCTTCGAATGAAGGTTGGTTACATTTTTATCTGTGCTGTTGCTACAGGGAAGTGTGTTCTGCATTGTAGCTTCATGGTTATCAATCGCCTGCAGCGGGTGCTGGACAGGATGTCCGAATGTCGTGATCACATGGCTGTGAAAGAACGACCTTATGTGCAGACACTGCCGTGACACGCTATGAATACATCCTTGTAAGCTCGGCCATGACGTCCATGTCATGGACGGTCACGGCCGTATCTACACGGGGTAATTGGTGTACTCATTTAGGTTGGTGTTGCTTGATATCTAACGCGGAAATGCCCCAAAGTTGGTTAGCCTCCGAGTGAAGGCTGATTACATTTTTTTCTGAGCTGTGGCTACGGGGAAGTGTGTTCTACATTTTCGCTTCATGGCTATCAATCGCCTCCAGCGGGGGATGTGCAGACACTTCTTAAGCTCGCCACTAATACGTCCGTGTAGGCTCAACGAAAACATCCATGTTTTCGACGGCTTCAGCCGTATCTACACGGGATAATTGGTGTACTCATTTAGGTTGGTGTTGCTTGATGTCTAACGCGGAAATGCCCCAAAGTGAGTTAGCGTTCGAATGAAGGTTGGTTACATTTTTTTGGGGGGAGCTACCAATTAGCGAATTTGAATTTGGTACTTAGTCGCTATCAATCGCTTGCAGCGGGTGCTGGACAGGATGTCCGAATGTCGTGATCACATGGATGTGAAAGAACGACCTTATGTGCAGACACTGCTGAAGCTCGCCGCTAGTACGTCTGACCTCCATGGACGGAGGGAATGCCAAATTTATTATGGAACTGAATTGGCCTTGTAGGCTCAACGAAAACAAACAACATCCCTATTTAAACGCCAGTTCGGCATCCATGCCTCTCGTTCGAGAGCTTGATAACTTCGTTATCTCTCACCATGTCATCGAAGCCCGCTGCCGTATCTACACCGAGTAATTGGGGGACTGATTTAGGTTGGTGTTGCTTGATGCCTAACGCCTAACGCGGAAATGCCCGAGTGTGAGCTGGAAGCTCACGACCCTAGTCAGGCGCAGCCTGATACCTTTAGCTTTGCTAGAACCTAGAACCTAGAACCTAGAACCTCAAAAAGCCAAACCTATAACCTGCTAACACTCAGTCCTATAACCTACTTATACAAAGAAGCATCGCCTTTATTCGGGCGTGTCTTAAACCGTCGATGTAACCACATATACTGCGCCTTATTACGGCTAATAATCTCTTCGATGATCTTATTGCCGCGCTTAGCATCTTCAATCTCATTTTCACCAGGGAAGTCATCCAGTGGCGGTTGGATCTCGATATTGTAGCCGGTGTCATCACTATTACGTTCGACGAAGAAAGGTAATACCTTGGCTTTACCCAGTCTGGCTAGGGTAGTGGCGCCGGTAATGGTGGCGGCTTCGGGGACATTGAAGAAGGGGATAAAGATGGCGCTTGAGCGGCCAAAGTCTTGGTCGGCGGTATACCAGATAACATTCGGTTCCCGTAGGCTGCGTACCATCTGACGTAGGTCGCGTTTGGGTACCAAGGCCTTGTTTGAACGGAGGCGGCCTTTAACCTGTAGGTATTCCATTAAGGGGTTGTTGTGGGGGCGGTAGACACCAACACCGGGTTGGAACTGGCCGAAGATCCGAGCGCCCATCTCTAGTGGCAGACAGTGCACCGCAAACAGGATTACCCCTTGGCCACTCTCTAATGTCTGCTCGACATATTCTCTGCCTTTAATGGTCATATGCTGCTGAATTTTTTCATCAGACCACCACCAGGCATTGGCGGTATCGAAGATGGCTTTACCGGTTTGCTCGAAGTTTTGCGTCAAGAGATGTTGCATCTCATTTTCAGACATCTCTGGAAAACACAGCTCTAGATTCCGTCTGGCAGTCTTGACGCGACTGCTGACTAGCTTCATGGCTAAGCGGCCAAGAGCAGCGCCCATTTTCATCTGAATTCGCAGTGGTAGCAGCTGAGTTAACCGCATAAAGCCCACGCCTAACCACAATAGCCAGTACTTGGGATGATAAAGGTGAGATGAAAATTGTGCTTTTTCGACCACGTAATTCTCGAATCCATTGAAAAATTACTCATTATTCTAACTCAAAAGCGATTAGAATTAGGTACAATCAGTATTAAATTTTGTGATAGATATAGGCGTTATGAAGATTTCTCTGCCAGCATTTGAAAAAGCCAAGGTTCTCGTTGTCGGTGACGTGATGTTAGATCGCTATTGGGCGGGCCCTACAGCGCGGATCTCACCAGAGGCGCCTGTACCTGTTGTTAAGGTTGAACAGCTTGAAGACAGACCCGGTGGTGCGGCTAACGTGGCGATAAATATCGCGACCTTAGGTGGCAGTGCTAGCCTTGCGGGTATTGTCGGTGCTGATGAAACCGCCGATGCATTAACCTTAGGCGTACAAACCCTTGGGGTCGAGCCTAATTGGCACAAGGTTGCTGATAAGCCAACCATCACTAAGCTACGTGTAATGTCCCGTAATCAGCAGTTGCTGCGTTTAGACTTTGAAGAGAGCTACTCTCAAGCCGAGAGTGATGCCCTGCTAGCACAGAGCCTACCACAACTGGACAATGTCGATGTGGCGGTCCTGTCTGACTACGCCAAAGGCGCGCTTATCTCACCACAAAGCTTTATCGAAGCGGCTAACGCTAAAGGTGTGAAGGTACTGGTGGATCCTAAGGGAAGTGACTTTTCAAAGTATCGCGGCGCCTACCTATTAACGCCGAATATGAGTGAGTTTGAAGTAGTCGTGGGTAAGGTGGAGTCAGAGGCCGATTTAGTGGCTAAAGCTCAAGCCTTACTTGAGGCTTATGACTTTACCGCTATGTTGGTGACTCGCTCTGAAAAGGGCATGACGCTCATCACTAAAGATCAGCCCGAGCTGCATATTCCGACCGTTGCCCGTGAAGTCTACGATGTGACAGGCGCTGGTGACACGGTGATCTCAGCCTTAGCCACAGCGATTGCAGCGGGCAGTGAATTACCACAAGCCTGTGCGATTGCTAACACCGCGGCGGGTATTGTGGTGGCTAAACTGGGCACCTCGACGGTCACGCGCATCGAGCTTATCGAGGCGTTATCCCTAAGCCATGGTGAATCAGGCTTTGGCGCCGTGAGTGAAGATCAGCTGGTGTATGCCCTAGAGCAAGCAAGACTACGCGGTGAACGTGTGGTGATGACCAATGGTTGTTTTGATATCTTACATGCCGGTCATGTCAGCTATTTGCAGCAGGCTAGAGCCTTGGGCGATAGACTGATTGTGGCGGTGAACAGCGATGCCTCGGTTAAACGTCTTAAAGGCGAAGGCCGTCCGGTGAACCCTGAAGATAGACGCATGGCAGTGCTTGCTGGTTTGGCCTCGGTGGATTGGGTGGTGCCCTTTACTGAAGATACGCCTCAGCGCATTATCGCGCGCCTGCTGCCTGACTTGTTAGTTAAAGGCGGCGATTATAAGGTCGAAGATATCGCCGGTGGCGCTGAGGTGATGGCTGCGGGTGGTCTGGTTAAAGTCTTAGGTTTTGAAGATGGCATCTCTACCACGGCGATTATTCAAAACATCATGGCGAATCAGTAGCCATTGATGTTAGTCGATAACTACTGACTAAAAATCAAAATGATGAGCTCGCTCGCCGCGACTGCAGCATCAGCTACTCTGGCAACATACTTGGCAGGGGTAAGCATCACGGCGATAGATCTGACGGCATTAGACAAGACAAGTGGCTTATGGTCCGGTATTGGATCTAAACAAGCCCTTGTCTGCGAGCTACATCAACTTGAAACTTGCATCTCGCAGCTCCCGTTCTCGGCCCGTAACCAACTTCCCTCTGAGCTAAAAAAATTTAATCAGTTGTTAGGTCAGCGCGGCGCTATGGTATTGCCTTTGCGTCATGCCCGTATTGCCGGTGTGGTGATCACCGACTTTCAAAATGTGCCCATCCAGCAGACCATCAATTGGGGCGTGGGTCACTTCTCTTTGCCGTTAAAGCAACAGTCACAATTAACTTACTGGCATGAACTCGGGCATCTGCATGCCATCGATGCGTTAGGCCGCCAAGGACAAACGATTACTAGCCCCTATCAGCACGAGTGGCTGGCGGATCTGTATCTACACTGGCGTATTGCGCGTGAGACTCAGAGTTTAGAACTGGCTTGGCAGCAGTACCATAGGCGCAACTTGGCGGTGATGGCGGATAGTGAGTTTATGTCTCATTGGTCGGTACCTGTCTTGGCTCAGGTATTTGAGCTTTATTCTGTTGAGCAGTTAAATCAATTTCCCCGTTTCGACCTGTTCTGGGCGGATATTTCTCCTAAACTACGCCTGCATGATAGGGATACATTGGATGAGTTTTCCAGCCTGATCCAGCGCACGTTCGGCGCAGGAACGGTGCAGCCATTACCCGGCTATATGTATTGGCGCAAGCCTGCCCTCGGGCGCTACCTTGAGCCGACCTTGATTGAGGTGATGGGGCAGAGCGCCGCACACCAGTGGCTGAGCTCTCAGCAGATGAGCGCCGACAATCTATAGGGTGATAAAGTGCAGAGTCGTGTTAGCTGGTGACTTGCTGAATGAGAGCTGAATAGAACGCATTGATTTAGGAATTCATGAAATGCTTTTGTTAGAGTAGGCCTATGTCTATTCCAATGAAGTAGTGTTATGGCCAAGCGTTCTAAAGTCGAGACCGAGCAGACGGTGCAACAGATCCTTGATGAGGCGATGAAGCAGATCCTCGAACTTGGCTATGATGCCATGTCTTATACGACACTATCTGAAGCTACGGGCATTAGCCGCACTGGGATCAGTCACCACTTCCCCCATAAAGTCGACTTTCTAACGCAGCTAGACAGTCGTCTCGCTAACCTGTTCATCGACCGTCTAGATTTCTCCTGTATTCAGTCTCTGCAAACCTCTTGGAAAGTCTCTTTAAAGCAGCCACATTTTATCGCCATCATTCGGCTCTATTTCTCTATCTGTGGTTCAAAGCAGGTGAACGTGAGTCGCTATAGAGCCATTACGTTGGCGAGTGAGAAGGCGCTTAGCGAACTCGGTGAGCAGGGGCGCTTATTAGTCAATGCCTTAGTTGGACAGAGCGCCTTAGCCTTATGTAACCAGCCTGGCGAGTGTCATTAAAAAAGCCTGTTATTTAGCGATAAAGAACAGGCTTTTTGTTAGCTCTGGGGCCATGAGTACCTAGATTAGAAGTGCCACTGCAGGTATACGGTTTGATAGTTGCTGCCACCACTAATGCGGCCAAAGGCGGAGCTAGACTCGAAGATCCCCGATCTATGGTGGATGCTGTAACCAAACCACATGTTGTCGAATTTTGCCGAGTTAAAAACATCCCCCACGTTAACGTCCAGTGAGAAGTCTAAGTAGTTAAGCAGTTTTGACGGTTTATACTCTTTGATTTCTAGCTCACTACTTTCGATATGAGTAACGTTGCTAACGTAAGAGAGACCTTCGGCGACCCCGAGTCTGAAGCGCGGCCCAAGCTCAAAGGTGTAAAACGCCTTCACTGCAATCACGGCTTCGGCAAGGTTATCCTGCACCTCTGAACTATGGTGCCAAACGAGGCCGGGTGTCAGGTACAGATCGATAGGGAAGTTAAACAGACTATCGGTGAGCTGAGTACCGTAAAACGCCGAAGTCATCTGGTTATTGTATGGGTCAGTCTTGGTCTGCCATTTCAAGATGGCATTGAGGTTTGACGGTGTTGCCCAGCCGTGGGCGATACGAACAAATTCGCTGCCCTCTTTGCGTTTAGTTGCTGCAGGCTGCGCAGAGTACTTCTTGGAATTAGGCTCAGGAAAGAAGCCGAAGCCGAAGAAGGACTCATACTGAAAGCGGTTGTTAATGGTCGGTAAGTTGTAGACGTCATCTTCGAGGCGACCAACACCGAACTGTCCAAGTAGGTATAAGTTGCTGTACACATGGTAACGGGCCTTAATACCCGCGTTAAAGTCTACACCACCACCGATCTCGTACTGTTCTAAACCGTAGTAATAGTTATTAAAGTCGGCGCTCTTCCACTGGAATTCGGCGTAAGGTTTGAGCCTCCAGTCCCCAGACTCCCAGGTGTATTGGGTACGGCTGTAACCGTAACTGCGTTTATTGGAGTCTGAAAGAAAGGCTAAGTCGAAGTCCCACTCATCTTTGACGAAACGGTACTGCAGACCAAAATCAAAGGCTTGAGACTGGGATTCGTTCTGTAACTCCTTGGGGATATCGACAAAACGAAAGCGAGTGTAGAGATTGATCTGATGGTTGTCATTTTTCCAGATATGGCCTGCCGCTTCCATGCCATTGATATAGAAATAGTCATTCTCAAAGTAGATGAGCGGCAGGGTGTCATAGACCTCATCTTCTTCGGTGGCGTAGGGAATATCGCCGCGGCGCATACCAATACCTATGCCCCAGTTATCACTCCACTGAGCGATAGGCTCTTCGTCAACCTCTTCATTAAGTTGGACCGGAGGCGGTGGCATCTTGGTGTCGAGCTCACTGGAGTCTGCTGCTTGCAGAGCTGAAAATGGCGCGAGTAAGATAAGGCTAAGAGACAGAGGGGGAAATATCTTGAGAGTCATATTCTTTTTCTTCTAGCACAGGTACTTGTAGCTAGATTACTTGATTCTAACCATGAATTACATAATTTTAACAAGAAATGGTTAAATAGAGCTTAATGGCAATTAATACTTACGAAAGGAATAAAAAAGGCCGCATTAGCGACCTTTTCGGTTTTAGCATTTTAGCTTAATCGGCTTCTTTTAAGCTTTGGGTTAGCTCTACAATCGCCTTCTTACCATCGCCAAATAGCATTAATGAGTTATCTAGCGCGAAGAGTGGGTTAGGTAATCCTGCAAAGCCTGGGCTCAATGAACGCTTAACCACAACCACGGTTTTTGCCTTGTCGACGTTTAGAATCGGCATGCCGTAGATTGGGCTGCCCTTATCTTCACGGGCCATAGGGTTGGTTACGTCATTGGCACCGATAACAATCGCCACATCCGTTTGCTCAAACTGTGGGTTGATCTCATCCATCTCAATTAGCTGCTCGTACGGTACTTCAGCTTCAGCTAACAACACGTTCATGTGACCCGGCATACGACCCGCAACAGGATGAATAGCGTAGAGTACTTGGGTACCACGTGCTTCCATTACGGAGGCTAGCTCACGCACGGCGTGTTGCGCCTGCGCCATGGCTAAACCATAGCCTGGCACTATCACAACGCGTTCGGCAGTTTCGAGTAGCATAGCCACCTCTTCAGGTGAAGATGAGGTCACTTTACCGGCATAGACTTCGTCTGCATCGACCGTTTCGCCGCCTTCGGCCATCACGCCAAATAGTACGTTAAACAGTGAACGGTTCATCGCCTTACACATGATCTGTGTCAGGATGATCCCCGATGCACCAACGAGTGAGCCCGATACAATCAATACCGTGTTACCGGTAATGAAACCTGTGGTCGCCGCCGCAATACCCGAGTAGGAGTTCAGCAGCGCGATAACCACTGGCATGTCGGCGCCACCGATTGGTACTACAAGTAGTAAACCTAGCACCAAAGATACGGCCACTAAGGCGTAGATAAGGTTGATGTTGCTAGGATCCATCACAATGGCAATCGCAAGGCCAATTGCGGTGATAAGCAGTAGTGCGTTAAGTAGCTTGTTACCCGGTACCTTAATGGGGTTACCCGAGATGAGCTCCTGCAGCTTAGCGAAAGCGATAAACGAGCCAGACAGAGTCACGGCACCGATGATCACTGTGGCTGTAATCGAAACCAAGGCAACGGTATGGGTCGCGGACTGTGGATCGATAAAGTTAGCCAGTGCGATAAATAGTGACGCACCACCACCGAAGCCGTTTAGCATGGCAACCATCTGAGGCATCGAGGTAACTTGGATCTTGGTTGCCATAACGGCACCAATTGTGCCACCGAGTAGCACACCTGCAATGATCCATTCATAGCTTAAAATGCTTTGATCGAGCAGGGTCACAACCACGGCAATAAACATACCCAATGCTGAAAGCTGGTTACCGCGCACGGCGGTGCGGGGCTTAGTCAGCCCCTTGATCCCTAAGATAAATAAACTCGCAGCCACCAAGTAGGCGAGGTAAATAATCGTCGTACTCATAGTGGCTTATTTCCTTTTAAACATGGCTAGCATGCGGTTGGTTACCATGTAACCGCCCACAACGTTGATAGTGGCAAGTACCACGGCAATAAAGCCTAATACATTGACCCAAATACCTGCGCCAGAGCCCGCAGATAACAGCGCGCCCACAAGCGAGATCCCTGAGATCGCATTTGAACCTGACATCAAAGGTGTGTGCAGAGTCGGTGGTACCTTAGTGATCATCTCGACACCTAAGAACACAGCAACCACGAATAGGGTCAGTAACAGTAGAATTTCCATTATTTAGCCTCCGATGAGGTTTCGAGCGCAGCTAGGCCTAAAAGCTCGCGTAAACGTGTGCTCACGACTTCACCTTTATGGGCTACAACCGTGTCTCTAATGATCTCATCGTCAAAGTCGAGATTAAGTTCGCCCTCTTTGCTGACGAGTAACTTAAGCAAGTTTTCGATGTTAGTGCCATACATCTGGCTGGCATGATTTGCCGCCGTTCCCGGTACATTTGATGGCCCAAGAATGGTTACACCCTTGTAGACCACCTCTTTATCGAGTTCGGTTAGTTCACAGTTACCACCTGTTTCAGCCGCAAGATCGACAATAATCGTGCCGCTCTTCATGCCATCGACCATCTCCTTGGTGATAAGGATTGGCGCCTTACGGCCTGGAATGGCTGCCGTGGTGATCACGATATCTTGCTGGGCAAGCACGTTCGCCATCGCTTGTTGCTGACGCTTGAGGAAGTCATCAGATTGCTCTGCAGCGTAGCCACCCTTGGTTTCGGTGTTTTCCGCTTCAAGGTCAAGCTCAACGGGCTTGGCACCAACAGAGATGATCTGCTCGCGAGCCGCTGGGCGAATATCATAGGCCTCAACTACGGCGCCTAAACGCTTAGCCGTGGCACAGGCTTGCAGTCCGGCTACACCCACACCCATGATAAAGGCGCGTGCAGGTTTTAAGGTGCCTGCGGCAGTCATCATCATAGGGAATAAACGTGGTGCCTTATGGGCGGCGAGCAATACCGCTTTATAGCCAGCGATAGTCGCCATAGAGGAGAGGATATCCATGCTTTGAGCACGAGTGATCCTAGGTACAAGCTCCAGGGCAATCGCCGTTACCCCCGTTTCGGCAAAGGTTTGCGCATGTTCAGGATGCGCCAGTGGATCCATCATGCCGATCACGATTTGCTGCGGTTTAAGCTTGGACTTTATTTCGTTAAGTTGCTCATCTTTGGCGTTCACTAGGGTAATGATGTCCGCATCACTGAAGATCTGTTCACGAGACACTAGGGTTGCGCCTGCTTGAACATAGTCTTCATCGGTAAAACCAGCATTACTACCAGCGCCACTTTCAACAAGAACTTGTAGGTTAATTTTAAGTAGTCGAGTCACATTGGCTGGAATAATCGCGACGCGACTTTCACTAGCATAACTCTCTTTGGGTAGACCTAGCTTCACAAAGGTAAACCTCTCTGTTAGGACATTCGTAGGGATTGATGTCGATTATTGGTTAGGGTGCTTATTGTGGCGACTCTAGATTTAGATACAAGCGTATATTTTTCAGTATGGTAGTTTCTGAGCTGGTCAGACTGAAAAGTTTGCGCTAAGCCACACTTTTTAATAGAAGTTTGCACTAGCAAACTCTATTACATAAGCACTACTTGAGTTACCACTTACTTTTGTAGCTTAATTTTTGAACTTTGTATATTCCTAAATCGAATTAAAAATTATCTTTTATTCTTTTTTTAATGTTTAAGGAGGGGCTAAGCTGAGCAGCATTAAACTGATACAGGGCCGTTTCTATGTTGTTAAAAGAGCTTTCATCACTCGCTTCGCCGCTATCTTCTGGCCAAGTGGACAAGTTAAAGCAGCTCACTGCAGAGCTGAATGCCGTGCAACTTGCTTGGGTTAGCGGCTATCTTGCTGCAACATCTGAGCAGGGCGTGGCAGGGTTGCCTCTGGCTGATGTTGGCTCACAAGCCGCAGCCGAACAAACCATCACCATTCTTTATGGTAGCCAAACGGGTAATGGTCGTGGCATTGCTAATGAGCTTGCCGAGAAGGCGCAGGCGCAAGGTTACGCCGTCAATCTCGTTTCTATGGGCGATTACAAGACACGACAGCTTAAGCAAGAAAGCTTGCTGCTATTGGTTGTCAGCACCCATGGCGAAGGCGAGGCGCCGGATGATGCTATCGAGTTGCATAAGTTTTTAAGCTCTAAACGCGCTCCAAAACTGGATAACCTTAATTACTCAGTACTGGCTCTGGGTGATTCAAGTTATGAGTTTTTCTGTCAAACCGGTAAAGACTTCGAGGCTCGTCTCAATGCATTAGGCGCTAAGTCCATTGCACCTCTGGTTGAGTGTGATGTCGACTATCAAGCTCAAGCCGAGCAATGGCAAGCGGATGTGCTTGAAGCGGTTAAGCCGTTAGTGCAGAGCGCTGGTGCCAGTGTGGTCTCTATCGCTAGCTCTCAAGTCTCTAGCTCTAGTTACACTAAGCAAAAGCCTTATACCGCCGAACTACTCGTTAGCCAAAAACTGACAGGCCGTGATTCTGACAGAGACATTCGCCATGTAGAGATCGAGCTGGGCGAGTCTGGCATTCAATATCAAGCGGGTGACGCCTTAGGTGTGTGGTTTACCAATTCACAAGCGTTAGTTGCTGAGCTGCTTGAAGTGCTAGCACTTGATGGCGGTGAGTCTGTTGCTGTTGGCAGTGATAACTTGAGTTTGCGTGAAGCACTAACCAATAAGAAAGAGCTGACACAACTCTACCCTGGTTTAGTCACTGGCTGGGCCGAGTTGAGTCAAAATGCCGAGCTATTGGCGATCAGCGCTGATAAAGCCCTGACCCGTGAGTATGTGAATAACAATCAAGTGGCTGACTTAGTTCGCCAGTATCCGGCTAAGGTGACTGCAGAGCAGTTTGTTGCCTTGCTGCGCGGCATTACTCCAAGACTCTACTCTATTGCATCGAGTCAGGCTGAAGTCGAGTCTGAGGTGCACCTAACCGTGGCACTGGTTGAAGAGGATCGTGACGGTGTCACTCGCTTTGGCGGTGCCTCTCAGTTTTTAGCGACTGCCGCAGAGGGTCAAGAGGTGCAGGTTTATGTGGAACCCAATAATCACTTCCGCCTACCAGAAAACCCAGAGACACCAGTGATCATGGTGGGACCTGGCACAGGCGTGGCACCGTTTAGATCCTTTATGCAGGAACGTTCAGCCCAAGGCGCACAAGGCAACACTTGGTTGTTCTTCGGTAATCCTCATTTTGAGCAAGACTTCCTCTACCAAACCGAGTGGCAGCAGTACCTACAAAGTGGCGAGCTATCTCGTATCGACTTGGCGTTCTCGCGCGACCAACAGCATAAAGTCTATGTGCAGCACAAGATCGCCGAGCAAGGCGAGGCACTGTGGCAGTGGTTAGAGTCTGGTGCACATTTCTATATCTGTGGTGACGCCGAACGTATGGCCAAAGATGTCCACCAAGCGCTGCTCGATGTGGTCGTTAAATACGGCAACAAAACTCAAGAGCAAGCAGCCGAATATGTAGAAGCGTTGCGAGCCGCTAAGCGCTATCAAAAAGACGTCTACTAAGACTTAGCTTTAAACGAGTAAAGCAATGATGAGCGACGCTAGGGTTAACTAGCGCGAGTGCAGAAAAGAATTTTAAGAGAGTACCTTGCCATGAGTGAGCAAAAGTTAGCAGTAAATGAATATTTAAAAACCGACAGTGATTACCTGCGCGGTACTATCCAAGAAGGCCTAGATACGGCGGTCACGGGGGCATTTAGCGAAGGCGATCAGCAGCTGATCAAGTTTCACGGCTTCTATCAGCAAGATGACCGTGACCTGCGTAATGAGCGTAAAGAGCAAAAACTAGAGCCTTTATATAGCTTTATGTTGCGCGCACGTGTGGCGGGAGGCGTATGTTCACCACAGCAGTGGTTGGCGGTGGATAAGATCGCATCGAATCTCACGAGCTCGAACAGTATTCGCCTTACTACGCGTCAGACATTCCAATATCACGGTATTCCTAAGCGTAACTTGAAGACCATCATTCAAGATCTCGACCGAGAGGCTCTGGACTCGATCGCAGCGTGTGGTGACGTGAACCGTAACGTGATGTGTAACCCTAATCCTGTTGAGTCAAAGCTGCATCAACAGGCTTACGCCTATGCCAAGCAGCTGTCTGACAACATGTTGCCGCACACTAAGGCTTACGCGGAGATCTGGTTAGACGATGAGAAGCTAGTGACCACAGAAGGTGACGAGGTGGAGCCGGTTTATGGTAAGACCTATCTGCCACGTAAATTTAAGATGGCGGTTGCCGTACCACCAGACAATGATGTGGATGTCTACACCAATGATCTGGGCTTTATTGCCGTTGCCGAAGGCGATGAGCTAGTGGGTTTTAATATGGTTGCTGGTGGCGGCATGGGCTCAACCCATGGCGAGGTGTCGACTTTCCCACGTTTAGCTGATGACTTTGGCTACATTAAGGCCGAGGACACGCTTAAGTTCGCCGAAGCCGTGATGACGATCCAGCGCGACTGGGGCAATCGCGAAAATCGTAAACTCTCACGTTTGAAGTACACCATAGTCAAACACGGTTTCGATAAGTTTAAGGCGGAAGTTGAAGCGCGCACAGGCATTAAGTTTGAGTCTAAGCGTGATGTAGTGATAGGTGATCGTGGTGACCGTTATGGCTGGAAGCAGGGCGTCGATGACAACTGGCACTTAACTGTGTTTATCGAGGGCGGCCGCGTAAAAGACTTACCAGGCCAACCATTGCAAACGGGTCTACGTGAGATTGCCAAGGTGCATAAAGGCGATTTTCGCATGACCTCGAACCAGAATATCATTATTGCCGGTGTGCCGAGTGAAGATAAACAGCAGATAGAAGACTTAGCAAGACAGCATGGTTTACTCGGCAAGCTTATCACCGAGACCCGTGGTCACTCTATTGCCTGTGTGGCGCTGCCAACCTGCGCTCTAGCCATGGCTGAGGCTGAGCGTTACTTTCCAGACTTTCTCACTAAGGTAGAAGGGCTACAGGAAAAACACGGCTTCCTCGATCAAGGCATCGTTATTCGCATGACTGGCTGTCCTAATGGTTGTGCTCGACCTTTTGCGGCCGAAATCGGCCTAGTGGGTAAGGCGCCGGGTCGCTATAACCTTTATCTGGGAGCCAGCTTTGAGGGGACTCGTTTGAATAAGCTCTATCGTGAGAATATTCAAGAAGCGGAGATCTTGGCTGAGCTCGATGCTCTATTTGCCCAATATGTCGCTGAGCGCCAAGTGGGTGAAACGTTTGGTAACTATACCGTACGTTGCGGTGTCGTTACGGCTGTACTTGATGCAGCTAAGGATTTTCATGGCTAATACTGTTGATTCGGTGATTTCCGCCGATGCGCTCAAGGCATTATTGAGTGCGCCTAAAGTTGAGCAGCAAGCTGAACTGGCACGGCTGAACGATTTTCTAGCCGCACTCACTCCAGTAGAGCGAGTGCGTTGGGCACTGGCATATCTGCCGGGAAATCACGCCCTCTCATCGAGTTTTGGGATCCAGGCTGCGGTGATGCTGCATATGGTGAGCAGCGAGCAAGCCGATATTCCTGTGCTACTCACCGATACGGGTTATCTGTTTAGCGAGACTTATCAGTTTATCGATGAGTTGACCGAAAGGTTAAAGCTTAACTTGAAGGTGTACTCATCACCTTTCAGCGCCGCTTGGCAAGAAGCGCGCTTTGGTAAGTTGTGGGAGCAAGACTTAGATGGTTTGGATAAATATAACCAGATCAATAAAGTGGAGCCCATGCAACGAGCCTTGGCCGAGCAACGCGTAGGGACTTGGTTTGCGGGACTGAGGCGCTCACAATCGAGCACCCGAGAGGCTCTGCCTATATTAGCTATTCATGGTCAGCGCTATAAGATCTTGCCGATAATCGATTGGAGCAATAAGCAGGTTCACGAGTACTTAACCGAGTTTGAGCTACCTTACCATCCTCTGTGGGACCAAGGTTATGTTTCTGTCGGTGACACGCATTCGAGTAAACCGCTGGAGTTAGGAATGAGTGAAGAGGAGACCCGCTTTAACGGTCTAAAGCGTGAATGTGGACTGCATTACGATATTTGATTTTGTTTTAATAGAAGTTTGCGCCAGCTCCGAGTTAAGTGGTACATGCGTACCACTTTTGGTGTGGTAGTTGTAATATTGTATGCAAAAAATCAATGTGTAAGCTTATGTTACTAAAGGGGTTTAATTCTTTAGTATTAATTTTCATTAAATTTTGTACATTTTTACTAACAAGGTTATGCACAGGTGTTTTTTTGGTCTATAGTTTTAGGTTCCCGTAGATGGTTTTAGGGAACTGTTCTGTATCGGCCTAGATTGGGTCACGCAAAATTTAGTCTTCCACTGATTGGATGTTAGCCTTAAATATTAGGCATCAAAATCAGCTAAAAATTGCAGGCAGAGCCGTCAGTAACCAGATAAACCAAGCTCGAATTATGACGCCAAGGGGCGCTAATTTGAGTGCTTTGATTGGCTTGCTAGCGCCTGCTTAATCAAGCGAGTTGTTTCCCCAGCCAGCCCTGCTCTGTAGGGCTGGCTGGGGTTTTCACGTTTTAGAGCTAACTCCCCCATTATTGCCAGCATTGTCTCTCAGTACTTTATCTCCTAACTTAATTGCTAATATCCATTAATCACTTGGATAACAGTTTGCTTGAGCCTATTGGTATAAGGCATAAACAATGATGTAGTATGGCTGATTAAGGTTGTAATGTTTTCTATCGGAATAATTGAAATATCAAATGGAGCTTTGAATGAAAAAGATGCTTATTGCCGCAGTGGTTGCCGCTGCTGGTGCTGGTGGATATTGGTATAGCCAGCAGTCAACGCAGATCTCGGCCGGTGAGAACCCAGTATTAAGCTATATACCTGCTGACACCCCAATTTTTTCCGCACAGCTACAACCTTTCCCCGTTAAGTCCTATATCAATTCGTTATCTGAAGCCTACAGACAATACCCTGTGGATGTGTTTGATGAGCTTGAGCAAGAGCTTGAACAAGAAAATGATCCTAGGGCTAAATTCTTTGTCAGCCTGATGAAGTCCTATATGGCATCGATGAAGGACGGCAGCAGCTTTATTCAGACCTTCGGCTTGGCTGAAAATATCCGTAGCTACTTCTATACACTCGGCGCCTTGCCTGTGGTCAAAGTCGAAATCGATAATCCCGATGCCTTCTGGTCACTGCTCGATAAAGCGGAAGCCGAGAGTGGATTCTCCCATACCAAGGCCAACTTGAAAGGTGTGGATTACCGTAGTTATCGATTGACCGATGATACCGAGCAAGAACAGATAAACTGGGTGTTTGCGGTACATGATGGTCTGCTTATCTCTACACTGAGCACCTCTTTTAGTGAAGCCGCTTTACTCGAAACTGCTCTTGGGGTGACCCCAATTGATAACTCTATTGTCGATGCACACATCATCGAAGACATTATCAACAAACATGGCTTTACCAATGAGGGGATAAGTTACATCAATCACAAAGAGATTGTGACGGCGTTAACCAGTACCGATGGCAATCAGCTTGCAGGTCAGCTTTCGAAGTTATTTGAAATGAGCCAAGAGGATCCTTTTGCCGAGCTGAAAACCCCAGCATGTCAGCTAGAACTCTCTACCATTGCCGATAATTGGCCGCGAACGGTTGCGGGATACGACCTACTGGATATTAACGATAAAGAGAGCAAAATTGGTTTTAGAGCCGTGGTTGAGAGTAAGAACCAAGTGTTACTCGATGCCTATCAAAAACTGCGTGGTTATATTCCTGCCTATACACAAGATATTGAAAATAGCGTATTTACTTTAGGTGTGGGTATCGATATAAACCAGATGGTACCGTCATTAACTGCTATCTGGGATGATATGTTAACCCCAGAATATCAGTGTGCTCCATTGGCCCAGATGCAGGCTCAAATGAGCCAGCAGAGTCCCGGTATGTTAGGCATGTTTACTGGCATGGCGAATGGTGTCAAAGGCGTTGGTATTTCGCTTATCGACTATAAGATCAGTGATGACATAGATAATCCGCAGCTAGAGAGCTTAGATGCCGTTATGACACTCTCAGCAGATAACCCCAGCATGTTATTTAATATGGTGAAGCCATTTGCACCTGAGTTGGCCAATGTTCAGTTGTCTGCCAATGGTGACGCGATCGATATCAATAGCATAATTCCTATGCCTCCTGAGATGAAGATCAAGGCTAAAATGGCGGTAAAAGGTAACCACTTAGTCTTATTTGCTGGTAACAAGGGGGAAGCCGTTGCCAATAGCTTAGCGACAGAATCGCTGGTCAATAACGGCTTGATGGTGATGTCAGCCGATTACATGAAGATGTTTAAGCCACTGCTAACCTTTATCGAGCTAACTGGTGAACCCGTTCCTGAAGGGCTAGAGGCGATGAAAGGTTATGATATGCGAGTCAAGATGAGTCTCGATATTGATCAAAAAGGCTTCGAAGTCGACTCTCTATCAAACTCTCGTTCAACTGAATAAGCCGAGCATGGCATAATTCAGTCACGACAATACGCCAGCCAGTGAAGGTTGGCGTTTTATTATTTTGGTGATACTTCGGAGTTAAGATGGCTGAGCAGCTAGTCAGTGGGTGCTTTTTAAAAGCGAATGAGGTTAGGTTGGTTACTTTAGCGGGTAGCAGAAGTGCTCATCGAGTGATTGCGCCTAAGACAAATAAGTTCAGCCTAGTTAAAAATCCCAGTCAGGCAGAGACTCGAGAGTTTGTTGCGCAGCTTAAGGCGTACTTAATCGAGCATAATGTCTCTAAGCTGGTCTTAAACCGCCGTGCAACTACAGGGCAAGGTGCCGGGGGGGCGGGAACTTTCTTAATGGAAGGGGCAATTTTAGCCTGTGTCTCGCAGGAGGTTGAGTTTATTCACCCAGCGACACTGAGAGCCACAGATAAACGCTGTAGTGAACTCAAGCTACTTAAACCTAAGACGGTCGATTTAGGCAAAGCCTATGACCTAGCCTTTGAGTGCCTAAGCGAGTAATACGCTCAATTCCAGTGATAAACGAAGCAATCCTTAACCGGGAGCTGGCGTATAGCTGGGGAGGGATTAAGATAGATCGTAACAGCTAGAAATAAGCATAGGGAGCACTCCTCCATTGTTGAGAGGGGGCAAGACTATTTAAATAAGGGACAAGACGATGATTAAACAGCTTTCAAAACTTGGGTTTATCGCATTATTACTCCTGCCGTTAAGCGCGCTGGCAACGGATCTGAAGGTCGGTGATATGGCTCCAGACTTTAAGCTACAAGCGACTGATGGCCACTTTTATCAACTTAGTGACTACAGAGGTAAGCAAACCTTAGTGCTGGCTTGGTACCCTATGGCTAACACCCACGGCTGCACTTTGGAATGTAAGTCCTTGGTCGAGAAAGGTCACCTTATTCGCGAGTATAACGCCGTATATATGATGGCCAGTGTGGATGATCTCGAGGATAACCAAGCCTTCGCTCGCGAGCAGAAAGCGGACTTTCCTATGCTTAGCGATCCGAGTAAAGAAACCGCTAAAGCCTACGATGTACTGAACTTCGTTCGCGTCGCTAGTCGTGTGACTTTTTACATAGGTAAAGATGGCAAGATCTTAAAGATTGATGAAGATATCAATAACAAAACCGCTGCCGAAGATATTGCGGCGACCTTAGAAGAGCTCAATATTGAGAAAGCAAACGATGTCGTGAGCTCCGATAAATAGTCGGCGTTACTCGATAAGCTAGCGATACTAAAAAGCCCAGCTGTGTTCCACTGCTGGGCTTTTTTTGTCGCTCAGTATCAGCTGATTAGCGGGCTAATACTGGTACTCATCCTCTGGTGAAGATTGTATGCGAGCCTTACGATCTTGCTCCTCTTCGAAGGCGGCTTGGATCTCGGCTAATACCGCATCGATATCGGCGCTGTGTTCGGTTTCGACAAACTGCCCTGTTAGCTCTGCCTCTGGCGATAGCTTGCCGGATTCAAATTTGAGCCACATCTCCTGAGCATATTTGCTAGTGCGTAGAGATGGAGCAAACTGACCATAATATTGAGTCATATTGTTTACGTCACGCAGCAGCATGCGCTTAGCATTATTGTTTGCCGCAGCGTCAACGGCTTGGGGCAGATCGATAATGACCGGCCCTTTATCATCGAGCAATACATTAAATTCAGACAGGTCGCCATGAATAATGCCTGCGCACAGCATTCGCTGGACATCTTTCATCACCATCGCATGATGGGCAATGGCCATCTCTGGTGTTAGCGTTACATCGTTGAGTCTTGGCGCCACATAACCCGCTTCATCGGTGATTAGCTCCATTAGCAGTACGCCATCAAAGCAGCCATAGGGCTTAGGCACGCGCACGCCCGCATAGGCGAGGCGAAACAGGGCATCGACCTCGGCATTTTGCCAAGCCTGTTCCTGCTCTTTGCGGCCATAATTAGAGCCTTTTTCCATGGCTCTGGCCCTGCGTGAGTTGCGGCTCTTACGGCCTTCGCGATATTCAACGGCTTTCTTAAAGCTGCGTTTATCAGTTTCTTTGTAGATCTTGGCGCAGCGAATATCGTTGCCACATCTAACAATGTAAACATCGGCTTCTTTGCCGCTCATTAATGGACGAATTACTTCGTCAATCAGTCCTTCATCAACCAGAGGTTGGAGTCGTTTTGGGGTTTTCATGGCGCTCTTATACCTTAGTTGGCCGAATGATGGAATGAATTCGTTTATTATCATCAAAAAAGATGACCCTAGTCAGTTCAAGCAGGGGGAGCCCCCGAGTTTGGATTAGGGGATTTCGGCTAGGGCGTCGCCGCTCGGTGCTGGACTTTGGGCTAAAAACTTTTCACCGATAAGCTCGACGGCATTAGCCTTGTTAAACGCGAGTTGATTGAGCGATATGTCGGGAGTGAGGCCAACTCCTGACAGAAGTTGACCATTAGGGCGATAGACTAAGCTAGAGCTAAATTGAACCACAATTCCGCTATTTGGCAGTGTTATTCGATAGCGTGGGCCAAGGTCGCCACGGGTTGTGGCGCCGATAAGCGTGACTCTAGGCCAGTTCTGAGCTGCTAGGGCTATCCATTCACACTCTTGCTCGCAGCTAGCATCCACCCGTAGAAACAGTTGTGCATGTCTGGCCAAGCCAGGCGCCGCTTCTGAACTGGGCGCGGCCTCGGAGCTGGACTCGACTTGGGTGATAACCCTTAATTCGGTTATAGATTCAGTGTCGAATATCCGAGAGCGGCGAACTAGGTAATCACTAAAGGCTTCACTAGGCTTTAATTCATTATCAAAGCCGCGGTACTTAAGCTCTGTTTGCTCAAAAAAACTCAGTTGCGACAGGGGCGTGTATTGGCTGGCGATACGATCGGCTCTGGCGCTGGCAAAGCGTTTGTATTGCAATAAGGCGAGGATCTTTTGTTGCTGTTTATCATCACTAAAGTGTTTCGTGAGCCAAGCCATAAGCAGATCTTGTGGCTGTTTAATGGCGCGGATATCGATAATAAGCTGTGATGGAGCATGACTCTCGGGCCGAGCGGTAAGTTGCTGGGTTAGCCGCTGTAAAGTCTTGGCATCGATCTGTGAGGGTAAGCGAAAATCGACTCGCTGTTGAGTCGGCTCAATCGATTCAGCTTCTTTGGTTTGAACTAATGTTAGCGTTCGCTGCACACTGAGCTCACCATCGGTAAGGGTCAGTATCGACTCGCTAGCGTGCCTAAGGCCTATCTCTCGTCTGAGTTTCGCTATCTGCATGATCCCGTTTGCCTGTGCTAGACGGGACTGTTTCAGTGGAGCGGGCAGGTAGCTTTGGCTCGCCAACACCCAGCGGGCAATAGGCAAGCCATCGATGTGAGAAAGGTAGGGGTATTCGGCATCGAGCAGTCTGCCTCCCAAGTTATAGGCTTGCCAATATCGATCGTCAAATACCAAGTTAATGGGCAGTCTGGTGGCCGTTGCTGTATTGAGATGCGGGCTGAGCACCTGAATGGCAGGATCGCCGAGCTGGCTAAGCAGTTGCTGTAACTGCTGCGCTAGCAGCGTCGAATGAATTGTGCCGATAGAGCGCTGTATTAGGGCATTTGCGCTCTGGGTGATCTCTTGTAAGCGCTGTGGGTCGTTGGCTGCAAAGGCGGAATGCTGCGCAAGCTTAGCGATAACCAGCTTCAGATCTTGCTGGTATTGCCGCACACTGAGTTCGGTTGTTATCTTGTTAGGGAAAAAGAACTGGTAGCTGAGTAGCCCAACGCTCATGCAGATGAGGAGGCTAAAAACAGTCAATATGCCCTTATAGCTCAAAGTCATAACCATCCTTGTGCAGGCAGGCTTTTAAGCGGGTTACGCTAAGCCTGCTAAAGACGCTTTTGATATTGAGCTAACGTTGTCGATTAAAAGGTGTCGACTATAAGATGTCGTTAATCGAAACCCCAATACCTATGCGTTGGTTATGTACATTGTAGTCGATTAAACTTTCACCGTAGCCATTAAAATATTGAGTATAAAGTCTTAAGTTACCCAAGATCGGGTAGCTCCAGGTGAATTCCAGAGCGCCATAGTTGGGTTTTTTAATGTAATTGCGCACCATCAGAGTAAATCTATGTTCATTGAGGCCGTATACGCCTTTGAGCTCTAGGTTACCCATGTAATCGGTAATATCTGGGTTGTCATCGCCCTTTGGAGAGCTTGGCGTCTCCTTCTCATCTTCTGGAATACGCCACCATGCCTTAGCTTCAAGGGCAAAGGGGCCGCTATCAAATACCATCATGCCATAGAGTCGATTCCAGCTACGTGATTTTGAACCCGACTGACCATTGGATTGGTGTACCGCGCCAAGACCCCAAAAAGAGTTTTTCAGCGGACCCAGCTGCCAGTCATTGGTAAAGAGCATGAAGATCTCTGGTTCGTGATTGGTTTCTCTAAAAGGCGAGGAGATATCTTTGTTGTATACCTGCCAATAGGATTGGTTGGTATAGGCTGCAAACAGGTGACCGTTGTCACCAAAGACATTGTGCCATAGTGGAAACTTAAAGCTGATCTGAAACTTGGCCTCCATATTATCTAAGGTGAAGGGATGCTCGGCGGCATCTTTTTCAAAAGGGGCCATATTGGGGGATTTGCTGTAGGTCACAGGCAGAATATAGTTAACCTTATGGGGGGTAATGACGTAAGGCAGCTCGTCAGTAGCACTTTCTTCTGAGATCCGTTTATCAACTAGTGACTCTTCTCTTTTAGGCGTAACCTCGATGTTGGTTTCGCTTTCTTCACTCTTACTTGCTTGAGTCTCGCTTTGAGCATAAAGGCTAAAAGAGCAGCACAAGCCAGAGGCTAAGAGTAGCGCAGCTAATTTGTTCATCGTATTCCCTGAATTTATCTAAGCAGTTTTGTCTTCTTATGTGGAAGATTCTACCTAGCACAATGCTGAATTAACAGTTGTTTAGCAAGTCGGCAACTGTGGGCGCTAGTTTTTTTGGGTAGGCTTAACTTGGATTAACCTCATATTTATTAATCAAAAACAGCGCCAATATTAGATCTAAATGCAATAAGTTAGTGCTAAAAGTCACCATGATTTTCACTTAGTTGAACAGACTCATTGCCTTATTGGATTTAACGCTTTTTATACAAGACGTTACATGTTACACCGCCATATCTATCTACAGCCTTGTACCTCTCAAATAACTAAAAGTTATAAAAGGTAATAAATACATATTTATTATGGAATAAGCAGGCGGCTATATTTCACTACACGAATTCAGAGTGAGGTAGCGTGATGGAGATTGTAACTTTACCCGGTCAAGCCGCTGGCGGAAAAGTATGGCTAGTGGGAGCGGGGCCTGGTGATGTCGATCTACTGACAGTAAAGGCTTATCGGGTGTTGCAAAACGCCGATGCGGTGCTTTACGACGCGCTCGTCAGTGATGAGATCTTGGCATTGATCCCAAAGCATGCCGAGAAAATTGCTGTAGGTAAACGCGCAGGCCTTCACAGTGCGGCGCAGAGCGAGATTAATCAGCTACTGGTTACTAAGGCCTATACCCGCAAGAACGTAGTTCGGCTAAAGGGCGGAGACCCATTTATTTTTGGTCGTGGTGGTGAAGAGCTAGAAACCATCGTGGACGCTGGCATCGATTTTGAAGTGGTGCCCGGTATTACAGCAGCAAGCGGCACGGCGGCTTATGCCGGCATTCCGTTAACCCATAGAGATTACGCTCAAGGTGTGAGCTTTATTACCGGTCACTGCAAGCTGGAGAGTCGCCCAATGGATTGGCAGAGTTATGCCAATCCTAATAATACCTTAGTGATCTACATGGGTATTTTGAATGCAGAACTCATTAAAACAGGCTTGCTTAATGCTGGTAGATCGGCGCAAACCCCTGTCGCCCTTGTCTCAAAGGCGACGACTAGCCAGCAACGCGTGTTTACCGGTCACCTAGATAACCTTGATGAACTTGCCAGCCACCCGGAACTTGTGATGCCGGCGCTGATGGTCATCGGTGAGGTGGTTGAGCTTGCTGATAGCCTAAATTGGTTTACGCCGCAAACACAAAAGAGCCAACTCAAAAGTCACGAGTTAGCCGCATTAACAAGATAATTGATTGAAGAATACGGAGAATTAGCATGGCCGCGAAAGAGTTAAGCCATTTGCAACAACTGGAAGCTGAGAGCATTCAAATTATTCGCGAAGTCGCGGCAGAGTTTGATAATCCTGTGATGATGTACTCCATAGGTAAGGACTCATCGGTGATGTTGCACCTTGCTCGAAAAGCATTCTATCCAGGGAAAATTCCCTTTCCTTTGCTCCATGTCGATACCGACTGGAAATTTAAAGAGATGATCGCCTTTCGCGATGCTCAGGCCAAAGAATTTGGTTTCGAGCTACTAGTTCACAAGAATCCAGAAGGGCTTGCGATGGGCATTAGTCCATTCGAACATGGTAGTGCTAAGCATACCGATATCATGAAGACCCAAGGGCTTAAACAGGCGCTGAATAAGTACGGTTTCGATGCCGCTTTTGGTGGTGCCCGCCGTGACGAAGAGAAGTCGCGTGCCAAGGAGCGTGTCTATTCATTCCGTGATAAGCACCATACCTGGGATCCTAAAAATCAACGCCCAGAGCTGTGGCGTACCTATAACGGTGCGGTGAATAAGGGCGAAAGCATTCGTGTATTCCCACTGTCTAACTGGACTGAGTTGGATATTTGGCAATATATCTACCAAGAAAACATCCAGTTAGTACCACTGTATTTTGCTCAGAAACGTCCCGTCGTTGAGCGCGATGGCATGATGATCATGGTCGATGACGACAGAATGCCACTGGCAGAAGGTGAGCAGCCTAAAGAGGAGTTGGTGCGCTTTAGAACACTGGGCTGTTATCCGCTAACGGGGGCGATGCATTCTGAGGCTGACACCCTAGAGAAGATTATTGAAGAGATGCTGCTGACCCGTTCGAGTGAGCGTCAGGGTCGTCTTATCGACTCAGATCAAAGCGCATCGATGGAACTGAAAAAACGTCAGGGCTATTTCTAAACCCCGCCATCCAATGGATGAATGTGGATGAAGAACTCTAAGGAATCATTATGAATCAAGCAGTAAGTAATAACGCACGCCTGGCGGCAGAACTGGAAGATCTGGGCGTAAAAGAGTACCTGTCACTACAGCAAAATAAGGGACTGTTACGTTTCTTAACCTGCGGCAGTGTCGATGACGGTAAGAGTACCTTGATTGGTCGCCTATTACATGACAGCGCGCAAATTTATGAAGACCAGTTAGCGAGCCTGAAAAGCGACAGCGCCAAGCTTGGTACTACCGGTGAAGAGGTGGATCTTGCGCTGCTGGTCGATGGCCTGCAAGCCGAGCGTGAACAGGGGATCACTATCGATGTCGCCTACCGCTATTTCTCAAGTGATAAGCGTAAGTTCATTATTGCCGACACTCCGGGCCATGAGCAGTACACGCGCAACATGGCAACGGGTGCCTCGACCTGCGACTTGGCGGTGATCTTGGTCGATGCGCGTTATGGGGTGCAGACCCAGACGCGCCGCCATGCCTTTATTGCATCGCAGCTCGGTATTCGTCACTTCGTTGTGGCGGTTAATAAGATGGATCTATTGGGCTTTGATGAGAAGGTCTTCAAGGATATCCAAGCCGAGTTTGCCCAGTTTGCCGAGCAACTCGGTGAAATCGATATTCGTTATGTGCCTCTGTCAGCCCTTAAGGGTGACAATGTCGTCGATGGCAGCAATCAAACCCCTTGGTATAGCGGCGGTACACTATTAGAGCTACTCGAAACCATCGATACTCGTCGTGAGCTTAGTAGCCTACCAGTGCGTTTCCCTGTGCAGTATGTGCAGCGTCCCGATCTGGATTTTCGTGGCTTTTCCGGCACGCTTTCATCGGGTGTGATTAGCGTAGGTGATGAGCTGGTGGCACTGCCATCGGGTAAACGTAGCAAGGTTGCCCGCATCGTGACTTTCGATGGCGATCTTGAGCAGGCGATCGCTGGGCAAGCGGTGACCCTCACCTTGGAAGATGAAATCGATATCTCAAGGGGCGATCTACTGTCGCAGGTGACTGATGCACCAGCACTTGCCAATATTGTCAGCGCCGATATTGCTTGGATGGATGAGAAGCCACTGCAAATTGGCGAGCTATATGACTTAAAAGTTGCGGGTAAGAAACTGCAAGCCAGTGTCACTGGGATTGAATACCTAGTGGATATCAACACCCTAGAACGTAACAGCAGTGATGCAATCGGCCTTAACGATATGGCGCGAGTTACCCTCGAACTTAATGAGTCTATCGCCATCGATCCTTACACCTTAGTGCGTGATACAGGCGGCATGATCTTAATCGACCGCCTATCGAACGCGACTGTCGCGGCAGTGATGGCGGTATCGAGCAGCAAGGCCCAAAAAACGGCTCAGCAGTACAGTGACTTTGAGCTAGAGCTAAATGCGCTTATTCGTAAGCAGTATCCTCACTGGCAAGCGATTGATATCAGCAAGGTTGAGGGTTAACAATGCCAGAGTTGTGGGTGTTATCGTGCATCTTGTTTGCCTTAGTCGCTGCCTTGATGGCGGGGCTATGGACACCCGCAGCACTATTTTTTATCGCATCGTTAACGACTTACCTGCTGGGTATGGTGGAGCTTGAAACTGCTTTAGCCAGTTTTACCAATGCCAGCCTAGTGACGCTAGTGCTGCTGATCATGTCGACGGCGGCATTGGAAAAAACCTCGCTACTGGGTAAGTTGAGTCAAGTGGTAGGGCGTGGTTCCTTGGCATCGACTATGGCCAAGCTCGGACTCTCTACCGCCTTGTTATCGTCGTTTACCAACAATACTGCGGTGGTGGCTTCGCTCATTGGAGTGGTGCGCCGCAACCAAGCCCATGCGCCAGCTAAGCTGTTATTGCCACTGTCTTACGCGGCGATCTTGGGGGGGACACTCACGCTAATTGGTACCTCGACCAATTTGATTGTGAACTCCTTTGTAGAAAACGCAGGACTGGTGCCTTTAGGTTTCTTCGAGTTTTCTATGATTGGCATAGTGATTGTCACTGCTGGAGTTGGCTTGTTAGTGCTACTGGCCAACTGGTTGCCCGACAGACGCGATGAGAGTCTGGATGAAACCTTACCCTATCTGCTCGAAGCCAGAGTGGCGAAAGAGTCACAGCTGATAGGTAAGAGCGTACAAGACAATCGTTTACGCGCCCTTAAAAAGCTTTATTTAGTGGAGCTTGAGCGCAGCGGCATTCGCATCTGCCCGGTACCGCCGCATTTAGTGTTGCAGAGTGAGGATATTTTGCGCTTTAGTGGCGCGGTGGAGTCGGTTGAGCTGCTGCATCAGTTCGATGGTTTAGAGTGGTTTGGTAAGCAGCAGGCCAAGGGGCAAAACCTGATTGAAGCTGTGCTTGCGCCAAGCTCAACCTTGGTTGGGCGCTCACTAAAAGAATCGACCTTCAGAGAGAAATTTGATGGTGCAGTTTTGGCTATCCGCCGTGGCCATCAGCCTTTAAAGGGCGGCCTGGGTGATATCCAGTTACAGGCAGGGGACGTATTGCTGGTCACGCCTGGTGATGGCTTTTGCCGTAACACTAAGCTGGCCTCTGAATTTGCTGCGGTGAGTGGCTTAGACTTGAGTGTTAGGCTGGATCCACGCCGAAGTCAGTGGGTACTCACAGGTTTTCTTGTGACGATTTTAGCTAGCCTGACAGGGGTATTGCCATTAGTTAAGGGGCTCATCTTGCTCTTGATGAGCTATATCGCCATCGGTGCGGTGAGCCTATCTGAGCTTAAAAGACGTTTTCCTTTTGAGTTGGTAGTGATTGTTGGTAGTGCCTTGAGCTTGGCGAACCTGATGTTATCGACCGGGCTTGCCGATGATATCGCCGCGTTTATTTTGGGAGCGATCAATGGTTACGGGGTCTTTTCGGCATTTGTGGCCGTGTACTTGATGACACTGCTATTGACGGAACTTATTACTAACAATGCCGCTGCGGCGCTCTCTTTTCCGGTGGCTTATGCCATCGCCCTAAGCTATGGCGTCGATACTCGGCCGTTTATTCTCGCCGTGGTGTTTGGTGCCAGCGCCAGTTTTATTTCGCCCTACGGTTATCAGACCAACTTGATGGTCTATAACGCGGGTAACTATCGTTTCAGTGATTTTTTGCGTGTGGGTTTACCTTTGTCACTACTTTATTCGGCAATCGTATTGTTATTAGTTCCAGTATTTTTTCCATTTTAGCTTTTCCATTTTGGCTTGTTCTGTTTAAGGCTAATGGCGCAGATGTTCAGATGGTGTTAGCTCGTTTGGTTAACTACTTTATAGATTAGATTTTTTGGAGTTTTTATGTCTGATATCGTTTGGCACCAACACAGTATTGATAAGCAGTCTCGGGCGTTGCAGAAGGGACAAAACCCTATCTTGCTATGGTTTACCGGTTTGTCGGGCTCGGGTAAATCAACTTTGGCAGGTGCGTTAGAACGTGCATTATTCGATGCAGGTTTTCACACCTATCTACTAGATGGCGATAATGTGCGCCATGGTTTGTGCAAAGATCTCGGCTTTAGCGCGGATGATCGCGACGAAAACCTACGTCGTGTCGGTGAGGTGGCAAAACTCATGGTCGATGCTGGTCTTGTGGTGTTGTCGGCCTTTATCTCGCCGACGAGGGAGGAGCGTGAGCGCGTACGCGCACTATTCGATGTGGGGCAATTTATCGAGGTGCATGTGTCGACGCCATTAGAGGTGTGTGAAGCCCGTGATCCTAAAGGTCTATACAGTAAGGCGCGCGCTGGCGAGATCAAAGATTTCACCGGGATCTCTGCGCCCTATGAAGATCCAACTGCTGCCGAGCTAACTATAGATACCAGCAAGGGGGACTTAGCGACTCAAGTGAGCGCACTGTTAGATTATTTAGCTGCGATACAGGTGATCGATTCAGAGAAGCTAAAGAAAGTGGTTTAGTTTGATTTAAGTTATCCAAAGTTACTCATAAAAGTGCGATGCCGTCAGTGATATCGGCATCGCATTTTTAGGGGTAATATTCTTGATTACAAAAGCTATTCAATCTTGAAATCGCGGGAAAACAGCGCTTTCATCGCCTTGATGTAGTCTTTATCGGTATTGAAAGGAATAAGCTGCGCCAGCTCATCGCCAATAGGGGTAAAGCGGTAGTAGCTGAAAAATAGCTGTCCGCTCTTTGGTGTCAGCTTGAGCTTTAGATCGCTAAGAGAGAAACTGATCGGCGTCTTACTGCTAAGTAAGCCCGTCTCTAGCTCACTGCGATGTAAAATGCCCGCCTCGACCAAGGTCAAAATATTGGAATAGGGTAGGCCAAATTGGGACAGACCGATATTGGTTGATGTTGGCTTCTTAAAGAACTGCCCTAAGCCTCCTGCATGTTTAAAGCCGATGATTAGCTTGAGCCGTGACTCATTGTTAACCAGTACCGACATGGCGAGGGCTTTCTCTAAGATCTGCGCTTCTTTATGGGTGAGCTGTTTCAGCGTTGCCAAGGTGCGTAGACTAAAATTGCCCGGAGAGGTGATTTCATTGGCTAAAATCCTGCCCCACAACTCCTGCATCTTACGATTATGAATTTGCTCGGCCAGCTTAAAAAACTGGTGGGCCCAGTCGGGATCGAGATCGACGCCTGTTACGTCTGATGGCGTATGGCTGATGGCTATTTTATAGATGGTTTCAAGGTTCTCTTGATACTGACACGCCAGCTTCTGCGCCCTAAAGGCGGCGCGTTCACCAATTGATGCGCTGCTGGCACGGTAGTCATCCTCGCTGGCTAACCCCAGCATACGCCCTAGCAGCAGTGCTTTCTTGCGGGCAGAAACCCCTGTGGCCTTGCTGCTCTCTTTTGCCGTTGGTTTAGCTGCGACTTTGGCAGCGTCTGTTACTGTCTCAACCATGATCTGTTATTCACCATCAACGAGCCGTGCTCGCTGTCATCTGGGCGGTTATTTATGTCCATGACTATCTATTTGATAATCGACTAATTTATAAGTTTTACCCTAGTTTGCACTAGTTTATCAAAGTGTGCGACCTCTTCACCGTTTCAGAGTCTATATCAGCTTCAATTCAATTTAACGCACGAGGAAAGGCGTTTCTATCCTACCGATTCATAGCCTGTATTGTTTGTTGCCTATCGGTGTCTAGTGTAAGCAGTGTGTAAAGGGTATCGTAAAGATTGATGAAAATCATTCTCATTTAGGTTAGTTTGTCTGCGAATTTAAGGGGAGCTGGTACATATCAATTGCTTGCCAGCGCAGAATCAAAATGAGAACCATCTATGAAACTTATTCCAAGGCAAACAAAGCTCAGCATAGTGGCGATAACTATCGCCACTATGTTCAGTAGTAATGCGATATCAGCGACCGAGCCTGAGGCATTAGCCGCAGCGATTGCTAAGCAAGAAGCTGAGCTGAAGGCATTAAAGAGCGAGCTACAACAGCTGGCTAAGCAACAAGAGAAGCAGCAGGCGGTATCGCAGCAGCAAGAGGCCGAATATCAGCAAGCACTTAATATGGCTAATCAAACTAAATCGGTATCGAGTGCTTGGGATAAGTTTTCATTTAAGTCATATGGCAGCGTTATTTATACCAGTGACGAGTATTACGACAATGTACAGGACACCTCTCCTGAGCGTCGAAACCGCTTCGATCTTGAGCGGATCGTTACCGAGTTTGGCTACCAGTTTAACGACCAGTGGGACATGGAGGTTGAGATTGAATACGAACATGGTGGCACCGGCACCGCGCTAGAATATGACGGCTTCGATGAGTTCGGTGAGTTTGAGGCCGAAGTGGAAGCCGGTGGTGAGGTGATGATCGAGAAGGCACAAATTCGCTACCGTCCAAGCGACGCCTTCGGGGTGAAATTCGGTAATATCCACCTACCCGTAGGTCTAAGCAGTACACTGCACAAACCTAGCCAGTACCTAACAGTGCAGCGCCATAAGAGTGAAGCGGCGATGCTGCCTGCGGTATGGAACGAGAACGGTATTGGCATCTTTGGTGAAGTCGCCAATTTTCATTATCAAGCCCAAGTGGTTAGCGGTTTAAACTCGGAATATTTCCGTACCTATGATTGGGTCGCCTCAGGCCATCAAAAGCGCTTTGAGCACGTTAATGCCGATGACCTCGCCTATGTGGTTCGACTCGATTACGGCAACTTTAAAACTGGCTCAGCCATTGGCGCGTCCTATTACTATGGCAATACCAGCGGCAATCGTCATAAGACAAACAAGCTAAGTGCAGACGGCACGGTTGAGATCTTGTCGGTCGCGGGAGCCTTTGTCGAAGGGCCGTGGATCCTACGTGGCCAATACCTTTACGGAGCGCTCAGTGACAGCGATGCCATCACTCAAGCGAATAAAACCACTCCGGGACTCAAGCCGGGTAACTTTGCTCAGCTAGGCTCTAAATCTGAAGCCTTCTTCGTCGAGGCGGGTGTCGACCTTAGCCATTTCACATCGGTACCTGTCACTGTCTTTGCCAATATCGATTACTCCAACCCACTCAAAGAGGTGGAAACCGGTATTGCGACAAAACGCTATGAAAACACCTGGATCAGCGCGGGTGTTAACTACTTCCCCATTCCTGAAATTGTGATTAAAGCCGAAGCAGGGGTACAGCAGGTGGCAGTCGCTTCAATTCCTGATACCAACTTTTTCGCTTTAGGCGTCGGTTACCAATTCTCACTTTAATTTAATGACTTATTACATGGAGTTTTCAATGAAACATTTTACCCATTCGGCACTTACCATCGCCCTTATTTCTGCTCTGACTGCATGTGGTGGTTCAGGCTCAGATGACTCTACACCTTTGGTTGTGCCTGAAACTGGTTTTACTTTTTCGGCTACTGAGATGGTAACGAACCTAACCGATGATGTAATTGTGGCAGGTTACTCAAATCTTGCTGCGAGCGGCGAAGCTATGTTGTTAGCGACCCAAACACTGGTCAACACACCGACTCAGGCGAACTTGGAGGCGGCACAAGCGGCGTGGAAAGCGGCGCGTCAGCCTTGGGAGCAGGGAGAGTCGCATATCTTCGGCCCAGTCGATTCACTGGGTATCGATCCACATCTTGATAGCTGGCCGCTGAACACCACAGATCTAACCACTGTGCTGGCCAATAACACAGGCTTTGATGCCGAAACCATTAAGGGTTGGAACGATGATGTACAGGGCTTCCATACCATGGAGTACCTTTTGTTTGGTGACGGTGTCGCCGATAACACTAAGACCATTAGCGAGCTAACGGTAAATGAGCGTGATTACCTGATGGGACTCGCCGAAGTGTTCCGAGACTATACCAAGACGCTCGATGATGCATGGCAGGTGAGTCACGATGGTCAATCGGGGAAGGCTTATGCTGAACTGCTTAAGAAGCCTGGCGTCGATGGCAATACCTTCTACAGCTCAGAAGTGGGCGTGGTAGAAGAGCTAGTGAACGGCATGATCGGCATCGTCGATGAGGTGGGGAACGGTAAGATTGCCGATCCATTCGGTGAGTCACTCGATAAGGCCGATACCTCAAAGGTTGAGTCGCAGTACTCTTGGAACTCACTGAGAGATTTTAGCGATAACATCATTGGTGTACGTAACGTTTATCTCGGTGAGCTAGAAGGTAATACTGACAAGCAGGGGATTATCGATTTCGTCGATGCGGCCAATCCAGCATTGGCGACCCGTGTTAAGACCGAGATTGACGATGCTATCAGCAAAATTGAAGCCATAGCGGGTGATAACAATATGCCGTTCCGCCAAGCGATTTCAGATATCGAGGGACGCGTACGTATTCAAACTGCTGTCGATGCACTGACTAAGCTACAAGCGAGTTTAGAGTCTGAGGTGCTGCCACTGCTAAAAGAGTGGAACATCTAAAGTGTGAGTATTTGAGGAGGCCGGATGGCCTCCTTTTTAATCGGGTAATTCCCTTGCTTTTTAGGTGGTTAATGCTTGGTTTTGTTGTGATTTAACACCAGAGCCTAAGTGAGCAGGGCTAAGGATTTCAAACTGTGTGGAGCAGTAGATGACAGAAAAATACTTTCAACAGATCAAAACGCAACAACTCAAAACGCAACAAAGCAGAGCCCAGCTAAACAGTCGTCTACTAGGCTTTCGAAAAAGCTTAGTGAGCAGCTTAGTCTTACTGAGCGTTGCAGGCTTAAGTGCCTGTGGTGGCAGCGGTGATGAAGCGCCAAAGCCTGAGGAAAAAACCTATCCAGCTTATACCGATATGAAGGCAAGCGGCGGTGATAGCACCACCTTCGATGCATCGGAGTCGGGGCATGGCTTCTCAACGCCTGCGCCTAACTTAAGCGCCGAAGAGCTAGCGTTGCACCTTGAGGGCGACTTAAGCTTTGAAACCGCCTTTACCACCGCGCCAAACAGTGCTCATCCTGAACTCGATGGTTTAGGGCCGGTATTTAATAACGCAGACTGTAATTCATGTCATCAGCGTGATGGTCGTAACTCGACCCCTATTGTTCCGGCGGGGCAAACTCGGATAAAGCTTGGTTCGGATGCGGGAATATTCTTAAGAATTAGTCAGGCACCAAATGAGCCATGCACCATAGGCACAGCGGCAAACGATTACTGCGCCCCCATTCCTGTCCCTGATTTTGGCGGGCAGCTGTTTCACCGAGGCGTATTACAAGCTCGCGATGACTGGCAGCAAAATCAGTTTGTCGGTCAGGCGGATGTTTACCTCTCCTACCAAACTAAAGTTGTTACCTATAGCGACGGCACCAGTGTCACCCTTAAGAAACCCCTGTTTGAGGTGGAAAACCCCTATGATGCACCGGGCGAGACTAAAGCGAGCAGTAACCTGACTTCTAACTTGCTACAAGATGACGTGTTAATGGGCTGGCGTAATGGCATGCCTGTGTTTGGCTTAGGCTTGCTAGAGGTTATCTCTGAAGCGGACATACTAGCTAATGTTGATGCAACTGATAGCGATAACGATGGCATTTCAGGTCGAGCTAACTATGTGTTTGATGCGATTAAGGCGAAGGCGGGGGATAGCAACCCGGTTTCTTTGGGTCGCTTTGGCTGGAAGGCCAACACTCCAAGTGTGCGGGTACAATCTCTAGGGGCACTGCGTGGCGATATGGGGATCACTAACCCGTTATTTCCAGATGAGAGCGTAGCAGGCACTGCGCTACATGATTCCTACTTAGCCCGTACCGGTTTTGTCGACACGGGAGCAGGCGTAGATGGTGAGCCTGAAGCTAGCGCCGAGTTTAGTGATTCGGTAGTCTTCTATGCCGAGACCTTAGCAGTCCCAGCAAGGCGTAATATTGATGATGTGAATGTGCGAGAGGGGGCTAGGTTGTTCGAGCAGCTTAACTGCAGCGGTTGTCATACACCTAGCTTTGTGACAAAGGCATCGGGAAAGATTGGCGGGCGTGAAATGAGTGCTGGTCACAAGAGTCAAACCATCTACCCGTTCACAGATCTGCTATTGCACGATATGGGGGATGAGCTAGCCGATGGGCGGCCCGATTTCTTAGCTGATGGCAATGAATGGCGAACCCGTCCATTATGGGGGATCGGTCTGACGCAAACTGTTAACCCTCAGGCAGGGTTCTTGCACGACGGCCGTGCAGCGACCATAGAGGAAGCCATTTTATGGCATGGGGGAGAAGCAGAAAAAAGTCAGCAAGACTTTATGGCGTTGACGGCGAAGGAACGAGCACAAGTTATTGATTTTTTGATGTCCCTATAACCAAATCGCTATTTGTTCAATAGCTTTTTACAATTGTGTCAATAAAAGCGGAGTTTTCTCTTTGAGAATGCTCCGCTGTTGATTTTGTGAGATAGGTAAAGCTTATTCGATTTATTGCACCGCGCCTCGTGATCTGTTTCATGTAATCTTCTAGTTAAATACCCTATGATTTATATAGATTTCATTCACTTTCAATTTCGATCCTTAGGAGGATGTCTGGTGAGCAAAATTCTTATCGTTTACTCTAGTGTGCATGGCCAGACTCGTAAGATTTGCGGTTATCTGGAAGATAAATTGAAAGCGGTTGGCAACAGTGTCACTGCGGTGAATATTGCAGAAAAGGTCGACTTAGGTGAGTTTGACAAAATCATTATCGGGGCGAGTATCCGTCACGGTAAACATAACCCTGCAGTTTACGATTTTATCGATGCTCATAAGGCAGAATTAGAGCAGAAGCCGAGTAGCTTTTTTTCAGTTAATTTAGTGGCTCGTAAACCATTAAAAAATACGGCTGCGACTAATCCATATATGCGGGCTTTCTTTGAGAAGTCGCCTTGGGTTCCAGATCTTGCGGAAGTATTCGGTGGTAATTTGAACTACCCTAGTTACGGCGCGATGGATAGGAACATCATCCGCTTTATCATGTGGATCACTAAAGGCCCGACCGCAGCAGATACCAATATTGAGTATACCGACTGGAATAAGGTTGATGCCTACGCCGACTCGATTCATCAGTTGGTGGTAACGGCTTAAGCTGAGGAAGATATATGGCGCAGTCTATGTTTAAACGCTTAGCGAGAAAGTATATTGATCTGCAGCATGTGCTCATCATTCTTATCTGCGCCTACCTCATTTTTACCAGTGGCTCGATATTCATTGGTCGTAGTCTACGTACCAATGCGAGTTTCTGGGATCAGAGCCATGTCTACCTCGGGCTCATCGGCGCGTTTTTATCAATAACCTTCCTCATTACTACCAGCCTTAAAGGCAAGTGGCGCCAGTATTTTCCTTGGTTAATCGGCGATTTTTCGCAGCTTAAAACTGACATCCTAGGCTTTTTTAAGGGCAAGATCCCCATCGCTGGTGGGCGTGGATTGTTTAGCGTCGTCGAAGGCATTGGCATGTTGTTGTTTTTAGCTGTCGGACTCACGGGGATCGGCTGGTTCGCGACACAAGGCAGTAGTGATGCCTTGATGTGGCGCGATTATCATATTCACCTTGCTCAGGCCTTGATAGGCTTCATTGTGGTACACGCTATTTCTGCCTGTCTGCATCTGTTGGACTTTTTTAGAAACTAATTACCCTATAAATTAGTCGCCTTAGATATTAATTGGCCTGTACCCAGTTAATTTTACGATTATCTCAAACAAAGCTTTTCAATTCGCAGCGATTTCTCTAACTTAAGTAAAAAGGAAGGTTTAACTTTTTGCTTTATGTGAGGATTCACTTTGCGGCCGACTGTCATGCATCTTATCGATGATATCAAGCTTGGTGGCGTCAATCTGGCGTTAGAGAGTCTGGCTGCCTCAAGGCTGAATCAAAGCTATCACTTCAAGCTCATACATAGACGTTTATATCTGCCTTCATTCAAGCGTTATGCTGCTGATGTTATTGTGGTGCACGGCGCATTAAGCTGGCGAAAAATTCCTGCCTTGTTAGCACTTAAGCTGGCAAATTTAAACACGCCCATACTCTATCAAGAACATCATTATAGCCGCGAGTTTGTGGCCCACAGGGTCGCTCATCCTAAACGCTTCTATAGCATGCTTAAATTTGGCTATAGCTTAATGGACAGGGTGCTATTGGTTTCTACGGCACAGGCAAGTTGGCTTGAGGAGAGAGGCATACTCGCAAAAGAGAAAATGGTACTGGTAGGCCAAGCAAAGGAGCTCAGCCGATTTATAGCCCTACCTAGCAGGCCCACAGTCTTGCCCCTTAAGCTGCTGGCATATGGGCGTCTCAGTCAACAGAAAGGCTTTGACCTATTAATACAGGCGATGGCGAAGCTAGCTAGCGATAGCGTGAGCCTAACCTTGGCGGGAGTGGGCGAGGATGAATCTCTGCTGTCTAAATTGGCTGCGTCTATACCCCATGTTCGTTTAATCGGCGAGGTGCAAGATGTGCCCCGATTGCTCGATACCATTGATGTGGTGGTTATCCCCTCCCGTTGGGAGCCCTTTGGACTGACTTGCCTAGAGGCGATTGCGGCGGGTAAACCCGTTGTCTTAACCGCTTTAGACGGATTAGAAGATCAGCTTTCACAGCTGCAAGAGCAGGGAGAGGGGTATTATGTTATTGATGAGCTGTCTGTTGATGGCATTGAGCAGGCGTTGAGCCAAGTGTTGATTGATGCGCAAAATGATGAGTTAATTAAGGTTAACAAGCAACAGCGTGAGTCCTGTGAGCAAGGATGGGAGTCGATGCTAAATAACTGGCAACGGGTATTGGGAGAGGCGCTTGAGCCTAGGGCATCCACGATGTTTGAAGATCAAAAAAGGCGCTAAATAGCGCCTTTTTTAGTGTTTCAATCCCAATTGAGATTACTTATGTTCAATCGCTAGGTAGTTCATAAGGTCGATTAGCTCGCCTAGTGTACGGATAGAACCCATGTTAATTGCGTATTTATCGTTAACGATGAATGCAGGTACGCTTTGAACTCTAAATTCACGTTGCTGCTTGCGCCATAGCGCCAATTTCTCATTGGTTTCTTTGCTATCAGCAATTTTGTCATACTGGGCAGAGTCAACGCCAAACTTAGCAAATACTGCCTTGATGTCATCACGGCTCTTTAGTGGCTCTTCATGCTTATGGCCTGGTGCGCTGTGATCGTGTTTCTCACCATTATCGCCTTGGATAACTTTAAACATAGCATCAGTTAATGGCTGCTTGTCATCTAAAGTTTGGATCACAGCAAGAGAGCGCATCACTTCTGTATTAATTTCAGTGTTGGCGAAATCAACGTGTTTGCTATCAAAGGTGATCTGCTTGTTTAGGTTAGCTTTGATGTCAGCTAAGTACATCTTTTCCATGTTGAAGCAGTTACCGCAATAAAACGAGTAGAACTCAGTAAGCTTTGGCTCACTGCTTGGGGCTTTATCTGAAACAACTGTAAAGTGCTTACCTTCGATAAATTGTGCGGCAAAGCTGCTCATTGGAGCAACGGCAAGTGTTAACGCTAAAGCAATATGTTTAATCAAGCTAGTGTCCTCTAGGTGACGTCAGTCTAAGTAGTCGAGCGATAACGAATAATACAAATATTATTCATCCGTTACAGCAAATTATATTGTTGTTAAGAATAAAACTAGATGCTTAATTATGACTGAATTTGCCTACTAATACATGCTCTAGAGTGTGACCCATATATTGATTTTAAGCGGAAGCGGAGGTTTTCATTTTAATTTTTGCCAAGCTTCACAATCTGAGTGAAATTTTTTAAAAAAGCCGTGTATTTGGGGAACTTATTGCAATTCTTAAGCTGCAGAATACTGACTAGCGAGTTCGTAATATGTATCGTGCGCTAATTATTAAGCGCATCACTGATAACCTGACTAAGCTTAAGCAGAATATGGACGCTATTTCTGTTAGTTTTACTGAATGTACAGCTTTATTTTATGAATCAATAAGTTCTATTTAGAGCTAGGTTAGGTCTTAGGGGGAAAGGACTTGAACAATCAATCGCAACTATTCATTGCCGCATTAGGGATCGTCGGCTCAAGCTTAGCTATAAATGCGCAAGCTGCAGATTGGCGTATTGCACTTGGTATTCACGATACCATAGTCGATCAGGCGGATTCTCACACATTTGGTGCCCATGCTGGCTTTTATATGGCTCATAAGGCGCAATCTGATCTACTTTGGCAGGGCGAGATAGATATCTTTATCGATCATGATACAGACAAGCTGGATCCCGACCATATCCCAATTTGGTTTCAAAGCGCTTTTTCGGTCGATGGTAACTTGTATCGTTTTTCTGAGGTGATGAACTTGCAGTGGCAAGTGACGCTAGAGGGCAAGCGTAATACGGTTAGCTCTATAGAGAAGCAGGCTAAACTCTTCCCCGGAATCGTGGCTAGATACGATAATGAGCGTGTTTATGCGGGATTTGAGCTTGCAGCTGGCTATTACATGTTGGAGATTGACGATGATGTGCCAAGAGAGCGAGGCTATGATCGCGAAGACTTTCAAAATAAAACAGGAGCCTATTCAGTCGCTTTAGATACTCGCTTACCCCTTGGTAATACTTTTGATCTTTATGCTAAGGCACAAACTTGGAATGATGGTAGCGATTGGTTGGAAAATAAGGTTTCAGGCGTTCTGAGCTACCATTCTGATAGCTTGGTTGAAGACAGTGAGGTTAAGCTAAGTGTGGAGCATAGCGAATATAATCTCGACCCCTATGATAATAGGGATAAGAGCTCACCAGACTATTTGCCGATTCTGCCCTGGGATAGAGACACCCTAGTTAGAGTCTATATCGATATGCCTTGGGGCTAATCCTTTTGAGACTCTAGTCTTATAAAAATAAGCTGACAATAAAACTATGCAGGCTCGATTTTATTGCCACTTTATTACCTCGAAAATTTGCTGCTAACAGCCTGTTTTAGTTTTTATTAAGGCAAACTAAAACAGGCTTGCTACGGAAGCGGCAAAGCGATCAGGTTATAATGCCGATCGCAGATAAAAAATTAGTGTGACTCATTATGACTGAGGGAAATGGTTCTTCCTTGTCGTACAGGTCGTTACCTTCATTGTTCGTCGACGAAGTCATCTAATAAAATGACATCGAATGCCCCACTGGTAGTACTATCTACTGCCGCAACACCATAGACACCGCCGTTTTCGAGTGTGATTGGCAGTGGGCCAATGGCAACTGTTTTGGTTCCGGCTACCGTGACGCTAACTACATAGTCTCCCGCTGCAACGCTTAAGCTACCAGAAGATGCTTTAAAAGGTACGTCACTCAGTACTGGTGTGGCATTAGATATATCGTCGGTTTCGGTTAAATAGATGTCGACGTTGGGTGCCGAGTAAGCGGTATGTGAAACTGTTAACTTAGCTTCGGTAGCGACTTTTCGGGTGTTCTCCATGATGATCCAAGGTTCAATGTCGTTATCGGTTAAAGAGCCAACTGCAAAAATAGAATAGCTATCACCGAGCTCCAGCTCGAAAGGTGCTTTATCGATTACCACTACGCTATTATCCGCTGTCGCAGCAACCGTTGTTGTATGTTCTCCTTCTGGGATATTGATATATCCTGCAATGCCTTTGAACTTCAAATCAGTGATTGCGGCCGCTGAATTTCCATCTAGAAACACGTCCACTGCAGGTGCATCGGCTACGGCATGAACGACACGAATATTGCTACCACTAGATTTATCATTGAGTAACACTTGTTCCTCTGGTAACGCAACAAGTAACGCAACGGGAGACATGCCTGACCAGGTATTTGGGATCGCTGAGATAAAGTAATCACTTTCATCTGTTAACGGTACGCTACCAGAGTCATACACCACCTCCTTGTCACCCGATACGGTAATGCGTATTTGGTAATCTGATACTGGTAATTCAAGTTGTGGACTTACATCCATGTAGTTAGCCGATAACGTTGGTTGCATCATGCTGATATCGGCATCTGGCTCGGTCACATAGACATCGACAAGGCCTACTGCTGGGGAGGCGTGCAGTACTTGTACACGGGCATAGTTTGCTGCAATTTCTTGCTCTGGGTTAGCGATTAGTTTAAGCATAAGAGATTCATCTGCTACGCTACCTAATGCCACTGCTGTGTATTCGACGTCTGCTTCAGCTTCTAAATCTGCAGTAAGCACGGTTGTTGTCATACCGTCTGGAAGTTGGGCATCAACAGCAACAGCATAGCTGCCACTGGGTACCGTAGCTAAACCACTGGACATGGCATAATCGACATCATCAACAAAACTGGCTCCATTGGCCATGATGTCGACTAACGGAGCATCACTACCTGCGTGGATCACCCTAATTTCTGATTCAGAGATTTCAACCAGAGTGGGGGGAGTGATGGTGTTATTGTCATCGTCACTACTACACGCAGCTAAACCCAAAACAGATAGGGTTACAATGGAGAAAGAGCGTAAGAAAGGGGTTAAAAGTTTCATTGCCTTATTCCTTGATGTTTGGTTTCGACAATCACTACGTAGCCGAAACTTATCAGATCAAAAAAGTAGCAATGTTTTTTGGGTTATTGAGTAAATACAATAGGTAAGCTAAATGGCCGGGGGCTTACTAAAGTTGCCCCGGCTATGTAAGTGAAGATTGAGCCTTAGTTAACTAGGCGACAACCGCAGACGGTATTGCTAGGTTGAAATAGCACAACGGCAAAGTCTTTGTTTTCATCACGCTCCAATACTTGAACACTCAGGTTATGCATCCCATCTCTATTGAGGTTTAAGTTACTCACATAGGAGAGGTACTTATAGTGCTCTGGGGCTTGCTTTAGGTCGGAGTGAGGATACTCCTGCTTAGTTTTGACTGAAATGTCGTAAAGCATGCTATCGAGATCGACTTTATTGACTTGCCCCTGCATAGAAACAGAGCCTGCCGAATTACCCTCAAGGTCGAAGTAGCGATAGTTTATTTGCGCCTGTCCATCTTTAGAGAATAGGTCGACCAACAAGTAGTGTTTACTATCTTGCTGTGTTTGCTGTCGATTAAACAGCTCAGAACTGCAGCTGAGCATAAAGCCTGGCTGCTTTGCGGTCAGTTTATATATCACCCCTACACAAACGAGTAAGATGAGTAAAATAGTGAGGTTAATAGCCCAGCGCCATGTTCGACTCATTATCTGATCCTTGAGTACTGCGTTGTAATTCTAGCTCTGTGATTCAGAGCGTCGTATCTGTTAGTCACAAATGTCTACAGCCTGCAGCCATTGTTGATTAATAAATTGCTTGGGCTGACGTAGGTCGCTAATTTTTAAGTTACGAATAATAGACTGACCAAACTGTTCACCGCGCAAAGTGATATTGAGTACTTGCTTATCGTGAGACAAAGACAGGTAGGCATTCTTCCAGCTAGTGAGCCGACACTGGGTGAAGCTTTGCTGCATCGTCTTACCAAGCTCGGTTAACAAGCCATTGTTGGTTTTAGAATGGGAATACAGGATAACATTGACAGTTTGCCCCGAGAGTGTATCGACACTGCGAACCTGAAGAGGCTTAGGTATCGCTGGTGATAAGCTCTGTGAGCCAAGAAATAGCCAGCCAAAACCTAAAATTATAGCGATGCAACAGGCTGATATTGCCGCGACTTTAATTGAAAATCGTTTTTTACTTGAGTGAACTCGGTCATTCCTACGGCTGCGATGATGGCGCAGCAGGTAACCTTGTCCCTTTACTGTCTCGATAAGCGATTCATATTGTGGCCCTAGAAATGAGCGTAGCGTGAATACAGCGCGTGTGACCGAGGAGTCACTTAGTGGTGGCTGCTCACCATTGCCTTTTTTTAGTAACGGCTTGGCGACGATCTGGCCCTGATACTCAATTAAAAGGGTTAAAACTTGCAGCTCAGCTCTAGGCAGGTGCCAAACATCACCACTGTCTAGGTTTGTCAGCTCTTCTTTTTCAATATCAAATCTGCAATGTCCCAATTGCATCTTCGTCGCCCCATTAGAATCTTCTATAAGATGAGTCTATGAACTTAAACTAATGAAGTCTGTGATCCTGATGCTTAAGTTCTGCTGCCATAACAAAATTGAGTGTTATGCAGGGGTTAGTATGGCTAAATGAGAGGTTAGTCACATTGATTCATACAATTAATCAACCTGCTGAAACATAAATATTACTGCAAATGTCCATTAATAATGTGACCTTGTTCATGAATGTGTGGGTTTTATAAGCTGTAAAGGCGGGAATTCAAGTGCTTACTAACTCAAATATATGTTGTTTTACACTCCAGCTTCATCTGCTTTAAATCACACTTTTATTTTCCACACTTCTTAAAGTTAACCCATCGAGTCGTTATCCAAAATTTGAACTCGTTTACTAACCGTAATAGGCCATAAGGCTTATGACCAAAATAAAATAATGATGGATATAGGGTGATTATTATGAGTATTGATAGACGTCAGGCGTTAACTAAAATTATCGGATTAAGCACAGCCGCTGCGGGTGCCGCTTTGGTGGGAACCTCTGCCTTTGCTGCTACAGATGCAGACGGCAACTACCGTTTAGAGATGGGAGAGAAGCTTAAGTATGTGCCGCTTGATGCAATGGCAACGGCCAAGCTTGCCTATGAAACGGGTGGTGGTTGTATGCACCAAGTATTCCACTCGATTGTGACTATGCTAGCGCAATCAACTAGTGTCGATGCCGCAAAGTTTGCCACTATTCCAACGGCACTTGCGGGCTATGGCTGGGCAGGTATCGTTGGCCAGGGCACCATCTGCGGTAACCTGAATGCGGCGGGTATGTTGATCAATATCTTAGATGACATTAACGGCCAAAATAGTGCAGTTATTAGCGCATCATTCCGTTATTACGAAACTGAAGACTTACCACTTTCATCTGATGAATTTGTCGCTGGCATCGGCTCTACTGCTGAAAAGAGCCTTGAAGTGGGCGCTACATCTATTGCCAATAGCCCGCTTTGTCACTCTTCAATCAGTAACTGGTCTGCCGCTTCGGGCAAGCCGTTTGCTGAAAAAGGTGAGCGCTGTAAGCGTCTGTCTGCCAGTTTGGCCTATCACATCGTAGAGTTACTTAACCGTGCACACGGTGGTGAGGATATTTCTCTTCTACCTGAGGCTAAGCCTTCAGCAGAAGCGCAGGCCTGTCAGTCTTGTCACGGCGTCAGTGAGACTATGGGACCTGCTGCTAGCGTGAAGACAGATATGGAGTGTACTACTTGTCATACAGGTCACTTTAACTAAGGAGTAAGCTATGAAGGTCAAATTACTGAGCGCCATGTTGGCAAGCTCTATGCTCCTACTTGGCTGTGGAAGTGACAATGATGATGTAACTGAGCCACCTGTGGTCGTGCCGCCACCGGTAGAAGATGCAATCGATATTGATGAAGCAACCAGCATTGTGATGAATCTAGATAGTGTCGATGCCGCTACAGGAGCGTTAACTTTCAGTCTTAAAGATGGTGATAATAAAGCCATTACCAAGGCAACCGATTACGATATCTTCTATTTTGGTTATCCTGACCCCGCTTCACCTTCGACTAAGGCAAAGGCTTGGAAACGCTGGCATGTGACCCAAGGCTATAAGTGTGACACTAGCACAGATGAAGAGTGTGTTGGGATTTTGACTGAGACGGCGACTAAGGGGCAATACACCTTTGATGCAATCGATCTCGATCTAGAAGGTAAGGCTGCAGCTGGGGCGGTTGCTTTATATAAAGTGGCTATTCAAATCCATGGCGCGCAGGCTAGCAATGAGATAGAGCTTATTGCCGCCGAAGAGTAATACTCGGCGTTATGAGTACTCTTTCATTATTATAAAGCAGCTTAGATAAATATAAGCACCCTGCCTAACCTCAATCTATGCAGGAGGGGGAGAGACTCCCCCTAGATTGAGTTAAGCCTTCAAAGCCGTAACAACCTCTGAGTTACGGCTCTTTTTGTTTTTACGATGGATTAATCAATTCGGCAGCATTGAGAGCATGCTGTTTAAGTAGCTTGCGTTCGATAATACTCGAGGCGATAAACATAGTTAAATAGCCACAACCTAGCGCTAAGATCACCGCGACAACGTTATCGGTAAATAGCCTGAGCAGGTAAAACATCATTAACAGTGTCGCCACACCTAACAGGCGGATCAGCAAACTTTGCAAAAATAACCCATGGGATTTGATATAGGCGATCTGATAGGCATTAAGCATCATAAAGCCAAAAAAGAGTGCAAAGTGCATCAAGATGGGCGCTGCCTTTGCGTATGTATCTGGGAACACAAGAGCGACTAACTCGTCACTAAATAGCAGTAACCCAGCCAGTAGCGATGTTGTTATTCCAAGACTTAGTTTAAAAAACCAGTTGCGAATGAGGGCGATCTCTTGATGCGCCTTATTTCGCAGGCATTGGGCGAGTTCAGGCAAAATATAGCGATAAACCGGGAAAATAAACAGCATGGTTAAGTAGGCTATCATAGGCCGAACAACCACTTGGAAGTCGCCTAGCTCGTCGATGGTGAAGTAGCCAATAGTCAGTAGTACAGTGATGTAAATCATTAAAATACCAGCTCCCACCTCCAGTGATGACATCACACTCTTTTTGACGAAGTTTTTCATATCTGGGTTGAGCTGAACTGGGGCTAATGGCGTGGTGGCAATGAGTTTTCTACGCCGTATAAACATATATATGGCAGCCGCCAAGTTGGATAACATTAAGCTAAAAAACAGTGAGGCCGTAGGTGTTTGCGCTAGGAGGTAGTAACAGACCAAAAACAGAATTATCTGCACTAGAGGTTCAATCCAAGTGGTCCTATTGGCGATGTCGTAGAGGCGGTACATACCAATTTGATTAGTAAAGTACACCTTAAAGCCCATACCAAGGATAATTCCCACTAACTGAATATACTCAACATCAATATTGAGTTGGTGCTTGATATAGGGCAGAACTAGCCCCCAAGTAAATAGCACCATAATAATCAGTGAGTAGCGGAAGATATTGGTGATGTCACGATCGTTTTTGGTTTGTGAAAAGCTCACTACCATAGAAGCGCGAAAGCCACTTAACAAGATAAGTGACATGGAGACGATGTCGACAACAGTGTGGTAGAGGGCTAAGTCACTTTTTTCGACCCATTGGGCTAACCAGATCTTAAATGCTAGCCCAAGAGACATGCTCGCGAACGTGGCCCAGATAGCGTTGGTAAAGGCGCGTTTTGCCCGCTCGAAAGAAGACTCTGTCATTATGTTACTTAACTCCCTAGGCGAATATTCTGTGGCGGTAAATACTAGCCATTAATCTTTGATGCGTCAGTTCTGTTGATGAAAGCTGTGAACTTGATGGGGGGATATGTGGGCGAGGGATTTGGAGAGGGAGCAGGGCGGGATTAAACTTTGTTAAATCATTTAACCAAAGAAAATCTCGCTTCTAAAATCGCCATTCCATGCTGCTTTTCTTATCTTGGTTGGTTTACTGGCTTTTAGCGGATGCTGCTCTAAAAGGTTCAGCACGATACGCCGAAATAGCGCCATCTTCTTCGCGTTTTCATGGTCACCAATCCTTGAACAGTCTTCCCTAAAGGTGACGTCAAGCACCCAGTGTTGCTGGTTCTCGATGTGCCAATGCNCAGGGCGGGATTAAACTTTGTTAAATCATTTAACCAAAGAAAATCTCGCTTCTAAAATCGCCATTCCATGCTGCTTTTCTTATCTTGGTTGGTTTACTGGCTTTTAGCGGATGCTGCTCTAAAAGGTTCAGCACGATACGCCGAAATAGCGCYATCTTCTTCGCGTTTTCATGGTCACCAATCCTTGAACAGTCTTCCCTAAAGGTGACGTCAAGCACCCAGTGTTGCTGGTTCTCGATGTGCCAATGCTGACGCACCGCTTTGGCTGCAAGTTCGATGTCTGGAGGCAAAGAACTTAAGTAATAATCCGTACTTATGGTGGTAATGCCTTTGCATGTTCGTTGACGTTCAACGGCAATGAGCGACTTTGCTGACGGCCACTTTTTCGCGAGCGTCTGCGGCAGCTTTGCTGAAATTTGAAATGTCGTGCGACGCTCTTTACGGCCATGCCCCTTATCATCCTCTTCGATACTCAAGATGTCGACGCCGTCGTTATCCCAGTGAGGTTGAAAYTCCATCTCTATGGCCTGCCTCAGTAGCGGTTGATTGCCTTTTACCTGAACAACATAGTCGCCTTTAGCTTTGATGATTTGTTGAAGCGTTTCCCGCTGGCAGTGAAGTGCATCAAAGGTTACAACAGCGTCTTTAATGTCTAACATGTGCAATAACGCCTGAACCGTTGCGATTTCATTGCCTTTAGTCTGTGTATCTTGCTGATACAGCACAATTCCTTGTTCAGTATCAAAGGCCGAAACTAAGTGAAGCGCATTGTTAGCGCCATGTTGATTAACAGCTCCACGCAAGGTTTTGCCGTCAATAGCGATCAATGGCTTGGTTGAGGCTTCTCTTAAGCGATTTGCCCAACTAAAGAGTGTCATAACCAGTATTTCGGTATCGATCACTTTAATGATCCGAGCAATGGAATGTCGAGTAGGGATTCCGTTATCAAAATCTCGATGTTTACGCAGCCAAGATAGGTTCTCTTGGCCGAATTCTTCGATAGCTTGCCAGCCATCACAACCTGAAGCGATAGCGGCTAAAACGAGAAAAATAATATCAACTAAATCATGGTTTAGGTTGATGTGAGAGCGAGGGTCTTCGATGAGTTTCAAGTGTTCAAATAAGGACATGGATTAGGCTCAGTAGAATAACATGCCCGATCAGATCATGCAGATACGAAGAAGTTCCCTACTATTAACAAAGTATGATCCCGCCCTG
>NZ_JAKEVD010000020.1 GCF_022398325.1 Shewanella sp. Isolate13
CTTCACTAGGGTGTTGATAAACGTGAAGCGACTTGCTTTAGCGCAAAAACTGTTTTAGTTAAAAGGCACAAAAAATAGAGTAGGCAATGGTATAACTCATAAGCATTGTTTTTTATCGACTATAAACCTAACTACAACATACTAGTGCGCACCTATAACCATGCCTTTGAGTGCTTATTTAAGCTTAGCTCTACTCTATCTACTCATTTTAACGCGGCCATTAGAAAAATAATTTTCAGGTTTAACTGGTTAATTCAGTTAAATATTCTCACAATGACCCAAGCAAATATTGCTCACAGCTCAATGAGCCTTGTACAGATCAAATAACTGAACTACAATTATGAACCACAACTCCAAATAAGCCATAAGAAGAGGATGTTATAAAGACCTACCTTTACAGTCGTTACTCTCCTAAGAATAAAGCCTACCAAGGTCAACTCGCTGCGATGCTAGCATTAACCCCCGAGGCTGAGCATTTTCAAGATAAAGTGCGCGGTGACATTCCTCCAATGGCTCGAGCTGCATTTAAGCAATTGTTTAACTCTGTTAAATCTGGGGATACGGTTATTGTTTGGTGGTTAACTGACTTTAGTCATGATTTTAGTCAAACGTTAGAGGTTATTAAGCGTTTATTGGAAAAGGGCGTGATATTAGAGACTCGCTGTGAACCTCTAAAATTCGAAGCAGACTTTCCTCATAACCATGCATTACTGGCTCTCATATCAGGCTACGCAAACATACAAACCCAACATCGGCTTTTCGCTGCAGAGCAAGGGAGAAATGCACTCAAGAAAGACCCTGAACAATGGAACCGAAAATTCAGCGGTAGACCAGCAAATAAAGAAAAGCATCAGCAGATCGCCACATTGTTACTTGAAGGGCAGACTCTACACAGTGTTGCCGAGCAGTGCGGCGTCAGTTTATCTACGGTAAAACGGGTTAAGGCCAAGTTGGCTACATTTGACGATGAAGGTAGCTTAAGGCGCAGAGGAAAACAGACCTCATCCTCAAATGATAAATAGCGGACAGAATAATGAATTTTAAAGCAATTTTAATAGCATGTTTAATTATCAGTGTCGGGCAGTTGAGTATGGGATTAGTATTCCCGTCACTCCCTTGGATCGCCAAAGACTTTGAGGTTTCCCACGAACAAGTTCAGATCTTAATCAGTGTTTACTTGCTAGGCTTTGGCCCATCACAGTTTATCTATGGCCCAGTTTCAGATGCAATTGGGCGCAAGAAAGTGCTGTTGCTCGGTCTTGTGATAGCAATGTTAGGTCTACTGATGATTATATTTCTCAGCCATTCGTTTACAGGCATGGTATTAGGCCGCTTTCTTCAAGGTCTAGGTACTGGATGCTGTGCTGTGCTAGCGCGAGCCTCAACACGAGATAGCTTCAGTGGTGCAGAACTGCCAGTTGCTATGTCCTACATCGCAATGGCCGCATCGATAACACCTTTGATAGCTCCAGTGATAGGTGGTTTCATCAACTTCCATTTTGGTTGGACTATGGTGTTCATCTCTCTGCTGGGCTACCTGTCTCTTGTTTGGGCGATTGTCGCGTTACGATTTCAAGAAACCCTTGACGAGCCCTCAGCACTCCCTTCTCCAAAGAAGATGTTACTTCAGTATCGTGAGCTATTAAGTTCACGTTATTTCATAAGTTTTGCCAGCATAGGTTGGCTCAATTTTAGTTTAATGATCACCACTATTTCGCTGATGCCATTTATTATGCAAGACCAAATTGGTATGACGTCTGATAAATACGCAATGTGGGCGCTCATCCCAGCATTAGGTATGTTAGCGGGTACCAGCATCTGTAATCGTGTACGCCCCTTAATCGGCAGTAAGAAATTGCTGCTATGTACTCCCGTGCTACATGTTGCCGCTGCATTATGGTTATTTCTCTGCCCAGTCGAGCCTTTATATTTAATGTTGGGACAACTATTGATGATCTTAGGTAACAGCATAGCCTTACCTTGTGTACAGGCTATGGTGATGCAACCATACAAGAAACAAGCTGGAGCGGCAGCGGCGATGTCAGGGGGCGGTCAGATGGTGGTTTCCTCGATCGTCAGCATGGTACTGCTTCATTTAGGGGTGAGCCAAGCCTGGCACCTTTCTTTAATCATTATCGTCTTTGCCGTTATCACGCTCATTAATGTTATACGGGGCTTTGCCACTCAAGAAGCGCTGCAATCAATCTAGAAGAAGCAATAATACTCAATAGATCACTATAGGGAGGATGTGCAGGAAAGAGCTGTCAATCAATTAAGACCAGTAAAAAGTCACTTAATGCGATGGTATAAATCAGAGACCCCCTTAAAATATCTAAAATAAATATGTTTAGGCACGATAAGCAGGTTGAGGGTCCACGGTGGCAAAATGTGATTGAAGAGAACAACATTATTAATCTTTATCTGTTGGGTCCCCCCACAGCAATCACATCTGTTCCCAAGCTCCTAACTAACTCCCCCTAAATAATACCTGTTAACTCACCTTGTATTAGTGAACTAGAGTTTAAAGCCTACTAGAGTCAAGCGACATTAGTTAACGGCATTGTAGGCCGAACGATAGCACGACGGTGTTTGTCCATTAAGCCGCTTGAAGTAGCGTACAAAATTTGTAATGTCATCGAAACCCAACTCGAAAGCGATAGACTGGACACAATCCCCTTGCATTCTTAGCTTACGTAAAATCTCTAAATTCAAACGAAAATCTATAATCTGCTTAGCCGTGCGCCCACTACAGCATTTACATAATTGATTTAAAGCTTTATAGCTTAGATGCATATCCTTCGCATAACTCTTAGCCTCACGCTCACAGTGAAACTTCTTTTCCACTAAGCTAAGAAACTCGCTGAAGCGTTGCCTATGCTCACCATCAGCCATAGTTTGTTGTGAACTACGTAACTGAGCCAGCTTAAGCACCACGGCTGAAAATAGTAATTTAACTTCTATTGAATCAGCTCTCTTTTCAGCGATCGCGTCTGATATAAGATTAATCATACTATGACAATTTTGGCTCTGCTGAGGCTCAAGCCGCAGTACCGAAGCACACGATAGGCTTAAATGAAACGGAATAAAATAAGAATAGCGAATATTGGCGGAACACTCAGAGAAAAAAGTAGGGGTAATAATGATCATCTTACCTTGGGGGGAATCAGCTGCATCGAATGCATGGTGCTGCCCCTGATTGATAAAGATCACATCACCACTCTGATAAGAATGCAATACGCCATCCACTAAGTGCTTCCCTTGCCCCTTCTCGATATAGATGAAACTAAAATAGTTGGCAAATTGAGGCTGAAATGGGTTACTGAAATGTTGATTTTGATGAGTGTAAATCTGCTCCAGCTCCACCACATCAATTTTGGACTCACAAGAGTCCGAATCATTATGCTCTGTAATTGAAATATTCTCTAAAGAAACCATTATATTTATCTCCATTAAAAATGGTAACGGATTCCACTTTGACACACAAGGACACCGGCCTTGTCCGGTGTCCTAAAGTGAACAGCTTAACGGTGCATTAGCTCAACTCGTGAGGCTCTCTCATCATAGTCTTCAGCATGACACGCTTTACATGACTGTGAAGGTCTTAACCAAGGCTGACGGAACTTACCATCTTTCGAGAAATGATATGGGCTGTCAGAAGGTTCAGACAGATCTATTTTGAACAGGTGGGAGTTTATTGGCATATGGCAATCTGCACAGTCTGCCACTGCGGCATGAACCTTGGTTGCTCCATCTGCAAATTCCTTAACCCCGTGACAATCTTGACACTCTTTTATCAATGCCTTTTCGTGTCCAGGTTTATCTTGGAAGTTAGTCGATAGATGTGGGTTATGGCAATCAGCACAGTGAAGATGACGCTTTGAGCCACTCGGTATACCTGTATCAGGGTCAATTGCTCTTAAGGCATCTCCAGCGGTACGACCTTCTTCAAAGTATTCCTTATAACGACCACCAACAGTGTCTCCACCAAAGTCAGCATTATAAGGTGTCTGATAGCTTGGGTAGTAGCGTTCCCCTTCTTTTGTATGACATTCACCACAGGCTACAGGCTCTCCATAGGCCATATTCAGTGCCGTCAAGTCCGCGGTCAGACGCCCCTCAGCTTTACGGGTGATATTATCTTTACTTGGTTGCTTAGCGTGTTCGCTACCAGCACCGTGGCACGCCTCACATTGCACACCAGGCAGAGCGAAAGTTCCCTCCATGCCGATTAAGTCATCCTGACGATTACGATTACGGTGATCACCTGGTTCAGAAGTGTAATCTCGCCAACCTGTGTTATGGCAGGTACCACATTTATAGGGCATAGCATCAGCACCTGCACCTGGCGCAAACGGAACCATTCTATCTGCAGTGATCACTCCCCCTGTTGGCACCACATCTACCATAGCTTTGGTACCATTAACCATATAACCATTTTTATCCAGCAAAATCCCTTGTCGCTGATAACCACCAAGCACATAGCTAACATCAGCCCAGCTCTTCGGTGCCCCTAAACTATTCTCGACACCCTCTAGATGGTCAAATATCCCCTCCATCGTCATGAAAGGAAACTCCGGCATCTGATTATTTTCAACCTTAGTAAACTTAAAGTTATGGCCAGTTTCTTGGAAGCTCGCCTTATCAGTGTGACAACTAAGGCAAGTTTCAGTACCAACGTAATCTCGCAAACTGGCCTTCACTTCCACATCAACCTTTGCTCGTCCTTCATTACTGTGGTCGTCCAAAATGACATACTCAATTTGGGCTACACCATAAGTATCTGATTCAAACCAAAGTTGGTCATCTTGCATCCGCACCTCACCGACGCCACTTATAACTGTAGCCTCAGACAGTGTTAGCTCCCCCCCCTCAGGATCGCTGGACTCAGCCAGCACATCAATGGCAGTTTCTTCACCAATGACAGCAACAACAGATAAACTGCCAGCCACTGGAGGTTTATTAACATCTTCATTATTATCGTTATTGTCATTATTATCGCTGCCACAACCAACCATAAGCGCTATTAGCGTACTGGCGATTAGTGTCCGGCGACCATGTTCAGTTACATGTCTTCTCATCATCATAACTCCTTTTAATTTTATTGCTTTCGCACTAAAAGAGTAATAAAGGGGAAAGAATCAAGACAGGTCATTTATGGCCCCGGAATTGTCGTTTCAGCACCACTGGAACGTTTTGTGAACCACCTCTTCATTTACCTAATTATGAGTATTAAAACCAATTGTCGCATGTCTAAATGACGGTTTTTAGAAGCTTAATTTGTCGAGGATTAGCGAAAAGTCAACAAGCTCATCGGGACGTAATGGCGGAAGCTATACGAAAAGAGCCACATTTAATGACTATCTGAGCGAAGCTTAATGATTACCTTATCTATCTTCTCATTACCAATGAATTCAGCCATGTCTAAAGCGATCTATAAAGTACAACCTTTACATATAGAGTGATAAGTAACACTGCGCTTATTGCTGGGCATAGAGTATTTTGACATTGCCCCTAGTTTGGTAATTTTCTATGCCGACCCATTTGCTAATTATCCATGAGTAGTATTTAGTTGTAGAGGAGTTAGTTAAACCACTGAGGGTTCTCACCGATGAGACATATCAAGATAGTGTTCATAACTGGCCTGTTATCTCTTACGGCTTTGTGGATGCTGGCCGACAGCTTTGCCCACCCCCCTTTCACTTACTTCAGCTTTCGCTCCGTTTTCATTCAGTATTCAGGTGTCATCGGCATTGCTGTGATGAGTATATCCATGCTGTTAGCGACTAGGCCCAAATGGCTAGAACGTCCCCTTAATGGGCTAGATAAGATGTATCGACTTCACAAGTGGCTTGGTATTACAGGGCTGGTGCTTTCAGCTCTTCACTGGTGGTGGGCACAAGGCACCAAATGGATGGTGGGTTGGGGCTGGTTAATACGTCCAGAAAAAAAGGCACAAGATCTTGAGGCACTGCCTCAACTGCAACAATGGTTACTGGATCAGCGTGGTTTAGCAGAATCAATCGGTGAGTGGGCATTTTACCTCGCTATGTTACTGATTATTTTGGCCTTACTAAAATCATTTCCTTATCACCTCTTTCTGAAAACTCACAAATTACTGGCAATAGTCTATTTGTTATTGGCGTATCATTCGGCCGTATTGATTAAGTATGACTATTGGTCTCAGCCGATTGGCTGGCTGATGATGCTATTGCTGATTGTCGGAACCCTATCCTCCTTAATAGTGCTAACCGGACAAGTCGGTCGTAACCGTAAAGTACAGGGCGAGATTACTTCACTGACCTCCTATCCTGGAGTCCGGGTTATTGCCAGTACCATTAAGCTTAGCCCGGGCTGGTCAGGGCATCGACCTGGACAATTTGCATTCGTCAGTTCAAAAAAATCTGAAGGAGCGCACCCATATACAATTGCATCAGCTTGGAATGAGCAGGAGTCCTGTGTGACCTTTGTTGTCAAAGAGCTTGGCGACTGGACTGGGCAGCTGAACCAATGGCTTAAAGTGGGAATGCCGGTTTCTGTTGAGGGGCCTTACGGCTGTTTTAATTTTAAAGATGATCGCCCCCGCCAAATATGGATTGGGGCAGGTATTGGCGTAACACCTTTTATTGCTAAGATGCAGCATCTCATCAAAGACCGTGGAAACCGCGAAGTAGACTTCTTCCATGTCACAGCGGACTACGATCAAGATGCTATTGATAAACTTAAGGAAACGGCTAAAAAGGCCAATATCAGATTACATATCACCATAACCCCCAAAGATGGCCGTTTAACACCTGAACGGATCCGTACCCTTGTGCCAGAATGGCAAAGCGCTAGCTTTTGGTTTTGAGGTCCATCAGAATTTGGCAGCGCACTGCGACAAGATTTCGTGCAGCATGGACTGCTCCCCGCTGACTATCATCAGGAGCTGTTTGCTATGCGCTGAATGGAAAGAAAACCCTAGTTTAACAGAAAGTTCCATCCATGGACGCTCTTAAAAGAAAGAGTGACATAAATGTTCCAAACATAAAAAAGCCCGATTACTCGGGCTTTATTTTTTACAAGTTAACCAGCAAAAGTGGATTAACCTTCGATACCTTTGCTCGCAAGGAACTCATCATAAGTTCCCTTGAAGTCATTCACACCTTCAGGGGTGATCTCAAGGATACGGTTCGCCAGAGATGATACGAATGCACGGTCATGACTGACGAAGAACAGTGTACCTTCGTACATTTCAAGCGCGTTGTTCAATGACTCAATCGATTCCATATCCATGTGGTTAGTAGGTTCGTCGAGTAGCAGGATGTTTGGCTTTTGCATGATTAGCTTACCAAACAGCATACGCCCCTTCTCACCACCCGATAGCACTTTTACTGACTTCTTGATGTCATCAGAGCTAAATAGCATACGGCCTAAGTAACCACGAACAGACTGATCGTCATCTTCTGGTTTACGCCATTGGCTCATCCAGTCAAACAAAGTCATGTCGTTAGCGAAATCTGACTCGTGATCCTGTGCATAGTAGCCAATAGATGAGTTTTCAGACCACTGGATAGTACCGCTATCTTGTGGGATATCGTGTACTAAGGTACGTAGCAAGGTGGTTTTACCCACACCGTTCTCACCTAAGATTGCGATACGCTCGCCCACTTCGGCAATGATGTTTAGATCTTTAAATAGCGTGTGGTCAAAACCTTTCGCTAGATCTTCAACCACTAGTGCGTTACGGAACAATTTCTTCTCTTGTTCGAAACGGATGAATGGGTTAACACGGCTAGAGGCTTTTACTTCGTCTAGCTTAATCTTATCAATTAGCTTAGCGCGTGATGTAGCTTGCTTAGCTTTAGAAGCGTTAGCAGAGAAACGTGCAACGAAGCCTTGAAGCTCAGCAATTTGTGCTTTCTTCTTAGCGTTGTCAGACATTAAACGCTCGCGAGCTTGCTGCGCAGCCATCATGTACTCATCGTAGTTACCAGGGTAAACACGTAGTTCACCGTAGTCTAAGTCAGCCATATGAGTACAAACTGAGTTCAAGAAATATCTATCGTGCGAGATGATAATCATGGTGCTGTTACGTTGGTTTAGCATCTCTTGTAACCAACGAATGGTGTCGATATCCAAGTTGTTGGTTGGTTCGTCAAGAAGCAGTACATCTGGATCTGAGAACAGTGCTTGAGCCAAAAGTACACGTAGCTTGAAGCCTGGTGCAATTTCGCTCATTAAACCAAAGTGTTGCTCAACGCCAATACCTACGCCCATTAACAGTTCACCCGCGCGAGATTCAGCGGTATAACCGTCCATCTCAGCGAATTCCATCTCAAGCTCCGCAACCTTGATGCCGTCTTCTTCAGACATCTCAGGAAGTGAGTAAATGCGATCACGCTCTTTCTTTACTTCCCAAAGCTCAGCATGACCCATGATTACAGTGTCAACAACACTGAACTCTTCGTAGCCGAACTGGTTCTGGCTTAGCTTACCTAGACGTTCGTTTACATCTAATGAAACGTTACCCGCTGTAGGCTCTAAATCACCAGCAAGGATCTTCATGAAGGTTGATTTACCACAACCGTTCGCGCCGATCAGACCGTATCTGTTTCCGCCGCCAAACTTAATTGAGATGTTTTCAAACAGTGGCTTAGCGCCAAACTGCATGGTGATATTAGCTGTAGTAATCAAAGTGACAATTCCGCTCTTGGTTATATGATTAACGTCATCATAGATAAAACAAAAACCAGTAGCCCAGTACCAAGATTTTACCCGATACCGACCTACTGGCCGAAGGTTGACGCCGCTTGGCGCCAAGCCTGTAAAATTAAGCGCGATACTATAGCATTTTAGGCTAATTTATCAACTGCCAATAGCCATTTGAGGTGACATTTAGACGAATTTCGCCCTCACGGTTTTGTCTGTAGATTAACGCGCTGATTACGCCCATTAAACTCGGCTAGCTAATGGCCATGCAAGCTATTGCAACCTGTTAGCTACTGAGTGCGTTACCTAGCTAAGTGCTACGCGCCTTAACCGATTGGCATTACTCACCACAGTTAGTGATGATAGCGCCATGGCCGCCCCTGCAATCACAGGGCTCAATAAGAGTCCTGTAAAGGGAAATAATACGCCTGCTGCGATAGGGATCCCTAAGGTATTGTAAATAAATGCCCCAAACAGATTTTGCTTGATGTTTCTCATGCTCGCCTTAGCCAGTAAAAGCGTATCGGCAATCACCACTAGCCGTGTTGATAACAAGGTAAAGTCGGCGCTCTCGATAGCGATCTCTGTGCCACTTCCCATGGCAAGCCCCACATCCGCGCTCATCAATGCGGGCGCATCATTAATACCGTCTCCCACCATGGCCACCACTTCGCCGGCGCGCTTGAGCTCAATCACTTTCGATTGCTTATCTTCAGGTAACACCTCGGCAAATACCGTAGTGATCCCGACTTTATCGGCAACCGCTCGCGCCGTCAGTTGGTTATCTCCGGTGAGTAACACCAACTTAAGTCCCGCTTGTTGCATCTTCTGCACCGCTTGCATGGCATCGGGCTTTATTGGATCGGCAATGGCAATAATAGCCAGTAATTGCCTGTCGCTAGCCACAAACACGGGCGTCTGGCCTTGATTAGCAAACTCTGAGATCTGCGGTTGATAATCAGCAAGATTATCGATGCCAGCTTGCTGCATCAGGCTCAAATTACCAATGCTATAGTGCTTACCATTGACGGTGCCGACAATGCCTTTTCCTTGTATATTGGTGAAACTTTCTGGCTCAATAAACTTAACTGCTACCGTCTTCGCCTTATCGATAATCGCGCTAGCAAGAGGATGCTCCGAGTGTTGCTCCAGTGCAGCGACATCACCCAGCAGGCTGAGTTCATCGAGCTCAGATTGTAGTATCACAACCTCATGGACTTCGGGCTTACCGGCCGTAATGGTGCCCGTTTTATCGAGTACCACAGTTGTGACTTTACTGGCAGTTTGCAGCGCCTCACCATTTCTCACCAAAACCCCCATCTGCGCCGCGCGGCCAACAGACACCATGATCGACATAGGGGTGGCTAAGCCGAGTGCACAAGGACAGGCAATGATCAACACGCTAGTCAGTACGACCAGAGCATGGGACAGCGCAGGTGATGGGCCAAACAGATACCAAAATGACGAGCTCAGTAGCGCAATAATGACAACTACAGGAACGAAGTAGGCGGAGATCTTATCGGTCAAGCGGCCTATGGGCATTTTAGAGGTCTGCGCCTGCTGCACTAATTCGATGATCTTCGACAGCTTAGTATCTTGAGCGCTTGCGGTAGCTCTGTAGATAACTGCGCCGTTACCGTTGACCGTGCCCGCGCTAATAGTGTCGCCTACCGCTTTATGAATCGGAATAGGCTCTCCGGTCAGCATGGACTCATTGATAGTTGTCTGCCCATATAAGATCTCACCATCTAATGCGACTCTATCGCCAGGCTTAAGGCGTAATCTATCTCCCACCCGTAGGAGATTAATCTCAACCTCCTCATCACCATTGTCGGTCAGCCTTATCGCAGTGGTCACCTGTAACCCCAGCAAACGCTGCACCGCTTCACTGGTTTTACCCCGCGCGCGCAGCTCTAAAGCATGGCCAAGATTGATTAAGCCTAAGATCATTACACTGGCCTCAAAGTACACATGGCGCGTATCGGCTGGAAACCACTCGGGCGCTGTTACGACCATCATGGAATAGATCCAAGCAGCGCTAGTGCCTAATGCGATAAGGGTGTCCATATTGGCTGACTTGGCTTTAATGGCTCGCCACATGCCTTGGTAGAAATGACCTCCGGTGAATAGCATCACCAACAAGGTGATAACACCGACTACGCCCCAAGCTAATTGCTGCTGGGCATTGTTCACCATCATTTCGCCGCCGAGTAAGCCCCAAAGCATTAACGGCACACCGAGACCTAAGCCAATGGCCGCCTGTATTAACCTTAGGCGATACTCTTTGCGTTCATCATCACTTTTTTGCTCAGCGGCGGTACGGGCATCGATCACCAACTCACCGTCATAACCCACACGACTAATTATCTCGAGTGCCTCTTTTGCTACTATATCACCGGACACCAATACCAACTTATCGGCTAAATTCACTCTGGCGCTGATTTCACGTTGGCCGTTTTGGCTGGCATCGGCAAAGGCTGTTTCAACCTTTGCAACACAGCTGGCACAGCTCATCTTAGGTACATATAAACTTATGTTAGCCATTAGAACAGTTCCCAATTTGTTTCTTGATGTCACTCAGGGTAATGTCTCCCATAAGGGGAGAGTCAAAGCTAAAGTTGAGCTAAATTGAAATTAGTTGAATTAATTTTAGGAGACTTCTAATGAAAATTGGAGAGGTAGCAAAATTAACCGGACTCTCGGTCAAGAGGATCCGTTACTATCATGATATTGGGCTAGTACTCGGTCTGCGCGGTGACAATGGCTATCGTGAATACAGTCAAAGTTCAATTGAAGCGTTGCTGTTTATTCAACATTGCCGCACACTCGGTTTTGCGTTAGAGGAATGTAAGACGCTACTCGAGTTACAAAATAACTCAGACCGTAATGCAGCCGATGTGAAGGCGCTCGCGATGCACCACTTACAGGATATTGAAACGCGCATTACCCAACTAAGCAACTTAAGAGAGCAACTGGCTCAGCTTATTCACGACTGCCAAGGCGGTGAGCAGCCCAACTGCGCCATACTCACGGGCCTGAGTCAAAAGCAAAATGGCGCTGGCTAATGCCCCCCTAAGGCTGCTGGCTAGCATACTCAAAACTATCAACCTATTTTAGGACGAGACACTATCAACATAAGCTCGCTACAGGCTACAGAAACGATTTACGGCTTATCTGCGGCGTAGGTTGTCGATATTTTCGATCGCTAATGCCGGTAAGCTGCCCGCGGGAGTAAAACCAAAGATCTGACCGTAGAAAGAGAGCTCGGCTTCCAGAGCCAGCTTCTTGCTCTGGGCTGAAACTCGATTTACCGCATCTTCATTAAACTCGAGGTAAGCAACAGGCACTCCCTTGTTCTTTACAGCCTGATAAATTATCAACGACTGTTCGGCGGGAATAAGCGAGTCATTCACCCCCTGAATAAGCAGTAAAGGCTCGTTCACGCCTTTAATATTCGACATCGCCGAACGCTGGTGATAGTTATCGATATTGCCGAGCAATCGCAATAAGTAGTGGGACTCAAACTTATGGGAGTGACGCTTAAACTCTTCCATATCGCTGATCCCAGAGTAGCTGACGCCCGCGCCGAAGGTACTGTAAAAGGCCACCGCCGACAGCGCGGTAAAACCACCAGCACGGTTACCTCTTATCGCCAGTTTTCGCCCATCGACATATCCACTGTTGACCAAGAAGCCTGCGGCTCGCACCGCATCCTCCACATCTGACTTGCCCCAATTACCATAGAGACTGTTACGATAATCTCGTCCAAAACCGGTACTGCCGCGGTAATTCACATCAAAGACAGCAAAACCTCGGCTAGTCCAATACTGAATATCCCGCCTAAAGGCGCGGCTCGCCTTTGCCGTTGGCCCTGAGTGCATCATCATAACCAAAGGAGGCTCTTGATGCTTAGGGCCTTGAAAATTAGGGTTCTTGGGCTGATACAGGTAGCCATAAGCGGTCTGCCCATCGGCGGTTTTAAAACTCAAGCTCTGGGCTCTAGAGATAAAATTAGGATCCATCACTGGTAACTTAGGCGCATAAACAAGCTGAGCCGAGCGCCCCTGTACTTTATAAATTCCCTTCTCTGGTGTCTCTTTAGCCCCGACAAATAACACTTCATTTTCATGTTGTGTTACGTAGGCTATCTCTGCAAAATCCACCGCTATCGCATCCACTGTGCCACTCATGGTATCGATACGGATCAGATGCGCTTGGCCTTCATGACTATAACTTGCCACTAGCGAGTGTTCATTTTCAAAGGCGTAGTTATACTTGCCGACTCGCCAGTCTGCATCGGCAAACTCGGCTTGCTGCTCTAAAACAATTTCGACCTCATAGGCCTCATTTAAGCGGTAAATATTCCACCAATTGTTGAAATCGGCGATAAAGTAAAGTTGCCCTGTCGGGCTGTACAGAGGCTGAGTAATGGCGCCTTTCTGCTGTGTGTGGATCTGTCGTGGATTTTGAATCGCCCCTTTGGCATCGATATCGGCGATCCACAGCTGAGTTTGGTCCCACTGCATATTCGGGTGCTGCCATGATACCCACGCCAGCTGGCTTTGGTCAGGAGATAGCACCGGTTTTGAGTAAAAATCGGCACCAGACACCAGTGAAACGCCTTCATCGGCATAGCTTAAGTTGATACCGACTAAACTATTTACAGGCTCACCTTTACCGCGATGATCTTCACGAATACAGATGAGTCGTGAAGCCTTAGAGTTTGAGATACAGCCCGCATGACGCGTGCCATTTGGCGTTAGGGGAAAGGGGGCTTGATTAGGCGCAATACGATATAAAATTTGGTCAGAAAATTTAGTGGCAAACAAGCTATTACCGATAGCGACAAAGGGCGAACCACCATACTCATGGACACGGCTACGGATATCGAAGTTTGACGATACCACCTTACTGGCACTGCCATCACGTTCTAACCGATATACGCCTTTCTTATCTTCATTGTCTGCATTAGATTGCACGAAATAAATGCCCTGAGATGTCGCACGCACATCACTGATATCATCAGTGAGATCATATACATCTTCAGGCGTTACCGGAGAAGCCCAGCTACCAAACTCGGCTACACGACTCCCTTCGATAGCGGGCTTAGGAGCAATGACTTCGCTCCTTTTAGATGCATTATCACAGCCTATTAGGGTTAACAGGCCGGCTAAAGCTAACAATGTTGTTTTAATCGCTTTCATTTTATACCTAGGAATTACGCCCTAAAAGCTCAAGTTAACCCTGCTAACTAAATGACGATGTATCAAGCAAACGACTCACTTTCGCGGCCATTTATTCACAAACCATCGAATGACAGCCAACTGCTTTTTCTGGCTTAGGCCAAAATAAATACACACCCAAGGCGACAGCAAGATGTACCAAGGGATGGCCGCCGTGCTTCTGCCCGTAAAAAGAAGATAAAAAAAGCCAAAATAGATCACCAACAGACCGACGCAACCTACGACTAGCATCATCCATTTTGTCGCTCTTTCAAGCTTATCCATTTTGCTGCCATATTCCTTTTACAATGAAGCTATTATGGCCTATTGCTAAGCAATTGTTCAAATCGTCGTATCCTCACATAAAAAAACGGGCCTAAGCCCGTTATTTTTCATTTGTAATCAAGACTTACAAACGAATGCCACCATCAATCTCGAATACGCGGCCGTTAACATAGTCATTTTCGATGATGAAACGAACTGTCGATGCGATCTCTTGTGCTTGACCTAAGCGTCCAAACTGATGTTACCATCGACTCTGTTTACTCATCTGCTCACATAATCATCTTCTATGATAAAACCTTGCGCCAATGCGAGCTCTCGCGTTTGGCCTAAGCTTACAAACGAATGCCACCATCAATCTCGAATACTCGGCCGTTAACGTAGTCATTTTCGATGATGAAACGAACAGTCGATGCGATCTCTTGCGCTTGACCTAAGCGTCCAACAGGCACCATCTTCTCTAAACGCTCTAACGCTTCAGGCTTCATGGCTGCTGTCATCTCGGTTTCAATCACACCCGGTGCGACCGCAGCGCTACGAATGTTGTAACGTGCAAGTTCTTTAGCCCAGCCCACGCTCATTGCCGCGACACCGGCCTTAGATGCAGCATAGTTTGTCTGGCCCACGTTACCCGCTTTTGCAAGGCTAGAGATATTAATAATGACCCCTTCTTGCTTGGTCTCAATCATTGCAGCAGCCGCTTCGCGACCGCACAGGAATGATCCCGTTAGGTTAACGTTAATCACCGATTGGAATTGCTCGAACGACATACGGTCGAATACCTGATCCTCTTTTGCCTTCAGCAGCAGACCGTCACGCAAGATCCCAGCGTTGTTCACCAACACATTGACCTGACCAAAGTCCTCTTTAATGAATTGGAAAGTGGCAAACACATCTTCTTCATCTGTAATATCAACGGCATAGCCTTGAACTTCAGTCGTTGCACCGATATTGGCACAGGCTTTTTCCAACTTCTCTTGGTCAACGTCGATAAGTGCTAATTTGGCACCTGCAGCCGCTAAATTTTCCGCCATGGCGTAACCTAGTCCACCTGCACCACCTGTAATAACAACAACCTTATCTTTTAAATCCATTGGAACACCCTTTATTTTTTTATCTGCTTTGAATGAGCAAACTGCTCAAAAATACTCGAAAAATCTCGTTTACCGTTACCCTGCTTCGCATGATTCACATAGAGGCTACGCGCTAATGCGCCCATAGGTGTGCTTGAATTAGATAACAATGCCGCCTCTTGAGAAAGCCCTAAGTCTTTCACCATCAAGTCGACCATAAAGCCACCTTGATAATCGTTTGACGAAGGAACAGACTCCATCACACCTGGACAAGGATTATATTTATCTAACGTCCAATTGCCACCACTACTGACTTTCATGATATCGGATAGGACCTTAGGATCGAGTCCATGATCGACTCCCATCTGTAGCGATTCCGATGTGGCAACCATCAATACCGAAAGCAGCATATTATTACATATCTTAGCGACTTGCCCAGCACCAGGACCACCAGCGTGGAAGATATTCGCGCCCATAGCATTCAGTGCGCCCTGCGCCTGTTCAAATGCCTTATCGCTACCACCACAAATAAAGGTCAATGTACCAGCAGCCGCACCTGCTGTGCCGCCAGAGACTGGCGCATCGATAAACTCAAGACCCTTGTTGGCCGCATGTTCAGCCACAAATCGCGCACTGTCAGCATCTATGGTTGAGCAGTCGATAAGTAAGGTTCCCGGCGCCACCACATCGATAAGACCTTTATTTGTATCATCGCTTACATAAAGGCTACGTACATGCTTGCCCGCAGGTAACATAGTCACAACGATATCTGCCCCGGCTGCTGCGCCACAGGCACTTGTCGCCGTGAGCGCACCCTGCTGCGCTAATGCTTGCATCGCTGCTGGCACCAGATCGAATACTTTAACGGTAAAACCCGCCTTAATCAGATTGGCCGCCATCGGGCCGCCCATATTTCCCAAACCAATAAATGCAACAGTACTCATTATTCGCTCCAACTCACCTTGTGAGTGCTTGGTACTTAATCCCTTATAGCGGCAGTATGAGCCGCCGCTCACGTCTATCTTCTATTGAGGCATCGCCTCTGCAGAGAGTTTATCTACTTTTTAGCCCATAGCCTTAAGCGGATGGTTTTCATCATTCCAAGGCGATTTCAGCAACGCTTGCGCATATCCCTCTGGAATCGCTGCAACATTGGCAAAGCGCCACTGTGGGTTACGATCTTTATCGATGAGCAAAGCGCGAACCCCTTCTGCAAAGTCGGCCTTGGCACAACAATTAACACTTAAACCAAGCTCCAACTTAAAACACTCGGCTAGGCTCAGCTCTTCACCCAGTCCTGACTGCAGATGCACCAAACTTAAGCTGATTGGGCTACCCGCTAATAGGGTCTTAACCGCTTTGGCTAACCAAGGATGTGCCGTCGCAATTTGCTCATCGAGCGCGCTGACACGGGCAACGATCTCGTCCAATGACCCCGTCATCAGCTCATCGATAAGACCTTGGTTTTGCTCAAGCTGACTCGCTGCCAGTGGGGTGGCGCATTTGCCCTGCATCATATCGAGTAAGCTGTGCAAAGCTTGATGGTTATCATCTTGGTTATCACACCAATTAACGCCAACCAATGCATCGAGGAATGCCGCTCTATCATCACCATTAAGATAATGATTCCCTATGCCAACATAGTGGGCATCTGCGCCGCTCATGTTATAGGCAGTCATGCCTAAAAATAACCCGGTCTTGCCCGGCATACGGTTTAAGAAATAACTGCCACCCACATCTGGGTATAAGCCGATAGTGACCTCAGGCATGGCGATACGTGAACGCTCTGTGACGATACGGTGGCTCGCACCAATCATCAAACCTAGGCCGCCGCCCATGACGATGCCATCGCCCCAAACCACCACGGGCTTGCCAAAGCTATGCAGCAGATAATCAAGCTCATACTCTTGCTTAAAGAATTCGGTTGCCGCATCTGTGACTTCGCCCGGCGTCTTCACCGACGCTTGATAGATGGCGCGCACATCTCCACCGGCACAAAAAGCTTTTTCACCAGCCCCATCGAGTACCACGGCGACAATATTGTCATCATCACGCCACACTGTTAGCTTGGCCGTTAACATCTGCACCATGTTTAGGTTTAACGCATTGAGCGCCTTTTCGATATTGAGTGTCGCCACACCGACTTGCTTGCCACTGTCGGTTGTTAAGGTGCTAAATAGCACCTGCTCTGCTGCACTGCTTTTTACTGCAGCGTCCAAATTTGCCCCGCCCATTAACCGTTCTTCCAAATAGCTTTGCGCTTACCTAAGAAGGCATTTACCCCTTCAGCCTGATCTTCCGTATCGAATAGATTGACGAAATACTCTCGCTCCAAGGGCAGCACTTGGGATCTTGGCATGTTACGTCCCGCTTGAACCAACTGCTTACAGGCCTTAACACTGCTTGGACTCTGGTTCGCCACATTCTCGGCCAATGCCATTGCTGCGTTAAAGGCATTGCCTTGTTCAACGACCTCTTCGACTAGGCCTATCTGCTCGGCTTTCACGGCAGTAATACGCTCGCCACATAAAATCATTCGCTTCGCCCAGCCTTCACCCACAAGCGCAGTTAGGTTTTGGGTACCACCCGCACAAGGCAGTAGGCCTACCGTCGCCTCTGGGAGCGCCATCTGCGCCTGCTGCTCACAAATACGGAGATCACAGGCAAGTGCAACTTCTAAGCCGCCGCCCATGGCGTAACCATTGATGGCCGCAATCGATACACCACGAAAAGTGCTTAAGGTTTCGAAGGCTTCACCAAAATAGCGCGCCATATCGGCAGCATTTTGCTTATCACCATCGGCAAACAGTTTTAGATCCGCGCCAGCCGAGAAGAACTTGTCGCCTTCGGCGGTGATCACTAAGGCATATACCTCTTTTTTTTCATTGAGGGCGAGCACTTTTTGCTTTAGCTCTTGCAGGCTCTCGGCGGTCCAAGTGTTAGCAGGTGGATTGTTCATGCTGATCACTGCGGTATGACCAACAATCTGTTCGATTAACAGAGACTTTTTATTCTCAACAGACATGAATAACTCCTTTATAAAACTGAAATCAATTTAAAGCTGATGCAAGGCGCTTAGAGGATTGCGCCCGCGTTTTCATCCAATAAACGACGAGAGATGATCAATCGCATGATTTCGTTAGTTCCCTCTAATATTTGGTGGACTCGCACATCGCGAACATGACGCTCTAGCGGGTATTCACGAATATAACCATAGCCACCATGAATTTGTAGCGCAGCATCACACACCTGAAAACCGATATCGGTGGCAAAACGTTTTGCCATGGCGCAGTATGCAGTGGCTTCGGGGTCTTGCTGATCGAGTTTAAAAGCTGCTAGACGCACTAACTGACGAGCGGCTACCAGCTCGGTCGCCATATCGGCCAGCTTAAATTGTAGCGCCTGAAATGCCGCCAAAGGCTTGCCGAACTGCTTACGCTCGTTCATATATTGTGTCGCTCGCTCGAGTGCGGCCTGAGCGGTACCGATTGAACAGGTGGCGATGTTAATGCGGCCACCATCGAGTCCCTTCATGGCGAAGGTAAAACCTTGCCCCTCTTCACCGAGTAGGTAAGCGACTGGCACACGCACATTTTCAAAGGTGATCTCACGAGTCGGCTGAGCATTCCAGCCCATCTTATCTTCCGCCTTGCCATAGATGATGCCAGCAGCATCGGCTGGAACGGCTATCGCCGAGATCCCTTTAGGCCCAGCGTCTCCGGTACGGCACATCACGACTAATAGATCGGTAGCGCCCGCGCCAGAGATAAAGACTTTCGAACCTGAAATCACATACTCATCACCATCACGCACTGCCTTGGTTTGCAACGCAGCGGCATCACTGCCCGCTCCTGGCTCAGTTAAGCAATATGATGCTAACTTTTCGCCAGTCGTGAGACGCTCAGACCACTCTTGGCGCAGTGTTTCACCACCAAAGCTGGTCACCATCCAAGTGGCCATATTATGGATAGTGAGCATGGCTGTTGTCGCGGTACAGCCCATCGACAGCTGCTCGAAAATAATCGATGAATCTAAACGCGACAGTCCCATTCCACCTTCAGACTCTGGCGAATATAGCGAGCAAAAACCCAACTCTCCCGCTTTTTGAATCACATCTTTTGGAAAGTGATGCTCTTCATCCCACTTGGCAGCAAACGGCGCGAGCTCCTCGGTTGAAAACTGCTGAGCAAGATCGCTAAATTGGCGTTGGTCTTCATTCAGGTTGAAATCCATCTGGGTACTCCTATTGTTCTGTCAATTGCCTCGGCTCTAGGTTCTAGCTCTGCAGGCAGCGGGCCTTAAGCAGACATATATTGCTGCTGACCTCTATTAGTTTTTAAATTAGATCTGCACTCCAACAATGTCCATCTTCAAAGACGCTGCCGGAGCGTAATCTGTCTAATGCATTACTTAAGCTCAATCGTCATATTTGGCGTTGAAGCCACCGCGATATCCGACTCGAACCAGCGAGCGGTGATGGTCTTCGTTTCGGTATAGAAACGCACAGCTTGCTTACCGTAGGCGTGCTGATCGCCATAGAAGCTGCCTTTCCAGCCAGTAAATGAGAAGAAAGGTAATGGCACCGGAATTGGAACGTTAATTCCCACCTGCCCCACTTCAATTTCATGCTGATATTTACGGGCTGCGGCACCACTTGCAGTAAAGATAGAGGTGCCGTTGCCGTATGGGCTGTCGTTAACTATCGCAATCGCTTCTTCAAGAGACTCAGCGTTCATACAGCACAACACAGGACCAAAGATCTCTTCCTGGTAAATGCTCATATCCGTGGTCACCTTATCGAACATCGTTGGGCCAACCCAGTTGCCTGACTCATAACCCTCAACGGTAAAGTCTGTGCCATCGAGTAAGCATTCGGCTCCCTCTTCCTTGCCCTTCGCGATTAAACCAACGATACGCTGTTTCGCTGCAGGGCTGATCACAGGTCCGTAAGCGGCATCTTTATCATTCCAAAGCCCAGGTTTTACCTTAGCAATCGCCTCTTTGAGCTCTGGGATCCACTCTTTGGCCGCGCCGACAAATACCGCAACAGACAGTGCCATACAGCGTTGACCCGCGGCACCAACTGAGGCGCCGACTAGGTTATTAATTACCTGCTGCTTATTGGCATCGGGCATGATGACGCAGTGGTTTTTCGCCCCCGCAAATGCTTGAACACGCTTTAGATTATCGGTACCGGTTTTATAAATGTATTGACCAACATTCACCGAGCCGACAAAAGAAATGGCTTTAATATCTGGATGAGCAAGCAGGATATCCACCGCCGTTTTATCGCCATGGATCAGCTGCACCACGCCTTTTGGCGCGCCAGCCTCTTCAAACAGTTCGATGAGGCGCTGGGGTGTCATAGGATCTTGCTCTGACGGCTTAAGCACGAAGGTGTTACCGCAGGCAATCGCTAAGGGGAACATCCACAGTGGGATCATCGCCGGGAAGTTAAACGGGGTGATGCCCGCACATACGCCCAGGGGCTGGGTATAGCTGTAAGTGTCGATGGAGCGCGCCACATTTTCAACGGTCTCGCCCATCATCATAGAGGCGATATTGCAGGCATGCTCGGCAACTTCGATACCACGCCAAACATCCCCTTTGGCATCATCGAATGTCTTACCCGTCTCTTGGGCAAGAATGGTTGCTATCTCATCGTGATGCTCTTTCAGTAGGTGCTGGTATCTCAACATGACACGTGCACGCTCTGAAACTGGCACTTCTTTCCAAGTTTGAAAGGCCTGTTTCGCACTGGCTACTGCCGTTAATACTTCGGCGTCAACCGCTGCATTAACCACTGCAATCGTTTCGTTATTGGCCGGATTTGTCACGGCTATCTGCTTATCGCCTTGACCTAATACCCATTCACCGTCGATGTAATGCTTCACTTGAGTTGTCATATCGCTTCCTACTTTGGCAGTGCCCGTTATTGGCTACTGCAAAATGATGATTCAACTTGGCCAGATTTTTATATTGGCCTTAACAGCAATGCTGCCGTTAGAGCCTTGGTCCTAAGTTAAACCCTGTCTTTTTGAATAAAGTCTTGTTGAATAAAGTCTTGTTAAATACTGGTGTTTAACTGCTTTAAACCTGAGTTTATATTTCAATCGCCATCGCTGTGGCTTCACCGCCACCAATACACAGTGATGCCACACCGCGCTTGAGACCACGCGCCTTAAGAGCATAAATAAGTGTCACCAGCAAACGCGCGCCCGAACAGCCTATAGGATGACCAAGAGCACAGGCGCCGCCATTGACATTGACTTTGGCGGCATCGAGTCCAAGCTCTGAAATAGCCAGCATGGTCACCATAGCGAAGGCCTCATTGATCTCATAAAGATCCACCTCATCTTTACTCCAGTTCACTTTTTCGAGCAGCTTATTCATGGCGCCAACTGGCGCAGTGGTAAACATAGATGGCTCTTGAGCGTGTGTGGTGTGGCCCTTAATGGTGGCTAACACATCGAGGCCAAGCTCAGATGCTTGCTCGCGGCTCATTAACATAAGTGCTGCTGCACCATCGGAGATTGAGCTTGAGTTGGCAGCGGTAATCGTGCCGTCTTTGGCAAAGGCAGGACGCAGAGTAGGAATTTTATCAGGGCGTGCATTACCGGGTTGCTCGTCGGTATCGACCACAATATCGCCGCGGCGGTTCGATACGGTAACAGGGGTAATTTCATCGCTAAATGCCCCCGAGTCGATAGCGGCATTGGCCTTTTCCAGTGAGCTCAACGCAAAGCTGTCCATCTGCTCTCGGGTAAGTTTAAAGTCATCGGCGGTGTTTTGAGCAAATGTCCCCATGGCTCCACCCGTGTAGGCATCTTCGAGACCATCGAGGAACATATGATCCATCACCTTGCCATGACCCATACGCATACCGCCACGGGCCTTATCGAGTAAGTAAGGCGCCTGGCTCATGCTTTCCATCCCGCCTGCAACCACAATATTGGCACTGCCCGCTTTAATCAAATCATGAGCGAGCATCACGGTTTTCATCCCCGAACCACATACCTTGTTAACCGTGGTTGCGCCAACCGATAGTGGTAACTCAGCACCCAATGTTGCTTGCCTTGCTGGCGCCTGCCCTAAACCCGCTGGCAGCACACAGCCCATCAAGACTTCATCGACCTGCTCACCGGCAAGCTGGGTTTGCGCAATCACGCCCTTAATCGCCGTCGCCGCTAATTTAGGAGAGCTAACACTAGACAACGCGCCTTGAAAGCCGCCCATTGGGGTACGCTTTGCTGCAACAATAACAATATCTTGGTTTGACAGAACTGAACTCATAATTACTCCGGTAATACGCTAGGTAACCTCTAATAGAAGCAGTCCAAAGTCGCGCTGACTGTAGGGTTGTGCGACTTGCCTTACTGACCGTTCTCAGGCTATTGCCTAGTTAACATAAGTGTGATCTTGCTCAACATTTACCACTCTGACGTTTACGCGAACGTAAAGCAAGCGCTTATTGTTCAAATATCTACCAAAGTATAGGGTTGAGATGTCACATAGAATTTACAGGAAGGGCGGTACTCAATGAATGAAAAGTTAACAAGTGGTAACTCTTTTCGACATGCTGAAATTAATGCATGAAAAGATTGCCTAAGGAAATGACAAGTTACGGCAAACGCTGTAGGGACACAGGCTATGGTAACAGCGCTCGAGTGTTTCTATTTACTTGAATAAAGGTTTATCATTTAAACCTTTATTCAAGTAAATACTTTATACAAAATTGGCTAACAGTGATATAAAATGAAACGCAAGTTGTCACTTTTAGTTTGCCAAAATGGAAAGTGCGCACTTAACAATAACGACTCAATATGTGTTAGTAGCCTAACTCAACATCAAGGACTGATCATTGAAAAACCTTAAGAAACAGACCGTATTTATTGTGTCTGGAAATACAGCATGGACAAAGGTGGCTGTTGCTTGCCTAGCTACTTCATTCGAATGCTACTCATTTAAAATAGAAACATCCGTTGAAAAACTCTGGGGATTGCCGCAAGAGACCATTGTCGTGTTTGATAAGTCGAGCCTTGGAAACCCTTCATCATTATGTATTTCTCCTGCTGAGCGAGGAGGAAAGTGGTTGATAGTCAATGGCGATTCGATCGATGAACAAAGTGTGGCAGGAACCATTGCACTGGGTTTTTCAGGCCTAATAGTCTCACCTTTTACCTTGGAGATGCTACCAAGAGCACTACGCACAATTGCTTCAGACCAATTATGGTTCAGCCGAGAAGCCATGTCTCAAACGCTAAAGCATCTGGTCAGTTCGGCTGGTTCGACTCACCACTCAGTAAACATATTAGGGGCAAAATACACCCTTTCTTGCCGAGAGCAACAGGTGTTTTTGCATCTTTTACATGGTAAAAGCAACAAAGATATTGCGGCGCTACTGCACCTCAGTCCCAGTACCGTTAAGTGCCATGTTTCTAGCATTTTATTAAAAACAGGAAAACGCAGCCGCTCTCAAATAAACATGCTGCTATTGGATGCAGAAAACCACAGCCAAATCAGGGTTAGCTAAATCTAACCCCATATTTAACATCTAAAAATTCTAAATTAGCTGACCAGCTACACTCTCGTTAAATAGGTCTAAATTAGTTCTCTAGATGACAACTAATTAGTCCAATGGTCGATATAAAAGTCGGCCTTGAATATATATATTTTAATCGTCCAAGAATACTTAATAAACCTTCGGAGAATAAAATGAAAACTTTAATTGGTGGTGTAGCGGTAGCTTTACTTTTTTCTGCTGGTGTAGCAGCAAATAACTGGTCAAGCAACCCTGATGAACATCCAAACGGCGCAACTCAATTTAATGTAAACCTAACGGGCGAAATTCCACAGCGCTGCTATATGCATTCAACACAAGATCGCTCAATTGAGCTAGATGTAAAAACCCCCTATGAAGCCGCGAGCGAGTTCAAATTCCAAGCTTGGTGTAACAACGATAACTCGAAAGGCACCCTAGTCGTTGGCGCACAAGCATTTAAAAACAGCAACGGAATCGATGTCATTCCACTTGAAGTCTCATTTAATGGCACTTCTGGCATGATTGATGCCGAAAATAACGCTAACAACAGCCATGCAATTGAAGTGGGAATGGATGTAAGTAATAGCACTGAAGGATATTTAAGTGCTGATAACACTTTAAAAATTAAGCCAGTAATTAATGGTTGGGAAAAAGCTGGCGAATATCAAACATCAATGTATGTAGCACTTTATCCAAGATAAACATTCATTGTTCTGCAGTGATATAGCGACATGGGGCCTTTGGGCCCCACTTGAGGACTTATGCGGATATTCTTATTAATAATACTTTTACTCTCTCACCCAATGGCCTATGCCTTTGAACTGTTTCCTATGGTGAGTTTCTTCTCGCCCAAAGGCAGTAAAAGTGAACAGTTTTTTCAGGTTAACAACACCACAGAGCAGGCATTACCGTTAGAAGTTTTTGTTAAACAAAGACAAATCTCAGCTAGTGATACCGAGCTACTTGCCGACACAGAAGATTTCTTTGTCTTTCCTCCGCAAGTGCTTATTCCTCCAAAAAGCACTCAAATGGTCAAGGTTAAATATATCGGTAACTTAGTCGACACATCTCAGTCTTACCGAGTTGTCTTTAGCCAGCTACCTATTAAGGATGAAGTAAAGCAAAGCAGCATAAAGATGTTATTTCAAATTGGCGCGTTAGTGTTTGTGTCACCAGATAATGTGGCCAACACAATAAGTGCAGACATTCATTATCAAGCTAATACCCCCACTTCGATGAAGCTTGCTAACACAGGCGATGGTGTTGTCATTATCCCACAACTGTCTTTTGAGGTAACAAGTGACCACGCTAGACACAGCTGGAAATGGCAGGATATTCAACATCTATTAAATCAACAATATTTGGTGCCGGGAGAATCGGTCGATATTGCTATGGACACTTTGCTCTCGCCTAAAGACAGCCAAGCAAAGGTGGATATAAAGGAAAACCGGTGACAAGCGTTACCTCACTGCCATTGTGGCTAAGTTTGTCATTAGCATTGCTTCTCCCTTTACAGACTTATGCAATGAGCTTTTCACTACCTCTCGAAATTGAAGGCCGAGAACTAGGAACTATCCCTGTAAGTCTAAAGGGGACGGAAGTCGAATCCGTTTCGTTGAATTCTTTAAAGACATTGCTTGGCAGTAGAATAACCAATGAGGTTTGGCAAAGTTTTCCCACACCAAATGAGAGCGATAATCGGATGATCGCTCTTACCCTCTTAGCTCAGAAAGGTTTAGATATAACGTTTAACTCATCGACTTTAACCTTAGATCTTAAAATATCCCCTGACGCTTTTGGCCAATATGACGTTGACTTCGGTGATCAGTTTAACTCTTTTGTCCCCTCGAAAAGTGGCACATTCAGCTGGCTCAACAGCATTAACTTTACCCATACAGAAAGCTGGGAGCCAAAAACAAGCAGCCGTTTCTCTACCGCAGACTGGCTGGCGCAGATGAACTTTGGCGGTGCAAACGGACTCAATGTCACGCTTGCGAACCACCTTGAGAGCAGCGATAGCGACACCAATATCTTGCGAGGAGAATGGACCGCTTTTTACGATAGGCCTAGCGCTCCTTTTAGAGTTGCAATGGGGGATGTTGAGTCAGGAGCCAGTGTTTCCGGCCACTTATCAGGTACTAGCTTAGGCGGCTTTTCAATAAAGAGTGATTATGCGGAACTGCAACCAGATCGGGTTATCGGTCCTAATAATAATCAGGAGCTAATCCTTAAAGAAAGTGCCGAAGTTGAAATTACCGTCAATGGACAAATCATTTTCAGTGGCCGCCAAGACGCGGGCCGCTTTAACCTTAATAATTTGCCCATGACCAATGGCGCCAATGACATCATTGTTAATGTTACCTACCTATCAGGAAAAACAGAGCGGTTTGTCTTTAGTCAGTTTTACAATAACAAGCTACTGAACCAAGATATGCTCAATTTTGGACTTACCGCAGGTGCGCCCTCTATCTATGCTGAGAATGGTGTTGAGTATTTAGATACTTGGACTGTGATAGGTTTTGCTGAATATGGGGTGTCGTCTTGGTTAACACTTGGGGTTAACGGCGCTGCCGCGCAATACGGCCAAATATTAGGTACAACCGCAACATTTGGCACCTCTTGGGGTAATCTTTCTAGCCGTCTATCTTTTAGCAATCTAGAAGGTACAGGCATAGGTAATGTCGTCTCTTTTACCTTTGAAAGCACGGTTGTAGGTAACTCTAACAACGCCCCTAACCTTAGATTAAGTGCTGACTTTTCAGATTCGTTTACTTCAACTCCTTGGGATAAAGACATTTTAGCAACATCTTATGAGCGCTATCTAGCAAATTACGTTTGGGTCATTAATAACGCATGGGATACTACTATTTCAGGCTCTTACTACAAAGACACCCATGATGTTGAGCAAAGTAATTTGTCAATGACATTGAACTGGAGGATGGGTGACTGGACTTTAGGTTCTGGTGTTAACTATAACGACACCAATACCTATGACAATGCCGATGTTGAATACTTTGTCACCCTTGATTGGAGACGCTCAAATACCCAAAACAAACCTAACCTAGCCGCAAACTATAATAGTGTTAACAACTACGCCCGACTAGAGGCAAGTAAAACCGGTAACGACAGGGTCGGCAGTCTTGGATATCGAGCAAAAGCGGAGTATGAAGATGGACGCGATAGCCAACAGGCTCAATTCGATTACACGGCAAACCGCCTCAGAGTCGAAGTCGAAGTCGAGCGAAATAACAGTAACCTTAACGCCGATAGCGAGGCCTCCTATTCAGCTTCCGTAAGAGGTAATACCGCTATTGGTCTTGTTGATGGTCAAGTCGGCTGGGGACGCGCACAAGACGGTCCATTTATTATTTCGAAGCTACATCCATCATTATCACAGCAGCAAGTCATGCTTGGTATAGACCAAAAGCATGACTACCAAGCCTCTGGTACTTCTATAATAGGTGCGCTACTTCCACTGGAAGTGCCTTATATAAACAATGTTATTGATCTTAACGTACCAGATGCCCCCATTGGTTATGACTGGGGAGAAAGTAGATTAACCGTCTCACCAGGGGCCGCTACCGGCCACTACTTCATGATAGGTTCAAATAGCTCATACACTGCCAAGGGTGTGTTAAAAGCAAACAATGGGGAGCCCCTATCATACCTGCAAGGAACGATTACAGGTGAAGGGGTATCCTTACCTTTCTTTACCAATAAGTCTGGCCGGTTCTATATCCAAGGTATAGGTCCGGGCAAATATATCATCACGATTTTGAGTGATAACTTTAAGCCTAGCGCTCTGGTTATTGATCAGGTCGATAGCCACTTAATCGAGCTAGGCACACTCAACATCACCTGTATTAAGGAGAACTGCGATGAAAGTTTGTAGCTTCAAGAAAGAGAGCTTAATGCTAGCGATAGTTTGCATTGTTTTTGCTAATTTATCTCATGCCGGATCCGAAGATAAAACAGCTATATGTGATGGTAACTGGCATATTGAATTAAAAACTCAATCCTCAACTTCGGAGAAGAAAGGCCAACGAGGAGTGTGGATCCCTGGTACGATTTACCTTGATAGAGCACTTGCACAATGTGCTAAAGAAATTGTAATAAAACAGCCTCAAGGCGGCGAACCTCTGCTACGAGGAACGACTTCAGTGCATAGGTACGAATTAAAAAACACATCACGCCAGTCAATTAATACGACGGGACGAAATAACTATATTTTACCTGTTTTAGGTCAACGAAAAATTAATCTGTGGGCCTATATCCCAAACGGTAAAGACTTTTATCCAGGCTCCTACCTAGGCATATTAGATGTTGAACTAAAGAGCGATATCAATACCATCATATCGACAACTAATTACTCTTTTAACTTCCAAGTAGAAGCTTATGTTCGCGCAAAAATTGCAAATAGCAATGACAGTTGGTTACCACCGACAGGCACATCTATAAGGGTGCATTTAGGCAATTTAACCCAAAAAAACCGCAAGGAATTACCACTTTTTATCGAGAGTAATAGCTACGTTGGCATATCGATGTCGTCTTTAAACAAAGGTCATCTAGTAAACATCACCAATAAGAAAAACAAAGTGCCCTATCAACTGCTATTTCGCGGCCAACAAGTCAATTTGCTTAACGATGCAGAGTTCAACATCAATAACCGCTTTTTAAATGGTCAAAAGATGTCAATTACGTTTCAAAACAATCCAATGCCTTTTGCCCGTGCCGGTTATTATGAAGACATCATTACGATTAACTTGTTTGCAAAATGACTTATTTAATGTAAGTCAGCTATCGACTAGTCTCTACGGATAGATACGTCCGTATAGACAAGTCCTTAATAACATAATTTAGGAAGCGTTAATGCTGCTAGCGCGATAACGCCACTGCTTACTATGATTCCCAAGGGGTAATACCCGTCATATCATCGAGGTTATATGGCGTCAGCTGATAGACATAATAGTTAAGCCAATTACTCACCAGCAGACTACCGTGGCTGTGCCAACGGGCAATAGGTGCTTGCTGTGGATCATCGTTAGTAAAGTAATTTTGCGGCACTTCGGGCGCTAAACCCTGCTCAAGATCTCGGTAATACTCATCTTTTAAGGTCGATTTTTGATACTCAGGATGTCCCATCACGAACAGGTTACGATTGTTTTTACAGAGCACCATATAGGCACCTGCCGTCTCAGACTCAGTTAACACCTGAAGCTCTGGATGCGCCTTTAACGTATTGATATCCATCTCGGCAAAACGGGAGTGCGGCGCAAAAAATTCATCATCGAAACCACGCAGCAAGGGATAATGCTCAGAGGTGCGCTTATGGACAAATACCCCAGAGCGTTTTGTTGTCAGTAGTGAGCGGTTTAAACCGAATAGATGATACAGCGCCGCATGAGCCGCCCAGCATAGGAAGAGCACCGAGGTAACATGCTGCTGCGACCAATCGATGATCTCGCGAATATGATCCCAGTACGACACCTCTTCAAACTCTATCTGTCCCAGAGGAGCACCAGTAATAATCAGCCCATCATAATTTTTCTGCCTGACTTGCTCAAAATCTCGATAGAAGTTATTCATATGATCAATTGAGGTATGCTTGGACGCTTTATCGTGAATGCGCAGCAGATCGACATCGACTTGCAAAGGAGTATTACCTAAGAGGCGCAGCAGTTGAGTTTCAGTCTCAATTTTATTGGGCATTAAGTTAAGGATTAATACCTTCATTGGACGAATATCTTGATTGGCCGCCCGAGTTTCGGACATAACGAAGATATTCTCAGACTCCAAGATCCCTGCTGCGGGCAGATCGTCGGGGATTTTAACCGGCATAACGCGCCTCTTTATTCTAATTATGTAACCTATCAGAAAGAGACGCGCCAGCTAGACTAACTCACAGCTAATTTAGTTAACGTGCCACCCTCTGTACTAATACAGACATTGGCTCACTCGAGTCCAGATCGATTCGGTAAGCCTGGGTATTAATAAACATCAATTTATTATCCAGCGTGATACGGGCACCTATATTATAGGTGTGGCCATCTTCAAATTGATCTCTATTAATTAAAAACTGAAATGGGATTGGGGTACTGACATCATTACGCTCAAACTCTGCAATGACTTCAGCAGGAGCGTCCATACGAGACACATCTTGAACCTGAACGCTGATCACTGCGTCTTCAGGTAGCGCCATACGCTCCTTGTACCAAACCTCACCATGGATCTCCACCACAGCATTGGATGTTGCACAACCCGTCAACATGCTTGCTGCTACCGCTAAAGGTAATAAAGGCTTAAACCACTGTTTCATATTTACGCTCCTAATAATACATTAAGACTTCTAGAAGTCTATATGTCCAGACTTGAATTTTATATCAGTTAAACGAAAAGTCTTTTACGCATTCATACAGATGCTTAATTGAGAAACGAGATTCTCACAATCCGCATCACAGCAACAGACAATTAATCTTGTTCTAATACACTTATCTTTCTATGATAAGTTACCTATTCGAAGTCGAATACCCATATGACACAAGCTACTGCAATAATTGTGGGCGCTAGCTCATTACTTAGCCGTGAAATTGCAAAACAACTTGCAGATGAAGGCGTTGAACTGGCCCTATTAGCACAAGATCCACAATCTCTTATCGAGTTTAGCCAATCCTTGCCCACTAAGGCGCAAGTTTTTCCGCTACAAATCGACGAGCCAGAAGCCATTATCAGTACCATGAATGCCGTTTGGCAATCACTAGGCGGTGCTCACCTTATTTTGGTTAATACTGGACTCACCCATTACGATCCCGAGCTGCCTTGGCAGCCAGAGCAAGATATCATCACAGTTAATGTGCAAGGCTTTTCAGCGATTTGCAATACGGCCTTTAGACTATTTCGCGATCAAGGCTATGGTCAATTAGCGGCGATTAACTCTATCGCAGGACTACGAGGCGGTCCGAGTGTGGCCTATCATGCATCAAAAGCCTATGCGCAGAACTATTTCGAAGGCTTGAGCATGCATGCCCAGCGTTTGAAGCTGCCGATTACGATTACCAATATTCAGTTAGGCATGTTAGATAAGGCTGCGATGCAGCAAAATCGTCTATGGTTGTCGCCACTGCCAGTTGTGGCTGGTCAAATTATTAAGGCGATGAAAGCAGGTAAGCGCCGAGCCTACGTGACTAAACGCTGGCGTTTAGTCGCATGGTTGACCAAAGGCTTACCCGAGTTTGTTTACAATACTCGCCACTGGAAAACTAAAGCGCAAAAGAAAGCCGAGCGTGCGGCGAAGAAAGCGTCTAAGTAAAACGCCCAGAGTCATTACATTGTACAAATATAAAAAAGGAGCCAAACGGCTCCTTTTTTATGGGTGGGATTAGTCCAAATATCTTTTGATTAGAAGGTATAACCTACGCTAATCATGTAAACCCAAGGGTCGATGTCTGTTTCAACTTTCTGTGCATCGCCTAAGTAGTTAAACTTCACATCGGTACTGATCTGCGCGTACCAAACAGATGCGTTGACTAACCAGCTGTCATTAATTTGATAATCGAGACCAACCTGAGCCGCTAAGCCCCATGAGTTAGACATGCTAAGATCGGTCAACGCACCATCTAAGTCGTTGGTAAATTCATTATCGAAGAAGTTCGTGAAGTTAACACCCGCGCCAATGTATGGACGAAGTTTTGATTGCGCATCACCAAAGTAATACTGAGCGACTAATGTTGGTGGCAAGTGTTTAGTTTCAGCAATTTTGCCCACACCGTCTAAGGATACGTCGTGGCTAAATGGCGTAGCGGCTAACAATTCGATACCTATATTGTCTGTCAACATGTAACCGAAGTTCAGACCTAACTGAGTGTTGTCACCAACACTAAACTCACCTAACCCTAAAACATCTTGGCTAGATTCATTCGGCGTAACGACGGCGGCACCTGCTCGGACGATAATATCGCCAGCTTGATGGGCTAATGCAGAAGAGGTAAAACCTGTAGTTAGTAGGGCGGTGGCAATTAAGCTAGAAACGATTTTTTTGTTCATCATACTACTCCATTAATACAACACTTAGCGCTGTTTTTATTATCAATATCCTTACAATTGCGTGAATCCTGCCAGAATGCTTAACAGCGTTTTTTGATCTAAATCAAAGTCAAAATCAAATACCCCGTTGGAGATAACCAAAAAAGGATCTCGATCACACTAATTAAACACTTATTGAAGTTGCAGCTTTAATTTATGTGAGGCGCGCACGCATTGTTCACAAAACAAACCAGCAACTCAATTATCAAAAACAATCGCAAAATCAAGCCTATTAACATTCTCTTGCCAGCAAGAATTGTTTAAAATTAGACTAAGAAAAATAAGCAGGTGTGCGCTAATTTTACTAACACACTCCTATCGAGATCCGTAGCGAGAGATAAGTCTTTGTAGGTAGTGTGGCGAGTGGGTATGCTCAACGACTACTGGCGTCAGTAATTGGGGAATTCGACTCAGCAGCTCAAGTGACTCACCTTGGACCATCTCAGTGATGACCTCTGATGCAGTAAAGAGCGTATCAACATCTTGTTGAGCTTGATAACAACCCCAGGGTAAGTAGCTTTAGGTGCTAGGCTAAGATCTGTGATTGAATCGATACAAAAAAGGGCTGTTCTATTTAGCCCTTTTGTTATCAATTCAATCGCGTACCGTTCAATAGCAGGTTAACTCGCGTATTTATGGGAGATGGGATCGGTGATCACAATAGTATCGCCCCTAAGCATATAATTACCGCCATGTAGGTCCATCACCCCGTGGTCATCAATAAAACTCAGCACCTCAAACAGGGTTTTTAGCAACTCTTCATGCTCATCGATGATCTCATCATCGATCACCACCGGCTGACGTTCGGCAGAGTTCATATAAAAATGCGCTCGTGGTTCTTGGATCTGCTCAACAAACTCATCGACAGTCTGAACCTCATCGGTAAAGGGCTTCTCAGGATCGGCAAATGGTAAGGTCATGGTGCGCAATGTGCCCCAGAGTTTACCAAAGTCATAATCGTGGAAATGACTCGGGCGAGTAGGCTCTTTACCGTCATCAGTGATGTCTTCAAGTCGCTCCATCACGTAAAAGCGCACCACTCGGCCGCTGCTCAATTCAATAGTGTCTTCACGGTGAATAGTTGGAACATGGGGATTATCTTGATTTTCTGGACGCATGCACCAGCGAGCAAACAGGTAGTAGCCATCGATCTTGCTGTTACACAACTTAACGACTTTATCTGGCTCTCCGGGCAGTTCGTACACCTCGGCGTAAATTCCTGTGGCGATTAAATCAAGATCGGTAAAGCGCTCCAGATATATCGACACATCATCAACCCGATGGATCTCCTCTGCGTTTGCTAACTCTTTAATCTCATTTATCGCATCAAGATAGGGTTCCATCGATTAAGCCACCATTAACAACAAAATAAATTTAGAACAATCGACAGCAAGCAACACACAAATGCGTACGATGCCATCATAGCTCTCTAACAATGCCCTAATGTGTCAGACAATAAATAATAATAAATATTGTCTGCTCATAAGTTCACCACTCACCATTATCTCGTAGCTTCGGGTAGGTTTGCAACCACTGCTTATTTTTTACTCTCAGATCAAACAAGCCAGGCTTTGCCTTTGGATTGCGTTGTAGCGTTAGATCAAACAAGCAGGCTAGATCGAACGGACTATGTAAAATCAAAGACGCAGGGCCGATTGAGCTAACTGATTTTGCGACTGGCAGGCAGCTAGCCCCCACCGCCGTTTGTTTCTCAGGCCAGTAACTCATGGCATCTAGGCTTGATATATAACCTAAATGTTGATTACGCAGATGCATTCTCGCTTGATTCTTAACAGACCAAGGGTACATAGGGGTGATTCGATTTAGCTCAGCTTCAATTGCACTGTCTTTATCTGCGGATAAGTCACTCGAGTCAAAATAGATAAGGTCGATATCATTAAGCGGCGTTTGCAGGCCATGTAACTTATCCCAAACTAAGTTACGCACGAAACCCGCCGCTAGCATCCAATCGCTAAGGTTTAACTGCTGGGCGGCTAACAGGGCTTGAAGTCGGTACTCATCTTCGAGTAACCACCGCTTCAACAGCTCTTGATAATCTATTTGCGCGGGTAAAGAGTCGTTCACGGACATATTCATCCTCTTACCTTATCCTATGCCACTCCCGAATAAATGGCCTATACCGAGCAGTAAAAAAGGAGCCGAAGCTCCTTTCTATCAACCTTTTCTTCTATCTTGGTGCAGGCACCGCTTTCATCAGCACTTCGGTGGTGTACTTGTTATTGTTGATCACCGGAAAGCGATCATAGGTCTGAAATATTACCTGTCCTTGATACTGGATCATCGCCACCACGCCATAATTGATACTACTATCTATGCTATCGGCCGGTAGTAAAAACTTAAACGGTATGGGCGCTCTAACGATATTGAAGCTCTTTTGCGCCACAATCACGCCCGGTGTATCGAGGTCGATAATCGCAATCGTAATCGAACTACCTTGAGGCAGAGCTAACTTCTCTAAATAACCCGCCGCGCCATTAACCACCACAGGTGGCTTCTCTTCCACGGTCACACATGCCGTTAATAGCAACATACATACGAGAACGATGCTTTTTTTCATCAATGAGATCATGATTCTATCCTGACTAACAAATAATAATGGATGCAAACGCCGACTATGACTTCTTAGTCATGCGGATAAGTCCTTCCTGAGTTGCAGACGCCACCAACTCACCCTGCTGATTAAAGAATTGGCCTCTGACAAAACCTCTTCCACCACTGGCATTTGGGCTGTCTATGCTATACAAAAGCCACTGACTCAAATCGAACGGACGGTGAAACCACATCGCATGATCGATAGTCGCCATACGCATGCCCGGTGTTAAAAAGGATACCCCGTGTGGCTGTGCCGCAGTGACTAAGAAATTAAAGTCCGATGCGTAGGCGAGCAGATAATCATGAACACACATCTTGTCTGGTAGCTCACCATTGGCGCGGATCCATACGTGACGAATAGGTTCGCGGGCTTTAGGTGCGATAGGATCGCTTGGGTTGACCAAACGCATCTCAATAGGGGTATCAGCCATAAACTTTTCTAGCACTTTAGATGGCACTTTATCTCTTAATGTCATCGCAAGTTCTTGTTGGTTTAGCAAACCATCAGGCCCCACCACATCGGGCATCACAGCTTGGTGATCATAGCCCTCTTCAGCAGTCTGAAAAGAACAGGTCATATAGAAGATGGGACGGCCTTTCTGAATAGCCTTTACTCTGCGGGCACTGAAACTGCCACCATCACGCATGATTTCAACATCATACACAATCGGCAACTTCTCATCGCCGGCACGTAAAAAGTAGGAGTGTAAAGAGTGCACTTTACGGTCCGGGCTGACGGTCTGTTTTGCCGCACTCAAGGCTTGGCCCATGACTTGACCACCAAAGACATGACCAAAACCTAGATCTTGGCTTTGACCACGAAACAGCCCTTCTTCGATCTGCTCTAAAGAGAGTAATGCTAAAAGATCATCTAATACTTGGCTCATTACAACCTAAAACTCTGACAGTAAAGCCATAAGCTTAACTCAAGATCCCCTAGTCTCGCCAGTTCTACGCTCTTCGGGGCTACTCTAACACGATCCTGCGCTGATTTGCCGAGGCCTTTGCCCAAGCGAGCACCTGCGCCTCCCCGCTTCGGTGAGCGGTAACGGGTTTTGCATGGTAGAGTTCATGCCAGCGTTCGGTGATCACCTCTGGGGTGCACTCCTCGGCTTTAAAGCGCCCTCGATTAAACTCGACTAAGGCCGCATGGCTAATTCCGCCTGCCGCCGCGAGCAGATGTTCACCCGATGGGCTTTTAGAACTACACAGGTACAACATGGCGGCTGTCACGGTTGTTTTTGAAAAAAGCGGTCTAACTGTTGGTGCTAAATGGTCTGCTGTCATCGATGTGACGGCATGGGGAATAATACTGTTAACCTTGATCCCGTGCTCAACGCCCTCGAGGTGAAGGCTATTAACTAACCCCATCACCGCCATCTTGCTAGCACTAAAGCTGGTCTCGTACATATCGCCATAAATGGAGCTGGCACTGCTCATCACTACCCGACCGTAACCTTGCCGTTTCATTAGCGGCCATACGGCCTTGGTCATGTAGAAGGTACCGTTGAGATCCACATCCAGATGATGCTTCCAGCTCGAGGCACTCATCTGCTCAAATGGGCAGGGCTGATGAATTCCCGCATTATTAATTAAGATATCGACTCGGCCCCAACTTTGGACCACATCATCGACCATCGCATTAACGTCATCGTCACGACTGACATCCATGACAAAAGATTTAAATTCGCCTCCTAAAGCGTTTATTGCTGCCCCACAGGCTTTTAAGCCTGAGTCAGCCTCTCTGTTTGTCATGCTGGAGCTAACATCCTTTGTTTGACTCGCTTCGTTGTCCACCAAAACGACTCTTGCTCCTCGCTCAGCTAAGGCGATGGCATAGGCCCGACCTAGACCCGAAGCAGCACCTGTCACTATTGCGACTTGTCCCTCAAAACGCATAGTTTTCGACCTCTAAGCAAATTTGTTCATTACAAATCTAGTCGTTGACTGCTGACACCGCAGTTTTAAAGCCAATGCCAAAATGACAGCTTATATTCTAGCGCTCTCTTTAAAGATGTAATATTGCATACACTCCTGCCTAACAGTTGTGCGCTAGTTCAAATTTATTCATATAAGCCAACCTGAAATATCGTAATGCTTAGCAAAGTGTTAAGCCGACCACTTTTGCTGCTATAAAATCCACTTTTTAGAAGTTGTTAAATTTGCTATGCTATGCCAACTTTTTTTACCTTTATGTCTGCTCACTTTGACGTAAACCTCTGTAAGTAATTATAAAACATGAACCCTTGGATACTTGCCATCCGCCCTCGCACCTTGCCTGCGGCGATTGGACCACTGCTGGTTGGTAACGTACTCGCGCTGCACCTTGAGCAATTCAGCCTATTCATTGCGGCTGTTTCAATGCTCTGTGCCCTGCTGCTACAAATTGCCGTAAACCTAGCTAACGACTATTTCGACTTTAAAAGTGGTGTGGATACCGAAGAGCGCTTAGGGCCCGTGCGTGTCACCCAAAGTGGTATGTTAAGCCCAACATCTGTACGAAATGCCATGATCTTATGTCTGGTATTAGCACTCATCGTTGGCTCTTTCCTTATCTACCATGGTGGCCTACCCATCGCCTTTTTAGCGGCGGCAGCGATCCTTGGTGCCCTAGGTTATAGTGGCGGCCCATACCCACTAGCCTCTCACGGCCTTGGCGAGGTGGCAGCATTTGTATTTTTCGGTCTGGTAGCCGTTGTAGGAAGTTACTTTCTGCAGGCGGGCGATACAGCTACTAGCGCTTGGCTTTTGGGCAGCGCTATCGGCTTTCTAAACGCGGCGATTATGTTAGTCAATAATACCCGCGATATGGATACCGACATCAAGGCGGGTAAGCAAACCTTAGCGGTACGCATCGGCCTTGAACAATCGCGTATTTTCTATCAAAGCTTTCTCTATCTGCCATTTGCCATCATCATCGCTGGCTTCCTGATGGGGGCGCTACCGGGTTTGCCTGTGCTGTTTGCAGGACTCGCATTTGTTATGGCCAGAACCCTATGCCGTGACTTTAATGAGGTGACAGGCGCAGCCTTAAACCCATTACTCGGCCGCACCGCTAAGCTGACCATGATTTTCAGTGCACTGTTCAGCCTTGGCCTACTCGTCGATATCTATCTGTTTGCGTCCTAGTTTAGCCATTCATTCGCCGCTGACGAGCACTAAAAAAGCCTATCAATTTCGATAGGCTTTTTTTGTTTTCAACCTCATGTCCTGTGCATCTCATTCTGAATGCTCAGTTTGAGACAAACAGTCAGCCGACAACAGCGACTAGGCATGAGCTACAGCTTGTTAATTCTGCGATCGCCACTCCAATTTAGGTGGTACTTCTCACCATGAGGCTTATCGACACGCTCAAAGGTGTGGGCACCAAAGAAGTCTCGCTGACCCTGTAGTAAACTCGCTGGTAAGGTTTCGCTTCGGTAGCCATCATAGTAAGCCAAAGCCGAACTGATACATGGCGCAGGAATACCGCTCAGTACAGCATGGGATGTGGCCACTCGCCAATCTTGCTGTTTCTCAGACAGAGCCTTGGCAAAGGTGTCTGCCATCAGCAGATTTTCAAGCTCGCCGTCATGCTGATAAGCCTGAGTAATCGACTGTAAGAATGTGGCTCGAATGATACAACCTGCGCGCCAGATCTTAGCGATTTCACCAAAATCTAACTGCCATCCTTGCTCATTAGCTTGCATAGCCATCAGCTGAAAACCTTGGGCATAACAAGATACCTTGGCGCAATAGAGGGCGTTTTCCAATTGGTCTATAAATGCCTGCTTATCAGTATTCAGCAACGCCGCTTGACTCGGTCCCGATAATCGCTGGCTTAGCTGCTGTCGCTGTTTTTTTTGCGTGCTGAGCGCTCTAGCATATACCGCTTCGGCAATCGTTGGTGCTGGACAGCCTATTTGCAAACTGCTTACCGCTGTCCAAAGGCCCGTGCCCTTCTGCCCCGCTTTATCTAAAATCATCTCCACCAATGGCGCACCAGTTAATGGATCTGCCTGTTTAAGGATATCGGCGCTGATCTCCATCAGGTAGCTATTTAAACTGCCTTTATTCCAGCGCTCGAATACCTCACTCACTTCAGTGGCACTCAAGCCAAGACCTTGGCTCAATAGATGGTAAGCCTCGCAAATAAGCTGCATATCCGCATATTCGATACCATTATGCACCATCTTAACGTAGTGACCAGAACCCGCGGGGCCAATATAGGTGGTGCAAGGTTCCCCCTCTGTTACAGGGTTGCCCGGCTCGAAACGTTCAATAGGTAAGCCAGTGTTGGCATCCACCTTGGCGGCAATGGCTTGCCAGATAGGCTCGATGCGCTGCCACGCCTTAAGGCTGCCGCTAGGCATCAATGACGGCCCAAAGCGAGCGCCGACTTCACCACCTGAGACCGCGCAGCTAAAGAAAAGGAAGTCTTTTGCGTAGCGCTTCTCACGCTCAAGCGTATCGGTCCATAAGCTATTACCGGTATCGATAACGATATCATCGTCTTCAATACCCGCTTCAATCAGCGACTGACACACGCCATCCACCGGAGCTCCCGCAGGGACAGAAAGGAGTAACACGCGCGGCTTTTCTAATTTAGACATCATTTCAGAAAGATTGTTACAGCCAAGTATGCGTGCTTGAGTCAGCTGTTTAAGGAATTGCTTACGTTCAAGCTCTTCTTGTTTTACAGTGTCTTGCACCTTGAGTTCATCAAGGTCAAACGCAGCAACACGATAGTCATTATCAGCAATATTGAGCGCTAGGTTCTTGCCCATTACGCCTAAGCCAATAACACCTATATCGTAAAGATTAGATTGGTTATTCATGGTAATTTTGTTCCGCAGGTCACAGAGAGTTCCCTATCTATTTTTTGTTCAGCTCACGTCATTGCGTTTGCTTGATTGATAGGGTTATTTGTTATGGATTATACAGACTTTGGTAACTTAATTACTATATAAAACTTAACAACTCTAGCTTATAGCTAATATAAACGAAAACTCCATTGGTTAACCCGCTAGCCACCTAAACAAGAAAAGCAGCGCTTTTTAAGGCCCTGCTTTCTTATAACCATCTTATTCTTACCGTCTCAGCCTTCCCGTCTTAGCCTTACCGCCTTAGCCTTACCGTCTCAGCCTTACCGCCTTAGCCTTACCGCCTCAGCCTTACCGTCTCAGCCTTACCGTCTTAGCCTTACCGCCTTAGCCTTACCGTCTCAGCCTTACTGTCTCAGCCTTCCCGTCTTAGCCTTCCCGCCTTAGCCTACCGTCTTAGCCTACCGTCTTAGCCTTACCGTCTCAGCCTTACCGTCTTAGCCTTACCGCCTTAGCCTTACCGTCTCAGCCTTACYGTCTCAGCCTTCCCGTCTCAGCCTTCCCGTCTCAGCCTTACCGTCTTAGCCTTACCGTCTTAACCTTACCGTCTTAACCTTATCGTCTCAGCCTTATCGTCTCAGCCTTACCGTCTCAGCCTTACCGTTTTAGCCTTACCGTCTAAGCCTTATCGTCTCAGCCTTATCGTCTTAGCCTTATCGTCTTAACCTTATCGTCTTAGCCTTACCGTCTCAGCCTTACCGTCTTAACCTTACCGTCTCAGCCTTATCGTCTTAGCCTTCCCGTCTCAGCCTTACCGTCTTAGCTTTCCTCGTTCCTAGAACCTTCTTTTAAACATGTGCATCGGCATAACCCATGCGGGTTAAGGTGTTACGCACGATATCCAGTGTGGCAGGATCCTCGATAGTCGCAGGTACCTTGTAGCTTTGATTGTCGGCAATATTACGCATGGTGCCACGTAAAATCTTGCCACTTCGGGTCTTGGGCAGCTTCTGCACCGCGCTCACCAGTCTGAAAGATGCCACCGGTCCTATCTCTTGACGCACTAAGCTCATCAACTGGCTGTTGAGTTCATCATCACTCAAGTTAGCGCCTTTCTTCAATACCACCAGCCCTAAGGGCACTTGCCCCTTGAGCACATCTTTAACACCAATGACAGCCGCCTCGGCTACCGCCTCATGTTGACAAAGCACCTCTTCAAAACGCCCCGTTGAGAGTCGGTGACCCGCCACGTTAATGATGTCATCGATGCGACTCATAATATAAAGATAGCCATCTTCATCTTTATAGCCTGCATCCCCCGTCAAGTAATAGCCTGGATACATGGAAAGATAACTATTTTGAAAGCGCTGCTCATTTTGCCAAAGCGTGGTTAATGTGCCTGGTGGCAGTGGCAATTTAATCACCACATGACCTGACTCATTGGCCTCGACTTCATCGCCCATCACATCGACCACATCAATTTGATAACCGGGCACCGCTAATGCAGGAGAGCCAGCCTTGACCGCAACAGGCGCATATCCCATCAAATTGGCCGCCACAGGCCAACCTGTTTCAGTCTGCCACCAATGATCGATCACCGGCTTTTGTAGTTTATCTTCCGCCCAATGCAGCGTATCGGGATCGCAACGTTCACCGGCTAAGAACACATTCTTTAGGCAAGTTAAATCCACGTTTTGTAGATAATCCCCGTTAGGATCATCACGCTTAATCGCACGAATAGCGGTTGGTGCAGTAAAGAAACTCTTCACCTTATACTTAGCAATCGTGCGCCAAAATGCGCCAGGATCTGGTGTGCCTACAGGCTTGCCTTCATATAAGATACTCGTTGCCCCCACCAGCAGTGGGCCATAGACGATATAGGAGTGCCCCACGACCCAGCCGACGTCGGAGGCCGCCCAAAATGCGTCACCCGTATTGATGTCGTAGATATGTTTCATTGACCACGCGAGTGCTACAGCATGACCGCCGTTATCACGTACCACCCCTTTAGGCTGACCAGTGGTCCCTGAGGTATAAAGTACATATAACGGGTCGGTAGCATCGAGGGGAAGGCAATCGATATTAGGCGCAGCAGCCATTGCCGACTGCCAATCACAGTCACGCTCTGGCTGCAAATGAGCCTCTAGCTGACTTCTGTTTAATATTAAACAGCGCTCCACCTTATGAGTGGCTTGCTCAAGCGCATCGTCGAGCAAAGGCTTATAAGCGATAACCCCGGATGGTTCGATACCGCAAGAGGCGGAAAGGACCAGCTTAGGTTTTGCATCGTTAATTCTGGTAGCCAGCTCATTTGCCGCAAAGCCACCAAATACTACGGAGTGAATCGCACCGATACGCGCACAGGCCAACATGGCAAATGCGGTTTCAGGCACCATAGGCATATAGATCACGACTCTGTCGCCTTTCTTGACCCCGACAGAGTCCATATAACCTGCAAGCCGGCTTACCTGCGCTTGCAGTTCCCGATAAGAGATCCCGTACTCACTCTCAGTAACCGGGCTGACGTATTGCAAGGCGATTTGATCGCCTCGCCCAGCGTCAACATGTCTATCGACCGCGTTATAACAGGTGTTCATCTTGCCACCTTTAAACCAGTGGTAAAAAGGCGCGTCAGTCTCATCTAAAACCGTATCCCATGACGAGAACCAATCTATTGCATTGGCAGCCTCGGCCCAAAAGGTTTCGGGCTGGGCGATGGATTTGGCATGTAGTTGCTTATTTTTATCTATCACAATGCTGACTCCACTTGCTAAAACTCAGCCAAATAGCGCCTTGCAGCCCTAGATAGTGAGTGATTTATGTCCATTTTATGCTTAACAGCATTATGCTACCGCGCTAAAAAAATCCCCATTAGACCTTAGAATAAGGTCGTAAACTGCAATGTGCACACTCAAGCAACCCTAGATAAAAACAGCGCAACAAATTGTTTTTAAAGACTAAAAACACAAGCGGTATTATTGATAACTCTCACTAACTTGGCTCTTGTGGCACGTGCCATTGACATGAAAACCATTCTCCGTGACGCCCATAAACTTTACCTTTACGTAAACTTCATATATCGTGCAGTAAATGTAAACAAATATGGTGTTTTTTGATGGTAGAGAATCAACTCCCACAAACGACATACTCAATCAGTGATCTATCCAAAGAGTTTGATATCACTACCCGCAGTATTCGTTTCTATGAAGACCAAGGCCTTCTCAAGCCTAAGCGTCGTGGTCAAACACGGATCTACAGTCTTAAGGATAGAGTCAGGCTCAAGCTTATTCTGCGAGGTAAGCGTTTAGGCTTCTCATTGGCCGAAACAAGGCGACTATTTGAGCTTTACGATGCGGATAAGAATAGCAGTAGCCAACTTCACACCATGCTCGAACTAGTCGAAGAGAAAAAAGTATCGCTGCAGCAACAGATGGATGACATCAAGGTCGTGCTGATGGAGCTTAACTCGGCGGAGCAGCAATGCCGTGACGCGTTAGCCAACAATGCCCAATAGCGCATTGGCTTATGAAAGCAATGCTCAATAAAACAAGGTCCAACATAAGGGCAAGCGTTGCTAGCAACTCGTCACATAAAAACAGTGTAAACACATAATAATGAAATAAATCACAAGTATCACGGCGAAGATCGGTGAACTTGAATCCAAACAAAATTGACAGGACACAAGCAGATGACTCAACTCTACACCTCTCTAAACTTTGGCCTCGGTGAAGAGGTCGATATGTTACGTGATGCGGTGCAAAGCTTCGCCGCCAACGAAATCGCCCCTATCGCCGCAAAAACCGATCTCGATAATGCTTTCCCCAATGAGCTTTGGCCGGTTCTAGGTGACATGGGACTGCTGGGTGTCACGGTTTCAGAGGAGTATGGTGGCGCAGATATGGGCTACCTTGCCCATGTGGTCGCCATGGAGGAGATCTCACGAGCATCGGCTTCCATTGGCCTAAGCTATGGCGCTCATTCTAATCTGTGTGTTAACCAAATTAACCGTAACGGTAACAGCGAACAAAAAGCCAAGTATCTACCTAAGCTGATCACAGGCGAACACATTGGCGCACTTGCCATGAGTGAGCCCAATGCAGGCTCAGATGTAGTATCCATGAAGCTACATGCTCGCAAGGAAGGCGATAGATACATACTCAACGGCAACAAGATGTGGATTACTAACGGGCCTGACGCCCACACTTATGTCATCTACGCCAAAACCGATCTCGATAAGGGTGCCCACGGCATCACTGCATTTATCGTCGAGCGTGGCTTTAAAGGTTTTTCTCAGGCACAGAAGCTCGACAAGCTAGGTATGCGCGGCTCCAATACCTGTGAACTGGTATTTGAAGATTGCGAAGTACCAGAAGAGAACATTTTGGGTGGCCTCAATAACGGTGTAAAGGTGTTGATGAGCGGACTCGATTACGAGCGCGTTGTGCTCTCTGGTGGCCCACTTGGGATCATGACCGCCTGTATGGATATCGTCGTACCCTATATTCATGAGCGTGAGCAATTTGGTAAGTCTATCGGTCAGTTCCAGCTAGTACAGGGCAAACTTGCCGATATGTACACCGGCATGAATGCCGCCAAGTCTTACATCTACAACGTGGCTAAATCTTGCGATCGCGGTGAAACAACACGTAAAGATGCGGCCGGCGCCATCCTCTATTCAGCAGAATTAGCCACCAAGATGGCGCTCGATGCCATCCAACTGCTTGGCGGTAACGGGTATGTCAACGAATACGCCACAGGTCGACTGCTGCGAGACGCCAAGCTCTATGAGATTGGTGCGGGTACATCAGAAATTCGCCGTATGTTGATTGGCCGTGAGCTATTTAACGAATCAAAGTAAGGCCTATGCCCTGTCCCATAAGGTAATAAGTAATGAATAAAGGCGGCTCGCCATTAGCCGCCTTACTCTGACCGATTCAAAAGGATTGAAATTGTGACGCAACTTAGCAGCCGTATTAATGCACGTAGCGATGAGTTTAAAGCTAAATTTGATGACATGGCTACCGTGGTTCAAGACTTAAAGTTAAAGCTCCAGCAAATTGAGCAAGGCGGCGGAGAAGTCGCTCGCAACCGCCACCTTTCACGAGGTAAGTTGCTGCCACGCCAGCGTGTCGAAAAACTACTGGATCCCGGCTCCCCCTTCCTAGAAATCTCCCAGTTTGCCGCCTATGAGCTTTATGAAGATGTGGTACCCGCAGCAGGGGTTATCGCAGGTATAGGCCGCGTCAGCGGTGTCGAGTGCATGATTATCGCCAACGATGCCACTGTAAAAGGCGGTACCTATTACCCTGTTACGGTGAAAAAGCATCTACGTGCCCAAGATATTGCCAGTCGCTGTCACCTGCCCTGTATCTATCTGGTCGATTCAGGCGGCGCAAACCTGCCTCGTCAAGATGAAGTGTTTCCTGATAGGGATCATTTCGGCCGCATCTTCTATAACCAGGCGCAGATGTCAGCTAAAGGCATTCCACAGATCGCCGTGGTAATGGGACTTTGTACTGCCGGTGGCGCCTATGTACCCGCGATGGCCGATGAATCGATTATTGTTAAAGAGCAAGGCACCATCTTCTTAGCGGGGCCGCCACTGGTAAAAGCGGCAACGGGTGAGGAGGTGAGCACCGAAGAACTAGGCGGCGCCGAGGTGCACACCAAAATTTCAGGTGTTGCTGACCATATGGCACAAAACGATGAACATGCCCTCGAGCTTGCCCGTCAGGCCGTGACTCGCCTCAATCACCAAAAACAAATTCGCGCTCAATTAAGCCCGACAAAACCACCCAAGTTTGATATCAACGAGCTTTACGGCATTGTCGGTACCGATCTTAAAAAGCCATTTGATGTAAAAGAGGTCATCGCTCGTTTAGTCGATGATTCTGATTTTGATGAGTTTAAAGCAAATTACGGCAACACCTTAGTCTGCGGCTTTGCCCGTATTCACGGCTACCCAGTGGGTATTGTGGCCAATAACGGCATCTTATTTTCAGAGTCGGCGCAAAAAGGCGCTCACTTCATTGAGCTATGCTGCCAACGCAAGATCCCACTTTTGTTCCTGCAAAATATTACTGGCTTTATGGTGGGTAAAAAGTACGAGCATGAAGGCATCGCTAAGCACGGCGCTAAGATGGTGACCGCAGTGTCCTGTGCCAATGTCCCTAAGTTCACCGTGATTATTGGCGGCAGCTATGGCGCAGGTAACTACGGTATGTGCGGCCGCGCATTCGAGCCGACTATGATGTGGATGTGGCCCAATGCTCGCATCTCGGTGATGGGCGGAGAGCAAGCCGCAGGCGTATTGGCGACAGTCAAACGCGATGGCCTCGCCCGCAAAGGGGTTAAGTGGTCTGCCCAAGAAGAGCAAGACTTCCGTCAGCCAATTGTCGATAAGTATGAACAGGAGGGTCATCCCTACCACGCGAGCGCCCGATTATGGGATGACGGCATTATCGACCCAGCTCAAACCCGTGACGTTGTTGGTTTAGCCTTATCTGCCGCGCTAAACGCGCCGATTGAAGACACTAAGTTTGGCGTATTCCGTATGTAACCCATTCCTGGGATACATAGAAAACATCGACTTAGAAAACACAATGGACAGATAACAATGAACAACTCAGTCACAATAGATACCGCACTACTCAGTCAACAATTACAGTATGTAAGTTGTGAGCTCGATGGCGGCGTAGCACAGATGGTGCTCAACCGAGCCGACAAGCATAACGCCTTCGATGAGGTGATGATTAGTGAAATGATTAAGGTGCTAGAACACTTCGGCCATCACCCTCAGTGTCAGGTCTTAGTGCTAAAAGCCAACGGTAAGAACTTTAGCGCCGGAGCAGACCTAAATTGGATGCGCAAGCAAGCCAAGATGGATTTTGAGCAGAACCTTAGCGATGCCAACGAGCTTGCCAAGCTCATGTCATTGCTGGACAAATTCCCAAAACCAACCATCGCCTTAGTACAGGGCGCCGCTTTTGGTGGCGCACTCGGCCTGATTTGCTGCAGCGATATCGCCATTGCCAATCAGCGTGCCAGCTTTTGCTTAAGCGAAGTCAAACTTGGGCTGATCCCAGCCGTAATTAGCCCTTATGTCACCCGCGCCATGGGCCAGCGTGCGGCTCGCCGTTACATGTTAACCGCCGAACGTTTTAACGCGCAAAAAGCCCTTGAACTGCAGATCATTCACGAGATCGATGATGAGCTAGAGATAGCAGCTCAACCCATCATTGCCGCACTGCTCAGTAACAGTCCCCAGGGAATGGCTTGGGTGAAGACACTACTGTCGACCCTTGAAAACGGCGTAATAGACCAAGACACTTTAGAGCATACCAGTGAGCGCATTGCACGTATTCGCGTATCAGATGAAGGCCAAGAAGGACTCAATGCCTTTTTTGAAAAGCGCAGCCCACAATGGCCAACAACAGATCACTGCCAATCTTGTACTAACAAAAATAATAATGACGCTAGCGAGCAAGGAGCCCAATAACATGTTCACTAAATTGCTAATTGCTAACCGCGGCGAAATCGCCTGTAGGATTATCGACACAGCTAAAGCCATGGGTGTTCGCACTGTTGCACTGTATTCCGATGCCGACATTAATGCCCGCCATGTCGCCATGGCCGATGAGGCGTTTTACCTAGGTGGTAGTGCACCTGCTGAGTCCTACCTTAAGGGCGATTTGATAATCGATATCGCCAAACAATCCGGCGCTCAAGCTATCCACCCCGGTTATGGCTTCCTATCGGAAAACGCCGAGTTTGCCCTCAAGTGCGAGCTGGCCAATATTGCCTTTGTTGGCCCAAGCGCGGCAGCGATCGACTCGATGGGCAGCAAGAGTGCCGCAAAAGCCATCATGGGGGCGGCTAACGTGCCTTTAGTTCCCGGCTATCACGGTGATGCGCAAGACGATGACTTGCTCGTTTCTGAGGCAAATAAGATGGGCTACCCTTTACTCATTAAAGCTGCCTTTGGTGGCGGTGGTAAGGGAATGCGCATCGTTGAAAACAGCAGCGAGGTGTTAGAGGCTATCCATTCAGCAAGACGTGAGGCCATCAGCTCATTTGGTAACGATAAGCTGTTGATGGAGCGCTATCTGCGTCAACCACGTCATGTCGAGGTCCAAGTCTTTGCCGACAGCCAAGGCAACTGTATCTATCTCTCAGACCGAGATTGCTCTATTCAACGCCGACATCAAAAGGTGGTTGAAGAGGCCCCGGCTCCCGGCCTAAGCGATGCACTCAGAGTTAAAATGGGTCAAGCCGCTGTCGCTGCCGCCAAAGCTATTAATTATGAAGGCGCAGGTACAGTTGAGTTCCTACTCGATACCGATGATAGTTTCTATTTTATGGAGATGAACACCCGCCTGCAGGTAGAGCATCCGGTAACCGAGTTAGTTACAGGCCAAGACCTAGTCAAATGGCAGCTAATGGTGGCCAGCGGTGGCGAGTTGCTTCTTAAACAAGATGAAGTGAAGATTAGCGGCCATGCTTTTGAGGTCCGTATTTACGCCGAAGATCCGCAAAATGACTTTTTACCAGCAAGCGGCAAGCTCGACTTTTTACGTGAACCTGCACAAAGTCAATTTGTGCGTATCGACTCCGGCGTGCGTGAAAATGATGTGATCAGTAACTTTTACGACCCCATGATTTCAAAGCTTATCACTTGGGATGAATCACGTCCTCGCGCACTGCAGCGCTTAGTACACGCCTTAGATGATTATCAGATCAGTGGTCTCAAGCATAATATTGAGTTCCTCGCCAACATTGCTAAGCACCCAGCCTTTAGCGATGCCAATTTCAGCACCGACTTTATCGAGCGTTATGGTGATGCACTACTAACAGCCCCAATCGAGGCAACGACACCAAGTAGCGATACAGCATTAGCATTAGCCGCGCTGTATCAGCTTTGTGCTCGTAAAAAACAAGCTAAAAGCGATGCACTAAGCAGCCATGATCCCCACTCGCCTTGGGGCGAAGTCAGTGGCTTTAGGCTCAACAGCGCTAGCCAGCACCAAGTGGCGTTATTAGATGATAACCATGAGATTAACCATCTTGATTTAATTGAGACTCAAGTCGCTGGTCTGTCTCTATATCAACTGCAGCTTAACGACTGCTTGCTCTCCCTATCGGGCGAGCTGATTGGAGAGACCTTACACGCCGAAATCAGCTATGACAGTGCACCGGCGGCGAAAAGCAATAGTCATAAAACTCATGTTCATAAGAGACATGCTCACAAAATCAAAGTTCCCGTGAGCCAAGTCGGCGATGACTTTACCCTGTTTATTGACGCAACTAGCTATCACTACCGTGCGCTCCAGTCTGAAGTGATAGAAGAACAAGATAACTTAGAAGACAAACTCAAGGCTCCCATGAACGGCACCATAGTGACCCAGCTTGTCGCCGTTGGCGATAGCGTAAAAGCCGGTCAAGGCATCATGGTAATGGAAGCGATGAAGATGGAATACACCATAGAGTCCCCCTTTGACGGCATTGTCAGCGCGTTTTTCTTTGAGCCTGGTGAGCTCGTTAGTGATGGTATGTTACTTGCCGAGGTTGAGGCTGAAGTTGAAGCAGAAATAAGCCCAGAAAAGGAACAAGCGGGATGAAGATGACTCATGTAATAAACGCAATAGAGTCCCCCTTTGACGGTGTTGTTACAGCATTCTTCTTCGAGCCTGGTGAGCTCGTTAGTGATGGTGAACTGTTAGCTGAAGTTGAGCCAACAGCAACTGTGGCAGCGGAGGAAAGCGCATAAATGGCAATCTCTTACCCACAACAAGTCAGTATCTTTGAAGTCGGCGCCCGTGATGGTCTACAGAACGAAAAACCTGTCACCACTCAAGATAAAATAGTCTTGATAGAGGACTTAGCGACGGCGGGAGTTAAGCGAATTGAAGCTGCCAGCTTTGTATCGCCTAAATGGGTCCCCCAGATGGCAGATTCTGGCGATGTGCTCAAAGGATTGGCGCGTAAAGATGGTGTCACCTACAGCGCGCTAACCCCCAATTTAAAAGGCTTGGAACTCGCACTTGACGCTGGCGCCGATGAAGTGGCTATCTTTGGTTCGGCTTCTGAAAGCTTTAGCCAAAAGAATATTAACTGCTCGATAGAAGAATCCATCGAGCGCTTTATCCCAGTAATGGAGCTTGCTAAGGCCAGAAATGTGCCTGTGCGAGGTTATGTCTCCTGTACCTTAGGCTGCCCTTATGAAGGTGAGATAAAGTTAAGCGAAGTGGCTAGAGTGTCTGAATTACTTTACAAAATGGACTGTTATGAGATCTCCCTTGGCGACACCATAGGCGTTGGCACACCGCTTAATGCCCGTAGAATGGTTGAAGCGGTGGCGAAAGTGGTTCCCGTTGAAAAGCTGGCACTGCATTTTCATGACACCTACGGACAAGCACTAGCCAATATTCTAGCCTGCTTAGAAACCGGAGTCAGCGTGATCGACTCCTCGGTCGCGGGCCTTGGCGGTTGCCCCTACGCTAAAGGCGCATCGGGAAATTTAGCCACCGAAGACTTAGTTTACATGTTACACGGACTCGGTATCGAAACCGGTATCGACTTAACTAAACTAGTTAATGCGGGCAATAAGATAAGCAAAGCCCTCGGCCGCCAGTCCGGCGCTAAAGTTGCCAGAGCGCTTAGTTAAGCGCCATCAACGAATAAGAAATAGAAGCTGCTAGGTGCTAGGTGCTAGGTGCTAGGTGCTAGGTGCTAGGTGCTAGCATGATTTTAAAACGAAAAAATATAAGCTTGTAAACGTAGATGTGATCCCCCTTAGGTCTACGTTTAATTTCTAGCAGATAGAACGGGCTTAACTCACTCCTAACTATAGGAATAAGGAGATAATAATGGCAGGACTGAATAAGGTCGTCACAAGCTATGAAGAGGCCCTCGAAGGTCTAAGCAATGATATGACCGTCATGGTAGGCGGCTTTGGCTTATGTGGCATCCCCGAAGGCTTAATCGCGCAAATGGTCAAAACGGGTGTCACCGGACTAACCGCTATCTCTAATAATGCTGGCGTCGATGACTTTGGTTTAGGCCTGCTATTAAAGAGCCGCCAAATCGACACCATGATTGCTTCTTATGTGGGGGAAAATGCCACCTTCGAGCAACAGATGTTATCCGGTGAACTTAACGTTATCTTGACCCCACAAGGCACTCTGGCCGAGAAAATTCGCGCAGGTGGTGCTGGCATTCCAGCATTTTTCACCGCAACAGGCTATGGCACACCAGTCGCAGAAGGCAAAGAAACTCGTGAAATTGATGGCCGCCACTATGTGTTAGAGCCAGCATTAAAGGCTGACTTTGCCTTAGTTCGCGCATGGAAAGCCGACACCATGGGTAACTTAGTGTTCCGTAAAACCGCCGCTAATTTTAACCCTATGATGGCAACCGCAGGTAAAATCACTGTCGTAGAGGCTGAGCATATCGTCGAGCCGGGGGAGCTGGATCCAGATCATATTCACACACCGGGCATTTACGTAAACCGTGTTATTCAAGGCAAGTTTGAAAAACGTATCGAGCAACGTACAGTTAAACCAAGCTCTGAATCAAAAGCATAAGGAGGCAGCACTATGGCGTTATCAAGAGAACAACTGGCACAACGTGTTGCCAAAGAGCTTCAAGATGGCTTTTACGTCAACCTAGGTATTGGCATTCCCACCTTAGTGGCCAACTATATCCCTGAAGGCATGGACGTAATGCTGCAATCTGAAAATGGTTTATTGGGCATGGGCGAGTTCCCCACCGAGGAAACCATCGATGCCGATTTAATCAATGCTGGTAAGCAGACAGTTACTGCCGTCGATGGTGCCTCGTTTTTCTCATCCGCTGAAAGCTTTGCCATGATCCGTGGCGGCCATGTGGACTTAACGGTTCTGGGCGCATTTGAGGTTGATGAGCAGGGCTCTATCGCCTCGTGGATGATCCCAGGCAAGCTGATTAAAGGCATGGGCGGCGCCATGGACTTGGTTGCTGGCGCTGATAACATAATCGTCACTATGATGCATGCCGATAAGAAAGGAAACTCTAAGCTATTGCCTAAGTGCGAGCTGCCATTAACTGGCTACGGCTGTATCAAACGGGTACTGACCGATTTAGCCTTTATAGAAATCAAAGATGGCGCGTTTCATCTATTAGAGCGTGCACCTGGCGTATCGGTAGAAGAGATCGTCTCTAAAACAGCCGGTAAGCTTGTGGTGCCTGAGCATGTGCCAGAGATGAGCTTTTAACGAGTAAAAGTAGCGTTAAGCTTATCTTCTCCCAGTAGAGCGTCGGTTTGACGCTCTAATTTAAAGCTAAAACACGGCTTACTAGAGGCTGTGTTTTATTGAGGCCTAAGGTTACACATTATCAAGACAATGAATCCGCCATTTTTAACGCAATATCCTTCTGCCCTTTTCTTACCAGAAGCACCTGAATACAACTTGGCCTGCGACATCATTGATTATCTCGACTTTGACTTCTGGCATCCTCTGACCGAGACCTTAGCGACTGAACATCAGCTTAGCTATTCCAGTTGCACGCGCGTTGCCGAGGGGGCTAATCCGGTGTTTATTTTTGAAGGGCTGAAAAAATTCGTCCTGAAGTTGGTACCGCCGAACTGGTCTCAACAAGCCAGGGCGGAACTTGCAGGCCTTAAACTATTAGCCCAAGTTGAACTAAATATTGAGGTACCAAAGCTCATCTGCCATGGCCGTTTTAGAAATTGGGACTATATTTTTATGAGCTTTGTTGAGGGCGATAATCTCGCTTCTCTTCTGCCAACGCTAGCGCCACAAGAGATACAGGATATTGCGTTTCAGTTAGGCGGTTTCTGTCAGGCGCTACACCGGCTCCCCGTTTCCACAGCCTCGGGGGCGATCACAGAGGAAGCTACAGCGCTCACCTTAGACTGGCCGCTCTTTTTGCAAACGCAGCGCGATAATATTTACCAAAAACGACAACAACAAGGTTTAGTTGAGCCATTCTTATCTGACTTAGAACCTTACTTAAATAACATTAATATCCAATGCAAACAGGGCCCAGCTCATTTCATTCATACCGACCTGCATCCTGCAAATCTGCTAGTAAAACGCACGAGAGATGGAGTTCGGCTTAGCGGAGTAATCGACTTTGGTGACGCTATTATTTGCCCCGATCCCGTATTTGAGTTCACATCACCGGGTCTGTTATTGGCGCTAGGCGATAAAGAGGTATTCACTCACTTCTTAGATGGCTATGGCTTTGATTATAACGATACACAAAGCTTGGTAGAGCAGTGTATGGCGTTATCATTACTGCGCCATACGGGTGAACTCAGCTACATACTCAATACGGTTCCCCATGCCAATATGGCTAAGGGATGGAAGCAAGCTGAGCAGTACCTTTTCCCTCTTCGGTGCAAGGCTACCGGAGACTAGCTAAAAAACGCCAGATAGGTATCACGTTTTGTAGGGTAGGAATAATACTGAAACCTTCTACAAGCTTCAAAGCAGAGAAAGTCGAACTGTCGGGGATACCTGTCCTTTAAAACTTCAAAAAGTACGAGCAAGAGTAAAGCGATTGCATGAGCTTCACAGAGCTAGCCCCCATCTTTCTATATGTAACTTTTTACATGCAAGTAAGATGCTTAAGAATGCCTTATCCAGCTTCCCCCCAACTCTATCGTTAACCTTCAGCTTCAATCATTCTATTAAACTACAACTCAAGCACTTTACTGCCCAAAAGGGTGTACTTTTGGCCGTTCAACTAACTTATCTCTGACTAAGGTTAGTTACTTTGCATAGATAATTAAGCTCTTTACTCCTACCAATATACGCGACTGCACCTGCGAAACCTTTTAATAAAGAAATGGGGTGACTGCTACCACTGGAGGCTGAAATGCCAATAGCAAATACTGGTTTATGGGCTAAAGGTAAACCGTTAGCAGAGCCGTCTCCACAACAAAAAAATTCCGGGAAGTTTCTAACCTCCCGGAATCTTATCTCATCACGGAACGGGTCACAAAAAGTTGTCACCGACTTGCAGCAACACTAAAAGCCTATTCACCGCCATTGGCTGCCTTATAGTCTGCTTCCCACTTAGGCACGACTTTCTCTATAAAGATCGCTTTATCTGCATTCATTTTCTCCATGTCCATTCCTAAGACAGCTTGGGCTTTGGCCTCGGTAGAAATATCTGGAATAGCGACAGCCGTTTTAACGCCTTGAGTGGCTAATACTTTTGCAAGCTTATCCCGCGCTTCTGCAGTTTTAGTTAATGACGTCTCTAAAATACGAAGTCCCTCTTCAGGTGCGTGAGCTGCAATACCATGGGATGCAATGGCAAAATCCCAACGCCACTGAGCGTGACGAATGTCCGTTAACGCCGCGGTCATTTGCTGCTCTGTCGCTCCCGCTTTCCAGGCTGCGTCGGCTTCGAAGTGAGCTTTCACCAATTCAGCTTCAGCCTTTAACTTGAGCGTATTAATCTTGTCTTTATTTGCCTGCACTAGACCTTGCAACTGCTCTTTGGTCTGTTCGTGACAGGTTGCACAGGTAAACTCAAATTTATCAAACGGATTACCAACATTATGGTCAGTGTATTCCTTACCCTCAGCATTGGTTACCCGTGGCATATGACAATCGGTACATGAAACCCCCATGTCGCCATGCATGCCCAATGCTGTCGTTTCATATCCCGGATGCTGAGCTTTTAACATCGGCGCTTTTGATAATTGGTGGGTCCAGTCTTTAAACTTCAGCTTGTCATAGTAAGCTTCCATCTCTTCGACTGAGGTACCGTTATCCCAAGGAAATTTAACCCAGTTTGGATGTTCGGCAGTTTTTTCAAAGTAGTACTCCACGTGACACTGGCCACACACCATATTTTGCTTTTCGCTCTTTTCTGCCTTATCAAATGGTGTACCTATTGCTGCAAAGGCCCGCTCGGCAAATGGCCGTGCAACTCTTAGCTTTGGCGTGCCGGGTTTATGACAATCTGCACAACCGATGACATTAACGATTTCAGGGCCACCTTTAGCCCACTTGCCATTAAAATACTCCCCTTCACCTTGCCCCTCGATAACACGCGGCACATCAGGACTCTTACAACTCCAGCAAGCCATAGGCATAGGCCCTTCATCTTCTTTCATTGGCGCGCCTGTTCGCAGTGTGGTTCTCACATCGGTAATCGCATACTGATGCCCTCTTGGGGCGTTGTAATCTTTAGAAAACCCGTATCCTGCCCACAGGATAACTAAGTTCGGATCGGCGGATAATGCATCGGTAACCTCTTTACTCTCAGCTGTTTTTTGCCAGCTTTGATATTGCTTAGGAAAGCGCTTCTCATACTGGGCATTATCTGCTGGATTCGATTTTGCCACGGCAGCGCTACTAAAAATGCTGATACAGACGCCAGCTATCAAAGGGATAGTGCATGATTTCATAGGTTATCCATCCATTATGTGAGGGTATTTAGATATATGAAATGTAGTCGCTAAAACCACGTTGTCAAAAGCTAGCGCAATTTAGTTTTCTTTTATTTTCAAAGGGGATTTTGCAAATGAATGTAATAATTGCAGCGGCTAAAAATGGGGAGCTCTGCCACTGATATTCACGGCTTACATTAGCGGTATCTGTCACCTGCCCCAGCCCCTGAATTTAGGCTTACCACCCTTGAAATTTAATCGGCGAACTCTACTAGTATTAGTAGTAGAGATAAGTCACCGTCGGTTTAGCAAGGGCGGAGTGAATTCAAATAACTCTGCAAAGGGGGCAAGGTTGAAAATTGATATCTCTGGCAAACAAACCATTTCCGTGTTTCAGTTAACCGCGGTGTTTAGTATGTTGTTTGCTTTGGTGGGATTTAGTTATAACGTCTGGCGCATGGAGATCACCGAATACAACAGCAATGTACGTTCGGCAAGTTTTGAGCTGCTTTTGCAGCTATCTGAACTCGAATCGATTGTATACGCCGCACACTATGATAAAGATGTGATTCTAGGCAACCCACGTAAAGGCTGGGTGAAGGTCAATTTAATTGCCGACTTAAGCATGATAACCGAACCGGAACTCAGTGTGGCAGCAGAGGAGCTGAAACTAAGCTGGCAATCAAATTGGGAGTTGCTCCCTCATGATGAGGCCAGCGCACAAGCGGTAGTGACTGAAATTGATGATACTCGCGCCCAAGTGCGTCAGCTACTTAAGCAACTAGATTGAGCCAGTGCTTTTGCTAGCTCAACCTAGACTAACTTAGGTTTTATTTCCTAAGGCGGGCTTAATCTCTGTCCCGTCAGCGGGTCTTAGTTAACCGCCGCAACAAAGGCAATTTCAACCAAATAAGCAGGGTCTGCAAGCTCTACTTTCAAACAAGCACGGCTTGGAGCACAACCTTCTGGCAACCAGACCTGCCATGCCTGATTAAAGGCTGCCACGTTTGCGAAATCAGTAACATAAATAGTCACCGATAGTAGGCGTGACTTATCGCTGCCCACACTGGCTAAGGTCGCTTCTGCCTGCTCAAAAATTTGTGCAGTCTGGCTTTGCATATCACCCTCTACATCGGCAGCAATCTCAACAAAATGCGCGATGTTGTTAAACACTGTTGCATCGGACCAATTTGCACATGGGTTAACGCGTTGAATATCCATTTTAAACCTTAAAAACTCATCGAAATAAGAGGCAGATTTTAGCAGAAATAGATTATTTACCTAGCTATATCGCAAAGAGAACGCCAATTTGCCATGCCGCGCACATAGCCCAATATGCTTTGATGCTAAAATTCAATTCTTGTGTGTTTTACTTTTAATTTTTAAGTTACCGACATGACTCTTAGACGCTCTTTAGGCCAACAATGGAGCAAATCCATTCTAGCCAACCGCTTAGCATTAACTTTAAAAAAGTCAGACAAAGTACAGCAGTTATTTGGTGGTGCCACTTCACTAGCGACAGTCACCAATACCATTGCTGCACTGGTATTTGCTGAGGGCGAACCGGTTTGGCTACCGCCAATGGAGAGTAGCGAGCAGACGCCGCTCGAGCATGAGCTTGCCCTGCACTGCTTGTTCGCCGCTAGCCGTCTGCTGTTTGTCAAAGAGATTGAGCAAGGTGAGCTAGGACAGGCAGAACATTTAGTGCTAACCATTGCCTATCAATGGAGTCAGTCACTCATTAATACCCCAACCCACACCTCCGAACAGACACTCAGCAGCGATGCCCAGCGCCTCTGCCAACTATTGCAGACGATCAATACTCAGCTAGAGAAGGTTCGCAGTGAAAAACGTCACTCCAGTCGCAATATGGGCAGTCATTTTTAAATATGACTCAAGGTTGAACTGAAAAAAAAAGCCCGCAAATAGCGGGCTTTTTATTATTTTAGACTTCACATCAGCACTAACGTATTAGCGGAATAAACGTTTATCCACTGGTAACACTTGGAAATCTTGCTGCAGTTGCAATAAGAAGTCAGTGGTTAACAAGGCAAAGCCGCGATAAAAATCCGTCTTGGCATGCTCATTCGCTAATTGGCAGCAGCGCATTGCCCAAGGCAACAGGTGCTGCTGCAACAGCACTTGAGTAAAGCGGATCAAAGCTTGGTTGTCTGTTTCGCTCTGCAAGCGACCAAATGTTTGATCGAGTACAGCAAAAAACAGACCTATATGGTCAATGGGTTGCTTATAATCGAGTTGTAACTCAACGCCATGAGCCCGATAAAAATCCATCAGTTCAACCGTGGTTCTATCGTTAATTAACTGCTCTTCACACAGGTAAACTGAGCCTTGCGGCACAGCTGTCGGTTCGCCAGGTCCAAAGAAAAGTTGGCCGTAATCCAGCTTTAAGGTAATTAATGCCTTCTCTGCATCCGCTGCACCCGCCTCGCTCGACCATTGCTGTAAAAAATCTCCCAGCATTCGGCGACCAGCGCTATTTTGCTCGCGGCCGCCAAACTCAGGCCAGCTGCCAGCAACATCACACTCTTTTAAGCCGTTGATAAAGTCGGCCTCAGGATAACGAATAAGGCAATGATGCAATATTCGCGCTACCCCTTGGTACTCGACAAAGTCCACTGCTGCGATAGATGAATGACTTAACGACTCAGATTTTGAAGACATAATTTACCTTACAAGTTAAGCGGGCCATACAACCCGCAGCGCTTGTGATCCTTAAATACTAATGCATTGATAGCTAACTAATACCTGAACTTATAACCGAAGTTATACTTCAGTTGGGTTTAGGATATCGCCGCCTTGTCCACCATTCACGTTAGCCTTAATGATAAGGTTCGGTGAAGTAATAGACTCAGGTGGTAATGGTGCGATATGACCATCGCCGTTACCGTACTTAGCGCGTAGGTTATCCATAGTGTCAAAGTCTAGTGCACGTAGTGGGCAAGACTCAACACACACAGGCTTACGGCCTTCTGCGATACGCTCGAAACAACCATCACACTTGGTCATCACTTTACGTTCACGGTCAATTTGTGGCGCATCGTATGGACATGCACGAGCACAGCTCTCACAGCCGATACATAGGTCTTGTGCAACATGTACTAGGCCATCTTCGCGGCGTTTATGCATTGCACCTGTTGGACACGCTTTAACACACACAGGCTCTGAACAATGGTTACAGCCAATTGACATATAGTAAGCAAATACACTTTGCTCGAAACAGCCATTTTGGCCTTCAGTCCACTGCCCACCACCGTATTCGTATACACGACGCCAAGTCACGCCATTTAGCGCAGGAACACCATTTTGCTCTGGGTTGGTGTTGTTACGGATCTCGTTACCTTGACGGTCTTTACAAGATACATGACATGCTTTACAGCCAGTACACTTAGTGCTGTCGACGTAAAAACCGTATTGAGTTGCTTCAGTCATAATTAACTACTCTCTTAAATCTTTTTAATGGCAACACGAATAGTGTGCTGTGGGTTACCTTTAGCGACAGGGCTAGGCTGGTAGCGTGTTAGCGAGTTGATTGCGCCGCCTTCATCAACGATGTGGCCAGTGCTGCCTCGCTTGTTACCTGGGTTGTACCAAGCACCTTGCCCTAGCGCGAATACACCTGGCGCGACACGTGGTGTGATACGTACAGTGACCTCAACTGAGCCGCGTTCGTTGTACATTTCAATCTTGTCGCCAGAGCTTAAACCGTGCTTAGCACCGTCCATTGGGTTAACCCATACTGCGTCTTCTACCGCTTCACGTAGCCATGGCACGTTGTGGTAGCTCGAGTGTGTACGACCCTTAGTGTGGTAACCCGCTAATTGAATTGGGTAATCTTCTTTAGCGTCTTCATCTTCATAACCGTCCCACGTTACTGTGTACTGTGGGATAGCCGTGATGGTGTCGCCTTTAACGCCAGTTGGATTTTGAGCACTGTTCTCTTGATCCCAGTTAGCTGCGCGCCATGCCAATTCAGCAGAGTAGATCTCAATCTTGCCACTTGGTGTAGAAAGCGGTTTACCTTCTTTAACGAAGCTTTGCAGTGAAACGTGATTGTCGTTCATGTTCTTGCGGAAGAAGCCAATCTCTTGCGCTTCTTTGTAAGTCGCTGGGAACGCAGGAGAAACACCGATGTTGTTACTGTTAGCTTTAGTGCTTTGGTAAAGCTCTTCTAACCACTCATCTTCGTTTTTGCCGTCTCTAAAGCCAGCGCCCACGCCCATCTTGTCTGCAATCATCGCAGCCGCTTCGTACATAGACTTACAATCCCACATTGTCTCAACAGATGAAGACATTGCCGTTAGGTAGCCTAGAGAGCCTGAAGCATATGAATCGTTAACTAAATCGTTTGATTCCAACCAACTAGTGTCTGGAAGAATGATGTCGGCAAACTTAGCGCCCGGAGTCATCCAGCAGTCACAAGATACGATGAATAGGTCTTCAGCATTGCGGAAGATTTCAGCGGTGTTGTTGATTTCAGCGTGCTGGTTCAGTAGCGAGCTATCTGATGCAGACAGAATGAACTTAATGTTAGCCCCCAGCGGCGTATCTAAACCGTCAGTACCACGAACGCCGTGACTACGTGCAGTCATGGTTTCGCCGTTTAGAATCGCTTCAGACCAAGTAAAGAAAGAGATGCTTTCTTTAACTGGGTTGCTGCCTGTTGGGATGCCAGCACGAGACATGCTGCTCATGTATGGTAGTTCACCGTTTGATGCGCCACGCACACCGAGTTTACCGGTTAACACTGAAAGCATGTAAAGCGCACGCATGCTTTGCTCACCGTTAGCTTGGCGGTTAACACCCGCACCAATCACTATGTATGGTGCTTTAGCTGTCATTAGCTTGCCAGCGATGTAGCGGATCTTCTCTGCAGAAATACCACAGATTTTTTCAGCCCATTCAGGTGTTTTAGCATCAGAGTAGATACCTTGACCCAGAATGTAGTCTTGGTAGTTTTCCTCTGGTTTCATCACTTTAGCGTATTCTTGCTTAGTGGCATCGCCGCTCGCTGCAAAAATAGCAATTTGATCTTCAATTGATTCTTTAGTGAAACCAACAGAGTGCTCAAGTACGAAAGGTAGTGATTGGCTATCAAAGTTTGCGTGGTTGATCATCTCATAAGCAACCGCTTCAGCAAATGCCGCATCGGTACCTGGACGAATTGGTAACCAGCTTGACTCTTTACCTAGCATAGAATCTGTGTAACGCGGATCGATCATGACCACTTCTAGGCCATTGTTTCTTTGTAGCGCCTGCAGGTAGTCGTAACCTTCACCTGAACCCGATTGACGAATTTCGCTTGGGTTGTATGCCACGCCTAGGAAGAAGTCACTGTCTTCGATAGTGATGGTTGACGAACCTGCAGTACTACCGGTACCGAAGGTGTGCTTCGCCGCTTCCATCTGCTGTGCCCAAGAGTAGTTACCATAAGCATTTAGGCAACCACCATTTAGGTTAAATAGACGGTTAAAACAAGCATTTGATGCAAAACCGTAGTAAGCACCAGAGCCGTAGCTGCGGAATACTGACTTAGCACCATTTTCTTGTGCGTAAACGGCTGATAGCTTTTCAGCAATAATGCTGGTTGCTTCGTCCCAGCTAATTGGTACGAATTCAGCTTTACCGCGCTCGCCAACACGCTTCATTGGTGTTTTTAGACGGTCAACGGCGTAGTTTCTTTGACGTAGTGAACGACCACGGGCACAGGCGCGTACTTCATGCAATCCGTACTCATCGGTTACTTGGTGGTCAGTTTCAACACGGGTCACGATACCGTCTTTAGTAAAGACCTTAATTGGACAGTTAGAACCACAGTTAACTAGGCAAGATGACCAATTCACCACTTCGTCAGTAACTGGCGGCTGTGGCGGGATAACATTGGCATCATCAGAGCTTGAATTACAGCCAGTAACTGTTGCGGCGCAGCCCAGCGCGGCACTCATTTTTAAGAAACTTCTGCGTTCCATAATCTTGTTTTCCTCAAACTTATTAGTGACTGAGCCGACTTATTTCAGCTTGTAGCTGAAGGTCAACATCAGTTGATGGGCGTTGTAATTGTGGTTCAGGTCACCCAAGGTGATTAAACCTGGAATGCTATCGGCGCTGACCGTAGCACTGTCGGTATCAAAATAGCGTTCAAACTGGTAAGCCAACTTGACTGCCATCTGCTCAGAGATCAGGTATTGCCCGTATAAACTCACGCTGTGGTTATATGAGTAATAGCTGCCATAACTATTGGTATTCGAGCTGCCAGTGTTATAGCCATTCACACCTGTATTGCTTGATGAGTTAGCAAATAGGTAATCAGTACCTAAAATTAATCTGCCATCCATTAAGCCGCTGTAGGTTGCACCTAGGCCTAAGTTAATGAATTCATCATTAATCTCTGTGTGCCAAACTGACGCTTGGTCACCACTTTGGTCTGAATCAATCCACTGCTGACCTGCGAATGCATAAACAGATAACGGCTCAGAGATTTGCGCATGAACGTTCATGTCATAACCGTAATCTTTAGCCTGAGTCAGGCCGATTACCGTGGCGTCATAGTCATCGTTGGCGTAGTAAGTGCTAACATCCAAAGTTAACCACTCAAGTGGCGCGTAGCTCGCTCTGGCGTTAACTTCTGTGCGCTTGCGATCGGCAAGGTTGTACTTGCGCATTAACGACTCGGTTTCGTCGCTCGTTAGCTCGTTCGCTTGATAGTCACTGCCGCCGCGCTCGCCATAGCTGACACCGAAATCTAGGGTTAGCTTGTCAATCGCACGGATGTTTAGCTTGCTCCAAAACTCATTGTCACGAGTTTCTTCACGCTCACCGTAGCTACGCTCAACTTGCTTGTAGTCGTAACCCGCTTGTAAGCGGTAACCACTGGCAATACGGTAGCTAGCGTTGGTTTTAAAGGTTTGACGCTCAATATCCATTGGTACATTTTGTTTAAACGCACCTGACATTGAGTTGAACTCGTATTGAGCAAAATCAAATACCGATGAGCGGTTATCACGCTTGCTGTAGTCATAGCTTGCGCCTAAGCGTAAGCGACTGCTTACTCGTGTGCTGGCAGCTAAATTTGAACTTAAAGTATCAACCTGACCGTCCCAGTTTTGAATGGGGTTGCCGCTCATCTGAATGAGGTCTTGATCTTGGATCATGCGACCAGTAACCACACGACCACTCAATACGCTAGAAGCTAAACGATACTGACCAGAAAGCGACACTTGGTGGGCTTGGTTGTCAGGCGCTGCGCTATAAACGTCATAGGCATATGGCAGGCTTAAATCGCCCATATGGTTGTCATAACGCGAACCGTTATAGCTCAGCTCTGACAACCAATTAGCGCCATCAAGTACCACGCCCGCACTGAATTTATCTGTGGTTTCATCAACCGCTTCAGCAAAGTTAGTTGGGCGTGGGCTGGTTAGACTTGCACTGCGGTGACCGGTTTTATCTTCGCGGTCATAGCGCGCATAGCTGCTAAGGCCTAGACCTAGAACTTCAGAAAAGTCATATTCGAAACCTATGCCGCTGCGCTGTCTTTGTAGCTCAAGATCCAAGACGCGAGTCTGCTCACTTGGCGTTAGCATGCCGTCATTTTGCCAAAGGTTAGTGGCGGCATTGCTGGCTTGATTAGTGGTAATCGTCTGGAAATCAACATCTAGCTTATAATGACCACTCTTACCTGCCTGCATGGTCACAAAGCCGTTTTCCATACCTAACTGATGAGCTTGAACTTTCGCTTTATAGCCACTTTGCTGATAAGCAAGGTCGGCATTAACGCCAGCGATAGCACCGTCATCACCAGTACCAAACTGGTTCATTGCGTGATTGTCATCGGCATCGATAGCGCCAACACTCACGCCTACGCTGCCAGTGTAACCTTGTGGCTCGACACAACGCTTACACTGATAACTCTCGGCTTTGATATTTGCCGTGTTTGCGTTTTGGATGCCGAAGTTGGCCGCCATAGCGCTACTGCACGTGCCTAGCAACGCCAGAGTGATCAGATTTAATGAAAAAGGTTTAATTAAACGCATATATAGTCACTCCTAGACTTAACGGGCAAAGTTGCTGCCAGCAGGATGGTTAGACCCATGGATCTTGCTGTGGCAATTTAGGCAACTCTTACCTGCACTGAATGCATCTAAACCCGCTTGGCTCGTCATACGGCTAGCATGACCATCATCGGCGTGACATTGCTGACATAACTGAGGAGTGCGAGACTTAAGTAAGTTGTCATTCACACTGCCATGAGGCGTATGACAGCTAGAGCAGTCTTCCATTACGGGTGCATGTTCCCACAGGAATGGGCCGCGTTTGTCGGCATGACACTCGGCACAGGTTTCATTTAGGCTTGGCTTGTTCAGTGCACTTTCTGTCATCGAACCATGAGGATTATGGCAATCGATACAGGTCATCTGATCCCACTTCATAGGGTGAGATGAGCGCTTGTTCATATCGGCTTTAGCGCGGGTGTGACATGAAGTACAAGTGTCATTCACAGTAAGACGGTCAAGAGCGGGATCTTTCGCGGCGTGAATGTTATGACAGTCGCTACAGGCCACTTCTTCTAAGTTGTGGGTGCTGTTATGCCACGCCATCTGCTTAGGATCGTTATGACATCCCAGACAAACACTGTTTTGGCTTGCAGCAGATAACTTGCTGTCAGGACTGAAGCTAATCATCGGCTCTTTGCCGCCACGATTATGCTTACCTAGTGGGCCATGACAGGCTTCACATTGGATGCCAGCCATAGGTGACTTGCTATTGCTCATGTCACCGTGAACGCCGTCAAAGATCTCCATTACCTTGGCGCTCTTCTTGTGACACATCAGGCAAGAGTCTGCTCCTTTTGGAGAGTACTTACCTTCGCTGAATTTCTCTGTTAATTTTTGCTCGAGTTGCGTTGAGTCAAGCTTATCCCATGGAGTTGCTTGCGCAGGCAAAACACTGATGAGCATAGTGAGTAAACTGCTAGCCATTAACTTGGCCATAAAATTCACTGACTTTATGGTTTTTATTGTGGACATTAACTACAGACCGGTTGTATATCGAAGGGGGTATTTTATTGAAGTAGGATATCTAAATTCAAGATTATGCATATCTGCCAATAAGTTGAGGCTTGCTGCATATTTTCTTAAAAACCGTCTATCACCTCACAATATAAACACGCAAAATAGATACACCTTCCTGTAAAGGTAAAACCAATTAACCATAAAAATCACAAGGATACAGCACGCTTGAGAATGATTATTATCTTTAGCAGTTGCCAATATAGAAATATTATGTAAACGATTTGCTTTAACGCGTCTAAATTCTTGAAGCTAGATCACTAAGAATTCTTAACTGATTCAGGCTTTAGCCACCAATACCTCATAAGATGTACCCAAATCGAACAAAAACTCTACAACTTTCGATTATTAACGAGTGAGTACAGCAAGGTTTTTCTCTAGCAGAGCAGCAAAAAATAACAGACAGCGGAATAAACACCTGCATAGTGATCATCTGAAAGACTTTCTAACTCTATCAATAGTTACCGCTTAGCGTATGATGCTTATAAACCAAGAAGCTGTTTATTAATGGCCGATAACATATTACTTTATCAATATTGAAGCGACTCAAAGGAAGAGCCTTGCAGAATTTCAAGATTAAGTTAGCGAGAAAGTTACAAAGCAAACTAGAAAACAAAATCCCGCCACCAATCGTCATGGTACTTTTCGCTCTGCTCATGGGGGCTATAGCACAAATAACCGATACAACTGGAATAACATCTAGTACAGCACCGACCATAGCAACCGACAGCTCACTGCCTTGGGTTCAGTTAATGGCTATTCTCCTACTCTTAGCTTTAGGTGTATTGTGTGCCTTTGCAGGCGTGATTAGCTTTAATCGAGCAAAAACGACGGTTCACCCACTCAAGCCAGAAACCGCGTCTGCTCTGGTAACATCCGGCATTTATCGATTCAGTCGCAATCCAATGTATCTAGGCATGGCATTCACCCTGTGCGCATGGGCGTGTTACTTAGGCAATATTTGGAGTCTGGTGGGGGTTATTGGCTTTCTGCTTTATATGTACCGTTTTCAAATACGTCCAGAAGAGAGAGCTTTAGAGCGATTATTTGGTCAAGCCTTTATCGACTATAAAAAGCGTGTCAGGCCTTGGTTATAACTTGAGTAAGCTTGAATAAGCTTAGATAGCAGCACGACTCTCATGGCTGTTCATCGGCTAAAAATCGATTTATAGAGGGGAAGCAACTGCGAAATCGCAACACTTCCCCCTGAAAATGCAGCCGTGATATAAAGCAAAATGAGTTAGCTTATATTCGTGGCCTAAACTAACGCTCAATAATCGTGAGAAATAAGCGACTCTTTCGTTAATTGAAGCTGCCTTAAACGCTTTTCAGTCAAATCCAGCTGACAGCCTATCATGACTGGTAACCCCATTGTTCCCTCGGCATAAGTCAACCTGACCACCTTACAGACATCATTACGGTAGCTTAACCAAGAGTCTTGCGAATGACTCAATGCTGCCGTTAACTCATCATTGGTTGTGACATTTTCAAGAGAGTTAATGGACTCAATAACGTCCGTGAGTTTAAGCTCGACACTCGCTAACTCTCTTAGGGCGCACTTCGCCATTCCCTCTGTGCTGTCCCCTTGCTCAGACTGACAATCAATTCCGGCCGCTGGATCCTCACCGACAATGACAGTACTGACTGTGGTGGGCAAATACCAAGCACCGCCAGGAGCAATTTGACGACAAGATCCTGTTGAATAAGAATCAGCTAAAATAAAGTCACTGCCATTCCAAATATAGCGCGCAGCCGAAATACAATCGCCAACCCCTCTTCCCAACATAAACTCGTAAATCGTTCCGTTTGCGTAATTTGTCGCACTTTCGGTAATTAACTTAGGTTCAATTTGCGGGTTATCGTCAACCAACCACACGGCATTACCATAGTTATATGCTGCAGACCAACAAAGCGTCGAGACCACAAATTGACTCTCGGTAATCCTAGCCACATCAAGGTTTAACTCACCATTTTCAGCAGGCGCAATATCACATGCCAGATTAAGTGCTTTTTTCATCCTGACTACAAACTCAGGATTGTTTGCTAATGCGCGATCCGCCTCTGTTGTTACTGGCAGTTGCTGCCCAGCAACAGCATGCACTGGTATAGAAATAACCGGGGCTTGTTTAGGCTGCACAATATTGGCGGTACTCGGACCTGTTTTAACAATACCGAAAGGTGTGCCCACCAGCCCTTGATAATCGTCCATCTTCAATAAAACGGCCGTGGAGCCAGTGGTCGACAAACGCCACTCTTCCCCTGCACTACTATTAAATTTAATAGAGACGCGGCCTTTCATCGTTAACGCGTTAAGCAATTGGCTTACCTGCTCTTTAGTTAGCTCACGCTCACCACTAAAGCTCACGCCCATCTCTTCATAAGCTGGCAGTTCAGCGCCAAGTTGGCTCTGGTAGTCGTCATTAATGCTCAGTGTGACAGTGTCATCTTGAACTGGGCTACTACCTGCTCCATATGAAATTGCGCCAAATTTCACTTTAGCTTTTATCTCGGCATTTGCGCCCGCAGCTCGCTCAAATATCACTGAAACAGGGGCGGGTTCCTCACCTTGTTGCTGATAATCTTGATTTTGGTAGCCTACGGCGCGGCAAGTATGGGTATTATCACAAACCACTTGCCAGTCACCGTGCGCAAAACTGAGTCCTTCGAGGGCCAATGCATCTTCAGGAATAGACACTGCAACAAGCACTGAAAAAAGCCCTACGGCTCGTAAATAACTTTGCATTAAAACTCCAATATACATCTAACAAACAGTCCGTTGAGTAAACAGTCAATTCAAGACTACTCATATTTAAGACAACTCGGGGTTAAGCCGAGCTTTTAGTTAACGCTTTAATTTTTATCGTATCCTTGATTAGCTTACAGCTTAATGACATACAAATCGCTATCGTGAATAGATAACAGTCAATGATATTCAAGCCAACGCCTCCCCCGTGACATCAATCACAAAACAAAAAGCATTATAAAAGTTTCTAATTCATATACTTGTAATCACAAAGCCTCTATCGATAAGGTGCCGCTTTCATTGCTTAATACCAATTTATCCCTTGCGTGATCCAGATGTTTATTGGAAAGCCGTTTATAAAAAAGATGATTAGGTCAAATAACACGATGCCAAAAGCTATCTCAACATTGATGCAAACTCCGCTCGCAAAGGCGCTGTTTGTTATTGCCATACCACTGCTGCAATTTATTGGCCCCAACTTTCTAATAGGCGTGGTACGTGTCGATCATGAAGGCGTAGGCACAGGTCTACTGTTTATCTTTAAATGCTTAATTTGGGTAAGCACACTGGTGATTGGCAGCTTAGTATTTTCTAAAATTTACTATAAAAGCATCCGTTACGGTTTATGGGCAAACAGCCCTTTAGCTATCCTTGTGCTTTACCAGTTAAGCCAAAACCTGCCCTACCTATTATCGTAAAACCTTAGGTCTTCAACCTCAAAACACCACAAGCTAAGGAAATGCATGGGTAATATCTTCGCGCCAAAAACCACCAGAACACAAAAAGTGCTGGGGTATTTTTTTATGCTGTTATTAGCCTTGATGATGGTTGCTGTATTTAGCAACACCTTAGTCAATGATGTTATTTACGAGCGACTCAGCTTATTGGCAGCAGCGCTATCGCTGCTTTTGCTAATAGCCCTGTTTTGGGGATTAAAGCAGAAAAACTCATGGATAAGAGTGAACCTTGATAATCAAGCACGCAGTCCTTTAAAAGTGATCTTTTCTGTCACTATCGGCTTGCCGATTATATTGCACTTCTCCCTCGCCAAAGGTTTGCCCGTGGTTCTACATACTTTTACGGCCGATAAAGCCGTCGTCATTGCCACTATTGATGATAAACGCTTTGGCTATTACAGCCGCACCTGTGATGGTGGTTTATACCTTGAAGGCTATCGTTTTTGGGGCAACGATTATATTTGCGGCATTAGCAAACAAGATTGGGATAGTTATCAAGCCGGCGACAAACTTGCGCTATATGGTAATAAGTCACGAATCGGTTTTACCTACCAAAAATACACCCTGCTCACCGATGAATTACTACAACAGATCATCGCACAATCAGCCGCCTTAAGAGCACAAACCATAACGGGTAATAAAGGTATGAGCCTTGAACAACCGCGCAAATTTATTGCAGATTCAACCCCTACTCCAGACTCAAGTTCAGACCCAGAAAGGTTACCCCAATAATCATGTCCTTATTAACTAAAGTCGGCTCTAAATCCTTAGCTGCAACTTGTGTTGCAAGCATCAGCATACTCAGCGGTTGTAGCCTATTACCAAGCAGTGTAGACAGAGAAAACGAACTAAAAATTCAAGCCTTGATGCTGGATTTAGGCAGTTGTCAGTTCGATGATCGTGAACGCAAAATCATGTATCAAGCGGCAGGTGCTGGTAACCGTATTCCCTTTCCCCTGCTTATCTGCGAAGGCAAACGCAGTGACTCCTACAATCAGCGCTGGTTACAAAGCCGCCGAGCAGTTGATTACAAGGTCCTTGGCAGTTATTTTGAGGCTACAGACACAAAATCGAGTGCCAGTCACACAGGTTACGGTGCTGCACTGATTGAAATCACTATGCCTGACTGGAGCGCTGTGTGCAGCAACCAAGGCTATGACGAAACAACCTGTGACCATATGGTTTATGGCATCAATGCACCGCACATAGATAAAGTGTCAAAAAACACAACACTGCAGCTTGAGCTTTATCAAATGAAATTAGCGCAAGTCAAAACCATTCCAGTGATTAAAGACACGATTTTAATGCCGCTAAAGCATAATGCTGCTGGCCAGTTAGTCGCTAATTGGGTGGAAGATGCTGGCGCACAAAGAACAACTCAAGCCCTTGCCGACAAACTGGGTGAGTCGATTGACAATAACGGTAAGCCATTACCCATCAGCAGCTATAACCTTAAATATGATCTGCTGCAGCAAAAGGATTTACCGGCGCAATATCGTGGCGTGTTCTATTACGCTACGCCGCAATATATTGACTACAGCAATCGACCGCTGCCGCAATATGCCATCCCGCTACGTAAGGGCGTACAAGTTAGAGGTTATAAAACCACTATTTATCGCGCCTACCCTACCCAATAAATGATTTGAATGAATAAAAAATAACGATGTTACTGCTAAATAAAAACTATTCACCAAGGCGAATATGGCGAAGCCATGTGCTAATAAGCGAGAGCTAGGGATAGCAAACTGGCCTTTAAACACGGATGTTATTGGAACACGAAGGACACGAAGAAAGGCTACAGTTCGCAGTAAGCTCAAATGTCGCTACTTCTGTGGGACGCTATAAAGCCATCCTTGGCCGCTCTGCGGTTTCCAATAACATCCCTGTTAAACAGCCAGTTCGGCATCCATGCCTCTCGTTCGAAGAGTATCTCTATGAGATACCTCACCCTGAAACCGAAGCCCATAGCCGCAGCGACATCTGACTAAGCATCTCACGAGTTAACTCACTAAGATGCAACTAGCTTGTTTTTGGACATAAATCATTTAGTGCTAAAGGTCTAAAGCTAGGTCATGGGACGAGTAAATTTATGGTGTTCAAATAAAGTTTACTCTGCCCCACATTTCTCATTTCTTATCATTGTGACCGAGGAATCGTATATTCGTAAAAAGCCACACCACTCTCATTTACTGGTTGCTCTACAAAACCTAACTTTTTAAGCAAGTTAACTGAAGCAACATTAGATGTTTCAACGCCACCAACAAGCTTTGACCACGACTCAATTTTAGCGACTTCTTCGATAAAGCTTTGCAATAACTCACTCGCCAGCCCTTTACCCCAATATTCTTCAGTGAGTATGTAGCCTATATGTGCATCGCTTTCGTTCTCTACATAGGCGAATAGAAAACCGATTAACTCATCTGTCTCGGATTTTACTTGAAGTAACCGACTCTCCAACAACATTCGATCGAACCAAGCTCCCGCCAATTCGCAGGAATTAATACCATGAAAATATGGAGGTAAGTTTTCAACAACTAATGGCGTAAGAATATTAGGTATCTGTTGGATCAGAACTGACCGCTCAGTTAAAGCAAGCTCACCTGAGACTTCAACAACTCTCAACCTCTGGGTTGCAAACGATATTGTCATAGAGTCTGCCTATTTAGATAAAAATCATAACGCCGCATTAAGGTGTGAGCAACGCGACCACTAAACCTAACTATACCACCCTAAACACAAAACCCAACGATGGAATGAAAAATGCCACAAACTTACCGATAGCACTCAAAGCCTCACCACCATTACCCGCTTAAGGTTTGATGGTGAATGTTATTACATCTTAGATTCAGGGTTTGATGACCATCAAGACTGGCAGAATAGTGAACATTGGTGGAAACCTTGGTAGGCCTCAACGCGAGGCCTTGTCGCTTTTTAAGCTAAAGCAATCACGCTGCGCTTGATAAAGGTCGTGAACTTCCAGCTCACACATGGGCAAGAAGGGGTCTAAAGCTAGGTCGTAGAATTAGGGAGTTTACCCAGACCCTACATATCTCTACATTAGCTTCCACCTCTTTTCCAATATTCTCGGCATTTACTAATACAGGTGAGCTAACACGCAAAGCGCTGGCTGAGAACAGAAAATCCCCCGCTCTCAGCTTGTTTTAGCTGTGATTAACAGCCCTTTGGAAATATCCAAACTTCAATAGCGCCGTCTTTACTGCCAAAGTCGTCACTTGATGAACTAGGGTTCGAAGGTGCCGTGTCTTGGGTCGGGGCACTATTACAGGTGGTGGCAGGGATTACTGACCAGCTTCCGCCACCCGCTCCGGCTCCACCGTCGCCAGCACCGCCGCCACCATAACCACCTCCGCCGCCACCGCCGCCAGAAGCAGTAAAGCTATCATCAGCATTCCCGCCCCTACCGTCAGAACCGACTCCAGGGTCGCCATTTACCCATTCACTATTAAGCCCTAAATATCCTTGTCCGCCTTGACCACCAATACCGTCTTTGCCGTCATTGGCGCCATTGCCACCATTACCCCATTCATTGGTGCTGCCACCGTCGGCGACATCAATAATGGCTTGGCCTACGCCAATGGTTCCTTGGCCAATAATTGATGAGGCCGCAACGCCACCAGCGCCGCCATCAGTGCCATCATTCAGCCATCCAGATGACTCACCACCGCCGCCACCGCCGGCAATTAGTATGACATCGTCTTCAAGTGAAGTTGGGCTGCTTTGTGCAATCATCACCAGAGTCGACGAACCGCCGTCACCATCGATATTACTCAGTGTGCCACTTTCACCGATGAAGAAATTGAATGATGTTTGTCCATAATCATCGAGGAAATGAGAGAGTGTTGTGACTGTTGAGGCAAAACCGCTGTTACCACCGTCACCGCCAGAGGTCCAGAGTCCACCATTCGTGCCAATGCCACCTTCTCCTCCCCAGGCTAAAATCGCCATTGGTGTGTCGTTGTCCAAAGTGGTATCTAGCGATGAGCTCACTTGGCTGAAGATATCAACCAAATTAACAGAGGTAACTAGCTCTGAACTATCTATTGCTTCGCAGGTTTTGATTTGCGTGCCGCCATCAAGGCCACCCGTTTCTGTGGTACAAACCTCTTTATCTTTGACTAACAATAAACACTTATAAACGGTGTTGCCATCTTCGGTAACACCCTGCTTAACAGAGTCGCACGGATCTGTTTCGGCAACAGGAGTTGAATTACAAAAACCTACAGAGGTGATATCACAAATACCGCCATCTACCCATGTTGCGCCAACAAGATTAGCGTTATCAAACTCAGTATCGGTGACAGTGGCATTATCTAGATCTGCCGGAGATAATTGCGCGCTGGAAAGTAAAGTGCCACTTAGGTTGGCATTACTCAGATCGGCATAGGTCATTTCCGAACCGCGAAAATCACCGTTACTCATGTCGGCGCCACTAAAATTAGTGCCTGTAAGGGTTGATTCGAAAAGATCGACATTGGTTAATATGGCATCACTTAAATCTGCGCCAGAAAGATCGGCAAATGTGAGCGTGGCATTATTTAGGTCAGCGCCCGATAAATCACAATTTTGACATGTATTAGTAGAAATCAGCGTCGTTACATTATCATCGCTAGTATCTGCGTAAGCAGGGCTTATTAGCACATTGCCAATGGTTGTCAGTAAATTGGAAACCACTGAATAGTTAACGCTATTTGCTTTTGGTTGCGATTCACTGTCAGGTGTTGTCACTAAGAAGGTGGTATCTGTGGTATCTACATGCTGACCGTGGGTAGCACTAGTTGGTATTCGCCTGCTGGAATTACTGCCGATACACACTCATCATTGGCGGTAATGCTCAGTACTTGCTCACCATTGCTATTATTAAACACCATAGAGTGATTTGAATTGCTGTTACTATCTTCAAAACAAAATGTATGTTTGAGAGTACGCGAATACTGGTAGGGGATGAGATCTGAACCTGACTCGCCGTTAGAATCACCTTCTAACGTTGCCGAAGGTGGCTCAAGAAATAAAGCAACGGTACCTTGCTCGGGGCTCGCACGTAAGCGACTATTATTGGCAAAGTCTTTTTCGGTTAAAAGTTTTGTCTGTATTTGAGTCTCATTGTTGCCGCTATCACAAGCTGTCACCAAGGTGAGAGAAAATGTTAACGCCAACAACGCGTTAAAGTTGCCGCGGCAATCATTGATAGTCTGCACGTTATTTTCCTTATAATGGAACAGATTTTTCTGAGGTTGTAGATTTTTATGAAGTGGTAAATGGGCTATTCCTAAGCCACTGAGCACGCAAGGCACCATTATCCTTTACGATAGTGAATTAGAGTGCCGTTTGAGTCAACCGCTAATGAGAATAGCAACCGGTTGCATTTCGTGTCCTGATTGATGTATTTACAAGAATTTATTATCTAGCGCCTAAGCTGCATCAACGCAATCAAAGTGGCCATCAAAAGATAGGACAGGCATAAATTAAAGACTATGCAAAACTTTTCACATTCGATTTTGTATAGCCAAAGCTTAACTTCTGCGACTAACCACTTCTATCTGTGAAAATGATTTAGGGGCACCTCCAAGTTAGACCCAAAACCACGAGCCCTAATCAGTACGCAAATTACCTAGTGTAGATACGGCCGTGACCGTCCATGACTGGATGTCATGGCCGAGCCTCCAAGGATGGACTTGCGGCGTGTCACGGCAGTATCTGCACATAAGGTCGTTCTTTCACATCCATGTGATCACGACATTCGGACATCCTGTCCAGCACCCGCTGCAGGCGATTAATCACTCTAAATCGACAATTTAGAATGAGTTATCCTATGGCGACTATACAAACAAAAATGTAACCAACCTTCATTCGAAGGCTAACCGACTTTGGGGCAAAAATGAGTTACTGAACGTACAGAAAACACCTGTTCCCCTTCGGAGTTGCCGAAATGCGTTGGAATAAATCGCGTGATGCCGACATGGATGTCGGCGTAGCTTTCGCGGGGCAGGATGCCCCATCGGAAGCGTTAGCTATTTATCCATAAGCATGAGGAAGACAACTTCGTTTAGGGCGGCTAGGGAGATGCAAGAGGGGGAAGCTGTTGTCCCCTCTTGCCCGGGTGTGGGATGGAATCCCACGACGTTTATCAAGCGCAGCTTGATTGCTTACAGCTGCGAGGCGTAACTCAGGCGTAACCTGATACCCAGCCCAACGTCTTAAAGATTAGGCTTATACTCAAATCCCGCTTGTGCTTCGCTATCACTAAAGCTCGCGATTTTCTGCTTACGCACCAAGATGCTGTTGATGAGTGAACCTGGGAACATTTCAATGGCATTATTAAAGTCTTCTACATTGGCGTTGAAAATACGAATTGCCGCGCCAATCTGCTCTTGCTGCTCACTGATTTCAGCCATCAATTTCATGTACACATCAGATGCTTTAAGCTCTGGGTAGGCCTCAACCGTCAACTTAAGGCCTTGCATTAATTCATTCGTGCGCTGCTCAGCGGCAGCTAGTTTGGCGGTATCAACACCGGCGCTCATATCCGCAATGGCGCTGCGCAGTTCAGTCACTTTGGTTAACACTTCAGACTCGTGCAGTTTGTATTGCTCAACTAGCTGCTCAACCATAGGAATAATCTTATTCTTCTGGCGCTCTTGAGTCAGTACCGACGCCCAAGCGCGATCTACAGCGTTATGTTTACCAATAATGCCGTTGTACAACATGATGACTGCGACGACCACTACGGCAACAACAATCAAGCCTATTACTGAACTATCCATTTAACTTTCCTTTTTATCTTCTATTTAACTGGGTAAATTGTTTTGGGCTTAAAGCGATTAAAACTTTGGCCACCGATTTAAGCGCTGACCTTAAAGTTGTTATCGCTATAGCGCATCATCTCGTGCACTATTTCAAGCATTTGCTTCATTTGCTTTAATTCGGTATGACCTGCTAACTCTTCGGCGAACGCTTTGGGGTTATCTAATCCATGTACTCGTTTAATCGCTAATAAGTCATCGGTTACCGCCAAACACAATCTTCCTTGCTGGCTGAATTCGAATACTGGCTTTTTTAGCTGTTTAGCAAATACAGCGAGTTTTTCTTCGACTGCAGGCGATAGCAAACGTGCTGCAGTCATCAACTCTTTGGCATAGACGCGATATTGGCGATTAAACGCATTAGAGGCACTTTTATAGCGTTCACCACGGCGCTTTATGCCAAAGTCACTGGCAATACTCATATCACTGGCAAAAGGAAAATCAAGTAATACGCCGTGACGATAATAATGATCTCTGACCGTTCTCGTGGTGGTTTTACCATTCGCATCTGTTGTGGTTTCAGTGCGCTTTATGACGTAATGAAAACGATAGAGCTGGTAATCAAACTGGTGAATATCGCCTTGATACCTGCTCTTGTAGAGGCTCTGGATCTCTCGTAGATCATTGCCGCGATCAAACTCCTTAAAGCTGCCCTGAAGTTCTTTAGCTAGCTTCTTGCCCTCAAAAGGCACGGCTTCTAAATTATTATTAAATAACGCATCTTTTAAAAAGATTGTATCCGACAACTTATTGCGCCATTTCATTCGGCCTCGAAGCCAAAACAGCATTAACACGCCAATCACGCCGTTATGCGCCGCAAACCCTGAGCTTGGGTACCAAAAGCCTAAAAACGAAGCTAAGGTTTCGAAATACATATTCCAATACCAATGAGCCCATTGCGGGATCAGGTTGAGCCCTGCGCCCACAGCCGCCATCAATAGCATGCGTCCCCATAAGGGCCCGGGGATGGGTAGCCGCTTACCCTTGTCTTCAAAAAAACGGGTTAGGGTTGCCAAGCCTAACATCGGATACCAGATCACACTGTAGCCCAGTGCGCTGCTCAGAATGTGCATCACAAAATCGGGGACTACGAGTCCCAACTCGAAAGCCACCGGCAACAAGGCAAAAAACAGCGAAAGCGCGCAAAAAAAGCGATACCAATTATCCCGATAATCTAACGGCCCTTGGTGGTGCTCGACTCTATGCACTAATGCTATCAAGTCATCTTGGCTTTTTGCTGTTTCAACATCACTGCGAATAGCAGCAATATTGCGAGTCACTTGAGCATTATGTGCAAGCATGGGTGTTGATCTCCCTATCATTTAATTGCGTTGCGTCAGTTGTTTTGTTCGCATTGGTTACAAAATTATTATCCGACAGGCGCATAAGATCATGGATCGCTTCAAGCAGTTTTTGCACCCGCTTTAGTTCGGTATGGCCGGCAATTTCCTTATAAAATTCATCTGGCTTTGCCAGTGAATGTTTACGTTTTTCAATAATCAGCTTACTGGTGGAGGCAATACACAAACGGCCATCGGGGGCGATCTCTACCATAGGCGAAATAAAATTCCGATTGAGATCGAGTAAGGTTTCTATCATTGCTGGGGATAAAAAGCGTGCCGCGGTGAGTTTATCGCAAGCCAATACTCGATAAATGTCATTAAATGCATTCGATTCTGTTTGATACTTTTCTCGATAAACCGAGCCTTTAAGTTTTACCTCATCCTCGGCATCTATGCATAAGCCTTTAGCAAATGGGAAATCGAGCAACATACCGTAACGGTCGCGATCCTCATGCACGGTTTTGGTTTTATAACCGCCATTACCATCTGAGCTGGTTTGCGTGCGTTTTACCGTGTACTGAAAGTGATAAAGTTTATAGTTAAAGCAGTGCTGCTCGCCTTGATATTGTCCTTCAAAAAGCTGCAGCATATCGCGGCTGCCATTACCTCGACGAAACTCTACAAACTGTTTATCAAGGGCGCTTACTTTATCTTCTGCCGATGCCTTAGCTTGTTTTAAGCCATTATTAAATAGCGCGTCTTGCAGGAAGATTTTGTCAGAAAGGTGTTTACGCCAATTAGCACGATAATCCAGCCACACCCAAGTGAGTGAGCTGGCAATAATCAACACAAACCACAGCGAAAATTGATGGTCGTCAATTTCGCCTACGCTAATCACATAGCCAAAACCATACATCAGCGCCCAATAGATTTTAGGCCACTCAGGCACAAATATTGTCACTGCAACCATTGCAGCCACCAGCAGTGCAAAATTCACAGGCATAGGGACAGGCAACCAACCGCGCTCGTGGCAAAAACTGACTAACAATGTGCTCAGCGCTACTGGGAGCCAATAACAAGAGTAATCAATAACTAACTTAGCTAATGGCTCAACTTGTTCATACCAGAGCCGCATAAATATGAAGACGATACACAAAACACTAGCGCTAACCAGTAACCACTTAATCGCGTGCGTTATCTTATCGCGGTAATCCAAGGGTCCCGGATGGTGTTTAACTTGATTGATGACCTCAAGCAGATCACTTTGAGAGGTAGCGGCATCAACATCACTGCGCAGCTTGGCAATATGTTGTGCAACAATTTGGTTATGCTGCATTAAAATCCTTGTACAACTACAGACTAAGGGTAAAAAAACAAGGGACGAATTATGCAGAAAAAACACTAAAAATACAGCGGTTTAAGTCACTTTTTATCAAAGCGCTATCGGCCAGTTATTTTATAAAATATAAAGCGCTTTATAGCGGGGCTTTGAGGTTAGTAACAACTTACATTGTTTTTATTAGATAAAAACAATGTATAAGCGCTATAAAAAATTTACAAAAAAGGCCAACACTTGCTAGCGTTGGCCTACTTTATCTCTAGGAGCAATCGTCATTAGTCCCAGATAAATTCTCTAAAGTGCTTACGACACACAGACTCGTAGCTCTCGTTACCACCAATGGCGACCTGTTCGCCTTCACGCATCGGCTTACCATTGCCATCGAGACGTACTACCATATTGGCCTTACGACCGCAGTGACAGATGGTTTTAAGCTCGACTAGCTTATCGGCCCATGCCAGTAGGTATTGGCTGCCACTAAATAACTCACCTTGGAAATCGGTTTTAAGGCCGTAGCACAGTACAGGGATATCGAGTATGTCGACCACATAGGTCAATTGCTTAACCTGTTCTTTGCTTAAAAACTGAGATTCATCGATCAAGATGCAGTGTAGGACTTGTTCTTCATTGGCGGTCACGATCAGTTTCGCGAGATCATCATCACTACCAAACACTTGAGCATCGGTCTCAATACCGATACGCGAAGCGACTTTACCTACGCCATACCTGTCATCAATTGACGCCGTCATTACCAAGGTATTCATACCGCGTTCACGGTAGTTATAAGAAGACTGCAATAACGAAGTTGATTTACCCGCATTCATCGCTGAGTAATAAAAATAGAGCTGCGCCAAACTAAAATCCTTAAAGGTGAATTCGCAGCTAGTTTAGACTGTTTACCATAAAAAATCACCTTACAGACACCATTCCGTGACGGATATTAGTTATAAACCGAGAAAAATCTATCTATGACAAAACACTTACTTTTCACCGTTATTTAGTGAGTACAACTCATAATTCGACTTAAGCAGCAAAAAAACCTATTTTCCTATCTGGCTTGATATACAACCTCTCCGTAAACAAAACGTTAACTACCGTCTTATTATGTGACAAAGACTACAAAACTCACACAAAACACTGCATTGGCGCACAAAATCAATCAAATTAAGACACTTTTAATACCCAAATATTAGATTAGAAGCACAATTATAATAAAGGAAGTCAAAAATCTATGCATAAGACACTCGTTGCAGCGGCTATTGCCGCGACCTTAGCCTTGACCGGCTGCTCATCGACGGCGCCAACTCAACATTCAAATGTAGAGATGGTGCAAACACAAAACCCATTCTTACAGGCGAGTAAACTACAATACGAAGCGCCAGACTTCACTCAGATTAAGGATGAGCATTTTCAACCAGCATTAGAGCGCGGGATTAAGGAGCACTATCAAGAGATCTTAACGATAGCGAATAACCCACAAGCAGCTACATTTGAAAACACCATAGTGGCGATGGAGAAAAGCGGAACACTCCTCAACCGCACCTCAAAGGTTTTCTACAACCTAACTGGCTCAAACAGTAACCCAGAGCTGCGCAGAGTACAGGGTGAGATGGCGCCAAAAATGGCTGCACATTCAGACAACATTAACCTTAACCCTGAACTATTTAAACGCATTGAAACCCTCTATAACCAGCGCGCAGAGTTAGGCTTATCGGCAGAGGAAAGTCGCTTAGTCGAGGTTTACTATAAACGCTTTGTTCGCGCCGGTGCTAAGCTTACCGAAGAGCAAAAGCAGCAGATCCGAGTGCTGAACGAAGAACAATCAACACTGACCAACGAGTTTGCTCAGCGTCTCATGCGTCAAACAAAAGAGATCGCCGTTATCATTGATAGCAAAGCGCAACTTGCAGGCTTGTCTGACAGTGCCATTAAAGCCGCGGCTATCGATGCTAAAGCCAATGGTCATGAAGGTAAGTATCAACTCAATATCACTAACACCACCCGCCAACCTGTGCTGACACAGCTAGAGGATCGAGAGTTACGTCAACAGATCTGGCAAGCCTCTGCCAATCGTGGTCTTGAGGGGGAGAATGAAACCGCATCACTGGTTGCCCGTCTCGCCCAACTACGCGCTGAACGAGCCCTACTACTTGGCTATGACAACTGGGCAGAGTACCGCCTAGAGCCGCAAATGGCTAAGACGCCAGAAGCAGTTTATAAAATGTTTGGCTCTATGGTACCAGCCGTTGTTAAAAACACTCAAAAAGAAGCTGCCGATATCCAATCGATGATCGACAAAACTGGTGGTAACTTTGAATTAGCACCTTGGGATTGGGCCTACTATGCCGAGCTAGTACGTAAAGAGAAGTTCGACTTAGATGAAGCGGCTATTCGCCCTTATTTCGAGTTTGATCGCGTCTTAGAAGATGGCGTGTTCTTTACCTTGAAAGCACTCTATGGCGTTACCCTAAAGCCACGTCCCGATCTTCCTGTATACCATGAAGATGTAAAAGCCTATGAGATGTTCGATGAAGACGGCACCAGTATGGCCATCTTCTACGCCGATTACTTCTCACGTGAAGGTAAGCGCGGCGGTGCATGGATGAGCTCGTTCGTGACCCAATCAGAATTACTTAACAGCAAGCCAGTTGTCGTTAACGTAATGAACATTAAGAAGGCACCTGAGGGTGAACCCACTTTTGTCAGTTACGATGAAGTAACCACCATGTTCCATGAGATGGGCCACGGCACTCACGGCATGTTCTCTAAAGTTACCTACCCGACTCTATCAGGCACTGCGGTGTCACGCGACTTTGTTGAATTCCCATCGACTTTCGAAGAAGACTGGGCAGCCCATCCAAAAGTGCTAGCGAACTATGCTAAACATTACGAAACGGGTGAGCCTATTCCACAGGAATTACTCGGTAAGCTGCTTAAGTCCCGTAGCTTTAACCAAGGCTTCGATACCTTAGAGTATATGTCAGCAGCGCTTGTGGATTTAGAGTGGCATACTCTTGAAGCTGGCGCGCCATTGCAAGATGTCGCAAGCTTTGAAGCCGCAGCGCTTAAGAAGCACGGCGTAGACTTACCCGCGGTTCCGCCGCGCTATAAGTCAGCCTACTTCGCTCACGCTTTCCCAGGTGGCTACTCGGCAAGTTATTACGCCTATATGTGGAGTGAAATTTTAGCCGCTGATGCCTTTGCTTATGTGCAAACGCAAGGTGGGTTAGATCGCGAGATTGGCATGAAGTTTAGAAAAACGATTCGTGAAGTGGGCAACACCGTCGCCCCTATGGATGCCTATAAAGCCTTTAGAGGCCAAGAGCCAACAACTGAGGCACTACTAGAGCGTCGTGGACTAAACTAAGCTATCAAAGCGCTATACATAGCCTGAAAACAAAAAATCCGCTCTAAACAGAGCGGATTTTTTTAGTTAATGCCTATCTTTAATCTATGAGTTAACTTTCCCTTTTCTTCCTCAAAGCTTGGTCAGATTGACAAGATTAACTTACTTACACTGGGCATCGGGTGAACAAGCCTTAATGCGCAGTAGAATGACACTGATGACAAACAGTAGGCTACATGCAATCAAGCCAGCCATAACCGACTCCGTAAAGCCAAGCACTAAGTAGCCCACCAAGCTGATCCCTGCAACGATTAATGCATAAGGAAGCTGGGTCATCACGTGATCGATATGATGGCAGTTTGCACCAGTCGATGACAAGATGGTGGTATCAGAGATTGGTGAACAATGGTCGCCAAATACAGCCCCAGCAAGTACTGCCGACAACATAGGTAACATCATGCCCATGTGGCTCCCCATCGCCATATCAGCAGCGATCGGTAACATGATACCGAAGGTACCCCAACTAGTTCCCGTTGAGAAAGCGGTTAAGCCAGCAAGAATAAATAGCACGGCTGGTAGCATCGCAAATGGAATATTACCTGTTGCTAGGCTCGCCATATACTTACCCGTTTCTAGCTGACCAATCACACCTGCAATCGTCCACGCAAACAGCAAGATATAGATAGCGGGTAACATAGATTTGGCGCCTTCAAATAGGCCTTTAGCGATCATAGATTTCTCTACACCTTGGTAGAGCACTAAAGCAAAGGTCACCGCTAAGCCAATTAACGCGCCGAAGAACAATGATGAACCCACATCGGTGTTTTCGAATGCACCAATCAGGCTAAATTCTAGTCCTTTAGCGGCTAAGGCATCACCGCCGCTGCTCACCATAAAGTAAAAAGTTGCCAACACTAATACCGCGATAGGTAGGAACAATCCCATCACCTTACCGGTGTCAGCCTCTGGTAAGTCTGAGTTGGCTCCCGGTGGTAAACCTTTAGATTCATCATAGAGATCACCCTTCTGCGCATTAAGTTCATGTTGACGCATTGGACCAATATCCAGCCCCATCAAGGCAACGCAAAGCAGTAATAGAAGTGCAAAAATCGCGTAGAAGTTCATTGGGATCATCTCAACGAACACACTTAGATGTCCCGTTTCGGTGAAACCATGCGCCGTCAAGATGCCACCAATCAAGGCGATGATATAAGCACCCCAGCTTGATACTGGCGAGATCACACAGATTGGCGCGGCTGTCGAGTCCAGCAAGTAAGCGAGTTTACTTCGAGAAATGTAGTAACGGTCGGTCAGTGGTCTTGCGACGCTACCAACAACTAAGCTGTTGAAGTAGTCATCGATAAACACCACACAGCCTAAGAACATGGTAAGGAGTTTTGCATCGCGCTTATTACGGATATGAGTACGCGCCCAATCGGCAAAGGCTCTCGCCGAACCACTAACCGTAATCAGTGCAGTGATCATTCCCAGCAGTACTAAGAAACCTAGAATGTATAAATTCCAGCTATTAAGGGCACCCTCATCCCAAACAAGAGCGGAAACTTTCTCACCTAGGTATTGTGCTGTTTGCATGGCAGAGAAGTCGGTAAGCAGCAGCGCTCCCAATACAATCCCCACACCCAAAGAGAGTAAAACACGACGCGTTAACATCGCCAGTACAATTGCGACTACCGGAGGTAGTAGCGACAGAGCCGAATCGGCATAGCTTATAATTGTCATTTAGTTATATTCTTCGCTAAGTACGAATGGAGGGCGACTGAACTGGTGGGATATAGCAATAGATATCTGATTACACCTGTCCTATCAGTAGCGCTCCATAGTAATATTAATGGTTCGTCATCAATATAAATCTTCTTATCTTCCGGATAAGAAATACTATGGCAGTGCTGCCCCTATTTGGTCGCAGCCCCAGCAACTAGCCCCGATATGCTATGTCACTTCGGCATTAAATCCTTTCTCGATAGATCAGTGGCATCACCCTACTTATCGATACTCATATTTAATGCACCTCTACTTCTCAGGACGCTATTTAAGACTAGCTCAAAAAGCGTGACGGACATAAAAACATAAGCGGCTTTAGGGATGCTACCCTAAAGCCGCTTATCGTGACACAGATCACCAACAATACCAAGACAACCCACTACTTATTAACAAAGAGCACACCTTAACAAAACATCTCAGGTTTGGCTCAAAGCAAGTTGCTTGACTGCTTTTGCCTTAAAGCTGGGCTAATAATTGCGGCACAGCGTCAAACAGATCCGCCTCTAGACCGTAATCGGCAACTTGGAAGATAGGTGCCTCTGGATCTTTGTTAATCGCCACAATGACCTTCGAGTCCTTCATACCTGCAAGGTGCTGAATCGCCCCAGAGATCCCCACGGCAATATAGAGATCAGGCGCGACAATCTTACCCGTTTGACCAACCTGCAGATCGTTAGGCACAAAGCCCGCATCCACTGCTGCTCGAGATGCACCGACCGCGCCACCTAGCTTGTCTGCCAGCTGCTCAAGAAGGGCGAAGTTTTCACTGTTACCGAGCGCGCGCCCGCCAGATACCACTACCGATGCGCTGCCAAGCTCTGGGCGCTCCGATTCGGTAAGACTCTGCTCGACAAACTCAGCTTGTGGTGCAACATCTTGTGTAAGAGCTACCCGCTCGGCATTGCCATCAAGCGCAACCGCATCGAATGCACTGGAGCGCACTGTCATCACTTTCTTGTCATCTAAACTTTGAACCGTCGCGAGTACGCTACCTGCGTAGATAGGGCGGACAAATGTGTCACTGCTGACCACCTCTATCACTTCTGAAAGCTGAGACACGTCTAATAACGCTGCCACGCGCGGCAACACATCTTTACCGAAACTTGAGGCTGGTGCTAAAACGTGTTCATAATCAGACGCGATTCCAAGCATCAACTCAGAAATGTTTTCAGCTAAATGATTGGCATAAGACGCCGAATCGGCAACCAAGACATTGCGTACACCGGCAAGCTTTTGCGCTTCGCTGACGACGCCGTCACAATTATGCCCAACAACTAATACGTCGATCTCGCCACCAATAGCCTGACCACATGCAACCACCTTAGCGGTATCGAGCTTTAAACTGGCGTTATCGTGTTCTGCTAATACTAAAATTGCCATTAGATCACCTTCGCTTCATTCTTTAACTTTTCAACCAACTCTTCTACAGACGCAACCATCACACCACCACTACGCTCAGCTGGAGGAGTGACCTTAATGATTGTCTGATGTGACTTTAGCGTAACGTCAAAATCTGCTGGGGTAAGCGTCTCTAGAGGCTTGCGCTTGGCTTTCATAATATTAGGAAGCTTGGCGTAACGAGGCTCATTTAGACGAAGATCTGCGGTAACCACTGCTGGCAATGGCAGATTAATGGTTTGCAGACCGCCATCAATTTCTCGGGTTACCACAAGTTTATCACCATCGAGCTTCACCTCTGAGGCGAAGGTGGCTTGTGGCATCTTTGCAATCGCCGCAAGCATCTGTCCGGTTTGATTGTTATCACCATCAATTGACTGTTTACCTAAGATCACCAATTCGGCCTGCTCTTTTTGCTGCACGGCATGGATTAGCTTAGCAATCGATAACGGCACTAACTCTTCTTCGGTTTCGATATGAATCGCGCGATCGGCTCCCAAGGCTAGCGCAGTTCTTAGCTGCTCCTGAGAGGCTTTAGGCCCGATGCTTAATACGACAATTTCAGAGGCGCTTCCTGCTTCCTTTAAACGAACGGCTTCTTCAACAGCAATCTCACAAAAAGGGTTAATCGCCATTTTTAGGTTTGCGGTATCAACGCCAGTATTGTCAGCGTTAACCCTGACTTTTACATTGGCATCGACGACACGTTTAACTGGCACCAATACTTTCATAGGGCTTCCTTCTTACGTCTCTTATAATGTTCGAAGTTAAGTAACGAGCCACAAGCTATAACGCACATGTGACTATATTACCGAAATTAGAGTCACTTTACGTGCTGTTGACGTTAACGTCAACCTGCTTTCAAACACCCGTTCATCGGTAATTAGTCCTACATAGCTATTGCCTGATATAAACAGACCTAAAACATTTATTAACGCTTAATATTAGTTCTGTCATTTGAATTAACGATTTAAAAGAATAAATAATTCAGAAATAGTATTTGATCATAGGC
>NZ_JAKEVD010000021.1 GCF_022398325.1 Shewanella sp. Isolate13
GACAAAAAGCGCTCAATTAGAGCGCTTTTTGTCTTTTAGGCTAAGTGTTTTTTAGCGTTATAGCGATGAACAAGAGGCCTATATGCAGGCCTCTTCAAGATGGGTTAGTTTTTGATTGGCGTGACCTGTTTAGGCAAGTACTTTTTCGTTGCCTTAAGCTCCGATAAGTAAGGGCCTTTGTGCAGCTTATCTGGCCAATCTAATAACATCATAGCCAATACATTACGGTGCTCACCGATAACTAAGTCTGGGTTGCCTCGCGGAGACGGAATGATCTGCTCTTTGGTGTCGAAGGCATTAATTATGTGTTGCTGTGTTTTTTTCACCACAGGGTGATCAGCTTTGCCCGCAAGCAAGAAGCTTATTCCCACTTCGGCAATAATATCGTCTGTAGCATCTTCTAGAATGCGGTCAATGTTGTGCTCGAAATGATCCAAAATCCAGGCGAACTCTTTGGCATCGACATTGTGCTGGTAGTATTCGCTGGCAGCGAAGATAAAGTGAGTCATGCCGTATAGCTTGTTGCGATACTGTTTTTTATTGAGCTTACTATCTTTACTGTCTGGGTAGACTTCGATAAAGGCTTGCTTGTAATCTGCGAGGTAATCCCCCACGCCAATCTGCTTGGCCCAGTATACATAGTTCACTAGCTGAGCCGCCCAAGTCTCTATCATGGCTTTATCGGTTAGCCCGGTTTTTAAGTCGGCACTCTTCAGTGCGGCGGTTAGCTTGTCGTGACAGGGGCCAGTAAAGCCAAACTCATTGATTCGGCTCGAGAATCGAAGTAGAACATCTGTGTAGAAGATAAACTCAGGAAAGGGCTGTAACGCCTTCTTACGTGCTTTGGCGCGGGGGCCTTTGCCAAGTACTGAGATAGCTTGTTCGGCTTGGTCGCTGATAAAGCCAGGCTTATCGAGATTACAGGCGTAGAAAGCTTGCGATTCGGTAACCGCATAGAGATCGACAAGTGCTGCATTGGCATACTTACTATCACCGGTCATACGGTATTGGCGTATGCCGTAATGCCCTTGTACGCGGGGGGGCAGTTCAAATAGATGTTCTTCTAGATTGTTTTTGATCCCTTGATACACTTGGGCTTTTGATGACTCTGTGACAGCAAGGTCTGCGGCAAAGCTATTTGCGCAAAAGAGTACAGCGGCGAGGGTGCTGATCTTGATGATTGAAGGCATGTTGAGTCCTTTTGATGAGTGAGTCATTAGTTATCGGCTCACCTAATAACAGCTGCAATCTGTCTGCAAGCTTGTTAGATGATTCATTAACCACTAAATAATCGAAAACAAGTTTTTGATTCTGACAGTCTTTTGTCGATTGGTAAATATAGTTTGCTAAGGCTTTTTGCCACAAGCTTTGGTAATAAACAGGCCCTTCATAGGCTATGGCACTATAGGTATAAGGGGCATCATTTATATTTTCCCAGCGAGCCCCAAATGCCTCTGTAAAGGCACTCTCAAGGTTGAACTTTAGCGGGCTATCACTTGCCAAGTAAGTATTGAGGGCGACTTTAGCTCTAAATACCTTCAACTGCCATGCATATTGCTGCAATAGCGCTTCTCTGCTGTCTTGCTTTAATGCTGGCAGCAGTTTGCCTTTAAGGTATTGCTGTAACCAGAAGGTATCAATTTGGGCGGTATCTTGGGTTTCGCCTATGGTGTTTGCTAAGTAATATTTCTGGCCACTTGCGAATTGGCTGATGATCCTTGCCAGCGCATCGATTACCTCGCTTTGTTGCTGATAGGTTTTTAACTCGGCTTTGAGCTCCAACTCAATCTGGCCAAATTGCTGACCCACAACTTGCTGGCGAATAGCTTTTACTTGGGTTTTAGTACTTAGCGTTATGTAGATATCGCCAAGTAAACGCCCCTCTAGCCAGACCCGGTATAGCTTGTCGTTAACCGGCGTGATCGCAATGGCAAAGGTTTCCAGTTCCGTCGCTATCTGTTGTAGCCAAAGTTTAGCTGAAATAGGGTTCACTTTAGTCGGCTGGGCCTGAGATAGGGTAGGACCTAAGTTCCAAGGTGCGATATCAATTGCTTGGGTTTGACCATTAAGAAATTGAGCCACCGACTCTGGCGTTGATAACCATTGTTCGTGGAGCTGCTGGTGGCTGTAGTCGAGAAAACCTACTTGCCTTGCCTGTTGCTGGCGTAGATCGAGGATCCTTGTTAATGGGGCTTTGTTGCGACTCGATGCCCTAGCTTGGTATGCCTGCCATACCTGCTGGCGGCAGGTCTCATTCGGCTGCTTAATTAAATAGCTAGCGAGTGAACCATTGAAGTCGATTGTCGAGGTCTTGTCACTGTCAGCGTCATCATCGGTAAGCTTACACTGCTCATTAAGAAAGTTGAGGCTCAAGGATTGACTGCTTATCCCTTGCTTGAATGCAGCCTGCGCGGTGTGCAATTGCGCCTTATAGTTGGGGGAGTCGCTATTTTTAGCGAGGCGGCTGAGGCGCATAGCTAGGGCGTTGACTGATGGCTCATCGCTGCCTGCTAAGCCGAACTGAATCGATTGGAACTTAGCCGAGTTAAAAAATAGCGCTAACTCATCGGCCAAGTAAAGTTGGCATTGCAGTAATAGCTCACGGTCGCCATAGTTTAGCGGGAATTGGCGATAATATTTAATTCTGTCGTTAATGTTGAAAAAACCGATTAGATCTCGCTCAAGTTCAATCGCTTGAATGTCGCTAGTTTGGCTTTTTCTGTGTTGGACTGAGGCGGTCGGCAGCGTTGGCAACTGGTAACTTAAACACTGTTCGACCAAGAGTGGGATAGGTGATACGGCAGCATGGGCTGCCGTACTAAACCAACAAGTAATAACTATAAGTACAGTTAATAGGCCGCTGATTTTATGAGTTGCTGGCACTGAAGTGTATTTTTGCATAGGCCACGCGTTCTTCCACTGACATATTGTGGTTACCCATTTTTTCAACATGGCGCAGATTAGGCAAAATACCACGGCCGTTGGCGATCTGAATCGCCAATCCCGGACGTGCGTTAAGCTCAAGTAACAGCGGGCCCTTATTCTTATCTAGCACCATATCGGTACCTAGATAACCTAGCTCCGACATCTCATAGGCCATAGAGGCGGTATGTAGCAGAGTATCCCACTGCGGCACGGCAATAGAGATCAGCTCTTTTTGGGTATCAGGATGCAGGTCAATCGGTTGATCGAACTGCACCGCATGCAAGCCTTTACCGGTCGCGATATCGATGCCCACGCCGACAGCGCCTTGGTGAAGGTTGGCTTTACCATCAGATGCTGCCGTTGATAATCGCAGCATGCCCATGATCGGGAAACCTTTAAAGATAATCAGACGAATATCCGGTACACCTTCATAGGAATAACCATCGAACACGGGATCAAATTGAATAAGACCTTCAACAATCGCCACATCTGGCTTGCCACCTAGGGAAAACAGACCACTGAGAATGTTAGAAACATGTCGATCGACTTCAGATGGCGTGACCTCTTGGCCATTAGGCTTATAGTAACGCCCATGTTCGACCTTGGTAACCACTAGAATACCTTTACCCCCAGAGCCTTTAGAGGGCTTGATGACGAAGCCCTCTGTGTCATTGACCATAGCGGGAATGCTGGCGATATCATGCTGTTCGCAGACCGTTCCGATCAGATCTGGCACCGCGATATTATTCGCCAGTGCCAACTGTTTGGTGGTTAACTTATCATCGACGCGTTTGTAATACTTACGCGGATTATATCGACCTATGTAGTCGATATTGCGCTTGTTCATACAAAGGACGCCGTTACGCCTTAAGTCTGAAGGGTTAGCTAGGAACATTATTTATCTCCGGCTAGTGGCTTAAAGCGCTTAAGCTCTAGTAAGCGATAACCTGTGTATTGGCCCATTAATAACACGAGCGCCAAAATCACTAGGTGAATACCTAAGAAGTTAAATACCCAATGCTGTACCCATGATGCGCTCATCGCTAGGTAGGCGAGGGTTGCAACAAACAGGCTACCACCACCTTGAACAAACACCTCTTTTGGACCTTCCTCTTCCCATAGGATAGACATTCTTTCGATGGTCCATGCCAAGATAATCATTGGGAAGAAGGTGATCGTTAACCCTTCGCTGAGACCAAACTTATAAGAGAGCAGGGTAAATAAGCCAATGATGCCGATCACCACGATAATCACCGCGGAGATCCGCGAGATCAGCAAGAGGTTGAGCTCCGATAGATAAGAGCGGATCATCAAACCGAACGCGACAATCAGTAAGAAGCCAATTAAACCCGTGAGTAGTGTGGTCTGGATAAAGGCCAAGGCAATCAATACAGGCATAAAGGTGCCCGATGTCTTGATACCGATAATCACGCGCAGGAACACCACCATCAATACGCCAATAGGGATAAGTAGGATCCCTTTAAATAGACTTTGCTCTTCTAATGGTAATTGATACAAAGAGAAGTCTAATGCGTTGTCATTCTTCATGACGTCGATAGCGGTGGCTAGGGCCGAACGCGTATCTTGCAGCATGGAGAAGTTAACTTGTGAATTGACGCCCCCGATCACATCAAGCACAGAGGTGCCAGAGCGATCCCATAGTAGCAAGTTATCTGGGCGGCCTTGACTGCCATCTTCAGCATTGAATAGGTGCCATTGACCGTCATGGTAAACTTCAACAAAGTTAGCGAGTTGCTGTCTGCGGCGTTGGTCTTCTAAATAGAGACCACTGACCTCTTTTGCAGGGATCCCTTTGCTGTGCAGCATTCTGATGAACAGCTTGCTTGGGGAGTTGCTTGTTAGCAGTAGCTCAATATTTTGGCTGCGCTCGTTGGCGTTTAACGCCTTGTTGAGTTGCTGTGCAAATGAAAGGCTGGTTGCACTTCGAGACCATACCTCTTCAATAGCTTGCTGTGCAGCGGCTTCCTCTGTTGCGGGCCAAGTATAAGTGCTTGGTGCGGCAGGGATGCCATCGGCCTTAAGTATACCTTGGCCAGTTGGGATCAAGGTGACCTTGTAATAGAGGTCTTGGGTACCAGCGGCCCTTCTTATCGACCAGATTGCGCGACGGTCGATCTCGTTATTGGTAATGGTTAAACCGTAACCTGGAGATGTTGCGTTCTCGACTAGGATCTCATATGCAGGATCTTCAGGCAGTGAAAAAGAAACTTCAGCTGGCTCGCCTGTACCTTGAAAGCTAACTTTAGCATCCACAGTCCAGCTTTGAACCTGTTTACCCGGTAGGAATGGAACATTGTGCTCAATGCCACGGTAAACGCTGGCAGCTATCCCGGCGATAAACAGTAAAGCGACTAAAATATAAAAAGGCTTTCTAGAATGCATTTGCAATTATCCTATTATTTCGTTTTCGACGCTTTAGCGTCTTGTTTTTTTCCGTGGATATAGGTTTGCCCAACATCGACAACCGCGATGTCTTGCATAAACTTGCGGCCAAGTAGTAACGGATACTCCAAATGGCTACGATCGCTTAAATTAAGATCGGTCTCGGCTTTATATTGACCAATCTCTAAGTGAGCGTGAATAACTGGGCGACGATCGCTTTTATTGTCGGCGTCTTGTTTGATGCGTACGAAACGTTCAACTTTTGACTCGAAGGTTTTAGCTGGCTGCTTCTCGCCTTGGGTAAAGACGTCAAATCGTACCCACTGACTGCCGTCTCTCTCAAATAGGATGATGTTGCGCGCATCCAATGATGAAGACTCGGCGCCGGTATCGATTCGGGTATCAAAGCTGGCCTTAACCTCATCGACGTAAACATGTTCGACAGCACCTAGCATAAACTTGTCACCGATAGGCGAAGGTGGACACTGCACTGGAGCGACAACAGGCACGACAGCGGCTTCTTTTTTCACTTCTAACTGAGCCACTTTGGTATTGAGTGCCTCTATTTGACTGCTTAGTTGGGCATATCCTGCAGACTGGGCTTGGTTGCAACTATCAATTGCTCCAAGAATATTTGTTTCTTGTTTCGTTAGACTGGCTTCGAGCGCTGTGGCATCAACAGGGATCGGTGCGTTAGTGTCTTTGGTCGTTGCACAACCTGAAATAAAGGCTGAAATTGCGGCGATACAAATTATCTGCTTGAACATAGTGCTTCCCATTTACTATTTGGCTAGATCAAATCTTTGTTAGGCTGATTCTTGGTGGCAATGATGGTGGCTCTCTTTGGTGCCGGGTAGCCTTCCACGGTTAGGCTAACATCATTAGGGTCTAAATAATCGACTAGTGATTCATTTGGCATCCAAGGAGTGCTTCTTTGCTCTGCTAAAGAGGTCACATCGACATCAACACAACGTATGTCAGTGAAGTCGCATTTCTTAAGCCATAGCATTAGCGCATCAACAGAGGGCAAGAACCAAACATTATTCATCTTGCCATATCTATCTTTCGGCACAAGTACGGTATTCTCATCACCATCTATGACTAATGTTTCGAGTACAAGCTCGCCGCCAGTGCGCAGCTGATCTCTTAATTGATAGATATGATCGATAGGGGAACGGCGATGATATAAGACACCCATCGAGAAAACCGTATCAAACGCATCTAACGCTGGAAGCTCTTCAATTCCGAGTGGTAAAAAGTGAACAGGATGTTCATTACCCGCTAAGCGTTTAACTGCTTCGAATTGGCACATAAATAGTGGTGATGGATCGATACCCACAACGTGTTTCGCGCCTTCACCCAGCATACGCCACATATGGTAGCCGCTGCCGCATCCGACATCTAGCACGGTACGATTTTGCAGTGGTGAGATATGGGGAACGACCCGTTCCCATTTCCAGTCGGAGCGCCACTCGGTATCGATTTCGATTCCGTGTAGTGAGTACGGTCCTTTACGCCAAGGCTTGAAAATCCCTAAAAGGTTTTCAAGCTTTTGTCTTTCACCATCGCTAAGCTGTTCACCTGATCCAATCTTTACGCTGGTCTTAAAATCGATGATATCGGCTTCAGGGTAATGCAGTTTATTGAGTACCTTTTCCCACTTTGGCAGTGAGCCATGTTTATGCTCACGTTGCCATTGACCGAGAATAGCAGGAAGAGTCTCCAGCCAGTGTTGAAGGCTAGAGTCAGAAATTTGTTTGTAAAATGAGCTAAAGCTAATCACTTAATTGCCACCATTGATGCGAAGTTAAAACATTGGAACCAAACGCTGAACTGGCTAAATCCTTGTGCTCTGATCCGATTCTCATGTTCGATGAGTGTATCAGGTTTCATCACATTTTCTAACGAACTACGTTTTTGACTGATCTCTAACTCACTGTAACCATTTGCTCTTTTGAAATCGAGGTGTAAATCATCTAATGTCGATTGGATTTTGTCCTCTTTAAAGTAAAGTTTTTCAGAGAGCACCAATAAACCACCGGGCAGTAGGCCTTGATAAATTTTGTTGAGCAGGCTTTCACGATCGCTTGGCGCAAGAAATTGCATCGTGAAATTAAGCACGACTAAAGAGGCGTTTTCTATCTTAATATCGCGAATATCACCACAGACCAGCTCAACAGGGGTTTCACTCACATAAGCCGATAGGTTCTCACTGCAGCGCTCAATCATAGATTCGCTATTATCTATAGCGATGATCTGGCAGTTACGGCCTTCTACGCGGCGGCGAATACTTAACGTTGCTGCGCCTAGTGAGCAGCCTAGATCATAAATTTTACTGTTAGGCGTAGCGTACTTTTGGGCTAAATCCCCAATAGTATTGATTATTTGACCATAACCAGGAACGGAGCGCCTGATCATATCATTAAATACACCTGCTACTTTGTCATCGAATTGAAAGTCGCTGACGCGTTCGTATGGCTTGGCAAAGAGATTGTCTTGAGAAGAGTTCATGTGATCAAATAGTGAGAGTTCAACTCTTCATTCTAGCTAAACATGTCTATAACCAGCAAGACTAGCACTGGAATTTCCTCATAAAATTTTGTCTAATAGCAATAATGAAACAAAAACAATTCAGTTTGTTAACTTTGTGGAAGATGTAATTGAAAACTATCACTTGTTTATTGCGACTTTTTGCGCTGATGTTTATCGCGTTTCCGGCCTTTTCGGATGCCGAGGTAAAGGAAACACCCCTAACCATTGCAATGAGCAACGACAGTTACCCCTTTCAATTTGTCGATGAAAATAATCAGCCAAGCGGTCTTTTGGTCGATATCTGGCTGGAATGGTCGAAGCAGACCAATAGGCAAGTGCTCTTCAAGCCGTCTAACTGGGACACATCATTAAAAGATGTAGAGATGGGCGATGCAGACGTTCATATCGGTATGGCCAAGACAGCCGCGAGAGAAGATGACTATGAGTTCTCTGAAGAGATAGCCAGTGTAACCAGTTACCTCTACATTAATTATCAATTACCAGTAGCACATAGTTTTGCCGATATTATTCCTTATAAAGTCGGTGTCGTTAAAGGTGCGGCGCAAATAGCAATCTTAGAAAAGCTGCAGCCAAAGCTGACATTTACCTACTTTGATAATCGCAGTGAACTCATTAAAGCAGTGATTAATGAGGAGGTTTTTGTATTTGTGGGTTTGGAGGGCTTTTTACGTCAAAGCCAAGTTAACAATATTATTTCGGTTAATTTTCCCGTTGAGAATCGTAAACTTATCTCGGCCTTGTCAATTTCACCCGCACTAAAAAAAGGCAATCATCACCAGGCAGCCATGATTGCCAAAGGGTTTTGTGAAATTAACCCCGAGGTGATAGAGGGTCACCAGCGTAGGTGGCTTGGCAACTTGCGCTATCAAAACGATATCGTGATAGCGATGCAGACAGGCGTCGAGCCTTTTGCTGATATTGGCTCTGATGGGTTACCCCATGGATTATTAGTCGATATCTGGAAGCTATGGTCTGAAAAAACAGGGCTGCCGATACGATTCGTAGCCGGTAGCATGAAACAGAGTATCGATAATATTAAGCGCGGTATTGCCGATGTTCACTTAGGCTATCCAGAATCTGCTGCGATGCAGACGGGCCTGAATCGCACTCACACGATATATCGTGTAGCCAGCCGTTTATTTTCATTTGAAAAACCGTTGCAAAGCTTGGACGATCTTAAGGGAAAAGTCGTGGCGGTTGCTCCAACGGCGCCTTACTTACCTGAATTAGTCGATGCCTTGCCGGATTCGGATATTCGTTACTATCACTCTGTCGACAGCATGATTGAAGCCGCTAAGAGCGGCGAGATCAGCGCGTTCGTTGCAGCAGCAGCTTGGACTCAACATTATCTGCTTTTAAATCACAGTTGGGAGCAGTTTCATCAGTATATGGACTTAGAGTTTAAGACTGATCTGTTTGTGCTCAATCGCGGCAGTGAGCAGGGCTTCGCCCAGCGGGTTGCGGCGGGATTCAACCTTATAACCCAGGGGGAATTGGCTAGCATTGAACGCAAGTGGATGTTAAACCCAGAGGATAGGATCTATAAGAATAAACGGGGCTTAATTGATTTAACGCCTGTTCAGCAACGATTAATCGAAGACGTTGGTACTGTAAAGGTGGGATATTTGCGTAACTGGCGACCGATGGAGTATCAGCAAGAGGGGCAGTATGGGGGAATAAACAGTGATATTGTCAATATTATCGCTGAAGAGTTGGGCCTTAATATTCAAACGCAGGTGTTCGATGAATGGCAAGATTTACTTGATGCACTAATAAGCGGAGAGGTCGACATGGCGGGCTCGGTGGCTAAGACGCCAGAGCGAGAGTTTCAATTAAGCTTCACCGATTCATACTGGCCTGCGCCTTGGGGGCTGGTGACTTCATTTAATCACGTTAACGTTTTTAGCCTAGATGATCTCAAGGGACAGAGAGTCGCTGTGGTTGAGGGCTATCATATTATTAGTCAGTTAATGCGTGAACATCCAAGGTTAAAGCTGATTTTAGTACCCGACAGTCAAGCTGGATTAAAAGCGGTAGAGCAGGGCAAGGCGGATGTGTTTATCGACAAAGTGGTGAACTTAAGCAGTAACTTGCGCAATGATAAGTTTGCCAACTTAAAGATGTCGATGTTAGTTGGTTTTGCCCAGCAGCGTAGTCACTTTGGAGTCCATCATAGTAAAAAAGAACTGCTGCCGTTAATCAACGCGGTTTTGGCGAATATCGACTCCACTCGGCAGCAACAGATCCATCAGAAGTGGGTGTCGCAGACAGTTGAGTTTGGGCGTGATGAATATGAGAACAAACTCAAAATGGGTATAGTGGCATTTTCGATTCTGACCTTAGTCATTATCGTTGCCTTACTGGCTATTCGGCGTTTACGTAGAGAGGTTGCGCTGCGTATTGAAGCCGAGAATAAGATGGCACACTTTGCCAAGCACGATGCGTTGACTCAGCTACCCAATCGAATGTTAATCGAAGACAGGCTCGAGCAGGCGATATTACAGCATGCCCGTGATACTGCCCAGTTTGCGGTGATCTTTATCGACTTAGATGGTTTTAAGTTGATCAATGATAAGTATGGCCATCAGGTTGGCGATAAGTTTTTGGTGCATGTGAGCGAGGTGCTCGCCAACAGCATTCGTCGCTCAGATACCGTAGGGCGCCTTGGTGGCGATGAGTTCGTGGTAATTTTAAATGATATCAAAGATGTTAAATCGGTTTATGATGTGACCGAAAACTTACTAAGCAACCTGTCAACGCCCTTTGTGATTAATGAACAGAGTGTCAGCGCATCGGCGAGTATCGGCATCGCCGTTTATCCAAAAGATGGTGATTGTATCGATGCGCTATTGAAAACAGCAGATAAACAGATGTATCGTGCAAAAAATGCGGGTGGCAGGGCATATCGAAGCACCTAGTTTTGCTAAGATAAGCCAAACTATTTAATTTTTAATCTAAATTGATTGATAGTTAGCCGACTAATCGAGAAGTTATTTGGAAAACGGCAATATTTCTCTATAATGCCGCTTTTGTCTTATTTTGAACCAGATCCTCAAGCATCGCTTTGCGGAATAAAGGAAAGAGTTAAATGCGCAGTCATTATTGTGGAGACGTCAACAAGTCTCACGTAGGTCAAGAAGTGACCCTAGTGGGTTGGGTTAATCGCAGCCGAGATTTAGGCGGCGTTGTTTTTCTCGATCTTCGTGATAGAGAAGGTATCGTTCAGGTTGTTTATGATCCAGACCTTCCGGAAGTTTTTGATGTTGCAAGCACACTACGCAGCGAATTTTGTGTTCAGATTAAGGGCCTTGTAAGAGCAAGACCCGATAGCCAGGTTAACGCCGATATGCGTACTGGTGAGGTTGAGATCTTAGGTCTAGAGCTAACCATTTTGAACAGCTCTGCGCCATTGCCGATCAATATGGACAAAAATCAGCACAACACCGAAGAGCAGCGTCTTAAGTATCGCTATTTAGACTTACGTCGCCCAGAGATGGCCGACCGTATTATCTTCCGCTCTAAAGTGACGAGTGCAGTAAGACGTTTCCTAGACGGTAACGGTTTCTTAGATATTGAAACGCCAATTCTGACTAAGGCGACACCAGAAGGTGCGCGTGACTACTTAGTACCGAGCCGTACTTACAAAGGTCAGTTCTTCGCTTTGCCACAATCACCACAGTTGTTTAAGCAGTTGTTGATGATGTCTGGTTTTGACCGTTACTACCAGATCGTTAAGTGTTTCCGTGATGAAGACTTACGTGCCGATCGCCAGCCAGAATTTACTCAGATCGATATCGAAACTTCATTCATGACCTCTGAGCAAGTCATGGATAAGACAGAAGAGATGGTTCGCGGTTTATTTAAAGAGTTATTGAATGTTGATTTAGGCCAGTTCCCTAAGATGACATTCGAAGAAGCGATGCGTCGTTTTGGCTCTGATAAGCCAGACTTACGTAACCCGCTTGAGCTGATTGACGTTGCCGATATCGTTAAAGATGTTGAGTTTGCAGTATTTAATGGCCCGGCTAACGATCCTGAAGGCCGCGTTGCGGTACTGAGCATTCCAGGTGGCGCTAAGCTTTCACGTAAGCAGCTAGATGAATACGCTAAGTATGTCACTATCTATGGCGCCAAAGGCCTAGCTTGGATGAAGGTTAACGATCTTGAGCAGGGCATGGAAGGCATCCAGTCTCCAGTGCTTAAGTTCCTAAGCGAAGACGTTGTTAAGGCACTACTAGAGCGCACTGGCGCAAAAACTGGCGATCTAATCCTATTTGGTGCAGATAAAGCCAATATCGTTGCCGAAGCGATGGGCGCACTGCGTCTAAAAGCGGGTGAAGACTTCGAACTACTTCAAGGTGAGTGGAAACCGCTTTGGGTTGTTGACTTCCCAATGTTTGAGCGTACCTCTGATGGCGGACTGCATGCAATGCACCACCCATTCACCGCGCCAAGCAACATGACACCTGAAGAGCTAGAAGCTAATCCAACGGGTGCGATTTCTGACGCTTATGACATGGTATTAAATGGTTGTGAATTAGGCGGTGGTTCTGTGCGTATTCATGACAGTAAGATGCAGTCAGCAGTATTTAGAATTCTAGGTATTAATGACGAAGAAGCGAGCGAGAAGTTTGGCTTCTTGCTTGAAGCACTGCGTTACGGTACACCACCACATGCAGGCCTAGCCTTTGGTCTTGACCGTATCATCATGCTTATGACGGGCGCAAGCTCAATCCGTGACGTGATGGCGTTCCCTAAGACAACGACTGCAGCTTGTCCGTTAACTAATGCACCAGGATTTGCTAATCCTGTGCAGTTAGCCGAGCTTGGCGTCAGCGTTGTTGAAGCGGAAACGAAAGATGCTGAAGCAAAAGACGCTGAATAAATAAGCTGAAATAAGAGCCGAGTTAAGACTCGGCTTTTTTTTCGACTAATTGAGACCAAACAGTATAATAATTAGCCCTATACCCAAGTCACTTGCATATTAATTTAGTTATTTCTTACGATTTTCAGGTAGTTTGGGTATAAAAGGCATTTAGGAGAAAGATATGGCAGGACACAGTAAATGGGCCAACATCAAGCATCGTAAAGCGGCTCAAGACGCAAAGCGTGGCAAACTTTTTACCAAGTTCATTCGTGAGCTGACAGTCGCCGCTCGTGAAGGTGGCTCTGACCCTGACTCAAACCCACGTTTACGTGCAGCTATCGACAAGTCTCTCTCAAATAACATGACTCGAGATACGGTAGAGCGTGCAATTAAGCGTGGCGCTGGCGAGTTAGATGGCCAGGTACTGGAAACCATTATTTATGAAGGTTATGGCCCAGGTGGCACCGCGGTGTTAGTTGAAACCATGACAGACAATAAAAACCGCACCGTATCGGGCGTTCGTAATGCATTTAGCAAGTCTGGTGGTAACCTAGGCACCGATGGCTCAGTGGCTTACCTGTTCGATAAGAAAGGCATCATCTCTTATGAAGGTGTCGATGAAGACACTGTGATGGATGCGGCATTGGAAGCGGGAGCCGAAGATGTGGTGACCAATGAAGACGGCTCTATCGACGTACTCACATCCCCTGAAGATTTTGGTAGTGTGAAAGATGCATTAGATGCAGCAGGACTCGAGTCTGTCAATGCTGAGGTAACGATGATCCCATCGACTAAGGCCGAGTTAGATGCCGACACTGCACCTAAATTCCTACGTCTAATTGATAATCTTGAAGATCATGATGATGTTCAAGAGGTTTATCATAATGCAGAGATTTCTGACGAAGTGATGGAAGGTCTGGAATAAAGCTTATATGGCAATAATTTTAGGAGTCGACCCTGGCTCTAGGATCACTGGATATGGCGTAATTAATTGCGTCGGTCGTCAGCAGATCTATGTCGGCAGTGGTTGTATTCGTACAACCTCTGACGAGCTCCCCATACGCTTGAAGCAAATTTTCGATGGTCTTTCTGAGATCATCAGACAATACCAACCCGACGAGTTTGCTATTGAGCGTGTGTTTATGGCAAAAAATGCCGACTCAGCGCTTAAACTCGGACAGGCTCGCGGCGCCGCAATCGTTGCGGCGACTGCGGCAGATCTGCCCGTCGCTGAGTATAGTGCGACGCAGATTAAAAGTGCGGTGGTGGGGACGGGCCGTGCACAGAAAACTCAAGTACAGCATATGATCCAGCAGTTACTTAAATTACCTAGCGCCCCGCAAGCCGATGCCGCCGATGCCCTTGGTGTGGCAGTGTGTCATTATCATACTTGCCAGAGTTTGGTCGCCCTTGGTGGTAGAGCCAATGTAAGAACATATGGACGATATAAATGATAGGTCGTATTCGCGGATTATTAATAGAGAAACAGGCACCCGAAGTGCTAGTGGATGTTTCTGGGGTGGGTTATGAAATTCAAATGCCCCTCACCAGTTTTTACGAATTACCAGAATTGGGTCAAGAAGCCGTTATCTATACACATTTTGTTGTGCGAGAAGATGCCCAGTTACTCTATGGTTTCGTCTCTAAACAGGAGAGAAGCCTATTTAGACTGCTGATTAAGGCTAACGGTGTCGGTCCTAAGCTTGCGTTAACGATCTTATCGGGCATGACGGCAAGTGAATTTGTCGCTTGTGTCGAGCGCGATGATATCGCCACACTCGTTAAGTTACCCGGTGTTGGTAAGAAAACGGCAGAACGATTGTTGGTGGAGATGCGCGATAAACTCAAGAGCCTGATGGAAGCTTCTGTTGGCTCCGAGCGAGAGTTTATGCTTCAATCCAATTATAAGGTCCCTGAAGCGGTTAATACCGCCGAAGAAGACGCAATCGCTGCGCTACTCTCTTTAGGTTACAAACCTGCACAAGCAAGCAAAGCGGTTTCGGCGGTTTATACAGATGGCATGAGTTCAGAAGAGCTGATTAAATCAGCACTGAAGTCGATGCTTTAAGGAAAATAGATGATTGAAGCTGACCGACTGATCCAGCCCAACATTTTAGATAGAGATGAAGTAGAAGCTGTCGATCGCGCCATGCGACCTAAACTGCTGGATGAGTATACTGGTCAAGATGATACTCGTGCACAGTTAAAAATCTTTATCGAAGCGGCGCAGAAGCGTGGCGAAGCGCTGGATCATATGTTGATTTACGGCCCGCCAGGTCTCGGTAAAACCACATTGGCGATGATCGTTGCCAATGAGATGGGCGTAAATATTAAGTCTACATCGGGTCCCGTGCTTGAAAAGGCGGGAGACTTAGCGGCGCTGCTAACGAACCTTGAGCCAAATGATGTGTTGTTTATCGATGAAATTCATCGCTTAAGCCCTGTGGTTGAGGAGATCTTATACCCAGCGATGGAGGACTATCAGCTGGATATCATGATAGGAGAGGGACCTGCCGCTCGCTCTATCAAGCTGGATCTGCCACCATTTACCCTAGTTGGCGCGACAACCCGTGCAGGCGCACTGACATCGCCATTAAGAGCGCGTTTCGGCATACCACTAAGGCTCGAGTTTTATAACGTTAAAGACTTATCGAGCATTGTGAAGCGCTCGGCTAAGGTGATGGAACTTGAGATCGATGATGAAGGCGCTATCGAAATCGCCCGCCGTTCACGTGGTACACCGCGTATTGCTAACCGTTTACTCAGGCGGGTTAGAGACTTTGCCGAGGTCAAACATAGCGGAGCGGTTACCAAAATCGTCGCCGAACAAGCATTAGACATGTTAGATGTCGATGCCGAAGGTTTCGATTATATGGACAGGAAGCTGCTACTCGCCATCATAGATAAGTTTATGGGCGGCCCTGTAGGGTTAGATAACCTTGCGGCAGCGATTGGCGAGGAGCGAGAAACGATAGAAGATGTGTTAGAGCCTTTTTTAATTCAGCAAGGCTTTATTCAAAGAACGCCAAGAGGGCGGATCGCCACACCTCGCGCCTATAGCCACTTCAATATTATTCAGCCGAATATTTGAGCCAGTGGCTATTACTTCTATCCTCTTATCATGTTTTATCCTTTATGAATTCGGGGCCTGCGGCCCCGAGTTCCATCAGCGCATTGATTTATCCCCCCCTTGCTCAAGATAATGCTTTAGGCTCGTGCTCTTTAGGTTGAGTCATATTCACTGTTATTGTTCTGTGATGCTGATTGATGAGCGTAATCGAAATTTCTGAGTTTTCTCCTGTCTATTAATTTATCAAAAATCCAACACCAACCTTTGTTACAACTGTTCACAAATGGCCTCCTTTACGGCTTATAAAGCTGAATAAAGGCTGACTACTAACCCAAATAGTATTTAAAAAACATGAGCAATATCTAAGAAATACAACTAAAAACGGTCCTATTACTAAATTCATAAGTATTTTTTTGTGATCGGTGTCACATTTTGGTGTTTTCGGTAGGTTAACAAAAAGTTGTGATGAGTTTGGGTTAAAAAACTGTCAAATTGCACTTTGGAAGTGATTTTAACTGGCGCGTGACGTACGTCTCATTGTTAGGTGGAGGTTGATATAAATTTTGTTACTTTTCTCGTTATTTTAATTAACAATCCCCGCCTGATGGTTAATAAATTGCTTGATTGACGCCCTAAACGTGAAATTGCAGTATCCATATCAACGTCAAAAATAACAAATGGCGTGTATATAAAAATAAATAGGTTAGGGAGTACTACATAATGAACAGACCATCTAAATTGGCCTCTGCGATTAAGTTTGGTTTAATCGCCTCGGTTTCTACCAGCGCTTATACCGTGTCAAATACAGCGTTTGCTGAAGAAGTCGGTGCCGATGTAGAGCGCATTGCTGTTACCGGCTCCCGTATCCAGCGTCAAGATATGGAAACGGCGTCACCAGTAACAGTTATTGGCGCTGCAGAAATTCGTGCAGAAGGTTTTACTTCTGTTGATGAACTTCTACAGGCTCAAACATCAATGGCGGGCGCCGCTGTTGGTTCAAGTACAAACAATGGTGCAGACGGTGTTGCACAGGTTGACCTACGTGGTATGGGGTCACAGCGTACACTAGTACTATTGAACGGCCGTCGTATGGTGAACTCAGGTTCAGGTGCGGATAGCTCAGTCGATCTTAACGCTATCCCGGTAGCAATGATTGCACGTGTTGAAATCTTAAAAGACGGCGCATCTGCTGTTTATGGTTCAGACGCGATTGCGGGTGTGGTTAACATCATCACTAAGAAAGACTTTGAAGGTTTCCAAGTTGATGTTACCGGTGGCATGACCGATAAGAGCGACGGCGAAAACGGCGAGATCAGTGCACTTTACGGATTCAATACCGACACGGGCAACTACACCTTTGGTGCAGCATACTCAGAGCGTAAAGGCGTAGTTCAGTCTGACCGTGATTGGACAGATCCAGGTTCAAGTTCATTCATTCCAAACGGCTCTTTGGGCGGCAAGGTTAAAGATGAGAATGGCAACTGGGTTGACCGCGAAGAAGGTTACGATTACACCCAAGATAGCTTCTATCAAACACCAAACAAGCGTTACAGCTTATTTGCTAACATGACCCAAGAGCTAGGCGATGACATCGTCCTAACCGGTGATGTGCTTTACACTAAGCGTAAGTCTAACCAGCAGTTAGCACCGCAGCCAGCGAACATCATGCTAGATGTATGTGAAGCGGGTGATGATCCTATGACTTGCTTAGAGCTTGATCAAGACATGATTGACGCAGGCATCAAGCCAGATGACAAAGGTCAAGTTAACTACAGAAAGCGTATGAATGACGTTGGTCCTCGTATCTATAGTCAAGATACTGATACTTGGAGGATCTCTGCAGGCCTAGAAGGTTCATTAGATATCAATACAGGTATGAACTGGGATGCGTCTTACACCTACGGCAACAACAAGGCTAAGACCAAGGTAGAAAACTCTATCAATGCAAACTTGATGGCAGATGCTATTTATGCGGATCAAGATCCTTGGTTAACAGGTCAGCCAATGACCGACCAAGAGTTACTAAACAGCGTTGCATATACTGAAAATGCCGATGGTGGTAACGAGCAGCACGTATTCTCTGCAGGCCTAAACGGTGAGCTGTTTGACTTAGACGCAGGTGCTGTTGCTTTTGCAATCGGTGCGGAATACCGCTACGAAAGTGGCTATTACAATCCTGATCCAGTTGTAGTAGCAGGTGAAAGTACTGCAGCGCAGCAAGACCCTACAGACGGTAGCTACAACGTTATCTCTGTGTTCCAAGAGGTGAGTGTACCGTTTACCGATAAGTTAACTGGTGAATTTGCATTACGCTTCGATGATTACTCAACATTTGGTAACGCATCGACTTGGAAGATTGGTTTAACTTATGAAGCGACCGATGACTTAATGCTACGTGCCGTTGCCGCTACAGGTTTCCGTGCACCAAGTGTTAGTGAGCTATATGGCGGTGATTCAGGCTCTTACGACTACCTGACAGATCCTTGGGAAAATGAGCAAGACCCACAGATCTTAGTTAACCGTACATCGGATGAAGATCTTAAGCCTGAAGAGTCAGAGTCTTATACTGCAGGTCTAGTTTACTCGCCAAGCTATGTTGATGGTTTGTCGTTAACCCTCGATTACTGGCGCTTTAAAGTTAAGAACGCGATTACCCGTCTTGACACACAAGCTGGCCTAGATGCTTGTTATGCAGGTGATGCATCAGCATGTGAAACATTCAACATCGGTCCTAATGGTGACTTGTCTAACTTGACGAACTCATTGACTAACGTTGGTTTCCAAGACACGAGTGGTATCGACTTTAACTTAGCTTATAGCTTCGAAGTCTTGAATCTTGACTGGGTTGTGAGCAACGATACAACTTACTTGCTGAACTTTGAGCAAGACGGTAAAGATTATACCGGTACAATCGATGGTAACTTCGGTGCTTATGCCGAGTTCCGTAATAACTTCAGCATTAAAGCGGGTCAGGATGATTGGAGTGTAATGTACTTCAACCGTTACATCGGTGAAATGGATGACTTAGGCACAGGTGACACGGTAGATTCAGTTCTTTATCACAACATCTCTGCTTCTTACTTCATTAACGATGCTTGGATGCTAAGTGCTGGTGTTAAGAACTTTACTGATGAAGAGCCATCAAAAGTTTCTAACGGTAGCGACGGTGGTACTGTACCAGAGGTATATGACACTGTTGGTCGCACCTACTTTGCTGGTGTAACCATGAAGTTCTAAATAGCGTTTGCTATTAACCTTAAAGAAAAAGCGCCGTAAGGCGCTTTTTTATTGGCTGATAAAGGCGAAGTTAACGATTGAAAAGGTTAACCTAAGCCTTTTTCTGCAGAGCTCATCTGAATAAATTCAATCTTATAACCGTCAGGATCTTCTACAAAGGCGATCTCTGTCGTGCCGCCAGCAACTGGGCCTGCAGGGCGAATAACTTTACCCCCTGCAGCGGCGATAGCATCACAGCGGGCATAGATATCCTCTTCGCCGATAGCGATATGGCCAAAGGCGTTACCGTGATCATAAGACTCTGTGCCCCAGTTATAGGTCAGCTCAATTACCGCGCTACCCGTCGATTCTTCGTCGTAGCCGACAAAAGCCAGAGTATATTTATATTCATTGTTTTCGCTTTGTCTAAGTAGCTTCATGCCTAAGACTTTGGTGTAAAACTCGATACTGCGTTCAAGGTTACCAACGCGGAGCATGGTATGTAGTAGTTGTGCCATGATAAATATCCAAGTAATAGGGTGTGAGCTGAAGTATATCGAAATTAATGATGATAGATACACTTTGTAAAAATTGAGCGAGATCAATTTCTTTAGTCTGGCATGGATCACAAAATACCTAAATTACTCTGGGAAACTCCCCTGTTTCTTATACTATTAGCTAAGTATTTTAAGGAGAACATCATGCAAACTGAACTGAAAATGTCACTGGCTCTTACAGCAATTATTGCTGCGTTTTTAACTGTTTTCTTTATCTGTATGTACTAAGCGTACGGATACAAAAAAAGCCGCTATTAGCGGCTTTTTTTGTATCTATACCTAGGTCAACCTAGCTAAGCCTTGAATCGGCTAAAGCTAAATTTAAGGCTAAACTGGATCACTCATCAGGGTAGACTTTGTCTTTAAATTCACATAAGTCTTCAATGATACAGCTGCCGCAGCGCGGTTTACGGGCGATACAGGTATAACGACCGTGCAGGATCAGCCAGTGGTGTACATCGACCTTAAACTCGGCTGGCACCACTTTCAGTAGCTTCTTTTCCACTTCGACAACATTTTTACCCATGGCGAACTTGGTTCTGTTTGAAACCCTGTCGATATGGGTGTCGACAGCAATCGTTGGCCAGCCAAAAGCGGTGTTTAACACCACATTAGCCGTCTTTCTGCCAACGCCAGGAAGCGATTCAAGGGCTTCTCTGTCTTCTGGTACCTCGCCGTTATACTTCTCGACTAAGATCTCACAGGCTTTGACCACATTGATGGCCTTGTTGTTATACAGGCCAATGGTTTTGATGTAAGGCTTTAAGCCCTCAACCCCTAAGTCTGCGATGGCCTGAGCGGTATTCGCTACCGGAAAGAGTTTATCGGTGGCCTTATTAACACTTACATCGGTTGCTTGGGCTGATAATGTGACGGCAACGAGCAACTCAAACGGACTTGAGAAATTAAGTTCAGTTTCTGGATGAGGGTTATGTTCTCTAAGCCTTTCAAGGATCAGCCGACGTTTCTCTGCGTTCATTATCTCGTATCCGTCTCGTTTGTTATTGTAATGCTTGCTGCTTCTCTCATTGCGCTAGTGCACTAATGGGTTAATTCACTTTGGTAATGCGTGCACGTGTCGGCGCTTCTTGTTCCACTTTAGGCTGCCTAGACGCCAAGTACTGGTCGATAACGTTTTTAAGTGCGATTAACAAGCCCATGCCGATAAAAGCACCGGGCGGTAGCATAGCTAATAGGAAGCTAGTATCGACTTGCCAAATATGGATGGTTAATGACTTAGCCCACTCGCCGAGTAACTGATCAGCGCCATAAAATAGCGTGCCTTGACCCAATATTTCTCGAGCCGCGCCTAAAATAGATAGGACTAAGGTGAAACCTAAGCCCATCATCAGCCCGTCAAAGGCTGATTTGGCGACATTATTACGAGAGGCAAAGGCTTCCGCACGACCGATAATCACACAGTTGGTGACGATGAGCGGCAAGAAAATACCCAGCGACAGGTATAGGCCATAAGCGTATGCGTTGATAAGTAGCTGCACCGTGGTCACAAGCGCGGCAATGATCATCACAAACACAGGAATACGGATCTCTTTAGGGACAAAGTCTCGCACCAAAGACACTAGGATGTTGGAGCCAATCAATACCAACATGGTCGCGAGTCCTAGACCTAAGGCGTTGGTTAAGGTTGCGGTAACCGCGAGAAGAGGGCATAGCCCGAGAAGCTGTACCAGTCCTGGATTATTTCTCCAAAGACCTTGTTTGGCTAGCTCTTTATAATCACTCATTTTCCAACCTCGCAATTGGCAGGTGCCGATAACAGCTGTGCCTTATTAGCATTAAAATAGCTAACGGCATTTCTGACCGCTTTGACATAGGCGCGTGGCGTGATGGTCGCGCCAGTAAATTGGTCTATGTCACCGCCGTCTTTTTTAACATTCCAGCGCTTATCTTTATCTGACAGTAAAAACAGTCCGTCGAATGAGCGCACCCAGTCAGACTTTCTCAGTTCAATCTTATCACCCAGACCTGGTGTTTCTTGGTGGGATAGGGTGCGAACGCCTAACACCTCTCCTTTATCGCTTATGCCGACAATGATGCGAATATTGCCGTTGTAACCGTCGGGAGCGATAGTTTCAATGGCGATAGCAACGCCTTTGTTATTCTTTGTCGCGATATAAGCGGGCAGGGCGTTGTCAGTGCCTAAAAACTCTACCGAGTTGAGCAAGATACAGTGAGCGGTGAGTTCGTTGTCGTGGATCTCATCAGGAATGATTTGATGGAGTACACGCGCTAGCTCAATCTGTTCTTGTTGCTTAATTTTATCGTAAGTAAATTGGTTCACTGCAGCGACTAGGCCTGTGCACAAGAGCGCAAAAAGACCGAGAAGCAAACCATTCTTTAACATTGATTTTTTCAAAATAAATTCTCTTTATGCTCAGTTGCCCGTACGGTGACCATAAGTGCGAGGCTTGACGTAATAATCGATAAACGGTGCGCAGAGGTTCGCCAGTAAGACTGCGAATGCAAAAGCGTCTGGGTAGCCGCCATAGGTGCGAATAACATAGACCAATACACCGATAAGGGTGCCGAACAGTAGGCGTCCTCGAACACTGGTTGCTGCGGTAACGGGATCGGTTGCGATAAAAAATGCTGCAAGCATGGTTGCACCGGAAAAAAGCTGTAGCAACGGCCCAACGTGGGTATCTGGGCTGAGTAGATAACCAAAACTGCTACAGATAAATAGGGAACCTAGAATCGCAAAACTGATATGCCAGCGGATAACCTTGAGCTTTAACATGACAAGACCGCCCGCAAGGTAGGCCATGTTGACCCAAAACCAACCGATTCCGTAGCCGTCACTAAATATCGCTTTGCTTAGGCTTTCAGAGGTCGTTAATCCTAAAGAGAGATCCGTCTTAACGGTATCGAGCGGGGTTGCCATTGCGATGCCATCAAAGCCGAGTTTATAAAGGTTTAGCTGCTCGGCACTCATGGAGCCGAAAATGGCCTCAAGCGTTAAGCCAATATCCATTGGATTTTGAGCTATAGCCGTTGGAATCGACCAGCTCGTCATCTGTACTGGAAACGAGATGAGCAGCATGACATAGGCGGCCATTGCTGGATTGAAGATATTTTGTCCTAGACCACCATAGAGCTGCTTAACCAGAACGATGGCGAACAGGGTGCCTATCACCACCAACCACCAAGGCGCGATGGGGGGAATGGCAACACCAATCAATATTGCCGTTAATACGGCGCTGTTATCGCTAATCGTTGCAAGTACGGCGCGCTTTCTAAGGGCGAGCACCGCGGCTTCTGCTGCCAATGCGACAGCAATGGCTAGCATGACTTGTATGAGCACGCCCCAGCCGAAGAAATAGCATTGGGCAGCAATACCCGGCAGGGCACATAAAATAACCCGGCGCATCACACTTTGGGTCTGTAGTTTCACCTTCAAATGAGGTGATGAGGCTAACTTAAACGCCATGGTTTATTCCTTCTCCTGCAATTTTTGTTGCAATTTTTTCGCTTTTGCCTTGGCGACTGCGGCGGCGATGCGCGCTTTTTTCGCATCTTCGGCTGACAGGGCTTGGGTGGACTTCGTCTCAACTAGCGCTGGTTCGACCGATTCAGTGACTGAAGTCTCGGTGTTCGATAAGCTTGCATCAGAGCTTTGAACATCAGAGCTTTGAGCTACAGGGGGGTCACTAGGCTGAGGCTCTGCGCCCTGAGACTGCTTCTTGGCTTTAGCCTTAGCAACTGCGGCGGCGATACGTGCTTTTTTCACATCATCGGCCGATTCTGTTACAGAAGTCTGAGTGACAGAAGTCTGTGTATCTAAAGTTTGAGGAGCAGAGCTTTCACTAGGCTGAGGCTCTTCGCCCTGAGACTGCTTCTTGGCCTTAGCTTTAGCTACTGCGGCGGCGATACGTGCTTTTTTCACATCATCGGCCGATTCTGTTACAGAAGCCTGAGTGACAGAAGTCTGTGTATCTAAAGTTTGAGGAGCTGAGCTTTCACTAGGCTGAGGCTCTTCGCCCTGAGACTGTTTTTTGGCCTTAGCTTTAGCAACTGCGGCGGCGATACGCGCTTTTTTCGCGTCATCAGCCGAGGGCTTGTTTTCCTCGCGGTTCAGCTGCTGCTCTGTGTCACCGGTTTTGGCGGCCTGCGCCGCTTTCTTAGCCTTGGCACGGGCGATGGCAGCCGCCACTTGCGCTTTCTTGTCGGTGACAGCGGTATCGACAGGCCCAGTATTAACCTCAGTATTAACCTCAGCTTTAGCATCGACTTCAGCTGAGTCAGCTTGCGCAGCTTTCTTGGCTTTAGCGCGGGCAATGGCTGCTGCCACCTGCGCTTTCTTATCGGTTAGCGGTGCCGCATCGGCTGTTTGACTGTCATCAGGTTGAGCGTTTGTATTGCCTTTCTTAGCTTTAGCTCGGGCAATCGCTGCTGCAACTTGGGCTTTTTTATCTTCTACTGAAGGTGCTGTCTCACTTTGCTGGCTTTCAGCTGCTTTCTTAGCCTTAATACGCGCCATCGCTTCGGCGACAGCGTCTCTATCGCCGCTAGACATCGTCGTCTTGCGTCGTTCAGCAGCTTCTTTGGCTTTGGCCTCTCGAGCAAGCTTTTCTTCTTCTAAGCGCTGCACTCTTGCTTCGAAACGTTGCTTCGCAAAGTCTGCCTGTTTCTTCTCTTCTGTTTGGGTGCGTATTGCAGATTTAGCGATACGGTAATACTCCACTAGGGGAATATCACTCGGGCAAACATAGCTACAGCAACCACATTCGATACAATCATGTAGGTTAAAGCTCGCGGCCTTATCGTACTCTTCGGCTTTGGCATGCCAAAACAGTTGCTGTGGTAACAGCAGAGTCGGGCAGACGGCAGCGCATTCACCGCAGCGAATGCAGGGTTTTTCAGCTTGTTCTGGCGCGATCTCTTCACTGCTTGGCAGTAGCACGCAGTTTGTACCCTTGAGCACGGGCGCTGAGATATCTGGCAGAGAGTGACCCATCATAGGACCACCAATAATTACTTTGTCTTGGGTTAGATTGCCGTTAAAGCCAAGCTGTTGTAGCAGATGACTTACAGGCGTGCCAATCGGAACCCAGTAGTTACCCGGCGTTTGGCTGTTTAAGCCCGTCACTGTTACCACGCGGCGGGTCAATGCTTGGCCGTTTACAACTGCATCGTGGATAGCGTAAGCGGTACCGACATTTTGCACTAACATGCCTAATTGAGCTGGGATAGAGCCCGATGGCACCTCTTGACCAGTTAAGATTTGAATTAACTGTTTCTCACCACCTGATGGGTACTTGGTCGGAACGGCTGTGATCCTGGCGCTATCTGTCGCTAACTCGCTGCGATTAAGCGCATGTTGCATTGCTTCAATCGCCTCGGGCTTGTTATCTTCGATGGCAATAATGATGCGCTTTGGCTTGAGCAGTCTCTGAATAATAGCAATTCCGGAGAGGATCTCATCGCTATGCTCGCGCATCAGACGATCATCTGAAGTGATATAGGGTTCGCACTCGATACCGTTAATTATAACCAGTTCGATATCACTGGCGGGGCTGAGCTTAATGTGGGTTGGAAAAGCCGCTCCCCCTAGGCCTGCAATACCGGCTTGCTGAATCTTGCTCAGGATCTCTTGATTGCTTAACGCTGCTACATCGGCTGCAATAACCTCGACCGATTCATCTAGGCCATCAGCATCGATAACGCAGCTCAGTACTGCAATACCAGATGCATGATTGCTTGGCATCGGTTGTATCTTGCTGATAACACCTGAGGTGGGCGCGTGTACAGGGCTGTACGCGAAGCTCGTTCCCTTAGTTAGGCTCTGACCCTTTAGGACGCGATCGCCAACCTTTACCGTGAGCAGGGCACTATCGCCAACTTGTGTCAGGGGCAAAATATACTTAACGGCAAGTGGCAGTTCGCTGATAGTGGTTTTGTTAGAAAGCGTTTTTAATTCTGGAGGATGAACACCACCATGTGAGCGCCAAAGCGTCCCTTTATCAATTTGCTCTAATAAAGTTAACACGGCTTATCCTCTTGCAACTGCTTAACAGGAATGGCATTGAGTTGCCAGTTCCAAGTCTTGGTGGTTTGTTCTACGGGTAGCATGTCAATACAGTCTACCGGGCAGGGCGCAACGCAGAGATCACAGCCCGTGCAGTAGTCGGTAATAACGGTATGCATCAACTTGCCCGACCCCAAAATCGCATCGACAGGGCAGGCTTGAATGCACTTGGTGCAGCCAATACATTCCTCTTCACGAATAAAGGCAACTTTTTTTACTTGAACGGCTTCAGTGGCGTTAAGTGGCTCGGGTTCGACCCCCATCAGATCGGCTAGCTTTTCCATGGTTGCGGTGCCGCCCGGCGGACACTTGTTGACCTTGTCGCCGTTAGCAATGGCTTCGGCATAAGGGCGACAACCAGGGTAACCACACTGGCCACATTGTGTCTGTGGCAGTAGCGCTTCGATTTGATCGGTAAGGGGGTTGCCTTCAACTTTAAATTTCTCAGCGGCAAATCCAAGTAAGACACCGAAGACGAGCGCGAGTATTGTAAGTACAACAATAGCGATGACGATAGCAGACATGTTTATTTAACTAACCCCGTGAATCCCATAAACGCAAGTGACATCAGTCCAGCCGTAACCATTGCGATAGCCCCACCTTTAAATGGCGTAGGAACATCGGCAGCGGCAAGGCGCTCTCGCATGGCGGAGAATAGAATCAGAACCAGTGAAAAGCCAACAGCAGCGCCAAATCCAAAGATAGCTGATTCAATAAAACCATGTTTTTCATTGATATTAAGAAGCGCGACACCGAGTACGGCACAGTTAGTGGTGATTAAAGGCAGGTAAATGCCTAGCGCACGATGCAAGGAGGCACTGGTTTTTTGAACTAGCATCTCAGTAAACTGCACGACAACGGCAATCACGAGAATAAAGCTCATCGTTCGCAGATAGCCTAGGTCAAACGGCAGTAATAAATACTGATTAACCAGGTAGCTTAAGATAGAGGCCAGCGTTAACACAAACGTTGTCGCCATCGACATGCCGATGGCTGACTCCAGTTTGCTAGATACCCCCATGAAGGGGCAAAGGCCAAGAAATTTTACTAATACGAAGTTGTTGACCAGCACTGTGCCGATCAATAACAGGAGATATTCGCTCATCTCTAATCAATTTGTTAGACAGAATTACCGCTATTATCGGCTTTTCCTAAGCCATTAACAACACATAGAAAGCAAGGATAAAAAGTTTGCTTTATAAATAGTCAGAATTAAACGGTATTTGCTGTCTTTTCCTCCTGCTTCAATGGGCTAGGTTCGGCGATATAGTAGCCTTGCAAACCATCGATAAGCAGTTGTTCCATCGCAAGCTTATCTTCTTGTTTTTCAACACCTGTGGCGATGACTCTGATCCCAAGCTTGCGGGCAATATCGATAATCATTTTAACGAAAAACTTATTGTGTGGATCTAGGGTGATCTCTTGGGTATAGCTATGGTCTAACTTAATATAATCGGGACGAACCTCTTTAAAGAACTTAAATGAGGTAAAGCCGAGCCCAAAGCGCTCTATAGAGATCCGTGAACCTACGCTATGGAGTTCATTAATAAAGTGATAGGTGGCACTGAGATTTGTCTGCATACCGGACTCACTCACCTCAAACACGAGCCTTGCAGCTATTTGCCTCTGTTTGGTTAATATATTTTTTAACCAAGAGACAAAAGACTTGTTAGTTGCTGAGGCCGCGCTGATATTGATGCCAATCAAGCCTGTCAGGTTCGGGGTTTGCAGCAACAACCTTAAGGTATTGAGTACGACTAGCTTATCCAGTTCTTCACTCATGCCGTGACGTTCGGCCATAGAAATGACAGTTGTCGTGGGTAACAGCTTTCCTTCGCTATTATAAAATCGGGATAATAGCTCACGATAAGATTCAACATCATTACGACATGGGCGGATCGGTTGAATATAAAACTTGATGGCTTTACGTCTCAGTAGATCGTTGATGGCCACCTTCCAGCGACTTTCGCCAAAAAGTTCTCCACCAGTGAGTTTCTCCTGAATATGATAGCAATTGGGGCCGAGGGTTTGAGCGATACTGACGGCCGTGTCGGCAAGGGTCATCAAGGATGCAGGATCGCTGTCTTCAAGGTAAGGCACTATACCGATATGGGCGATGGATGGCGTGCCAATCTGGTGTTGATACTCTCGAAAAGCTGATTTCAACTGGTTGGCGATGCTTGAACACTGTTTAATTGTTATATCCGGGATAACAACGGCGAAATCGGCTGTAGAGATCCTAAAGAACTGCGTGCGTGAGGGTTCATTTATAGCAAGCCTAATCTCGTTAGCAATTCGACAAAGGTAATCATCACCGGCCTCTCTACCATGCAGTTGGTTGATATTGGCAAGCTCCGTGGCTTTGACTATCACTAAGACCCCGAACTCCTTAGACTCGGCTCTACAGATCTCATCGAGTTTCTCGGTAAAACGTGCTTTTGTCGCGAAACCTGTAATCGGGTCTTGAAAGACGGTTTTACTCAGTTGGTTATTAAGCTCATTTAGTTCACCGACTTTCGCCTTTAGCGTCTGTTTCGCCTTCTCTAAGGTTAAGCCGGTATTTCGAAACTCTCCTCTAAACTGAGATTGGTCGATAGCTTCAAAAGAGAGCTGACTGAGTTTTTCGATATTAGCCGCGATGCAGCGAATGCTTTTTCTTTGTTTTAGGCTGAGCAGAAGGTGGAAAAAGGCAATGACAACAAAGCAGCCCCAGATAATGAGCAGATGATTTTGGAATTGGCGGATGGTTTGTTTCTGTAATAACTGGCTGGAAAGTTTGATCTGTAGCCGGCCCGCCTGCAAAACTTGAGTATGGGGTGATTCAATGAGAAATAATTTCGCTAACATAGAATCGCTTGCTGCGATTAACTTCCCCTTGGTGAAGTTATTACCGCTGTCGGACGCATCGATATATTGGAAAAACTGAAAGCTAAATTTGGGCTTAAGCATTTCGTAAAGTGTTTGACCCTTACCTTGCCATGCTTTTTCTTGCGCGATCGCTGTCGAGTATTGATCTAGTTGCTGAGCTGTTTGTTTAGTGAGGTTTTGCTGTGCGTATTGGTAGCTTAAATAGGAGAGTCCTATAAATAGCAAAAAAAGAAACAACTGGAAATATTTTGAGGTTGTCATAAAGAATCCGTTCAACACGATCAAAAAACTCTTAGGGAGAGTGATACTGGTTTAGTGGGATGTATTATAAACAGGTTTGATCTTGAATTGCAGTGGATTTATTACGTGATAAAGAATTGAAATGAAAAGCAGGTGAGGTGTTAGGAAAAGGTTGGCTCCCCAGACTGGACTTGAACCAGTGACATACGGATTAACAGTCCGCCGTTCTACCGACTGAACTACAGGGGAGTCGTAAAAACCTTTCAAACATTCTAGCTAAATTAAAGTGGCTCCCCAGACTGGACTTGAACCAGTGACATACGGATTAACAGTCCGCCGTTCTACCGACTGAACTACAGGGGAATCGTAATACTTTAACTTATTTTAATAAAGTTGGCTCCCCAGACTGGACTTGAACCAGTGACATACGGATTAACAGTCCGCCGTTCTACCGACTGAACTACAGGGGAATCGTAATACTTTATTTTAACTCTTTATAAAGTTGGCTCCCCAGACTGGACTTGAACCAGTGACATACGGATTAACAGTCCGCCGTTCTACCGACTGAACTACAGGGGAATCGCAATACTTTATTTTAACGCTTTAATAAAAGTGGCTCCCCAGACTGGACTTGAACCAGTGACATACGGATTAACAGTCCGCCGTTCTACCGACTGAACTACAGGGGAAACGCAATACTTTTATTAACACTAAAAATGGCTCCCCAGACTGGACTTGAACCAGTGACATACGGATTAACAGTCCGCCGTTCTACCGACTGAACTACAGGGGAATCGCTATTTTTAGTCCGATAATCATTTAACTTTGTAAAAGTGGCTCCCCAGACTGGACTTGAACCAGTGACATACGGATTAACAGTCCGCCGTTCTACCGACTGAACTACAGGGGAATTACTTTTTACATTATTAGATAACTATCTAATCTAACTTAAACTTGGCTCCCCAGACTGGACTTGAACCAGTGACATACGGATTAACAGTCCGCCGTTCTACCGACTGAACTACAGGGGAATCGTTTAAGTTACGTCTCGTTGAAGACGGAGCGCATATTAAATCGCTCTTACAATTGAGTCAACTCGACAAGGGAAAAAAAATGAAATTATACGCTTAAGTGCTCACCTAGTGCACATAATGCTGATGGATGCAGCGTTTTTGTTAAAATATGAACAGTTATAAATGCAAGTATATGAGTTAATCACTATTTTCTATCACTAAATCATTTATGTGGCCTTAAGTTATGCTGTGATAATTACAAATGTAGGAAACTTTCAGATATTCCTGGCTTCATACTTTAGTTTTAGCAAGTGCTACAAGCCCCTGTAGATAAGCTCTGTAAGAGTTATCCACTGAATCTGTGGATAAGCCTGTGGGTTACACCGGAAAATCACCGGCAAATGCCGATGAAATGGGCGTTGACCTTAAATTGAGCGAATTTCTTGATTGTTTTTTTTAGGCAGTAAAAACAACATGATGGAAAAAGCAACACTTTATTGTGGCGTTTTCAGAATTGTTGCTGCGGTGTAACTGTTTTGTCAGTGGTTCTTGTGAATTAAAACGCCGAATCTACTGGCTTTGGCAATGGCAAACTCTAAAAAACGCAATTTTACTAGACGTTATAAAGTTTCATATGGAATAAATCTTAACCCTATGGGTTATAGCGGGTATCGTTGTTAAATATTTGGCCCTAGAAAGGCTGCCTCGCCATGATTGGGGGCGGGGAGCATTTTTGCTTGAGAGCGTCGCTGAGTATAGCTATAGCATGTCGCGAGCCTAACCCCATATCAGCGGTAATCGCGGTGAGCCAATGCTGTGTTTATATACCGACTGATAAATTAACGATTACGCGCCATTTTTGAGCAAATTAGGGTAAAATAATGGCTCATCTTTCGAGGGAAGTATCTGAGTGTCAGAATCTGTATTTCAATTAGAGTCCATGTATAAACCCGCGGGCGATCAGCCTACGGCAATTCAACAGTTAGTCGATGGGCTAGAGTCGGGCGTTGCGTGCCAGACATTACTGGGGGTGACAGGATCTGGTAAAACCTTCACTGTCGCTAATGTTATTGCAAAAATGTCTCGCCCAACCATTATCATGGCGCCGAATAAGACGCTAGCAGCTCAGCTTTACGGGGAGATGAAAGAGTTTTTCCCCCATAATGCGGTCGAATATTTCGTATCTTACTATGACTATTACCAACCGGAAGCCTATGTCCCTTCAACGGGGACTTTCATTGAGAAGGATGCATCGGTCAACGCCCATATCGAGCAGATGCGTTTGTCAGCCACTAAGGCACTATTAGAAAGAAAAGATGTGGTGTTGATTGCATCGGTGTCGGCGATTTATGGCTTGGGTGATCCTAAGTCTTATATGAAGATGCTATTGCACCTGCGTGAAGGTGGGATCATGCAGCAGCGCGATATCTTAAAGCGTCTCAGTGAATTGCAATATACCCGGAACGATATCGAATTGCAGCGAGGTACTTATCGGGTCAGAGGCGAAGTGATCGATATCTTTCCTGCCGACTCCGATAAGCATGCCATTCGCATCGAACTGTTTGACGATGAGATTGAACGATTAAGTTTATTCGATCCACTCACCGGGCACGTGATTAAGCGTATTGCTCGGATCACCGTCTATCCTAAGAGTCACTATGTGACACCTAGGGAATCTATTTTAGCCGCGACAGAAGAGATTAAAGAGGAGTTAAGGGAGCGAAAACAGCAGCTGCTCGACCTTAATAAGCTTATTGAAGAGCAGCGCATTACCGAGCGGGTCCAATATGATGTCGAGATGATGACTGAACTTGGCTATTGCTCAGGTATCGAGAACTACTCCCGCTATCTGTCGGGGAGAGCGCCTGGCGATGGACCTCCTACCTTGCTTGATTATTTGCCTGATGATGGCTTGTTGATCATCGACGAGTCCCACGTGACGGTACCGCAAATCGGCGCCATGTATAAAGGTGATCGCTCAAGAAAGATGAATCTTGTGGAGTATGGCTTCCGTCTGCCTTCGGCACTAGATAACCGTCCGCTTAAGTTTGAAGAGTTTGAGGCCTTAATGCCTCAGAGTATTTTTGTCTCGGCAACGCCTAGTGAATACGAAATTGATAAGTCTGATGGTGAAATTGCCGAGCAGGTCGTCAGGCCTACAGGGCTACTCGATCCTGAGATCGAAGTGCGGCCAGTATCGATTCAAGTCGATGATCTGTTGTCTGAGATAGGCAAACGTGTGGCCGTCAATGAGCGTGTGTTAGTGACGACACTGACTAAGCGCATGTCCGAAGATTTAACCGAGTATCTCGATGAGCACGGTGTCAAAGTTAGGTATTTACATTCTGATATCGACACCGTTGAGCGCGTTGAGATCATCAGAGACTTGAGATTAGGCGTATTCGATGTGCTTATTGGCATTAACTTGCTCCGAGAGGGCTTAGATATGCCTGAGGTCTCTCTGGTCTGTATTCTCGATGCTGATAAGGAAGGTTTTTTACGCTCTGAGCGTTCACTGATCCAGACGATTGGGCGCGCAGCCCGTAACGTTAATGGTAAGGTGATCCTCTATGGGGATCGTATTACCAAGTCGATGGAGAAAGCGATCACCGAAACCAACCGTCGTCGAGAAAAGCAGCATCAGTATAATTTGGAAAACGGGATCACACCAAAAGGGGTGGTGAAGCGCATTACCGATGTCATGGATGTGGGCGATCACGAATATGTTGATAGCGAACGCGGTGTGGCAGAAACTGCGGCTGACTATCATGTGGCTAAACCTGCCGATATCAGCCATGATATCGATAGGTTAGAAAAGCAGATGCATGAACACGCTAAAAACCTCGAGTTTGAAGAAGCCGCAGCCATCCGCGATAAAGTCAGCCGACTCAGAGAGCAGTTTATTAAGGCGTAGTTTATTAAGACTGAGCGATAATAAGACATTAAACGAGAAAAGGAGAGCAGCCAAAGCTAGCTCTCCTTTTTTATTATTAATGCTTGATGCGATGACACTATTTCTGGGGCTGAGTTTTTTATTTATATGATTTATAAACTGTGCGGCTTATAAGCCAAATATTTGAAAGCCAATAGCGCTGCAGCACAGATAAGCCCACTTAAAAGGCCGACTAAATGGGCTTCGGTTGCCACTCTGGCGCCGATAAGTTCAGTCATCTCGCGACTCGCACCAAAAAACTGCTCATAGCCAACTTTTAAGATCACACCTAGCAGCAGTAAATACCCAGACTTTAACCCACGGCGAATATCCATAATTGCGCCATAGGTAAAGAGGCCGTGAAGCATACCGCTTAAGCCAACATAACCCATAAGGCTTGGGCAAAACAGCAGTAAGCCTATGCCCTGCATGAGGCATAACACAAAAAAGAGTATGGCAAGTCCTTGGGCGCGATAGTGTGGCTCATGCAGTGAGATAATGACCCAAAAGCCTGCGAGGTTCATGTACAGATGCCAAGCATTGGTATGTAAGAGGTTACCGCTCAGTAGGCGCCACCATTGACCATCGAGGATGAGTGGTCTCTGATAGGCCAGTAGCTCATCAAGCTTAAAGTAAAATAGGCTGATACAAACGAGCGTAATTACAAACGCAAATGTATAGGGGCTATTAGCCCCTAACTTGAGTTTTAGCATTTAGTCGCAAGTCTTGCTTGTATCGCATCTTTATCGGCGAGGTATTCTTCTAGGCCACGCTTTCTTAATAGACACGCTGGGCAAGTACCACAGCCATCGCCCTTAATCCCGTTATAACAGGTTAAAGTTTCATCGCGAATTAGCTCAAGACTTTGGTATTTATCTGCTAAGGCCCAGGTCTCTGCTTTATCTAACCACATTAATGGAGTCTGAATCGTGAGCTGCTTATCCATGCCTTGTTCAAGCGCTGCCTGCATGGCTTTGACAAAATCATTACGACAATCTGGGTAGCCTGAAAAGTCAGTCTCGCACACACCCGTAATCACCACATCGGCGCCCAGCTGATAGGCGTAGATCCCAGCGAGTGTTAGAAATAGGATATTTCTTCCCGGTACGAAGGTGTTCGGCAAGCCGTTATCCATCAGTTCGTTGGACACAGGAATTGCATCACGGGTCAGGGCTGAGATGGCCAATTCATTCAGTAGGGTGACGTCCATGACCTTGTGGCTGGCAAGATTAAGTTTTTTGCCTAGACTCTTGGCTATTTCAATCTCTTCTCTATGTCTTTGTCCATAATCGAAGGTGATCCCGTGAACTTCATCAAATTGTTGAAGGGCTTGAATGAGGCAGGTTGTCGAATCTTGACCACCACTAAAAACTACAACGGCTTTTGACATAATTAAGCTTTAATCTTTCAATAAATAAGACTGAGTAGTTTAGCGCAGCTGTGAATGCTTTTAAACTACTTGCGACTATGAGCAAAATCCACTATAAATGCGGCCCAGCTAATCAAGAGGTCAGATAATGAAATATCCAGTTAATGAAGTGTTTGAAACAATACAAGGCGAGGGGACTTATACAGGAGTGCCAGCGCTTTTTGTTAGACTTCAGGGCTGTCCTGTTGGTTGCTCTTGGTGTGATACCAAGCAAACTTGGGAGTTGTTAGAGGAAAATCGTGTCACTCCAGAGTTAGTGATTCAGGTCGATGGCACAGTCGGTCGCTGGGCGGAGTTAACTCCAGAGCAGCTTGTCAGATCATTTGAAGAAAAGGGCTTCAATGCCAAGCACGTAGTGATCACAGGTGGTGAGCCATGTCTATATGACCTGAGTGAGTTAACTGAGTATCTGCATAGCCAAGGTTATCAGACGCAAATTGAAACCAGTGGTACCTTCGAGGTTTTGTGTGCTAAAGACACCTGGGTCACAGTATCGCCAAAGGTCAATATGAAGGGCGGCTATCCTGTATTAGCCCAAGCGCTTAATCGAGCCAATGAGATCAAGCATCCTATTGCGACGCAAAAACATGTTGATGAGCTAGATGAGTTATTAACAGAAATTGATTTAACGGGAAAAACAGTCTGCTTACAGCCTATCAGCCAAAAGCCTAGAGCAACGGAGTTGGCGATGAAGACCTGTATCGAGCGTAACTGGCGTTTATCGATTCAAACCCATAAATATCTCGATATTGATTAACTCCTTATCGGTAATATTTTAATAAAAAAGCCCTTGGATGTTAGCATCGCAAGGGCTTTTTATTTTTATCAGGTCTATTTTAGCTGTCGAGATTATCGTGCATTCGGACAGTTTAATACGGATGTAGAGCTGAACTGCTCTAGAGCTTCTTGGTAGGGGGCAAGTTCACCGATATTTTGTGCTATCCACTCGCTATTGTAATAGGTATCTAAATAGCGCTCACCGGAATCACAAATGAGGGTGACGATAGAGCCCGTCTCACCTTTGGCTGCCATTTCGCTGGCTAGTTGTAGTGCGCCATAGAGGTTTGTACCGGTAGAGGCGCCAGTTTTGCGGCCAATAATTTTTTCAAGCCAATTGATCGTAGCCACCGATGCAGGATCGGGGATCTTGCGCATCTCATCCACTACGCCTGGAATAAATGAGGGTTCGGCGCGGGGGCGACCAATACCCTCAATCTTGCTGCCGTTACAGCAGCTGATAGTGTTATCACCGCTATGGAAGTAATCGAAGAATACTGAGTTTTCAGGATCGACGACACAGAGTTTCGTATTCAGTCTTTGATAACGAATATAGCGGCCAATGGTGGCAGAGGTACCGCCTGTGCCTGGGCTCATGACGATCCAAGTTGGAATAGCGTATTGTTCTTTCTCCATCTGGTTAAAGATAGAGTTGGCGATGTTGTTGTTTCCTCGCCAGTCAGTTGCGCGCTCCGCATAGGTAAATTGGTCCATATAATGGCCATCAAGTTCCTGTGCTAATCGCTCTGATTCCGCGTAAATTTTGCTCGAGTGATCGACGAAGTGGCATTGACCGCCATAAAATTCGATTTGTTGAATTTTCTTCTTAGCCGTGGTGCTTGGCATAACGGCGATAAAGGGTAAACCGAGTAAGCGTGCAAAGTAAGCTTCCGATACTGCGGTACTGCCAGAAGAGGACTCGATGACCGTTGTGCCTTCCTTTATCCAACCATTACACAGTGCATAGAGAAACAGAGAGCGGGCGAGGCGGTGCTTTAAACTTCCCGTCGGGTGGGTGCTTTCATCTTTGAGGTAAATATCAATACCCTGTAAATTCGGAGTATCTAGTTTGATCAAATGCGTGTCAGCGCTTCGTTGAAAATCTGCTTCAATTTTTTCGATTGCTTGATTTACCCAAGAGTTAGTCACGATGTCGCCTCAGTAAAAATATTGATGCTAAATCATAGTGAAAAGGCGTTGGGAATGATAGTGCAAAAGTGACGAGTTTAAATTTGCTGCAAGTTATAACTGTCTGATTAACATTGCTAATGTTTTTGTGGTGTTATTCAGCTGGTAGGTATTTAGATTAAAGCTTAGTAGCGGTAGAGGCATTTCACGGCAGAGTTGAGATGGGTGAAGAAGTGGTGGAGGGAGAAGGATTCGAACCTTCGAAGGCTGAGCCGTCAGATTTACAGTCTGATCCCTTTGGCCACTCGGGAACCCCTCCACATTGTCTTACTTCRTCTTACGCACAATATTGGCCTATTGTGTTTACWGCTTTAACTTTTACTTCAAAATTACTAATACAAKAATATTAGTGAGTTAAGAAGTGGTGGAGGGAGAAGGATTCGAACCTTCGAAGGCTGAGCCGTCAGATTTACAGTCTGATCCCTTTGGCCACTCGGGAACCCCTCCACATTGTCTTACTTCATCTTRCGCACAATATTGGCCTATTGTGTTTACAGCGTGTTCAACTTGATAGAAATGGTGGAGGGAGAAGGATTCGAACCTTCGAAGGCTGAGCCGTCAGATTTACAGTCTGATCCCTTTGGCCACTCGGGAACCCCTCCAAGAATATCTTTCTACAAATTGTGTGCAAATGGTGGAGGGAGAAGGATTCGAACCTTCGAAGGCTGAGCCGTCAGATTTACAGTCTGATCCCTTTGGCCACTCGGGAACCCCTCCTCAATTGCGGCGGCAATAGTAGTCAGAATTTTTTCTGCTGTAAAGCTTAAATATGAAATAAACCCCAAAGTCATTGACTGTTTGGTCAATTAACTTACAACGGCTTGTTTTGGCGCTTTATTCTTGTTCAATATGACGATTAATTAGCGTTTAACTCAATGGTGCAATCTTAGTGTGCTGCTCAAGTATATGGCTAACTCACCTAATAATAGTGAGTTAATGGTTAGTAGAAGTGATTTGGGTAACTGAGCTTTCTGAGCTTATTTGGGCTTAAATATGAAATAAAACCTAAAGAATTCGTTTGCGCGGTCGATTACCTACTAACGAGTTGTTTTATTGGTTTATTTTTGTTCAGAATGAATGTGGCGCAGGTAGAAAGTACATTAATCAACGAATCTCAGTTAGGTTCGAGACTCAATCATGCAGTTGGTGCTAACCGACGGGGTGAGTTTGGTCTATTGCTTTCTATGCTATCGGAAGATGCGCGGGATATGGCGCAATTTCAGACTGAAGCTCATCTTAGCCATGATTTACGCTCCAAATTCGAACTGCCGACGCCGCAGGCGTTAGTTGGGCAACTCGATGGAGACATCATGGTGACCGACAATAGCCAAGTTCACCAACAAAGTGGCGCCACCGCTTTTCGGTTAGCGAATGTACTTAATGAAGAAGCTTTGGTCATTCGCCGTAAAGAATCGTTAGAGATGCAAGAGGTGTTGGCTAACTGTGCCCTGTCTGTTCGTCAGCGTTACAACCAAGTGACTGTTACACCTAAAGTGGAACTCACCCACTTTGTCGATCAATTGGTCATCCAACGTCAAATGGGTGAATTAATAGCCCAAGCTTGAAGATGAGTCTGCTTTATTTTGAATTGCTGATATATAATCAAACATTCAAATGATCCATAGTGAGACACGTTAAGATGAAAAATATTCAAAAGGCACAATCAGATTTAGTTAATGATACCTGTAATGACTGTGGTAGCTTCGTCGATGTTGGTGCAATTATCGATGAACACGATACGGTACTAGAGCTGGAATTAAATGGCGAGAACTGTGAGCAATTGGCTACAGAAGTGATTGAAAAGGCGCAGCAGCGTTTCGATGGTGTGACCGCACAGACTCAGTTTGAAGGCCAAAATGCAAAGGTTAGTCTAACTTTTTCATTTAGCGCTGAAAAAATGATATTCCAACTAGAAAATGGTCTATAAAATAGCCTAGAACATCTTGCTGAAAATAGATTAACTCGTGTAGTCTTGTACCCTATAAAAATATAGTTTTTTTGCTTTAATTTATAAAGCCATTGGTAGACGCTTTTGTTTACCTTATCTAGGATAGCGCGTGAAGAAGCATAAATCTCAGCAATTGTTAGAGTATATTGTTAATTCTGAAGCAAAACAGCAAGGTGACTTTAGGGCCACGGCACAAATTGCATCAGAGTTACTCTCTAAGCTGTTTAGTGTGTCTCGAATTGTCGTTTCTGCATTATCGTCAGAAACAGATACGCTTGAGCAAGTGGTTTCTCTATCTGTTGACTCGACTTCATCAGGCGCTATATCCCGTCCAAATCCATCAACATGTCCCTTATTTATCCGTCAACTTAAGGACGAGCTCTATATTACCGCGCAGAGTTGCTGTGATGACAGCCGTTTGCTTGAGTTAAAACCCTATTACCAAGAGCATGGCGTATTGTCAGTCTTGGAAGTGGCCATTCGAATAAATGGTCAGTTAGAGGGGATCCTTAGTCTAGAACGTACCATGGTACTAGCCCCCTGGAACGACAGTGAGGTTCAGCTTTGCTCTCAAGTTGCCGATCAACTTGCACTGACCTTAGCGACGCAGTACGGCTATGACAAAGATGAGCGCTTAACGCTCTTTTTGTCAGCAGCAGAGCAGTCTGACCATATTATGATGGTGGTGAATCTAGCGTCAGACTGTATCGAGTACGTCAATCGGGCACACTTTAATTTAACTCAGGTGCCCAAAGCGCGAATATTAGGGCGCAAAGTTCAAGTTTTAGATCTGTTCAAGCAACATCCTTTGTTAGCTGAAGCGGTATTAGTGAAGGCGCGAGCCGGAGAGGCCGTTGCCGAGGAGGTCAATCTCGTCCGCCATGATGGATCTTCCTACTGGATGCGCTTTTCTGTAAAGCGCTTTATCTCGAGTCGAGGTAACCATTTCGCGTTGGTTAACGCCAAAAACTGCACCGAAGAGCATCATCACCAAAGTGAGTTGGTCCGCCTCGCATGGCGCTGTAGCTTAACAGGACTCTATAATCGCACCCATTTTAGTCGAGTACTCGAACGTGCTACATCGGGTCATCTAGTTCTGGTCGATCTTAGAGGGTTTAAACGTTTTAATGACACCTACGGCCATGCCAATGGCGATGTGATGTTGGTTGAAATTGCGAGACGAATTCGCCACTTTGCCGAGATCAATCAACTGTCCGAGGTGGCACGAATTGGTAGTGATGAATTCGGTATTTTATTTGAGAACGAAGAAGATGAGTCGATAATCGAGCAGGCAACAGAGCGCCTATATCGTCAGCTTGAAGCGCCTATCACTATTGGAATCGAGCAGATAGAGCCGAAACCCGCGATAGCGCGAGTGGATCTCGCCTCGATTGAGAAGCAGTTCTCCGGACTAACTTGTGCCGACATTGCGCTGCAATATGCGAAGAGCAAGCAAGGTCAAGCGGTTCAGGTATTTAATTCCGCTTTGCTCAATGCCTTTAAAGAAGATGCTCAGATAGAAAGGGATCTTGCGGTTGCTGTAAAGGGACGACAGTTTGAGCTCTACTATCAACCCCTTAAAGATCTTAAAAAGCAGTCCTATATAGGCGCGGAAGCTCTGCTTCGTTGGCACCACCCTAAGAAAGGGGTACTTTACCCAGGTGCCTTCATCGATATTGCCGAGCAGACAGGATTGATAAGTGACATTGGCTCCTGGGTACTCGAAGCCGCTTGTAAGCAGCTCAATTTATGGCAGCGACATCAAATCGATATCTCTATGCACGTAAATGTTTCTGCAAGACAGTTCTTTAGTGGCAGCCTATTTGAGCAGGTTTGGGAGTTGGTGACCCGTTATCGATTAAAGCCCCATAGTTTAATTCTTGAAATCACCGAAACGGAATTGATGGAAGATATTCGTTCTGCAACAAACTTATGTCATGAGTTGTCAGAGTTGGGCGTCGGCCTGGCGATTGATGATTTTGGAACAGGTTACAGCTCGATGCGCTATCTCAAGCAGTTCCCAATTAGTAAGCTTAAAATAGACCGTTCATTTATCTCCGATCTCTCTGTAAGTCATGAAAGCCGCGAAATTGTCAGTGCGATAATCGCGATGGCATCGGCATTAAATATCTCTTTAACGGCCGAAGGGGTAGAGACTCGCGAGCAGGAGCAATTTCTCGCACAACATCATTGTCATCAGGCCCAAGGCTTCCTATACAGCCCAGCTTTAAGGGTATCTGAATTCGGTCAGTTTTTGCAAAAACCGACCTCAATTCACTAAGCCAGCCTTAGGTCACTTCTTTAACGTAAAGTGACTATAAGCGCTATTTAGCACAGCACTGCTTAAACTTCTTACCACTTTGACAAACGCATTTGTCGTTACGTTTTGGCAATATTGGCGCCTTCTGCTCACCTTGAGTGTAGAACCAGCGACCATCTTGTTTAATAAAGTCAGAGCTCTCATGGATAGCGTCTAGCTCATTATCGAGCTTATACCAAGCCTGAAAGCAGACTTGCCCTGAATCACCATCTTGCTCGCTCGATATGACATCTAAACTCAGCCATTGTGGCAGCGGCTCTTGGGCTAAGGTGTGCTCGTTGAGCCCGTCTAAATAATCACTGTGATGGGTGTCGATTAAATAGGGATAGTTTTTTAGGTAAAAAGCGCAGAATCTAGAGCGCATAAGCTGCTCAGGACTCTGTGCTAACTGTAGGTTTAGGTGCAGCGGTTGACAGCAGTGTTGGTAACTCCTCCCCGAGCAACAAGGGCAAGGAGAGTCAGCTTCAAAGTTATGGTTTGTCATGGGTATTGGGTAATGCGTTTTGGCTTAATGCTGGAAATTGACGCCCATAATAAAGGTTTGGGCTGGGTTTGGCATTATAATAAAACGAAGCTTCGGCTCGGTTATTAGTATCGACCGTTAAGTACCATTTGCCATCACGTTTCTTTTTGGACACACCGACAAACTTTCCTGCAAATTCGCTAGTAGGTTCACCGTCATCGACGGGAGGGTGGAAACGAATAAGGTAATAGCCAATATCGGTTGCGCTATTGCCTTCAATATTGCGTTCAATAACCCGAAAATCGACCTCGATTTTGGCATTCTTGTGTTTGATTTTGCCAAAAAAAGTCTCGTACAAGGCGACAATATTGTCGCGGCCTAAGGTGATCTCTTCATCTTGCCCCTCTGGGATATAGCAGGCATCTTCCGAGTAGATCGATTTCATTATATTGGCATCTAGCTCATTAAAGGCTGCGCTAAAATGGCTATAGACGGCATTAAGCGCGTCGTTATCATTGGCGAAAGCGACTTGAATGAGGCTGAAGTATAATGTGCTTACTAATGTAAGCGCTGTAGCAACTTTTTTGAGCATCTAATTAGGATAAACCGAGAACATATTGATTATCACTATAATAGATGGTTAAGGTGAACTAAAGTACTAGATCTTTACAAGATGTGTAGAAATATTCTTTTAGACCTGTAATTAGCCAATTATTAGCTGTTCAAGGTAGTTTGGGGCGTGAAGCCGATGGGAGTGCTTATGGGTGAAGAGGGTATGAGTCTTTTTCTCGAAGAGATGGCCAATGTTCGGCCACTAAAAAATAATACTGCTTCCACGATTGGGGAGCAGAAAGTCTCAACGCAGGCGCAAAATTTACGGCGAGCTCAACTTCAAATGAGCGAGCAGTTGGCAAAGTTAGCAACCGATGTTAACAGGATCGAATCCGTTGAACCTGAGGCGGTGATTGAATTCAAGCGTGACGGCGTACAAGACGCAGTGTTTCATCGCTTCAGCCGCGGTGGTTATCCGATAAAACATGAGATCCTGCTGCACCAGCTAAAAGTACAGCAGGCGCGAGAAGTCCTCTATAACGAGATCCAAAAGAGTCGGCAGAAGGGCGAGAGGAGTATTCTGGTTGTTCATGGTAAAGGGGTTAACAGCAAACCTATCCCTGGGTTAATGAAGTCTTTTGTGGCGAGTTGGCTTGAGCAGATAGATGAAGTGCTGGCGTATCATAGTGCGCAGACCCACCATGGCGGCGCGGGGGCTTTATATGTAATGCTGGCAAAATCCGAGCAGAAACGGATTGAAACCAAAGAGACCAACCATAAAGGCGTCAATATTCGCTAATCTTTTAAGATTTAAAAGGCCATCAAACCCGAAGGTAAGATGGCCTTTTTGTTTTAGTACCAATCTGCAAATATTAGCAGGCTAGTCGGCGTTTTTTACCAACCACACTGTCGGTTAGCAGTTTTGTTTTGCTCATCTAGCCAAGTTTGCAGCGGCGCAAAGTAATCGAGTACCGCATTGGCGTCCATCTCTTTAGTGCCTGTCACAGCGGCTAAGGCTTCAGGCCATGGCTTACTCTGGCCCATCTCTAACATGGTGTTTAACTTAGCACCGGCTTCTTTATTGCCGTAGATACTACACCTATGCACTGGGCCATTATCGCCAGCAATCTCACATAAAGACTGATGGAACTGGAATTGCAGGATATGGGCTAAGAAATAACGTGTATAAGGGACATTGCCCGGTACGTGGTACTTGGCGCCTGGGTCAAAGTCAGTTTCGCTGCGGGCGATAGGGGCTTTAACACCTTGGTATTTTTCCCGTAAATCCCACCATGCCTGGTTATATTGCTCTGGAGTGATCTCGCCGCTGAACACTTTCCAGCGCCATTGGTCGATCATTAAACCAAAGGGCAAGAATGCGACTTTATCCAGAGCTTGCTTTAGCAGTAGGCCAATATCTTTAGACTCATCAGGAACCTCATCAAGTAAGCCTATCTGCTTGAGGTAGTTCGGTGTGATAGATAGGGCAACCGTATCGCCTATTGCTTCATGGAAGCCATCGTTGGCGCTATTTTTAAAGATAAACGGTTGTTCTTTATAGGCACGTTGATAGAAGTTGTGGCCGAGTTCATGATGGATCACGGTAAAGTCTTCGGCGGTCTTTTGAATACACATCTTGATGCGGATATCATCGCGGTTATCCAGATCCCAAGCCGAGGCGTGACAAACCACGTCACGGTCTTCAGGCTGGACAAATAAAGAGCGCTCCCAGAAAGTGTCGGGTAGTGGCTCGAAACCTAAAGAGGTAAAGAAGCCTTCGGCTTGCTCAACCATCTTTATCTCATCATAATTGTGCTTGGCTAACAGTTCGGTGACGTCATAGCCAGGATCGGCATCTTCAGGGGCCACTTGATTGTAAATATTGCCCCAACTCTGTGCCCACATATTACCCAGTAGGTGAGCGGGTATTGGGCCCGATGCTGGAGCGACCTCATCACCATATTGCTCGTTCAGTTCACCACGAACGTAACAGTGTAGCGAGTCATATAGGGGTTTGACTTGGCCCCATAGTCGGTCGAGTTCGGTTGAAAATTCATCAGGTTTCATATCGTAATTGCTACGCCAAAGCTCAGATAGGTTAGCGTAACCAAGATCTTTTGCTCCCTCGTTAGCCAGCTCGACTTCTCTTTCAAACAGGGGACGCATGGGTTTAGCTATCTCTCGCCAGCCTTGCCAGACTTCCAGCAATTCATCGGGATTTTTAGACTCGCCCATAATGGCCGATAGCTCGGGCTGAGTGAGGCAACGGCCATCTTCGAAGCAATACTTACCTTTACCGTATAAACCGTTCAGTTCGGCGCTGATCTTTGCTAACTCGGCGTTTTTAGCAGGATCAAGAGGAGCGGGGAGTACGATTGAGCTTCGTAGAATATTGAGTTTACGTTTTTCTTGAGCGCTTAAGGGGAGGTCGGCGTACTGAGCCGATTTAGTCGCGAGCTCGACCGATGTCGCGGTGTATTTTTCAGAAACGCTAGCGGCAAGTGCTGCGGTATCCTGAGTAATAAAGTTGCTGTAGATCCATTCAGAGCGATTAATCTCAATAGATAGATCGGCCATCTTAGATTCTGCATCCTTGATAAACTGTTTTGCTTCTATGGTCTTATCGGCGCTTACTTCTGTACTCTCAACATCAGTGCTATTACAGGCAGCAACGCCAAGTGTTAACGCTATGATTGCCGACAGCTTAGAAACCTGAACTAGGTTTTTATTCATCGTTTAAATCCCTTGTTATTATTGTGTTGCTTATTTTACTTATTTTGTTGCTGATTAATAGCGGATTAAAACAGGTATGCCAACGATGCGTCTGTTTTGGCCGATATCGGGATTTTGTTTGACAATGGGCAAGCGAATGTTTAATTTAAACGAGTGTTTTAAATAGATATAAAGGCAACGGAATGGCAAATCGCTCCGATACAAAAACAAGAATACTCGATGCTGCGGAAAAATTATTTGCAGAAAGAGGTTTCTCAGAGACCTCTCTAAGACTAATTACCAGCAAAGCAGAGGTAAACCTTGCGTCTGTTAATTATCATTTTGGCTCTAAAAAAGAGCTAATTAGAGCGGTATTGGCCCGTTACCTCGATGTGTTTATGCCTAGCGCTGCAGACGCTATCATCTCAGTTCAAAAAAACAATGCCGACGCGTCGTTAAACGATATATTCTCAAGTTTAGTCGCCCCACTGCTCGATCTGAATAGTTTAAGAACCGAAGGTACCACAACCTTCCTGCAACTACTTGGTCGTGGCTATATAGAAAGCCAAGGTCACCTTCGCTGGTTTATCACCACACATTATGGCCAGTATTTGGGGCAATTTGTAAAGGCTGTCGCCCAAAGTGCACCGCATATTCCGCCTGCAGAGATGTTCTGGCGACTACACTTTACCTTAGGCACGATCGTCTTCACCATGGCCTCAGCCGATGCACTAACCGAAATTGCAGAAGCCGACTTTGGGGAGCACAATGATATTGAAGCTGTTATTAGAAAAGTCATTCCGTATTTGTCTGCCGGAGTGTCCGTTCCACTTACTAAGGATGTAATGTAAAACTTATGGCTACGACATTACTAGTGCTATTGCTTATCGCAATAGTGGTTGTATTCAGTGTTAAAAATATCAGGATGCAGTTAATCACGCGTCCTGTTTTCAGTTTTTTCAAAAAAGTGCTGCCACCGCTCTCCAATACTGAGAAAGAAGCGATGGAAGCGGGTGATGTTTGGTGGGAGGGTGAGCTATTTAAAGGCAAGCCAAACTGGCAGGTACTTCACAGTTACGGTAAACCGACTCTGACCTCAGAAGAGCAGGAGTTTATCGATAACCAAGTCATGACCGCATTAACTATGATCGATGATTACAACATAGTTAATGATAGAAAAGACTTACCGCCTGAGCTCTGGGATTACTTTAAGAAAGAGGGATTTTTCGCGCTTATCATCCCTAAAAAGTACGGCGGCAAGGCATTTTCAGCCTACGCGAACTCAACGATTGTCAGTAAAATTGCCAGCCGTAGTGTTAGTGCTGCGGTCACCGTTATGGTGCCGAACTCATTGGGCCCAGGTGAGCTATTGACCCATTACGGTACTAGCGAGCAGAAAGATTACTGGCTACCACAACTTGCCGATGGCCGTGCGATTCCATGCTTTGCGTTAACAGGCCCAGAAGCGGGCAGTGATGCAGGCGCTATCCCCGATTCAGGTATCGTTTGCCGTCAAGAGTTTAACGGTGTAGACACCTTAGGTTTAAAGCTTAACTGGGATAAGCGTTATATTACCCTTGCGCCAGTGGCTAATGTACTCGGTCTTGCCTTTCAAATGTATGACCCTGACGGCCTTCTCGGTGATACTAAGCATATCGGTATTACCTGTGCCTTGATCCCAACCGATCATGATGGCGTTGAGATAGGTAGCCGTCATAACCCACTCAACTTGGCCTTTATGAACGGCACAACTCGCGGTAAAGATGTGTTTATCCCACTGGATTGGATTATCGGTGGTTCACAATACGCAGGGCGTGGTTGGAGAATGTTGGTTGAGTGCTTATCGGCAGGGCGCGGTATTTCATTGCCTGCACTGTCAACGGCTTCAGGTCATATGGCGACCAAGACAACGACCGCTTACAGCGCCGTTCGTCAGCAGTTTGGTTTAGAGATCGGTAAATTTGAAGGCGTACAAGAAGCGCTAGCTCGTGTGATCGCCAATACTTATCAGCTTGAAGCGGCTAGACGCTTAACCACTACCGGAATCGACTTAAAGGTTAAACCTTCTGTGGTGACTGCGATCGCTAAGTATCATATGACAGAGCTTGGCAGAAAAGTTGTCGATGATGCGATGGATATCCAGTCGGGTAAAGGGATTCAATTGGGGCCGAAGAACTATTTGGGTCACGGTTATATGGCGCTGCCAATCTCTATTACTGTTGAAGGGGCGAATATTTTAACCCGCAGCCTGATGATCTTTGGTCAAGGGGCGACGCGTTGTCACCCATATGTATTGGCTGAAATGGAAGCGGCGGGCATGGAAGATAGCAGTGCTGGCCTTGAGCGTTTCGATGCCTTATTGCTTGGGCATATTGGTTATGCTACGCGTAATGCCTTTAGTGCCTTGGGTAACGCCTTGACTGGAAGTCGTTTCGCTCAGTCACCTGTTAGTGGTGAAACTAAGCAGTATTATAAAGATATGACCCGTTTATCTGCAGGTTTAGCCCTGATGACCGATGTCTCTATGTTGATCTTAGGTGGTGACTTAAAACGCAAAGAGATGCTCAGTGCGCGTATGGGCGATGTGTTAAGTCAGCTCTACTTGGGCTCAGCCACATTGAAGTTATTTGAAGATAACGGTCGTCAGTTTGATGACTTACCTGCAGTGCGCCATGTAATGGCGACTCGCTTGCACTTAGCTGCCAAAGCGCTCGATGAAGCGATTCGTAACTTCCCTAATCGTGGCGTGGCGTTATTGCTTCGAGCATTAATTTTCCCACTGGGTAATCGCTTTAAAGACGCCAGTGACAAGCTATCGATTGAGCTTGCTAATGCGATGAGCCAGCCAGGACCTGCCCGTGACAGACTGACGTTTCTTTGTCCTGACTTTGAGGGAGATATCGGTGGTATTGCCGAAGTCGAAAATGCGTTTGTTGCTAAGCATGCATGTAAAGGCCTGTATAAAAAGCTTAAGAGTGCACAGAAAGAGGGCAGTTTGCCCGTTAAGTTAGCGCCATTGGCATTGTTTGATGCTGCGCTAGAGATATCATTGATCACCGAGCAAGAACATCAAAACTTAGTGAAAGCCGATGAGCTAAGATTAGCGGCCATCGCCGTTGATGAGTTCGAAAAGCTTTAACTGATTTAAGGGGTAATAAAAAAGGTACGCAATGCGTACCTTTTTTTTAGCTAAAGCCATAAACGTTTATGGCATTATAGTATGCGCTTAAACGACAACAACCTTACTGGTGTTAGTGCCACCAACGGTTTCCATCGCATCGCCCTTAGTCATCATCGCCATATCACCTTTTTGTAGGTAACCCGCTTGAGCTAAGGTGTCGAGTGCCTTTTGTGCAACCGCTTCTGGAGAATGGGTTGTCGAATCAAAGTACACTGGTTGAACACCACGATAAAGTGCCATCTTAGCCAAAGTAGACTCATGACGAGACAGAGCAAAAATTGGCAGGGCAGAGCTGATGCGTGACATCATCTCTGGAGTTGCACCTGATTCGGTCAATGCGATAATCGCCTTGATACCTTCAAGGTGGTTGGCAGCATACATGGTCGATAACGCAATGGTTTCTTCGATAGTTGTAAACTGCTGATCCAATCTGTGCTTAGACACTTGAACACTTGGGTGAGACTCGGCGCCTAAACAAACCTGAGCCATGGCTTTAACCGTTTCTTCTGGGAAGTCACCAGCTGCGGTTTCGGCGCTAAGCATTACGGCGTCAGTACCATCGAGTACTGCGTTCGCAACGTCCATCACCTCTGCACGTGTTGGCATTGGGCTAGAGATCATTGACTCCATCATTTGAGTTGCCGTGATAACAGGCTTATTCAATTGACGAGAACGGCTGATAAGCTTCTTTTGTACAGCAACAAGTGCAGGATCACCGATTTCAACACCTAAGTCACCACGAGCAACCATCACTGCATCAGATGCAATGATCACATCATCCATCGCTTCGTCTGTAGCAACGGCTTCTGCACGCTCCACTTTAGACACGATCAATGCGTTGCTACCCGCTTTACGCGCTAAATCACGTGCGTAATTAAGATCTGCTCCGCTTCTTGGGAAAGAGACGGCAAGGTAGTCAACATTAATCGCTGCAGCAGTAATGATGTCTTGCTTATCTTTTTCAGTTAGCGCTGCGGCCGAAAGACCACCGCCTTGCTTGTTGATACCTTTATTGTTTGATAAAGGACCGGCAACCGTCACAGTGGTGTGAACCTTGTTACCTTCAACACTTTCAACGCGCAACTGAACGCGACCGTCATCAAGCATTAAGATGTCACCAAGACTGACGTCTTGTGGTAACTCTTTATAATCGATACCGACTTGGTTCTCATCACCTTCACCTTTCGCAAGATCAGCATCAAGGGTATAGGCTTGACCAAGCTCTAACATCACCTTTTTGTTGTCTTTGAAAGTAGAGATACGGATTTTAGGACCCTGTAGATCGCCTAAAACAGCAACATGAACACCGAGCTCTTTTGCAATCGCTCGAGTATCGTCTGCGCGTTTCTTATGATCTTCTGGTGCACCGTGAGAGAAGTTTAAGCGAACAACGTTAGCGCCGGCAGCAATAATGCGGCGTAAGTTGTCATCACGGTCGGTGGCTGGACCCAAAGTTGTTACAATTTTGGTTCTGCGGAACATGACATACTCCGTTAAGTTTAAAAAATTCTGACCCTATATTAACAGACAATATCCTTTAATGTAGTAAAATTACGAGCAAAATGATCTAACTCAAGTTTTTAATTTTGTGACCTATTCCAACATATAGCTGAAAACAGGCAATTCAACCTAAGCCAAATTGCCTAAATTCTTGTAGGAAGTCAGTTACAGAACTGGATCTTTGTCTATTCTTGATTCTTTTAACACTTCCTTTACTCGCTTCAAATTCTCACGGAAACGAGGACCTCGTCTAAGTGTAAATCCTGTCGCTAGCACATCTATTATAACTAATTGTGCTAAACGTGAAGCCATAGGCAAGTACATATCGGTATCTTCTGGTACTTCCATTGTTACGGGAAGTGTACACACAGTTGATAGCGGCGAATGTCTGGCAGTAATGCCGATAACTGCTGCGCCATTTTCTCTCGCAAGTTTTGCGATATCGATAAGCGACTTAGTACGGCCTGTATGGGAGATCAATACCACTACATCGCCCTCGTTACTGTTTATACAGCTCATACGCTGCATAAGAACATCGTCGAAACTGATGACAGGCACATTAAAGCGGAAGAATTTATTTTGAGCGTCATGGGCAACGGAAGCTGACGCGCCTAGGCCAAAGAAGGAGATTTTTTTAGCCTGGGTAAGAATGTCTACCGCCTTGTTGATAGCAGCGGTGTCGATACTTTGTCTAGCGGTATCTAAAGAGGCCATTGAAGATTCGAAAATCTTAGTGGTGTATGAGTCAGGACTATCGTCTTCTTCAACATGGCGGCTAACATAAGGCGTACCGTTAGCTAGGCTTTGCGCTAAGTGGAGTTTAAAGTCTGGAAAGCCCTTAGTATCGAGGCGGCGACAGAAGCGGTTAACCGTTGGCTCACTTACATCTGCCATCTTAGCCAGCGTTGCAATACTCGAGTGAATAGCGGTCTGTGGCGAAGATAAAATGACTTCTGCAACTTTACGTTCAGATTTACTAAAATGGGTAAGGCTTTTCTGCACCTTTTCTAGGGTATTCATATGCGTACGTCCACTCAATAGTAATGTAGCTTTATTATATTTTGATGAAGTTTTGAATTTGTCGTTTGATTACCGTTAATTACAGAGCGCTATGGCCTACATTAATTTATAATGACAACAGGTACAAACACGATAATTTTTAGTAATTTTATCACGAAAGCATATCAGATTATGGCGTAACATAGCTAATAGGCTAACTTGAAGTTTATTATAAAATTTAGATGCAATTAGTGATTTGTGTTGTTATATTACAACAAACGTGTGAATACTCATCAAAAATGATGGGGCACAGTGTCAAAAGGAGATTTTGAAGCGATGGGCATTACGACACCTAAAGCCAAAGCTTGTGATTTTGTTCTATTTGGTACCAAGGGAGATCTTGCCAAGCGTAAGTTACTTCCTTCTTTATATCAGCTTGATAAAGCTAATCTGCTAAATGTCGATACAAAAATTCTCGGCGTTGCAAAAGATGAGTTTAGCCAAGAAGAATACCGTGAGCTGGTGGTAAACGCCTTAACGACTTTTGTTAAAGACAAGCTTTGTGAAGAGACGGTGAGTCGTTTCTTAGACAGATGTCATTATGTAGGCACTAACTTTACTGAGTCTGAAGGCTATCGGGCTTTCCATGATATTCTCGAGCCAGAAAAACGCGTTATGGTGAGTTACTTTGCCACGCCACCCGCTATTTTCGGTGATATTTGTCGTTGTCTTCACGAACAAAACCTCATTTTCCCAGACTCTCGTGTCGTTCTAGAAAAACCCATCGGTTCCGATCTCGCAAGCTCTCGCATCATTAACGATCAAGTCTCAGCCTATTTCGAAGAAAGCCAAGTTTATCGTATCGACCATTACTTAGGTAAAGAGACGGTACAGAATCTTCTTGCGCTGCGCTTCGCTAACTCTCTCTTTGCCTCTAAGTGGGATAACCGTACTATCGATCATGTACAGCTAACGGTTGCTGAAGAGGTGGGCATCGAAGGCCGTTGGGGTTATTTCGATAAAGCCGGTCAGATGCGTGACATGATCCAAAACCATCTTCTACAGGTATTGACCTTAGTTGCTATGGATCCACCTGTTAACTTAGATGCTGACAATATTCGTGACGAAAAAGTCAAAGTTCTTAAGTCGCTGCGCCCAATAAACGCCGACAACATATACGAAAATACGGTTCGCGGCCAGTATAGCTCAGGCTTTTTAAAAGGAGCCCCTGTTCCGGGTTACCTTGAGGAAGAGGGCGCAAATGTTCAGTCAAACGCTGAAACCTTTGTTGCCTTGCGCGTCGATATCGACAACTGGCGCTGGGCTGGCGTGCCTTTCTACCTTCGTAGCGGTAAGCGTATGCCATTCAAGAGCTCTGAAATTGTGGTGTACTTCAAGAACCCACCGCACAACTTGTATAGCTCTAACTACCGTAACCTGCCACCTAACAAACTGACGATTAGATTGCAGCCTCACGAAGGGGTTGAAATCCAGATGTTGAACAAGGTGCCAGGTCTTGGTGAAAAGCAACGCCTGCAAACGACTAAACTGGATTTAAGTTTCTCTGAGACTTTCAAGAGCGAGCGCATTGCCGATGCCTACGAGCGTTTATTGCTTGAAGCCATGTTAGGTAATCAAGCACTGTTTGTTCGTCGTGATGAAGTCGAGCAGGCATGGAGCTGGGTCGATGGTATTATTCAAGCTTGGGAAGAGACCGACGAGAAGCCGAAACCTTATCCAGCTGGTACTTGGGGGCCTGTAGCTTCTGTCGCGCTTATCACTAAAGACGGCCGTTCTTGGGACGAATAAGGGGATCCAATGATTAAAGAAACCGTTTTTAAATCATTTGATAATAAAGAAGCACTAGAGGCTCAACTTGCCGAGCGTATCGCTAATCAACTGCAAGAAGCAGTGGATTCTCGTGGTAAAGCGAGCCTAATCGTATCTGGTGGATCGACTCCGCTTAAGCTATTTGAATTGCTAAGTAAGAAGGCGATCGACTGGAGTGATGTGTTTATCACCCTTGCCGATGAGCGCTGGGTCAGTCCAGAACACGGCGATTCAAATGAGCGCTTGGTGAGAAATCACTTACTTAAAAACCGAGCCGCCAGTGCAAAGTTTCGCGGTTTAAAGAACATGTACTCTTCGCCAGAAGAGGGTTGTGACATGACCATAGAACAGCTTGGCAGTTTTCCAAAGCCATTTGATGTTGTTGTATTGGGTATGGGTAACGATGGTCATACCTGCTCTTGGTTCCCATGTGCAGCACAAGCTGAGTTAGATAACGCTTTAACAACGAGTGACCTGTGTGTTGCAGTCAAACCAGGCAACGCACCGCATTCAAGGATCTCTTTGTCAAAATCTGCGATCTTAGCCAGCCGTCAAATCTATCTACATATCGTTGGTGAGCAAAAACTTGATGTTTACCGACAAGCACTAGCAAACGATGACAGTCGTGAAATGCCGATCCGAGCCGTTCTCGGACAGCATAAAACACCTGTTGATGTTTACTGGAGCGCTTAAGGAGTAATTATGCACAGCGTTGTACAATCTGTTACCGACAGAATTATTGAACGAAGCAAAGATTCTCGCGCTAAATATTTAGCGGCGCTCGATGATGCTAAGAATCAAGGGGTTCACCGCAGCGCGCTAAGTTGCGGAAACTTGGCCCACGGTTTTGCCGCTTGTAACCCAAGCGACAAGGCTTCTATCAAGCAATTGAATAAAGCCAACATAGGTATTGTCACCTCATTTAATGACATGTTATCGGCTCACCAGCCATATGGTGAATATCCTGACATGTTGAAGCAAGCCTGTAATGAAGTCGGCAGTGTGGCTCAAGTTGCTGGCGGTGTGCCGGCAATGTGTGATGGCGTGACTCAAGGTCAACCGGGCATGGAGCTGAGTCTTTTAAGCCGTGAAGTGATCGCAATGGGCACTGCCGTTGGACTATCGCACAATATGTTCGACGGGGCGTTATTGCTCGGTATTTGCGATAAAATTGTACCGGGTCTATTGATTGGTGCACTAAGCTTTGGTCACCTGCCGATGCTGTTTGTGCCCGCAGGCCCAATGAAGTCGGGCATTCCCAATAAAGAGAAGGCGCGCATTCGTCAAAAATATGCTCAGGGTGAAGTCGATAGAGCTGCGTTGTTAGATGCAGAGTCTAAGTCTTACCACAGCGCGGGTACTTGTACCTTCTACGGAACCGCCAACAGTAACCAGTTGATGCTTGAGGTGATGGGTCTGCAATTACCGGGCTCATCTTTCGTTAATCCTGACGATCCACTGCGTGACGTGTTAAGTAAGACTGCTGCTAAGCAAGTTTGCCGTTTAACCGAAACGGGCACGCAATATACGCCTATTGGTAAAGTGGTATCAGAGAAATCTGTGGTCAATGGCATCGTTGCACTATTGGCAACAGGTGGCTCGACTAACTTGACCATGCACATTGTTGCTGCGGCGCGTGCTGCAGGCATTATTGTCAATTGGGATGATTTTTCAGAGCTTTCTGACGCTGTACCGCTTCTTGCACGTGTGTACCCAAATGGTCATGCCGACATCAACCACTTCCACGCTGCGGGTGGTATGGCGTTCTTAATTAAAGAGCTACTCGATGGTGGCTTGCTACATGAAGATGTCGATACCGTTGCTGGTTTTGGTCTTAAGCGTTATACCCAAGAGCCACAAATTCGTGATGGTGAACTAAAGTGGGTTGAAGGACCGCAAACAAGTTTAGACACCGAAGTGTTAACTGGACTAAATGCGCCGTTCCAAAGCAATGGTGGCCTTAAGTTACTAAAAGGTAATCTTGGTCGAGCAGTGATTAAAGTTTCTGCGGTTCAAGAGCAGCATCGCGTTGTCGAAGCTCCCGCTGTTGTTATCGATGATCAGAACAAGCTTGAAGCATTATTCAAAGCTGGTGAACTCGATAAGGACTGCGTTGTTGTCGTTAAAGGCCAAGGCCCTAAAGCCATTGGCATGCCAGAGCTACACAAGCTCACGCCAATTCTAGGTACGCTTCAAGACAGAGGGTTCAAGGTAGCTCTGCTAACCGACGGCCGTATGTCTGGCGCATCGGGTAAAGTGCCTGCAGCGATTCATTTGACACCAGAAGCGCTAGATGGCGGTTTGATTGCTAAGATCCATAATGGTGATTTAGTTCGAGTCAATGCGACAACCGGTGAGCTATCGCTGTTAGTTGATGAATCTGAGCTCAATGCTAGAGTCGCCGATAAGGTCGATCTGCATAAAACAAGTTATGGAATGGGACGAGAGCTTTTTGGTGCACTACGCGCTAGCTTAAGTAGTCCAGAAACTGGTGCACGCAGCACTAGTGCAATTGATGAACACTATTAGAGTTTAAGGAAGAGTAACGCAATGCTTGAGAATAACTGGTCAATACAGCCACAAGATATTTTTAAACGCAGCCCTATTGTTCCTGTCATGGTGATCAATAAGATTGAACATGCTGTGCCGCTTGCTAAGGCGCTTGTTGCGGGTGGCATCTCTGTTTTGGAAGTGACACTACGTACCGACTGTGCATTGGAAGCTATCACTAAGATTGCTCAAGAAGTGCCAGAAGCACTAGTGGGCGCGGGCACCATTTTAAATAAGGCACAGCTAGAGCAGGCAATTAATGCCGGCGCACAGTTTGTTATTACTCCAGGTGCAACAACGGAGCTGTTAGAGGCCGCAATGCAAGGCACAACGCCGCTCATTCCTGGCGTGGCTAGCATCTCAGAAGTGATGAAAGGTATGGCACTGGGTTACACAAACTTTAAGTTCTTCCCAGCCGAAGCGTCGGGCGGTGTGAATGCTCTTAAAGCCTTCTCTGGCCCACTTGCCGATATTCGCTTCTGTCCAACAGGTGGCATTACTCCAAGTAGCTATAAAGATTACTTGGCACTTAAAAATGTTGACTGTATCGGTGGTAGTTGGATTGCGCCGACAGATGCGATGGAGCAGGGCGACTGGGAGCGCATTACAGCCTTGTGTAAAGAGGCGATTGGTGCACTGAAAGCTTAATTTACCAAAGCAAATTACTCGCATAAAAAAGCTACCCTAAGGTAGCTTTTTTTATATCTAACTCCTTTATAGCCAAATAATTATTTCGCGGCTTCACCTGAGTAGCTAAATGGCGACTCCACTTTCCATACGCGGTAACGCACCTGCGTATTTTCTGGTAGATAGAATACTTTAGGTAAGCGGCTATCGTATTTCAGCATCAGATCATCACGGATCGGCAAGAACTTTTCTGTTTTAGCTTGATCGAAGCAGGCCATCATAGTGCTAGGCCCCTCGCTAATTGAGTCTACTTGATAATAGTTATAACCCCATCCTTTCACCGAGTGCTGCTTGAGCTCACCATTTAAACCATGCTTGTTACAGTCGACCATTTTTGTTTGTCCAATCTGGATCTCTACCCTGTAGTCCGCTTCATTTTCAAGCTTAGGTAAGGTCAATATATGCTGGACTTGACCTGTTTGTGGGGCTGGAAACATCTTAGTCTCTTTTGTCGTACTGTAGTCATTAGCCGTATACATTTGCGCGCTGATCATATTTTGATTAACTCCAGATGGATGAGCTGGACTGGTTGCACTGGCATTGAATGAAAAGGCCGAAAGAATCAAAGAAGAAGCCAAAAGAGTACGAGTAAAACGTGTGTTACCAGTAGTGAATAAAGTCATAAAATCTCCAAAATAAAAAGGTATTGTCTGTGTTCAATACCTCTATAAACGGGGCAGTTTTCAAAAAGGGTTAAAAAAATTGAAAAAAATATATTAAGACCTGGATTAGAGAAAATACCCATGAATTCAAACTTAATATAGAGCCTATTATTACTGCTCCCAACAATTACTATTCCTTTATGACTGTGAGGTTCGGATAAAGTTCGCTTTTAGTTACCTCATTATTAGTAAAGCTTTTTACGCCGCTCGCCATCCATTTATAGTCACTAGAAAAAGCGCAAGATCACATAAAAGTGACCCTCTGTTGTGTTATCAGCTTCAAAAGCGCAAACTTAGTTTGAGTATCAAAATACTTGGTGTTCTAATAATTAGTCTGTCAAACATTTAGTTTGCTAGCCATTGAACTCGCGTTGACTAGGCTTAGCAGTAAATAGAAACGATTGATAAGAGCTAAACGCTAGCCGGGGCATTGATGGCTAGACGTTATAATGAAAAAGATTCAAGGGTGTTTTTTATGATCCATGGTGAACAGGCGACAGTGAACTGCGCAGATAAACAGAAATTTTCGACTCAAAATAGTGCAGGGGAGCGTAACACTGCCTATGTATTAGTGCTGACGATAGTCACTATGCTGGCAGAGATCATTGCTGGTACCGTTTATGGCTCTATGGCCTTACTTGCCGATGGCTGGCATATGGGAACCCATGCCGCTGCTTTTATGATCACATTATTCGCCTACCGTTATGCTCGTAAACATGCTAATTCTGCCGAATTTTCCTATGGAACAGGTAAGGTCAGTGTTCTTGGAGGCTATACCAGTGCCATCGCATTGGGATTAGTGGCCCTCGTGATGTTGGCAGAGTCGGGAGCTAGGATATTCAACCCCCATGAAATCCATTTTAACGAGGCTATTTTAGTGGCCATCATTGGTCTGATCGTTAATGTGGTGAGTGTTTTCTTGTTAAAAGATCACCATGGCCACGATCATAGTCATAGTCACTCTCATAGTGACGGTCATGGTCACAGCCATCATGAGCATGATGGGCATAAAGAGCTGAGCCATGAAGAAAAGCACCACGGCCATGATCATAATCTACGAGCCGCCTATTTTCATGTCCTTGCCGATGCGCTCACATCTATGTTAGCGATTGCCGCATTGTTGATGGGAAAATATTTCGGTCTTACATGGTTAGACCCTGTTATGGGCATTGTTGGGGCATTGATTATAAGTCGCTGGGCGTGGGGGCTATTAAAACAAACGGGCCCAGTATTGCTTGATGCGAGCATTGAGCAAACCTATATGCAACAGATTAAACACGCGATAACTCAAGAAAGTGCCCAGCTTATCGATCTTCATGTTTGGAAGATCAGTGCAGATCATTATGCAGCTAGCATGGTTATTGGGGTGGAAAGTGCTAAGGATGCGGGGTATTTCAGACAAAAGTTATCACATTTTGAGCGCTTATCTCATGTCACTATTGAAGTGAATCCTATTGCTCAGGCACAATAAGCCGATACTGACTAGGAATTAAATAAATGAAAAACCACGATGATAGCTTAAATCATGCAATGATCGAATTTTATGAGAAGCTGTCATCATGGGAAATGGCGGTCGTCAAGGATAAAGGCTTTAGCTTGCCTCAAGTACATACCGTTGAGATCCTGGGGCTAAACGGCCCCATGCGCATGAAAGAGTTGGCACAAAAAATCGGGATTACTACCGGCACCTTAACGGTTCAAGTCGATAAGATGGTCGATGCTGGCCTTGTGATCCGTACTCCTCATGCCAATGATAGGCGCTCTATTTTAGTCGAGCTCACCGACAGCGGACGAAGCATGTTTGAAGAGCATGACAAACTGCATATGCAGCTAACGCAAGATCTAACTGTCAAATTTACAGAGTCTGAGAGAATTCAATTATTAGATTTTTTCGAGAGGATTAATCGCGAATTTTAGTGCTTGCTGGCACACTTTTTAGCCTTGTTCCATTTATACTGACTGATATTATCCCTCTCATGCGGCTGCTCCTCTGTGAGCGCCCCTTAAGTCTTTTCAACTGAGCTAAGCCCACAGAATAGCGATCTACTTTCATTGTTAGCATTGGTGTATTTCTCTTTGCTGTTACAAACGATACATTATTAGCAAAAATGTTTTGTAACTTTGATTGATACACTATTAGCGTTTTTGTTGCGGTGGTAATATGTGCCTCTGTGACAGGCGTTCAATGCCTGTTGGGCTTAATTTCTATAAAAAGTGAGTAAAATAGTGTTGTCGCGTCTTAAGAATTTAACCAGCATTCAATTTTCATTACTCCTATCGATTTATTATGTATGTGTATTTAATATCCCGCTTTTTCTAGTTGTGAAACAGGGGGTAGACAAGCAACCAGATGTCAACCTGGCGTTTATTGCGACTATGCCATTACTGTTAGTTTTCGCGCTGTCTTTTATCTTCAGTCTTTTTTGTATCAAGTATCTGGCAAAGCCATTTTTCATTGTGCTCACCTTGATGTCATCTAGCGTGTTTTTTGCCGCTTTGCAGTATGGTGTGGTTTTTGACTATGGCATGATAGAGAACATCTTTCAGACCAATCAATCTGAAGCAGGGACTTACTTGAACTGGGCGTCGTTGGTTAACTTTGCCCTCACTGGTGCACTGCCGGCGCTGCTGATCTATAAAGTCAATATTCAATACAAGCCCTTTACTAAAGAGCTGATGCACAAAGTACTCTTTATGTTGGCTATGTTGGGCGGCATCGTAATTATCGCCATGTTTTATTATGAGAATTATGTTTCATTTGGCCGTAATAACGACACTATCAAGCGCTATATCATTCCTACTTACTTTGTCGGCTCTACCATCAAATATATAGAAGTTAATTACCTACAAAAGCCACTTGAATATAAACAAATCGGCTTAGATGCTAAGAATACAACTGACAAAGCCAAACCCAATCTAGTGGTATTGGTGGTTGGTGAAACAGCCAGAGCGGCAAATTATGCGTATTATGGTTACGATAGACCGACCAATGCATTTACTAAAGACCAAGGGTTAGTAACATTTAAAGATACTCATTCTTGCGGCACCGCAACGGCGGTATCTTTGCCCTGTATGTTTTCTCGAATGGATAGGGATAATTACAACTCTCGACGGGAGAAAGCTCAAGACAGTGCTATCGACGTGTTAAATCATGCGGGGATCCAGCTGGAGTGGCTTGATAACGACAGTGGCTGTAAAGGGGTCTGTCAAAACATTGAGAACATTACGATAGATCATAATAGTGATCCCAAATTATGTAATGGTGAGTATTGCTACGATCAAGTATTGCTAAATGAATTAGATAAGCGACTAAAGTCAATTAAGCGCCAAGATACCTTGTTAGTGTTGCATATTATCGGTTCCCATGGGCCTACCTATTATCTGCGCTATCCTGAGCAGTATCGGCACTTTGTACCTGATTGCCAACGAAGTGATATTCAAAACTGTAGCCATGAAGAGTTGGTTAATACCTACGACAATACGATTTTATATACCGATTACATTTTATCTCAGGTCGTGAAGAAACTAGAAGCCGAGCATGGCCAATTTGATACGGCAATGCTTTACCTATCTGATCATGGAGAGTCACTGGGTGAAAGTGGCATGTACCTTCATGGTACGCCGTACTCATTTGCGCCGGATGAACAAACCAAGGTGCCTTTTTTAGCTTGGTTCTCAGCGGGTTTTGCCGAGCAGAATCGACTCAATTTAACCTGTTTGGCTGAAGAAGCGCAAAAAGGTGGATTTTCCCACGATAACTTATTTGATAGTTTGCTTGGATTGATGAACGTTAAAACTGAAATTTACCGCAAAGATTCCGATGTTTTTTCGGCTTGTCGGAAATAAATTGATTCTATTAGTAACATTTATTAATAAAAGGGGTGGCAACGCTCTCTTTTTTGTTTAAAGTATTGATAATTATGGATATCGATCGAGAGGGTATTTACTTATGGATATGGCACAACATTTGTCTGAAACCGAGCTGTCAGCAAAAATACTGCGCCACGCTGTACCTAAGATGTCAGAGTTAAATATTCCTGTCACGCCCGAGAATTATGCGGTTTGGTATGAGTACTATAAGGGAATAAACCTAGATCTTAAGCGGGCAATAGACGGTTTATTAGCCAATAATGTCAGCTTTACTCCTAGCGTAAATAAAGAGCTTTATAAAACCTATATTCAGGTTCACTCACCTGAAGTGATAGAGAAAGTCCAGGTTGAAACTCAAGTACTGATAAATGGCTTATTGGCGAAAATTGCCAGCATGAGTAGTGGTACATCGCGCTTCTCGAAATCCTTAAGTGAATTCGACTCCGCACTAAAAGACGAGCCGGAGCCTATTGTGCTGCAAAAACTTGTCGAAGGGATCACCTCAGAGCTCGATGAGATCATCAATGCGAATATTGAAATGGACAAGAGCCTTAACAGTATGAGCGAAGAGGTCGATGCGTTAAAGACGGAGATGGACGACCTTCGCTCCGTCGTGATGACAGATCAACTTACCTCACTTAACAATCGTCGCGCCTTCGACAAAGAAGTGATCAGCCACATAAATAGTTTTAGCCAATCCAACTTTGAAAGCAGTTTATTGGTCGTTGATATCGACTATTTCAAAAAGTTCAATGATGTCCACGGTCACCTAATCGGAGACAAAGTGCTGACCTACGTGGCTCAAGCGCTAAAAAATTCGGTAAAAGGCGATGATTTTGTCGCGCGTTATGGTGGTGAGGAGTTTGTTATCTTACTGCCTAATACTTCACATGAGAATGCGCAAAAGGTGGCAGAAAATCTGCGGGCTAAGATTGCCGCCCGTAACTTAACCATAGGGAAAGAGAAAAAGTTGCCCCTTGGTAATATCACCGTCTCGGTTGGCGTTGCATCGCTAAAGGTAAGCGATGACAAAGACAGCTACTTTATTCGTGCCGATGAAGCACTCTATCGGGCTAAATCATCAGGGCGTAACTGTGTGGTGGGTGAACGAATTATGGAAACGCCAATTTAGAACAACTTGCCATTTTAGACAAATAAGAAAAAGCCATTAACGGATCGGGTTAATGGCTTTTTTACTGAATACCTTTTTATTGAAGGCCTATTGAAATGGGGAAGAGGTTAGTTATCGGCTTTTAAGTCCATGTGCATATTGATCAAACGTTCCTCCATGTCGAAAGTTACTGTAAAGCCTAAGTGCTTGGCTAGACTCGCCATGTTACGGTTCTCGAACATGGTAAAGCCTGTAAGCACTAATGTGTCATTACTCTTGTAGTAACGTATTAGCTTCTCGAGCAGCAACTTACCAATTCCTTGGCCTTGATAGTTACTGCGTACCGCCATAGCAAATTCAGCCTCGGTATTATCGGGATCAATTGAGGCTCGAATCGCGCCTAAAGTGGTTTCTTCACCGTCTTCACCCATGGCCGTAGCAATAAAGGCCATCTCTCTGGCATAGTCAATTTGGGTTAATACCGCCATCTCCTCATGTGTCATTTTAGAGCGCACACCAAAATAGCGCTTATACCTATCTTCATCCGATAGGGAGTTATCGAAAGCTAAATGCTTGGGCTCATCTTCAGGCAGGATAGGCCTTAGCATTACCTTGTTACCATTTTTAAGCGTGGCAAGCTGTTCTAGCTCCTTAGGGTAAGGCAAGATAGCAAGCCTTGAGGCGTTGTCGACAGGTTCTTGCTGTAGTCCTATGTTCACATCAAGCAGGGTGATCTCTTCACCAGCACAGAGCACAGGATTTAAATCGAGAGTGGCAATTTCCGGGCAATCGATAATCAGGTGGGAGATCTGTGTTAATAACACACACAGAGCATGCATATTTAGCCCCCGTGGAAGATGTCTATCTCTAAGCTTCTGGGTTTTAAGTGCTTGGATCACCATATAGCGTGCAAGTGTCATATTCAGCGGAGGAAGGGCTACGGCAGCATCTTTAGTCGGTTGCCACTCCGAGCCACCTTCACCGAGTAATATTGCTGGGCCAAATACAGGGTCGTTGGCGACGGCAATGCGGATCTCCTGCGCACCGGCAGTTAGCGCCATTTTTTGCACGATTAACCCTTCAATTTTCGCATCGGGGTTCAGCGAGATCACTCGCTCAATCATGGCGTTTGCTGCTTGGCTGACCTCTATGTCTGATGTTAGGTTGAGCATAACGCCTTGAACATCGGATTTATGCAAAATATCGGGAGACTGCACTTTCAATGCCACGGGATAACCCGCCTGCTTGGCAAACTCCACCGCTTGCTCTGGCGTACTTGCAAACCAAGTGTCGATGGTCTTTAGTCCGTAAGCATTGAGGATCGTGCGTGACTCGTGGGTTTCTAATACCGATTTCCCACTTTTTATAGCTTGTTGTAGTTTCTCTCTTGCTAAAGCTGAGTCGGCAGGGATGTTAACCGGAATAGACTGCGGCACTTCTTGCAGTAGTTTTTGGTTACGACGATACTCAACCATATGCATAAATGCTCCTACGGCGCCTTCAGGGGTGCGATAGGTTGGAATGCGAGACTTAGAGAAAAGCTTTCGTGCCTCAAAGGCTGAATCTTCACCACTCCAGTTGGTCAGTACATTGATTTTATGTCGATTAGGGTGCTGATTAATCGTGTCTGCAATCGCTTGGGCTATCTCGACGCTCTCACCCAGTGCCGAAGGGGAATGTAATATTAAAATTGCGTCTAGGTCATCGCTATCCATTAAGATCTCGAGGGACTTAGCGTAACGCTTGGCATCTGAGTCACCGCCTATGTCTACAGGGTTTTGTCCTGACCAACTTTTTGGCAGTAACGCATTAAGTCGCTGATAAATCTCACTCGATAGTGCAGGGAGCTTACCGCCGCCTAAAATCAGTTCATCAAGTGCCAGTACGGCAGGGCCACCACCGTTACTGATGATCCCAAGGCGTTCGCCCTGTAATGGTCTTGAATGCGCTAAGGTTTCAACAGCGGCGAATAGCTCAATCAGGTCGTTAACTCGTAGCATACCCGCGCGCCTAAAAGCCGCCTCGTACACAGCATCGCTACCTGATATACCGCCGGTATGCAGCTTAGCCGCGCTACCACCTTCAATACTGCGGCCGGACTTAATCACTAAGATAGGTTTATTACGAGAGGCTGCACGAGCGGCAGATAAAAAGTGACGTTTTTCGTTTACCGAGTCAATATAGAGCAAGATAGCATCGGTTTTTGAGTCGCGCCCCAAATAATCAAGTAGCTCATCAAAATCGATATCGTTAGCATCGCCCAAAGAGATAAAGGAGGAGAAACCTATTCCTTTGTTATTGGCCCAATCTAAAACTGTGGTACAGATTGCGGCGGACTGAGAAACAAAGGCTATTTTGCCGGGGAGGGCACTGGTATGAGCGAGACTGACGTTAAGTCCAAGGTTTGGCAAAATCATGCCCAAACTGTTTGGCCCTAAGATCCGCATGCCATACCTACCAGCAAACTGCTGCATTTGCGCTAACAGGCTCACTCCCTCTTCATTAAACTCATCGGCAAGACCTGATGCCATGACGATGGCAACTTTGCAGCCAAATTGCGCCAAGGTTTCGATAATCCCAGGCACACTGCTCGCTGCGGTGCAGATAATGGCGAGATCAGGAATGAGTGGTAGGGCTTGGATGTTGGGATAAGCTAGCACCCCCATCACCGCTTCATATTTTGGGGTCACTGGCATAATAGGCCCTGAAAAACCGCCTGATAGCAGGTTTTTCATCAGCACATGACCTGCTCGCTTGGGTTTATTTGAGGCGCCAATGATGGCAACTGATTTAGGTTTGAAGAGAGTATGAAGAGTGCGTTGGCTCATGAACTTATCCTACAAGTCAGTATGTTATGAGTGTACATGAGCAAATACTATTTACCATAGGAGAATGGTCGAAAACCTTATGATGTGGGTAGACTTTTGGTGAACACTGTTTGAGTTGAACCGGCGCTTTTTATACATCATCTGCCAGTAGTGATGAGAGCCGCTACCATTTGTGAACAATCAGATGAGCAACACATTGTTTGAACGTACTTAGCATTGAATCATGAGCTTGACGTGACTAATCACAAATATTAATGGTAAGGGGCAAGTTAAGCTTTGATCATTAATTAAAAACCGCTACAGTTTTTTCCTGTAGTACTCGGGCCACTTAGGGGGCAGCCAGAGTAACTCTTTTTTAGCCCCCCAATAATGGCGTTAGAGGCTGTTCAATGCGTATAGAAGATCTGAAACTTTTTACAATTGTGGTCAAGCTTGGCAGTTTCACTGCTGCAGCTACGGCTTTAGATCTGCCCCGCGCTAACGTAAGTAGACGGATAGGCGAGCTTGAGAAGTCACTCAATGCACAGCTATTTTTCAGAACAACGCGTCAGTTACGTTTAACCCAACATGGGGAGATCTATTATCGAGATCTGCTTGAGGTATTAGAAGGGCTCGAACAAGCCAAGAATAAACTACTCGATATCAACGAAAAGCCGATTGGCAAGGTGAAAATTGGATTTTTGCCTGAAGGGGACGAGGCGTTGCAACCGGTTCTAGCTAAGTTCCAGCAACTTTACCCCGATATCGAGATCGATCTGCGTATTACTAATAACTACGCAAATGACATCTATAGCCAAGGTTTAGATTTTGTTATTTATGCCGGTAAGCTCCATGATTCGGGCTTCATTGCGAGACGAATATTGAGTCTTGGTCGTGCAATCTACGCGAGCCCGGAATATCTCAACCTTTACGGCGTCCCTAAAACCTTAGCTGATCTGGAAGACCATCATGCTATCTGCTATCGCTGGCCTGATGGAACGCTCGATAACAGTTGGGACTTGATCTCTGACACCGTCAAGATGAGCTGCCGCTTTAGTTGTAATCATATGGGATTTGTTCGCCGAGCCATTGTTGGTGGTCAAGGTATTGGCTTTATGCCGCCCCTGTATGCCGTGTCGGCAATTGAGTCTGGAGAGCTGGTTCGGGTGCTACCTGAGTATGAGTCAAAGAAAGAGGATGTCTGGCTTATCTATCCTGACAGGAAAGGTATAAGCCTTACCACGCGGTTATTGATTGATTTTCTGTTACAAGAACTGCCTGAACTCATAAAATTGTAATGATATTCGTGACAGTCTTGTGCATGTAATGGCGATTATCTAATTAGCTTAAACACTTACACTCTCCCACATTAACTCATTTGGGAGCGTGTAATGACGGTTTCTAGTAAAACATTCGCCAGCCTTGGCGTCACTTCGTTATCTATTTCTATACTTGCTGGTTGCAGTGATGCGCCAGCACAGACTCAAGTACAGATTCAAACACAGGAGCAAATACCGTCTTCAGTCGTCCAACGTCCTGTGCAAATCATGCGCTTAGGCGATAAGTCAGAGAGTAATTCGAAACAATTTTCCGGCGTATTAGAGGCAAGCCAAGCGGCACGTCTAGCGTTTAGAGTTCCAGGTACCATTGAGAAAATCTTAGTTAAGACTGGCGACAAGGTCGTCAAAGGGCAAGTGCTAGCAAGACTCGAGCCTCACGATTACCAAGTCACAGTGGTTGAGCTAGAAGCGCGACTGGCCGAAGCAAAGGCTTCACATCAGTTAGCAAGCGCCGAATTAGCTAGGGTTAAGCAAGCGATAGCAGATGATGCGATATCTCAAGTCAATTTAGATAGAGCAAAAAGTGGTTATAAGCGCAGTCTAGCCATGGTTGATGTGGTGACGCAGAATCTGATAAAAGCGCAAGACGCATTGGCATACACCGAGCTTAAAGCGCCCTTTGATGGCGTGATAGCATCTCAATCTCAAGAGACCTTCGAGCAAACCTCACCAGGTATTTCTCTGTTTTCCATTCATCAGCCATCACAGTTAAAGGCTGTAATAGACGTACCTGAAAACATGATGGCTTCAATCAATGGTCTGCAACCAGTATCAGTTAGCTGGTTTGGGAACGATAAACCTTTGACCGCAACGTTCAGTGAAATGAATACCCTTGCCGATCCCATTAAGCAAACTTACACAGTGCAATACACCATAGATCAAGCTAATCACACACTGATGCCTGGCAAATCGGTAACGGTTTCCGTCGATATGAAGGCGACGTCAAATCAGTACTGTATTCCATACAGTGCACTTGTTAATGGGGGAGATGATGAGCCCCGCAGTGATGAGATTGCTCAAGGAAACCTTGGTCAGGTCTATACCCTAGAGCAACAAAAAGTCGTAGTGAAGCATATCAGGTTTAATGCAATGCAAAAATCATGCGTCATTGCGGAGGGAGAGCTTAAGCAGGGCGATGAACTCATTGTTAGCGGTGTTGACTTCCTAAAGCCTGATCAAGCGATTGCTCAGACACTTGTAATGTCTGCGAGTTACTAGGAGTCATGATGAATTTAGCTGAATTTGCCATAAAACAACGCGTATTTGTGCTGTTCTTTAGTGTCCTATGCGTCATCGTAGGACTCATTTCCTATTTTGAACTCGGTAAGCTTGAAGATCCGTCCTTTACCGTTAAGAGTGCTGTTGTTGTCACTCTCTACCCGGGCGCCTCGGCCCAAGAAGTGGAGCAACAAGTAACAGATAAAATTGAGACTAAGCTACAAGAGATGGGTTCCATGTGGAAGTTACGTTCACTATCGCGCCCAGGTAGCTCCATGATTTTTATCGATCTTAAGGAATCGACCCGCTCAAAAGATTTACCACAGGAGTGGGATCTGCTCAGGCGAAAAATGAACGATGTAAAGCTGTCACTACCTGCAACGGCACAGCTTAGTATCGTTCAAGACGAATTTTCTGAAGTCTATGGCATGCTCTTTAGCGTACATGGTAAAGATGCCGATCCAGAAGCGCTACGCCAATATGCCAAAGAGTTACAACGCCGGCTAAAGACTATAGAAGGCATTAAAAAAATTGAGCTGCATGGTGTACAGCAACAAGCGATCTATGTTGATCTGCCTGATGAGCGCTTAGCTCAATATGGGATCTCTTCGGCGCAAGTCATTAATCAGTTGGCCACTCAAAATCTCACCTACGACAGTGGCAGTTTCCCTGTGGGGGCTGAGCGGATCCGAATCAATCAAAGTAGTGCGTTTAAAAGCATACAAGATATTAAAGATCTGACCATTAAAGGCGGCGCGGGAAACTACAGTACAGGGCTAATTCGCCTTGGTGATATCGCTGAAATTAGCTTGGGCTATCAAACTCCGGCCACCAGCATGAGTCGCTTCAATGGAATGCCGGGCGTTACCTTAGCCGTGAGTCCTGTAAACGGGATTAACGTGGTTAGTCTAGGAGAAGAACTCACTCAAATTATAGAGGACTATGAGCAGACGCTTCCTGTGGGCATTGAAATAGGCACCATCGCATTTCAACCGGACGAAGTGAATGCGTCGATAGCTGATTTTGTTACTAATCTGCTAGAAAGCGTGCTGATAGTATTTGCTGTGCTACTTATCTTTATGGGCTTTAAGAGCGCGACAATCGTTGGTAGCAGCCTGATGTTTACCATTTTGCTCACGCTTATCTATATGTACATTGCTGGGGTCGATCTGCAGCGGGTATCCCTTGGTACCTTCATACTCGCGCTGGGTATGTTGGTTGATAATGCCATTGTGATCACCGATCTCATCATAGTGAAGCTTAATAAGGGCATGGAGCGGACTCAAGCGGCCATCGATGCGGTGAAAGAAACGTCAAAGCCACTCCTTGCTGCAACTGTGATTGCTATCATGGGGGCTACACCAGTACTGTTCTCAAAAACCGATGCGGGGGAGTTTTCAAGCTCAGTCTTCTTGATTATCTGCTCATCATTGCTATTTTCCTGGCTGGTGGCCGTTACCTTAACGCCGCTGTTATGTTGGTTATGGTGTAAGCCCTCTAAAAACAAACAACAAGCCGAACAAAAAGTCAGTCGCTATCAGATGCTGATTAAATGGACTGTGATGAATCCACGTAAGGCTATCGGTTCTGTCATTCCCTTATTACTGATCACTGCTATGGCCGTGCCTTATGTTGCTATCAATTTTATTCCAAGCTCAGACAGGCCTTTAGTATTCCTAGATTACTGGTTACCAAACGGTGCCAAAATTGAGCAAACCTCCGCTGACATGAAAAAAATAGAAGGCTGGCTGCTGCAGCAAGCGGAAGTCTCATCAGTCTCGAGTTATGTCGGTGCCAGTGCGCCTCGCTTCTCGGTAACCGTTGAACCTGAACCCTATGATTCAAGCTATGGTCAAATTGTCATTAACGTCAAAGATTACGAAGGTATTAGCGAATTGAGTCAGCGAGGAGATCTATGGTTGGCTCAGACGTTTCCTAATGCGGAGCCACGTTTTCGCTCTCTAAAACTTGCGACGAAAGACAAGTTTAGCGTTGAAGCACGCTTTACCGGAAGTGATCCTAAGGTGCTGCAAGGTTTGTCAGAGCAGGCACAAACTATTATGAAGCAACATCCCAATGCTAAATATGTAAGGGATGATTGGCGTCAACCGAGTAAAGTTATTACACCTTTGATAAATCAAGAAAAAGCGCGTTTGGCTGGCGTGAACCGTACCGATATCTCATTGGCAATCAAGCGAGCCGCTGAAGGGGTACCTTTAGGAACACTCAACCAAGGCGATCAACTTATTCCAATTAACTTTAGGAGTCCTCACAGCGATTTAAGTCATTTGGAAACCTTAACCGTGCGTTCACTGCTGGGCATACACAGTGTTCCTCTCGGTCAAGTTGTCGATGGTTTTGAACTTCAATCTGAGCAGAGCGTGATTTGGCGTCGTGACAGAGTGCCAACAATTACCGCCCAAGCCGATGTGTTCGGAGCAACACCAGCTCAGGTGCGAAACCAAATAAAAGATCAAATTGAAGCGATACCACTACCAGCGGGTTACTCGTTTGAGTGGGGCGGCGAGTACTATGATGAAAACCGTGCTATTAACGACACCCTAAACCAATTACCAAAGGCCTTGTTGATGATGGTGATAATCATGGTCGCGATGTTCAATGGTTTTAGGCAACCTGCCATTATTTTAATCACCTTGCCATTGGCCACGATTGGGGTGATCTGGACGTTATTACTGCTCGATAAGCCTTTTGGGTTTATGGCACTGATTGGTGCAATCACCTTGATGGGGATGATCGTTAAAAATGGCATCGTATTAATGGATCAGATTGAGCTAGAGCGTGCAAAGAACCGACCTATCCATGAAGCGGTGACGGTAGCCACGGTCAACCGAACCATGGCGATCTCTATGGGGGCGTTAACCACGGCTCTGGGCATGATCCCATTATTATCCGACAGATTGTTCGATCAGATGGCTGCCACCATTATCGGCGGACTAGCCGCGGCGACAGTGTTATCTCTGTTTATTATGCCGGCATTTTACTGCCTATTTTATCGAGATAAAGCGCCTAAGGAGGCGCAAGACAATAGCCAAGACAAAACCCAAAACACGCCGCAAAACCAGCCTCAGGAAAAGACTGCAATCTATTCCTCACAGGAGCAAAACTAATATGAAAATGTCTACATTAGCCCCTGTGGCCATTGCTATCTTACTAACTGGTTGCGCCGTTGGGCCACAGTATGAAAAACCAAATGTACAGTTAGACAGCGAATACCTGTATCTAGCTGATACAAGCCCTGAAGCAACAAACCTTGCGTTGAACAAACAAGCGCAGAGTAAACAGGCAAAAAGTCAGCAGCAAGCTGACTATTGGTGGCAGCAATTTAATGACCCTGTATTAAATCAATTGGTGAGGGATGCTCAGCAGCAGTCGGTACCGCTCAAGATCGCAGCCGAGCAGATCCGTATGGCGCGTTCCTATCAAAGCGCAATCGAGTCCTTTAAAGTGCCGACGGTTAACTTAGGTGCTGGCTTCGCAAATTATCAACTCAGTGAGAATGACCCATTGCTGGGCTCGGCGATTACCGCAGTCAATCCTATCAATGGCTATAAACTGGGTTTAGTCGATGATAATAACAGTGCTTTTTTTGCTGGAGCGAGCATCGCCTGGGAGCTGGATCTTTTTGGCCGCATCGACAGTCAAGCCAATGCGGCTGGGATTAGAAAAGAGCAGGTGGTGATAATGCGTGAAGGGCTCACCACACTGATCACATCCGACGTCATTCATAACTATCTACAGCTACGGGGCGCTGAGGACCGAAAACAAATAGCACTTAATACCATAGAAGATCAAAAACAGACCTTAAGGCTTGTTGAGCAGATGGTAAAAAGTGGCTATGGCTCCTCACTGGATAAGGCTAGGGCTGAGGCGATGTTAGCTGCAACTCAAGCCGTGGTGCCGCAATTAGAAATAGCCAAAAATGTTCATAAGCAGCGCTTGGCTTTTCTATTAGGCGAAACGCCGAAGCAGATAGAACAAAGAATAGGAAAGCAAAGCTCGCTACCTGATTTTGATGGGATCATTCCTACTGGTTTACCCTCAGATCTACTGAATCGAAGAGCTGATATCCGTATTGCTGAGCGTGAAATGGCCGCGATAAGCGAAGAAAGGGCTGCTGCGGTTGCCTCACAATATCCTAAAGTATTTCTCACTGGCGCCCCGGGCGTCTTGGCAAAGGATTTTGACGATCTTTTCAGCAGTGATTCAATATCTTGGGCGGCAAGTATCGGTATAAGTTGGAATGTGTTCGATGGCGGCCGAGGTGATGCCATTGTCGATATGCAGCAAGCTAGATTTGATATGAGCGTATTAAGCTACCAGCAGTCGGTCATTGGTGCATTTGGCGAAGTCGAAACCCTATTGCAGGGCTATGGCTACAGTCAACAGTATGTAGAGCGGGTAACTTATGCGGCCGAGGCGACTAATATTGCGGTGAACAAGGCTAAATCCCTTTACCGAGCAGGCTTGAGTGATTATCTGTCGATCTTAGATGCTCAGCGTCAGCAAAATGCAATGAAAGATCGCATTGTCACAGCTAAACTGCAAACCGCACACCTAACCGTGGGATTGCATAAAGCATTAGGAGGCGACTGGCACTTAAACAGTAAGGAGCAACCAAATAGTGAGTCGCACTAGCGCCAATCCATAAATTGTTTAAACCAATAGACCGCTTAAACAGAGATGCAGTGCATAGCGCTGCATCTTTCTTCCCGTTTAAGATGCGGTTGTTGAGTACTGTTTTAGTGCTTTAATACCGTACGACAAAGAGCATTTCCTCTTCCTTCGCTCTTTGGCCAGTATCAGTCAACTCAATATACTTATTTTGGCTAAACTCATACATTGCCTAAACTCACAACCAAATTTAAAGCCAAACCTACGGCCATGCTATTGGCAAAGGCATAAAAGCGTAAAGATTTCCGTCCTACCTTGCTAATTTATCCCCTAGCTGTCCCTTAGACTTTACTCCTACTTTGTCGACAATTTGTTGGTTTACTGTTGACTATAATGTTTAATCTGGCTAGATTGTCGACAATCCATTAAGCACTAATATTCGAATATTTGATGACATTTTTTAACGAACAGCCTATTACCAGTGCCGATAAAACCTTTTTTCAACTGCGTAAAGAGATAGTTGAAGGAGAGATAGTGCAGGGCTCAAAGTTAAGTGAAACAGAGTTGTCGACAAAATACAGTGTTAGCCGCGCGGTGATCCGAGAGGCCATTAACCGCCTCGAGGCTAGCCATTTAGTTGAACGTAAGGCCAATGTCGGCGCCAGAGTGGTGAGTTTAACTGCCGAAGGGTTACTTGAGTTATATCAAGTGCGCGAGTCGCTTGAAGGTATGGCCGCAAGACTTGCCGCATTAAATATGACCGATCAGGAAATAACCGATCTGCAATCGCTACTAAGCAGTCACTTCAACGAAGTTAAATCCGGTCAGTCATATTATCAAGAGGCAGGCGATGTCGACTTTCATTATCGAATCATTCTAGGCAGTAAAAACAAGCATCTAATTTCAATGCTACTCGATGGCATTTATCACTTAGTGCGTATGTATCGGGTGCAGCTAGGTATGAGCGGGCCTAGAGTGACCACCGCTTTTGATGAACATAAACATATTGTACAAGCCATCTGTAATCGTGATGCTGAATTAGCTGAAATGCTGATGCGTCGTCATATCTTGTACTCAAAATCGAGCATAGAAAACAAACTAGAACACACGATGCAGTGATATTGCAGCCGATTGCTAACGCTACAATCGTTTAAAGCAGTAAGGCACAGATAAACATATTTAATAACAGATAAAACAATTGTCAGTGAGCTTGGAATATCGCCTTTTAAAAGCTGGTATTTCAAGCAAATAACTATAAGGAATACGCCATGAGCGCAGGTAAGAAGTTTCGTGAGGCATTAGCCGCCAACAAGCCGCTACAAATAGTCGGTACCATTAATGCTTATTCAGCCATGATGGCAAAGAAGATCGGTCACCAAGCCATCTATCTTTCAGGCGGCGGCGTAGCAAATGCATCATACGGCTTACCAGACTTAGGCATGACATCGTTAAACGATGTGATTGTAGACGTACAGCGCATTACTTCAGCTTGTGACTTACCGCTAATGGTTGATATCGACACTGGTTGGGGGGGCGCGTTTAACATTGCTAAAACCATCCGCGACATGGAAAAAGCCGGCGCAGCAGCCGTGCATATGGAAGATCAAGTGGCGCAAAAGCGCTGTGGTCACCGTCCAAACAAAGAGATTGTGTCTACTGAAGAGATGGTCGATCGCATTAAAGCCGCGGTTGATGCTCGTACCGATCCTGATTTTTTCATTATGGCGCGTACAGACTCATTTGCGCAAGAAGGGTTAGCGGCAGCAATCGAGCGTGCCAAAGCGTATGTAGCCGCAGGTGCTGACGGCATTTTTGCAGAAGCGGTGAAAACTGAAGAGCATTACCGTGCATTTGCCGATGCTTTAGATGTGCCTATCCTTGCCAATATTACTGAGTTTGGCCAAACAGAATTATGGAATAAAGATCAATTGGGCGAGTGGGGCGCATCTATGGTGCTGTATCCGCTAAGTGCTTTTAGAGCTATGAATAAAGCGGCTGAGATGGTGTATAGCTCAATTTTAGAAAACGGCGATCAAAAAGCGGTGGTAGATTCAATGCAAACCCGCATGGAGCTATACGATTACTTGGGTTACCACGATTACGAGCAAAAGCTAGATAAGCTATTTGCTGAAGGCAAAAATCTGTAAACAAGATTGAATAGCTAACAAGTTCAATAAGCTAAAGGTTGAGAATTCAAGGTTAAAGTAAATAGTTAACCCCATAAATTGTAAACAAAAGGCAGTACCTTACAAACGTTAGTGTGATGGATAAGCGCTAACGTAATAAATATAAAAAGCCCGCGGTTAACCCTGACGGGCCCAACAAATAAAAGGAAGAGAGCAATGGTTGATAAAAAGTTAGGCGGAGCAGGTCTACGCGGACAAAGCGCAGGCGAAACAGCTTTATGTACAGTGGGTAAGTCAGGTTCGGGATTAACCTATTGCGGTTATGACGTAGCAGATCTTGCCGATAACGCATCGTTTGAAGAAGTGGCCTATTTACTGTTTAACGGTGAATTACCTAATCAAACTCAGCTTGATCACTATAAAACTGAGCTTTTCGCTCAGCGCGATCTTCCACAAGCCTTAAAAGAGGTGTTACAACGTATTCCTGCAGATGCTCACCCAATGGATGTGATGCGTACAGGTTGTTCTTTTTTAGGTAACCTAGAGCCTGAAAACGACTTTAACGAGCAAAACAAAGCGGCTAACCGCTTACTAGCAGCGTTTCCTGCCATTATGTGTTACTGGTACAAGTTCTCTCACGAAGGTGTTGAAATTGACTGTGTAACTGATGAAGATTCAATTGGTGGTCACTTTTTACACCTACTTAATGGCAAAGCGCCATCTGAGCAACACCGCCGCGTAATGGATGTGTCGCTAATTTTGTACGCTGAGCATGAGTTCAACGCATCTACCTTTACTGCTCGTGTGTGTGCATCAACTTTATCTGACATGTTCTCATGTATCACTGGCGCAATCGGTACATTGCGCGGGCCACTGCACGGTGGCGCTAACGAAGCAGCAATGGATATGATCCAAAAGTTCACATCGCCAGCGGATGCAAAAGAGCAAATGGCAGGCATGCTTGCACGTAAAGAGAAGATCATGGGTTTTGGTCACGCAATTTACCGCGAGTCTGATCCACGTAACGTGATCATCAAAGCTTGGTCTGAAAAGCTAGCACATGAGTTTGGTGATACCTCACTTTACGATATCTCAGTCGCTTGTGAAGAGTTTATGTGGGACACCAAAAAGCTGTTCTGTAACGCCGACTTCTTCCATGCTTCTGCATATCACTTTATGGGCATTCCAACTAAGTTATTTACACCTATCTTTGTTTGTTCACGCTTAACAGGTTGGGCTGCACACGTAATGGAGCAGCGCTCAAACAACCGTATTATCCGCCCAAGCGCAGACTATACCGGTAGCGAGCCACGTACGGTGACACCTATTAGTGAGAGATAGAAGCTAGAACTTAGAGACTAGAACGTGACTACGTCACTGCTAGAGCGTCGCTACGCTCCTGCTAGATCCTATACAGTCAAAAGATAACAGCATCACTTGTTAGGCTTTTGATTGTATAGAAGGGCTTATTTTAAGAGGTATTAGCCCGCTTTAGCCGCGAAGCGTCCTAGAAGCGTCCTCGAACCTAGTACCTTATCTTAGCTTTTGACTGTATAGCAGGGCTCTTTTAAGAGGTATTAGCCCGTTCTAGCCGCGAAGCGTCCTAGCAGTGAGCTTGCGAACGCTCTAGCACCTAGAACCTAGCACCTAGAACCTTGCACCATATTTAAACTGGAACGCATTATGACTCCAATGAATACGAATTACCGTAAACCCTTGCTCGGCACAGAGTTAGACTTTTTCGATACCGAAGCGGCCGTGAATGCTATTAGCCCAGGTGCTTACGCCAAGCTGCCTTATTGCTCTCGTGTTTATGCCGAGAACCTAGTACGTCGCTGCTCGCCAGACACATTAACCGCTAGCCTAAAACAGATCATCGAACGTAAGCGTGATTTAGATTTTCCTTGGTATCCTGCACGAGTGGTTTGCCACGATATTCTCGGCCAAACCGCACTAGTGGATTTAGCAGGTTTACGTGATGCTATCGCAGAAAAGGGCGGCGACCCTTCAAAAGTAAATCCAGTGGTGCCGACCCAGTTAATTGTGGATCACTCGCTTGCGGTAGAACATGCTGGTTTTGAAAAAGACGCATTTGAAAAAAACCGCGCCATTGAAGACAGACGTAACGACGATAGATTCCACTTTATCAATTGGACCAAAACTGCGTTTGAGAACATTGATGTGATCCAGCCGGGTAACGGCATTATGCATCAAATTAATTTAGAGAAAATGTCGCCAGTTGTGCAAGCACGCGACGGCGTTGCCTTTCCAGATACCTTAGTTGGCACCGACAGCCACACTCCGCACGTTGATGCCTTAGGCGTAATCGCTATCGGCGTAGGTGGCTTAGAAGCCGAAAGTGTAATGCTAGGTCGACCATCTTATATGCGTCTGCCAGATATTGTAGGCGTAGAGCTGGTGGGCGAGCGTCAAAGCGGCATTACCGCCACCGACATTGTACTGGCAATCACCGAGTTTTTGCGTAACGAAAAAGTCGTTTCAACTTATCTTGAGTTCTTTGGCGAAGGTGCAAGCAACTTAACTCTTGGCGATCGCGCAACCATCTCTAACATGACCCCAGAGTTTGGCGCCACAGCAGCCATGTTCTATATCGATGAAAAAACCATTGATTACTTAAAGCTAACTGGCCGTGACGACAAGCAAGTTAAGCTGGTGGAAATCTATGCTAAACAAGCAGGCCTGTGGGCGGATAGCCTAAAAGATGCTGAATATGAGCGTGTGCTGCGTTTTGATTTATCAAGCGTAGGCCGCAACATAGCAGGGCCGTCTAATCCGCATCGCCGTGTATCAACAGCCGACTTAGCAGATAAGGGCATAAGTGCGCCTTACGCCAACAAAGCGGAAGAAGAAGCAGGCTTAATGCCAGATGGCGCGTGTATTATTGCCGCCATTACCAGTTGTACCAATACCTCTAATCCACGTAACGTGATTGCCGCAGGTCTACTTGCCCGTAACGCCAATGCTAAAGGCTTAACCCGTAAGCCTTGGGTGAAAACCTCATTGGCACCCGGCTCAAAAGCGGTGCAACTGTATTTAGAAGATGCCAATCTACTGCCAGAGCTTGAAGCCCTTGGATTTGGTATCGTCGGCTTTGCTTGTACTACCTGTAACGGCATGAGCGGCGCGTTAGATCCGGTTATTCAGCAAGAAGTTATCGATCGCGATCTGTATGCCACCGCGGTACTCAGTGGTAACCGTAACTTCGATGGTCGTATTCATCCATACGCCAAGCAAGCGTTCCTTGCATCGCCGCCTCTAGTGGTTGCCTACGCTATTGCCGGTACGATTCGCTTTGATATTGAAAAAGACGCTTTAGGCCAAGACGAACACGGCAATGATATTTTACTCAAAGATCTGTGGCCATCAGATGAAGAGATTGACGCAGTTATTGCTCAGAGCGTAAAACCAGAGCAGTTCCGCCAAGTGTATGAGCCGATGTTTGATATTAAAGTTGAATATGGCACCAGCACCAATCCTCAATATGAATGGCGTCCACAAAGTACATATATTCGTCGTCCGCCATACTGGGAAGGGGCGTTAGCAGGCGAGCGCACCATGAAAGGCATGCGTCCGTTAGCGGTTCTGGGTGACAACATCACCACCGATCACCTGTCACCCTCCAATGCCATTATGCTGGACAGTGCAGCAGGTGCCTATTTACATAAAATGGGCTTACCAGAGGTGGACTTTAACTCTTACGCTACCCACCGCGGCGATCACTTAACCGCCCAGCGTGCAACCTTTGCTAACCCTAAGTTGTTTAACGAAATGGTGACCCAGACTGGCCGTAATGGTGAAGTTGAAGTCAAGCAAGGCTCTTACGCTCGCATAGAACCAGAAGGTGTTGAATCGCGCATGTGGGAAGCGATTGAAACCTACATGGATCGCAAGCAACCGCTGATCATCATTGCAGGTGCAGACTACGGCCAAGGCTCAAGTCGTGACTGGGCCGCAAAAGGGGTTCGCCTAGCGGGTGTTGAAGTGATTGTAGCCGAAGGTTTTGAGCGTATTCACCGTACTAACCTTGTAGGTATGGGCGTATTACCGCTGGAGTTTACTCAAGGTGACAGCCGCCATACTTATCAAATTGACGGTACCGAAACCTTTGACGTGCATGGCGAGCGAACGCCGGGCGCATTGCTAACCGTGATCATGACTCGCCGAAATGGTGAAACCGTTGAGATCCCAGTTAAGTGCCGACTCGACACTTTAGATGAAGTCTCTATCTACGAAGCAGGCGGCATACTGCAACGCTTCGCCCAAGATTTTTTAGAGTCTTCAACGTAATGAAGAGTCTTCAACGTAATGAAGAGTCTTCAGCTAGCTAGGAGTCTTCAGCTAGCTAGGAGTCTTCAAGAGAGCCATCAGCGGATTAAGAGTAGAGCTTTAATCTTTCATCTTTAATTCTTGCTGTTAAAAATAAGCCTTGCATGGGTTAGATACCATGCAAGGTTAGCTCCAAATTGGGTTAACTCTTAAAGAAAACGCAAATATCAAAACTGACTAAGCGGCCAAACCAGCATTCAAACGGAAAAAACATGACCACTACAACGGATCAAAAACCAGTATTTGCCCCACAAATTAAAGTGCCAGCCACCTATATGCGTGGTGGCACCAGTAAAGGGGTGTTTTTTAATTTAACCGACTTGCCAGCTGACGCGCAGGTTGCTGGCAGCGCGAGAGACAACTTGTTACTGAGAGTCATTGGTAGTCCAGATCCTTACGGTAAACACACAGATGGCATGGGCGGCGCAACATCCAGTACCAGTAAAACTGTAATCCTCGCCAAAAGTGATAAAGCCGATCACGACGTAGATTACTTATTTGGTCAAGTGGCTATCGACAGACCATTTGTTGACTGGAGCGGTAACTGCGGCAATTTGACCGCAGCAGTTGGTTCGTTTGCGATCAGCAATGGGTTAGTCGACAGCAGCCGCATTCCTCACAACGGCATTGCGGTCGTGCGAATTTGGCAAAAGAACATTCAAAAAACCATCATAGCTCATGTACCTATCACCAATGGTGAAGTGCAAGAGACCGGCGATTTCGAGCTTGATGGTGTGACCTTTCCCGCAGCTGAGGTGCAAGTTGAGTTTTTAGACCCAGCAGATGGTGAAGGCGCTATGTTCCCAACGGGAAACTTGATCGATGACTTAGCCGTACCTACAGACATTGTTGCCAGTGGCACCTTACAAGCCACCATGATTAACGCAGGTATTCCAACAGTGTTTATCAATGCCAGCGAGCTAGGTTATACAGGTGCTGAGCTGCAAGAGGCCATAAACGGCGATGCCAAGGCGCTTGCCATGTTTGAAACCATTCGCGCTTATGGCGCAGTGCAAATGGGCTTGATTAAACATATCGATGAAGCCGCTACCCGCCAACACACACCAAAAGTAGCGATTGTTGCAGCGCCTATTGATTACACCTCATCAAGTGGTAAAGCAATTGCCAAAACGGACATAGACCTCAATGTTCGCGCACTATCTATGGGCAAGCTGCACCATGCAATGATGGGTACAGCCGCAGTCGCCATTGGCACTGCAGCCGCGATACCCGGTACCTTAGTCAGCTTGGCAGCAGGCGAGGGAACACGTCAAGCTGTAAACAAAGGCTTTGTAACCTTCGGCCACCCCTCTGGCACACTTAAAGTAGGCGCCGAGGCAAGCCAAGTCGATGGCCAGTGGCAAGTCAATAAAGCCGTAATGAGCCGCAGCGCACGAGTATTGATGGAAGGCTGGGTGAGAGTACCGAAGCCATAAACTGTTACTAAGTCTTAAACAGTTAAAGCCGCAGCAGACTGCGGCTTTTTTGTTTATTGAACGGGCTCAAGTAATCTACTTAAGTTTATGATTAGCCGATTTTTTAATTGTAAATATGCTAGTTTAACAAAATGGATGAGTGATTAGTGTTTTGAACACGCCATATTTTAAATAACTCATAAATAACAATAAGCTGGAATCTACAGTCAATTTTCGTTCAATAGCAAGGAGCTTTGTACAACATCACTGGATATTTTATAGGTTTGTCCGGTAGGTGACATTGTATCTTAGTAATTCATATTAGAATTACTTTTGAAATGCTTACGTTTAGAACTTTTGGACAGCTTTGAAACGGTGATGTAGCCGACAGTTCTGTATATATTTTGATTAGTTCGCAGAATGTTACGGGTTGAAAGGTTTTTTCGTGACTTAAGTCATTGTTCTATTATGCTTTTAATTTGACTAAGTCCATGTGGAAAATTTAAAGTTTTACTGTACAATCTAGACAGAAATTTTATAAGTATAGAAGTATTCATTCCTACAGCGGAATGAGACTTAAGAGGCAAATTTGAGTAATTTCACAGCAAAATTTTCCGGTCACCAGACCTTCCCGTTGCGTTATGGGTGGCTTTACAAGTATGCCGAAACTGACACATCTAAACTAAATCAAGTTGATGAGCTCATGGTGGAATGGGGCGTTGGTAAGAACATGGTTGAAGCGATCAAGTATTGGGCACGGCAAGCTGGGGCAGAACAAGATATTGGTCCCTACAGTGTTGTTCATAGTAATGATCCATACTTAGAAAATATTGAGTCACTCTGGATTATTCATTGGCTACTTTGTCACGATCATCTTGAACTTACATCAATTAAGGTTTTCTTTAATTATTACAATGGGTTGACTGTTGATAGAGGAGTTTTATTTGACTTCCTACAACACCTGTTTTCAAAACAAAACTTCATTGCTGATACTAAGAAAGCACAAGTATTAAAAGCGCCATCAGATAGCAGTCTAAAGAAAGACTTAGGTGTTTTATTTTTGATGTACACAAGCAGTACTTCTTCCAAGAAAACTGAAGATAGCTTCGCATCTCCGCTTTCTGAATTAGGTTTAATCAAACAAGTTGATAAATCTTCATATTCTTGTGAATTAGAAGAGCGCGTCACTTTGTCTAATGAAGTGTTTACATTTTGTGTATTGGAGTATTTTTGTTATCTAAAAGAAAGAAACAAATTGGCTCGAACACTTGCTTTTGATTCGTTCTTAATGGCTCCTGGCAGCCCTGCGAGAATCTTTAGGATGTCGCAATCTGAGGTCGAACGTAGACTTGACGCGGTAGCAAAACTCACTAACGGTGCGATCGACTGGACTGATACGCAGGGTTTGCGTCAAATACAAATTACTGATGAAAGTGTACTTTCAAAAGACTCGAATCTAGCTTTTTTAAAAAAAATGTATAAGTAGGCAGCAGTGTCAAATCTAAAAGAACATATAGACGTTAACATCAGATATTCACGCGCTACACGAATAGATACCGATTTGGACTCTAAAGGTCAGTTTTTCAACGGTTTTGTTTTTCACGGTACTGCAGCTCATTCATTACGAGTAATTAGCGATAATTATGCTCAAGCTAATAGAAGAGTGTTTACAGTTACTGGGCCTTACGGTTCAGGTAAATCTACAATTGCACTACTACTTGCTGGTCTGTTAAGTGATAAAAGTTCGTTACGAAAGGTAGCAAGGACGATAGTTGGTGATACCTACGCAAAAGAGCTCTATAAAAACATCAAGGTTAAAAAGGGATGGCTAACGGTTAAGTTTGTTAGTGATTTTTCTGAACCTTTAACGTCTTTATGGGGCGCTATCGCAAAAGAGTGTAGTGCACATGGTATTCTAGTTGAAGCTAATGTCGCTGATACTAAAGATTTCATTCGTCAGTTAAAAAGTCTAAAAGTAGAAGTTGAAAAACAATTTGACGGTATGGTCATTTTGTATGATGAAATGGGCAAATCTTTAGATTTCTTAAATTCTAAAAATGCAGACTTACAGTTTTTCCAAGAGCTTGCTGAGAATGTAGAACGTTTAGATTATCCATGTCTTTTTGTTGGGTTCTTACATCAAGCGTTTGCTGAATATGCGAGAGGTTCTAACCAATCTTCACGTGACAGCTGGGCAAAAGTTCAAGGCAGATATACTGATCTTTTGTTTAATGTTTCTGAAGATGAAACCATAACGCTACTTGGAAATAGCATTGTCCATAAAAATGGTTATGAGCCAAAAGTTGGTGTCGTAGAAAAGGTTTTACGTGCCTTAAGCTCAAGTGCAATTGCTCAAAAAGATGACATTTCTATCAAATTAACTAAGTGTTTGCCACTGCACCCACTTTCCGCCTTACTATTAGGCCCTATCTCTAAGAGACGCTTTAGTCAGAACGAGAGAAGTACCTTCAGCTTTTTGAGTTCTGCAGAGGCTAATGGTTTCCAAGATTTTATTAAGGGGTCGAGTACATTAGATACTAATTACCGTTTATCAAATCTTTATGATTTTCTGAATACTAACTTAGAGCACCTTATTGCAGCATCTCCAGACTCCCGATCATGGGCGGCCGCAAAAGACGCTGTTGAGCGCGCTGAGAGTCGTAATAATGCTGATTCAGTTGAAATAGTAAAAATCGTCTCATTGCTTAATTTATTTGGCCGTCGTTCAAATATCTTCGCTTCAACAGATGTGATTGTATCTGCGATGGATGAGTCTTTATCTCCCCTCAAAATTCAAGATTACTTGGACGAGTTGATCAGAGAGAAAATTATTATCTTCAGAAAGCACCTAAATTCATATGCGGTGTTTGAAGGTAGTGATATTGACCTAGAAGAAGAGCTGGAAAAGTTTAGAACTCAAAATGAAAACTCTGAGGAATGGAAAGCGCGGCTTTCTGATGAAGCAGACCAAGTCGTAGCGAAAGGGCATTACCATAAAAAAGGTGTTTTTCGTTGGATGCTGAAAACAGTGTGTGTGGGAGAATATGACCATGCATCGTTTTCAAAGAAAAATTTAAATTCATCACAATTTTCGGCTTTTGTTCTGCTGCTAGATGATGACGCTGCAAAGTTGTCTGCTGACAGTCGCAATGTCATTTTTGGTAAATCGACGAGTATTCAAGAGCAAATAAAAAGTATTATTTTAGATCTTTTAGGTTTAGAGCACATAGCAAGGACTAATTCAACGCTACAACATGACAATATTGCTAAGCGAGAGTTAGACGCGAAACTCTCGCTACTAAAAGTAGAATTTAATACTTTACATCAAAAGTTTTTTGAACAAGCAAATTGGTATTTCAAAGGACAAAGACTAGATGTAAAGAATTTTTCAAGTGTTGCTAGCGAATTAGCAGATCAGGTTTTCAACAGATCACCAAAGTTGATTAATGAATTAATTAACCGTGCGAAACCTTCTGGTACAGCTATTGCTGCACGAAATAAACTTCTGTCTTTGATGGTTAATGAGCACTTTGAAGAAAATTTAGGCATTGAAGGTTATCCACCTGAGATGGCGATGTATAAGTCAGTTTTAAAAAATTCTTGTATCCACTTATGGAATGCAGACTCTGGAGAATATGAGTTTTCCACACCTTTAAAGTCAAGAGATGAAAATCTTTATCATGCTTGGGGGGCTGCGTTAGAATTAATTAAATCTAACAAACAAAGAATCGTAACAGTAAAAGAGATTTACGAACTTTGGAATAGTGAACCTTACGGAATTTCTTTAGGTGTGGTGCCAGTATGGACTTTAGCTTTGTTATTGTCTCAAATTGATACACTTGCTTTTTATGACAAAGACGTAACTAATAAGTTTGCATTTATCACAGAACCTGATGATGAATTTGTAAATAAAGTATCAAGAGCACCAGAACAAGTCGGTGTTCGTTTCTATGAAGTCGATGGCGTAAAGGCATCGCATATTAACTCACTACATAGGGTCCTGTCTGCTCAGAGCCATGAAAATGGTACGTTAGCAGTAGCTCAGAGCTTTGTTGGCTTTGTTGCAATGCTATCGCCTTTTGTAAAAAGCACACAGACATTATCTTCAAAAACTAAAGAGTTTAGAAGGGTAGCACTTGCCGCAAATGATCCTAACAAGTTTTTGCTAGAAGATTTACCAAAGCTATTCGAAACAGACTCAGATGAAGCGTTAATTGAACAAATTAAAACGACTATTTCTGAGCTAACTCTTCGTCATAATGAATTACTAAATTGGTTTATTTCATTGGTTAGTGATTCGTTTAATGGTTTGGACGATGAACTAGTTCGAGTTGCAAAACTTGTTGAAGACTACAGTGCAGATTCTTCGCTAGTTACTTTTGCACGAAGAGTTGGTGAGTGGAATCAAGCGCGTGAGTTTGATTGGGTTTCAAGTCTAATTTCTTTCTTATCTGGTAAGGCAGAACGTAACTGGAATGACCTTGCTATTGAGAAAGCGAAAGTAGAACTGGCTAAATACGTAGAGCGCTTTAATCAAGCAGCTTACTTTGCGGACAAAGGTGTTAAGTCTTCTCCTGAGCTAGAAAGTAAAGATCACTCTCAACAGCAAAATAAGATTGAGGAAATTCTTAACGGTATGTCGATAGCGGAACAAACAGTTGTATTACGCAAACAGTTAGACAAAATTTTAGGGGTCATTAATGAGTAACGATAAACAAGTCCATGTACTTGGTTTGTCTGGTGGTAAGGATAGCGCCGCTCTGGCGCTATACATGCGTGATAAACACCCTGAAGTCGATCTGATTTATTACTTTACTGACACAGGCAAGGAGTTACCAGAAGTTATTGATTTCGTGAATAGATTAGAAGGTTATGTCGGTAAGAAAATTATTGATCCATATGAAGAGATCTGCACCTCAAATCGTGAGAAAAAAGATTTCGATTATTGGTTAAAACAGCATAATAATTATTTACCATCCCCTCAGGCACGCTGGTGCACGATTCAAATGAAGTTGGTACCATTTGAGAAGTGGATCCAACGATATCTTGATGATGGTTATGAAGTAGTGACCTACGTAGGTATTCGTTCTGATGAGCCTTATCGCGAAGGGTACCAAGTTACTGCAAACAAGAATATCACGGTAAGAATGCCTTTTAGAGAGGACGACATCGATCTACAAGGTGTGAAAGATATTCTGCAAAATGCAGATTTGTTTGCAGATACTGAAGAAGCAAAGGGCAACCCTAATTCTTCACAAGCAAAAGGACTACCTGGTTACTACGACTGGCGTTCTCGAAGCGGTTGTACATTCTGCTTTTATCAAAGAAAGATAGAGTGGGTAAGGCTTAGAGAGTTACACCCTGAAGCATTCGAAGAAGCTAAACGATATGAAAAAGCGGCTGAAAATGACAAAGGCGACGGTACGTTTTATTGGTTAGGAAAAGATACGCCTCTATCTAGCTTGGAAGACCCTGACCGAGTCGCAAGAATCAAATCAGAACATGAAAAGAAGCGTGCGCGCTTTTTAAAGCGAAAACGGATTAATCCACTGCAAGTTATATCAATAGACGTTGATAGGGATTTCATGGACGAAATGTATGACGATCAAGAAGGTGGGGGCGCCTGTGTGACTTGTTATAAGT